>CAYGNP010000004.1:0-127551 GCA_964351365.1 uncultured Micavibrio sp.
GGATTCGAACCTCCGACCAAGTGATTAACAGTCACCTGCTCTACCACTGAGCTACCGGGGAACGCATGTGGGCTCTTGTATATGCCCCTATCCTTATGTCTTGTCAAGTATTGACCCCAAATAGAGCTTAATAATTTTTGGGGCTGTCCTAGGCTCAGGATCTATAAACAAGATTTCCTGGGACTATTAAATTATGATTCACTTGTAATGATACGCCTTCGCCATTCTGGCTATGGCGCACAAGAGAGGATTTCATCATAAGCAATTTATTCTGGCTAACAAAATCACAGCTAAACACGATCAAGCCTTACTTTCCGCCATCCCGGGTGTGCCACGTGTAGACGATTTGCGCGTGATCAGCGGATAATTCATATGATCAGGCGTGGCCTTCAATGGCGTGATGCCCAGAAAGAATATGGGCCGCCCAAGACGCAGTATAAACGTTTTATCCGTTTGTGGCCGGATAGGGTGTGTTCAATCACATCTTCGCTGCACTGGCGGCGCATCGCTACAAGCCACTGCGCCCATAACCTCTTCTCGAGCATCTGCATCGCTGCAATCAACATCTTTTATCTCAACTTATGAGTCCTGATCCCAATTATCCCGCATTAATAATCGTTGGAAAAACCCCTAAACCTGTCCGACCGTTTTAATCCGCGCCTTGGGATGCACTTCGTTCTGGCTCATCACAACTGTTTGCGGACGGAACCGCTCAATCACCGATCGCACATACGGACGAATGCGCGGCGAGGTCAGCAACACAGGCGTCACCCCGCGCGGCACAAGCTCATCATATTGATCGCGCACCGCAGAGATAAAATCCTGCAGCTGCGTCGGCGGCATAGCGAGCTGCTTGTCCTCCCCATCCCCCATCAGCGCCTCGGCAAAGGCCTGCTCCCAGTCCGGCGAGAGCGTGAGCAAAACCAGCACCCCCGATGCATCCGCATGAGCATCGCAAAGCTGGCGCGATAACCGGCTGCGCACATGCTCCGTAATTTTGGAAATACTCTTCGTATAAGCCGTCGCCTCGGCCACACCCTCTAGGATTGTCGGCAAATCGCGCACCGATACGCGCTCGGAGAGCAATCCCTGAATTATCCGTTGCAAACTCCCCACCGTAACTTGCCCCGGAATAACATCAGCCACCAGCTTCTGATAGCTCTTAGGCAGCTCATCAAGCAATTTCTGCGTCTCGGCATAATTTAGCAAATCAGGCATATTATCTTTAATAAGCTCCGTGATATGCGTTGTAATAACGGTCGGCGCATCCACAACCGTATAGCCCTTGAAATGTGCTTCTTCGCGGTATTGCTCCTGTATCCACATCGCGGGCAGGCCAAAAGTCGGCTCGATAGTGTTTTCCCCGGACAGACTCATCGGCGCACCATTCGGATCCATACACATCAGCATATTAGGCCGCACATCCCCGCGCCCGGCCTCAATTTCCTTGATGCGCACAACGTAGGTATTGGCCTCCAGCTGCAAATTATCCTGTATGCGCACCGCTGGCAGAACATACCCCATATCCTCCGCCAGTTGCCGCCTTAATCCCTTGATTTGATCGGTGAGCTTATTACCACCTTCCCCCTGTACAAGCGGCAACAAGCCGTACCCAAGCTCAAGGCGGATAATATCCATCGCCAGCGCCTTTGAGATAGGCTCCTCCTGAACAGGTGCGGCCTTTGCGGTTTTCTCGCTCGTTTCAAGCATCTTAACGCCTTCGATTCGCTCATTGCGCACAAAGGCATAATAGGCAAGCCCCCCTGTAATCGCAGCCAGAGCAACAAAAGGAACAGTAGGGATTGCAGGCACAAGCCCCAATACGAACATAAGCACCGAACTCATCGCAAGCGCGCTGGGGTATCGCCCGATCTGCGCAAAAAGCTCTTTCTCCGCTGTGCCTTCAACCCCCGCCTTAGAGACCAGCAAACCCGCAGAAACCGAAACCACAAGCGCCGGGACCTGGGAAACCAGACCATCCCCGATAGTCAAAATTGTGTAATTCGATGCCGCCTCAGCCAGGCTCATATCTTGAAAAACTGTACCAACCACAATACCGCCGACAATATTGACAAACACAATCAGCAATCCCGCAATCGCATCCCCGCGCACGAATTTAGCCGCACCGTCCATAGCCCCGTAAAACGTGCTCTCTGATTCAAGCTTCTTCCGGCGTTCACGCGATTCATCTTCGGTAATCATCCCCGCCGAAAGGTCACTATCAATGGCCATCTGCTTGCCCGGCATCGCATCAAGCGCAAAGCGCGCCGCAACCTCGGCAATACGCCCCGAACCCTTGGTAATCACAACAAAATTCACGATCACCAGAATCGAGAAAACGATTGCGCCAATGACATAATTATTACCAATGATAAATGTCCCGAACGCTTCGATAATCCCTCCGGCCGCATCACGTCCTTCATGCCCGTTTTCCAAAATCAGGCGCGTCGAAGCAATGTTAAGCCCAAGGCGCATGGAGGTCGCCACCAGTAAAACCGTCGGGAAGGTTGAAAACTCCAGCGGGGTGCGAATAAACAGAACCGTCATCAAAATCAGAATTGAGAACGTAATGGATATTGCAAGCCCCCCATCCAGCATAAACGCCGGAATCGGCACGAGCATAAAAAGAATGATGGTCACAATACCAAACGCAAATAAAACGTCAGTACGCATCAAAGTCGAGAAATCATACTCGCCTTGCGCTGCTTGTGATGAAGGAAGATGATCAGCCATAAAAAAGAAAACCTAAAATCAGGTGAAACCCTTAGATGACTATACTATAGGAAATTCTGCGCGTATTGAACAGAGGGGATTACAGAAACACCAGCTATCAAAATTTTGGCGCAGCTGGAGGAGGCGGAGCGATAGCAGGTAAAGAACCAGAATCGCACCCTTTAGGTTTCACGTCAAGTACACCTGCCTGAGCAAGAACGCCTGGGCCACCAAAAAAATCCTCACTGTCACAAAAAGCTTCATATGTCCCCACCGGAGCCTGCCCGGTAGGTTCTTCCGTAGTTGGATCTTGAGCAGCTGGCACAGCACCCTCCAAATCACCAGCGCACCCCTTTGGATCGACGGCAATCACGCCCATTTCAGTGCGCTTTTCTGCACCACCAAAAAAAGCATCACTGTCACAATTGTCAACAGGTTTAGATCTATCGGTTCCACCAGAATCAGATTGCACCTGTATCGTGCGCAATGGCTCATCAGGCGCTCCGTCTTCAGGCCATAAACGAGACGATAAAGAATCGATAAAACTACCGAATAAATCACCAATTTTTGAAGAAACCCCCGCCATACCTTTTAAACTCCAAACTTAAGCTTAACTATCATAATAAACATCATTCTATTACACACAGTAATCGGCAAACAACAAAATTGTCATAAAAAATCAACGACTAACCAAAACCCCCGGGCATTTCCCGGCTAGATCAAGTCCAAGGCCTGAGGGTGGAACCTGGCTTGGCGCGGCGTCCAAATCACGCTTCGCCGCCTCAATGATGGCGTTAACATCTCCTTCAGGAGGTGCAAGACCCGCATCAGCAAATGCCTCAGAAACATTGCCACGGTTCAATATCCCTTTAGCTCCGTCAAGAATTTCATGAAGACGGGCTATCGCGGCATCTTCCGCCGCCTGCATATTCCCCGTTATAACCCGGTCATCCAAACGCGCCATATTCTGACGGATAGTCTCAATCGGCACACCATGCATCGCCGCCAATCCGCGCGCATATTGAGGGTCAAGCTCTGGAAAAGCGCGCTTAACATCACTAACAAGCGACGCACTCGGCTCACGGACAGAAAACCCCGTAGCCTGCGCGCCTTTTTCCAAAGAGGTCAAGCCAATAATGCCAATAACGCGCGCCGCTTCTGCTGGACTTAACTGCCCATCACCATTATCTCCAAACACCTCCTCGGCACTCATACCATAAATTTGCTGGAATGCCCCTGTAATGAACGGGCTCGTGCTCTCCGCCGCGAGGCCCATAACACAGGCCAAATTCGGAACCTCAGGATTTAATGCATCAACTTTATCTGCCATATTATCAACTCCATATCTTTGTTATCTATAGGTCACAATAACAGAAGAATCGCCCGGCACACAACAAAAATTGTCATAAAAAATAGTCTAACCGCCGCTCGCCGCCGGAATTTTAACACCCTCATCCTTATATTGGTTGAGCTTATTGCGTAGCGTACGGATGGAAATCCCCAGAATATTCGCCGCATGCGTACGGTTGCCAAGACAATGATCCAGCGTATTCAAAATCATATCCCGCTCCACATCGGCAATGGTGCGCCCAATCATATGCTCAACCGCACCAGGATTTTGAACATTCACTGCTGATGCATTACCAACCCCCTTCGGATCAGGCGCCTGTGCAGAAGCGCCGGAGGCATGGCCCCGCGAGAATTCGCCCCCCTGAATAAAAACGGCATCGGCCTCAATCTCATCTTGCGCCGCCATCAAGATCGCACGGTGCATGGTGTTCTCAAGCTCGCGGATATTGCCGCGCCACGCGCTCGCCTGAAGCTTCTCAGTTGCTTCTTTAGATACACGCTTGCGCTCAATCCCATTCGCTTCGGCGAATTTATCGGCAAAAAACTGCGCCAGCCGCGCAATATCAGACGGCCGGTCCCGCAGCGGGGGCAGGGGAATGTTAACGACATTCAGACGGAAATATAGGTCTTCACGGAACTCACCCTTTTTAACCGAGTCTTCAAGATTGCGGTTAGACGTTGCGATAATACGAACATCCACCTTTACCGAATCATTGCTACCAACGCGTGTAATCTCTTTTTCCTGAATGGCGCGCAAGAATTTCGCCTGCAACATCGGATGCATTTCACTCACCTCATCCAGCAGGATTGTCCCCGTATGCGCCTCCTCAAATTTCCCGATCCGCCGCCCCGTTGCACCCGTAAACGCACCCTTTTCATGCCCGAATAATTCTGATTCAAGCAAGTTTTCAGGAATAGCCGCGCAGTTCACCGCAATAAACGGCCCATTTCTGCGCTTGGATTTACTATGGATATGCCGCGACATGACTTCTTTACCCGTCCCCGATTCGCCAGTAATCAATACCGTTGCCTCGCTTGGCGCAATCTTATCCGCCAGCGCTAATATAGGCTTCATCACCGGATCATCGGCAATCATGGAATTATTTTCCTCGGTCACCGCTTGTAAAACTGCGGCAATCAGCTCGGCATCCGGGGGCAGGGGGACATATTCTTTCGCACCCTGCTGAATGGCCCGCACCGCGCTCTGGGCATCGGTGCCAATACCGCAGGCAATGACCGGAATGTGAATGCGCTCGGCCTGCAGCCGCTCGATAAACGCGCCGATCTTCTGCTTGACGTCAATCATCACCAGATCTGCGCCCTTGCCATTGGTCAGCGCGCCGAACGCCTCATCCGTGTCCTCACAGTGAATAACCTTCGCTCCGCGCTGCAAGGCAATTTTCCCCGCTTGAGAAATATGTCCGTCAAGACGGCCAATAATCATAAGACGCATAAATTTAACTCCTTCGCACGCGCTGAATAGAAACCTATACCAAATCCTTAGCAGGTAATAAAGGGAGTTTGAAATTAACTAAAATACCGAATGCGTTGCGACGGCGGGAGGAGGGAGTTAATCATCATCTCCAGATTACGCGGATTTTCCTGTTTCATCATCGATATTGCTGTCTTAAGTGTCATTGTCTTTGCAATCACCAAATCCGCTGCATTTTTCTCAATTTTTGCCGCAAGCGGAGCCATAACGACAGTCCCAAATATAGCGCCATAAAAAGTGGTCAGCAAAGCAACCGCCATCGCTGGGCCAATGGTCTCAGGATTTTCAAGATCAGCAAGCATTTGCACAAGCCCAACAAGCGTTCCGATCAAACCCATCGCCGGCGCAACTTCAGAGGCACGGCGCAATATACTGGCCGCTCGCTTATGGCGTTCCTCTTCGGTATCAATGTCTTGCTGCAAAATACGCTGAATATCATCAGGCGCATACCCATCAACAACCAATCGAACGGCATAACCTAAAAACGGCTCTTTCTTGGTTTGATCCTCATATTTTGAAAGCTGTAACAATCCTCTCTGGCGGGCAATCGTCGCCAGATCCAGCATGCTTCTCGCCAGTGCCGAAAAATTGCGAACAGGGCGAAACAAGGAACCACCAATAATACTTACAGACTGTCCCAGTTCAGATCCTGTATATGAAATACTGGTCGCCGTAAGCGTTCCAAGCAGAACAATCAATACAGATGGAACATTAAAAAAATTGGCATCACTCTGACCAATCGCAATCGCAACAGCAATTAACGCAAAAGAAAACACAAGTCCAAAAATTGATGCAAGATCAAGGCGGGACTGAGCCATAGGCACACGCACATTAGGCAAGGGCGCCGCACTTTTTACTTCTGTATCTTCGTCAGCCATATTTAAATGTGAGTCCTTGCATCATAAAAATATTAACAGGGGTATTAGACACGGTCTGATTTGACAATTTCCGTCATTGTAATGCCTAATTTATCTTCAACAACCACAACTTCACCGCGTGCGACAAGGCGGTTATTCACATATATATCTATCGCCTCACCAACTTTACGGTCTAACTCGACAACCGCGCCACGACCTAGTTTTAAAAGCTGGCTGACTTGCATCGTTGATCGCCCAAGTACAGCTGAAACATTAACCGGAATATCATAAATAGCAGCAACGTCACC
Source organism: uncultured Micavibrio sp. (assembly GCA_964351365.1). Classification (GTDB taxonomy): domain Bacteria; phylum Pseudomonadota; class Alphaproteobacteria; order Micavibrionales; family Micavibrionaceae; genus UBA1672. The sequence continues at coordinate 6,720 of CAYGNP010000004.1, forward strand.
AACCATAGGCTCACCAACGGCGAACTCTCGCCCACCTTTGTTTTGCATTTCTTCAGGCTCGTTAATTTCATCCAGATCCATCCCCTTTTTCGGGGTCTCTCCGAACATATTGTCGACGTCATCCTGGCTGGCTTTGCCGCCACCTTCTGCATCATCGCTCATTATGCATCTCCTGTTGTATCGTGTTTGTCATCACTTTGATCTGTCTGCCCGCTCTGGTCTTCATCATGAACGTTAATCCCGCGCTCTGCAAGTGCCACTTTCATCGCATCCATAATATCCATTGCAATTTTTTCACGCGCAACAACCAGCCCGCCATCAGGCCATAAAAGCTTAAACTCTCTAGCATTAAGTGTATCTTTAAACACAAAATCAACATTCTGATCGGCGTCATACTGTGAGATAAGATCATTGATGTGTTCACGAAGAGAGCTATGCATCTCAACCTTAACCGGCTGCGTTGAAGTATGATCCCTGAGCGCGTTTCGCAAAGCCCCCTCAAGCTCGTTAAGGCCATGTTTCTCACAATAAAGAGGATAGAGTTTTTGAACTATGCCAAAGACCAGATGTAAACACTCCTCCTCAAAACGATCATTACGCTCTTTCTCTGCGGCAAAAAGCACACTTATGTCTCGCCCGATTTTTTGTAAAATACCAAGGGCAGTCTGCTTAAGGCTCGCTTCAGCCTCTTGAAGCCCTGCTTTTCTGCCTTCTTCAAAAGCAGATTGCTTGGCCGCGTCCAGATCATCGCGAGTAAACTCTGGTCGCTTGCGCTTATCGTCAAGCGAAGAATAATCCTCCTCCGGCTCAAAAATATGCGTATCAAAGAAAAAAGGCTGTCCTGTGCTCATGCGCATCCTTATAGCTGGGCAAACAAACTACCCAATCATCGCTTCTTCTTCAGAGCCAGTGTTAATAGTTATTTCTCCGCGGCCCTCAAGATCCTTAGTAACGGTTACAATATATTGTTGTGCCTCTTCCACATCCTTTAATCGAACAGGCCCCATGGCATCCATGTCCTCACGCATAATCTTGGCAGCACGCTCTGACATATTGCCAAAGAAAATCTCCCGCAATTGCTCGGATGCACCCTTGAGTGCCATCGGAAGTTTTTCTTTATCCACGGCCCGTATAACAGTTTGAATGGAAGTTTGATCAAGTTTGAGAAGATCCTCAAATGTAAACATAAGACTGCGTATCTTCTCTGCGGCATCAGGCTCGGCTTTTTCAAGCTGCTCCATAAAACGTGATTCAACCGCACGTTCCATATTATTAAATATTTCCGCAATAAGTTCATGGCTGTCACGGCGCTGAGTGCGCGCAAGATTTGACATAAACTCTTTACGTAGGGTTTTCTCAACTTCTTCTAAAATCTCTTTCTGAACCGTCTCCATCTTAAGCATGCGGTTAATCACTTCAAGTGCAAAACCATCCGGCAACAAGGCAAGCACGCGTGCCGCGTGGTCAGTTGAAACCTTGGATAAAACAACAGCAACAGTCTGCGGATATTCCTTTTGTAAAAAACTTGCGAGAATATCTTCATTAACATTCCCAAGCTTTTCCCACATCGTTCGACCGGCAGGGCCTCGGATTTCCTCCATAATCAAATCAATTTTTTCACCGGAAAGCCCGGATTTCTTGAGCATGCGTTCCGTACTATCCTGCGATCCAACCAGTGCATTGGTCGAGCTCATCTGCTCTGTAAATTCAACGAACAATGTCTCAACAATCGTGGGCCCAATTTTGCCCAGGTTTGAAATAATTTGCGAGAGCTCAAGGATTTCATCATCATCCATATGGCTAAAAATTTCAGATGTCTGCTCTTCGCTAAGGGACAGCATAAAAATAGCAGCTTTTTCAGGCCCAGTTAGCGATCGATAATCATCTCTAATCCGTGCATTACTCATTGCTATTGCTCCTCAGACATCCAGCTTCTGATAACAGAAACGGTCTCCCCTGGATAATTATCAACAATCTCTTCTACCTTCTTAACCGTCGAAGCCTTAACCTTACCTTCAATCCCTTGAATATTAATCAGCGACTCTTCTTCTTCATACTTACCCCCACCGGCCATGAGTGGCTGCCCATCCGCTCCAATCTGCTGAGTAGGGGGTGCCAAAGCAGGGTTAGCGGGTGACGCCGCCAGAAGCTCATGCTGCAATGTATCATCAAGAGATGTGCGTGTTGGCATTTCAATATTAACAAGTTTGGACACCATAGGCTGAAGGACCAAAAGGACAACGAGGACGACCATAATGGCGACAACAATAATTTCGGCTGCGTCAATCAGATCACTTTTCTCAAAACCCAATATTGAGTCATCCTCAACCACGCCTTCATCAGTATCAATCTGGGCAAATTGCAAATTTGCAATTTCAATCGTATCACCGCGCCCCTCATCATATCCAACAGCTGTCCGCACAAGCGCGGAGATCTGATCCAGCTCCTCTTGCGAACGAGGCTCGTAAGTCTTATTGCCTTCCGCATCTGTTGTGTATTTGCCATCAACCAAAACCGAAACAGAAAGCTTTTCTACCCCCCCCGATTCATGAACAATATTACGAACGGTTCGGCTAATCTCATAATTTGCAACTTCCTCAACACGGTTACTCTCCGCCGAAGGCCCACTGCCATCACCAAGCAAACCACCTGCACCCGGCAAGTTATTTCCAACAGAAACATCGTCTCCAGCAGGCTCCCGCTCAGTGCTGCTTTCTTGGGTGTTTTGTGACGAGCGCAAAACCTGACCCTCAGGATTATACGTCTCCTCATTCGTGCTCACCTGATCAAAATTCATATCAGCCGTTACAATAGCCGTAACACGACCAATGCCAACAATGCGCCCGACCTGATCCTCAATCTTGCTTTGCAGGCGCGTCTCAAAATTGCGCTTCAAATCGTCTGATTGCACTGAGAGCAGGGCATCATCATCCCCACCTTTCGCAAGCAAATCACCATTACTGTCAATAACAACAACGTCTTTTGCCTTTAAATTCGGCACCGCCGAAGCAACCAGAGACTGTATCGCTAAAATTTGCTGCCGCTCAGGGGAGTGCCCATTTTGTATACCCAAAAACACACTTGCAGAAGATTCCCGAGTATCACGACTAAACAGCTCACGTTGAGGCAAAACAATGTGAACGCGTGCGCTACGAATGCTGTCAAGTGAACGAATAGTCTTCGACAGCTCCCCCTCCAGTGCGCGCACCTGATTGATATTCTGCACAAAATTTGTTGTCCCAAAACCTGTCTGCTCATCAAAAATTTCATACCCCATAGACCCGCCATTGGGCAATCCAGCCTCCGCCAGCAACATGCGGGCTCGCCCGACCTGATCACCAGGCACAAGAATACGCGAACCATCATTTGAGATTTCATATTGAATTTTAGTCTCCTCAAGCTTCGCAGCCACCGCGCCTGAGTCAACAGAAGTCAAATCACTATACAAAAGCTTCATCTCTGGCGTTGAAATACGCATAGACAGAAAGACAAAAAACATCAAAAGCCCAAGCAAAATAGCACCCATAACACCAAGCCTGGCGGGGCCTAATTGCTGCAATGTGGCGACAAAACTGTTCACAGGGGCAATAACCTATTTAGTAAAATCTCAAGAACTTGAGTATTAAGAATTAAGTATATCACAATTATACTCTAAAAGCAGCATACACAAGCATAGTAAAAAAGGAAAGGGGTTAGGAAGGCAAGTCTCTAGCCCCCGACCATGCTTATATTTATAGCGCTTAACAGCGGAAGAGGGTGTGGGCATAAATCATTGATAAATAATGAATAAAATATGGATTTTAATATCATATCTTATAATGACATATTGCTGAATTAACTTGACTTTTTGCGTGAATATAAGTATGATGATACTAGGTTAGTATGCCTTTTTTGCGAAAACATTAATGGTTGTTGCATTAAAGGGTTTAATGGTTAGGAAAAATGTCATGATTGAGGCAGTGAATTCTGCAACAGCGAATGCATATTTATCCCGCGGCGTGGCTTTACAGGCTGGCGGGGACGCTGCGCGGCCGTCACCATTGGAAAATCGCTCCGCTCCTGAGGCGCCTCAGGCTCCTTATGTCAGCCCCTACATTGCCGTAGATTTAACATATGACCGGGCTGTGCTTCAAATTCGCAATGCGCAAACCGGTGAGGTCGAGCGCCAGTACCCATCAGAAAGCCGCTTACAACAGCTGGCTCAGGTTGAGCAAAGAACACAAAGTGCAGAGCAATTGCGCGAAAGTATTTCTTACCAAGCACCTACAAACACAAGCAATGCGTCATCGCAAAGCCTTAACGTTGTGACGGTGCAGGAAGTAACATCCGCTGCGCCATCAAACGAACCATCATCTTCACCGCAAAACGCGGTAGCGGCTCTGTCTGCAGGCGTCCAACAAGCACCTGCAACGCAAACTGTAAGTGTTGACGTCTTGGCGTAAATAAAATTTACCCTGAAATATCTGTGGCAGTCCCTTGAGCGGGGCTATTTTTTTTGTCTTTTGATATCTCAGTGCTTATCCCAGCAGGCTTTGTCATTAATCCGGCGGCGATCTCATTGTTAATGTTAATCAATATTTGGAGCTTCTCCGGGCGTGGATCAGAAAGAACCTCAAGCTCACGCTTAAAAATAAAATTCGCCAAATTCACAATATTACTGCGCAAGTCATTCGGCCTGTTTCCGTCTTTGTTCTCCAGTGCCGTATCATAAAACAGCATCCATATCTGCCGGTTATACTTCAGGGTTTCCTCAAGCAAACCCTTGGGCCGGGCATCCCAGCCTTCAATTAACTGCTGCATTTGGCGGTTGGATTTATAAAGGATGCGTGCTTCCATCTCGCGCTGCGATCCGGCATTATCCTTTGCATTGCTATCATACGCACCGGCGGCCTGGGCATAAGGGTTCTTATTTTGTGACATGCTCAAGCAGCTCCCTCTCATGCTCGATCAACTGCTGCGCAAGCTTCATGGCCTTATAATGTGTCCCGCTGATAATATGTTCATTGATTTGCATAAAGAAAATGGTGCAGGACGGTGCAGCCTTTTGAACATCCTCGACTTCTTTGAAATATTTTTCATGATAGACTTTGGGGTCGCGCGCAATATACATGCATTGAATAAGGAAATAGATCCGTTTGCACGGTGTATTGGCATCTTCTTCCTTCATAATGTCTTTTTCACGAATAATCGGCGCATCCCCGGCTATGTGCAGGCGCGTGCGTTGCGCGCTGTTGGTAATAACAGCTTCACCAATTAATATTTTTTCCTGGGGTTTTAAATCAATAACAAGGGCCACGGAATTCTTCCTTTCTTTTAAGACGCGTTTCTCGCGAATATGTTACATAAGTTATGATACCACAATAGACCTTAATCACAAATGAAAATAACAAATAAAAATGGCGGAAAATTTCTTTTCCCGCCATTTTTGAAATTCGTATATGTATATCGTGCAGTGATTAGAACAACTGCAACACAGCCTGCTGAGACTGAGACGCAAGCGATAGGGATGTAATACCCAAAGCCTGACGGGTCTGAAGAGCCAGAAGGTTCGCACCTTCTTCGTTCTGATCCGCAACAGTCAAGTCATCCGCGCCAGCTTGAAGCGTTCTGATCGTGTTCTGCGTAAAGTCCTGACGAGTCTGGATAATCGCAAGGCTGTTTGCCAGAGATGATCCAAAGCTCCGCACCGCACCGAGCGCATCACGAGACTGAGTAGCAGAAAGCTCAATGTCAGAAGAGCTTCTGAATGTCGCTTCTGTCAATCCAAGACCGTTCGCAGTGAAGATTGCACCATTCGTTGTCAATGAGCTTGTGTTATCCTCATTGAAGAACGTGGTCAGATTGTCACCATTGAGCAAGTTAACGCCACGGAACTGTGCATCATTAACGAGCGTGTCAATCTGCTCGCGAACAATGTTGAAGTCGCTCGCAAGTGAGTCGAGGGCTTCAGTTGAGCTGTTGAACGCAAAAATAGTGTCATACGTACCAGCCGCGCCGCCTGTTGGGTCAAGGTTACCGCTAGGGTCACCAAGGCCAATATCAAGCACAGTTGCCGCAGTCGATGTAACAACAAACTCAACATTATTCACCGTATCAGAGGTTGAAGTGATGCTGAATGTCCCGGTTGTACTGTCAAAATTCGCCGAGATCAGCTGGTTAACAGCCGCTGTACGATTTACAGTATCAACAAGATCCTGGAACGTTGTCGTAGCTGCAATCGCAATCGTCGCAGTACGCGTAGTTCCGTTATCATCAACGTTGAACGTAATCGAGTTACCAGCACCGGCTGTAATACCGCTAAGCACTGTATTCCCGTCACTATCAAGATACGCTGCTGTCAATAAGTCACCAGCTTCAGCTAGGTTACCAGCCGATTCAAACAACGAGATTGAAGTTGCCGTATTCCCTGCAACAATCGTTGCAGAGGGAACGACAGTTGCTGCACCCCGCGTAGTCGCTTCAAACACGTCACCAATACCGAGATCTTGGAAACCGGCAAGAGGAAGTGTACCACCAACAATACGGAATGAACGGCCACCCGTGCTCGCGAGCTCAAGAAAACCATCATCTGTAAGGCGAGCAGTTACTTCACCACTACGGTTGTCAGCAAACTGATCAGTGATTGTTGCAGCTAAGCTTGCAGCAGAAACAGCAGCAATCGTAAACGTCTCAGTAATCTGGGTACCAGCATCATTGGTCGTAACGATACTAAAAGTGTTACCAGCTGTAACGTTTGCAAGTGAGGTGATGTCAGCTGTTGTGCTCAAATCAACGTTACCGACAACGCGGGCATTGCCTTGAGAAGCAGCAAGCTCGTCACGAGCCGAATCAACAATCGACTGTGCCTGTCCAACAAGAGACGTTAGGCCGGTCACACCGACATCCGCCTCTTCAATCACACGGATGGATTGTGAAATACCATCAAGCAGACGAGAGAGGTCACCAGCACGGTTGTCCAAAGATTGTGCAGCAAAGAAGTTAGAGGGGCTATCAAGTGCAGAGTTAACACGAAGACCGGTGGCCAAGCGCAATTGCGTTTGGTCGATAAGCCTTTGTGTGTTCTGTAGTGATAAGAGGTTGCTCCGGAGAGCTGAGGTTAAAACAACATCAGAAGACATAATAAAGTTCCTTTCCTAGGTAATTACGCTGAAAACTCCTATTTCAGCTCAAGTACCATGATAATAGCATAACATTTAACAAAGCGTTAAATTTATTTACCTCATACCTAAAAAAGATGTGAACGAAAAAGTGACGCACCAGGAGGGATGGATTCTTCCATATTTCCTGGTGCGCCGACGCCTTTTATATTTTCATACTTCTGCATGGTAATAATCGGCGAAACAGATACTGAACTTTAGGGGTTAGGGTTGCGGTTAGCGGTCCTAAAACCCAATATCTGAACTCATATTATGTCTATCGTAGCTGTAAGAGCTCCTGTGTCATTTCATCAATAGTGCTGATAACCCGTGTCCCCGCAGAGAAAGCGCGCTGCGAGATAATCAGCAGCGCAAACTCATCAGCCAAATCCACATTCGAGTTCTCGAGGGTAGAGGGCTCAACAAAGCCAGCACCCCCGCGCCCGGCTTCACGCAAGTTTTCTTCACCAGAGTTTTCGGTTTCCGAATACGCTGTCCCCGAAACCTCTTGCAGACCATTCTGGTTCGCAAAAGTCACCAGCGGAAGCTGATAAAGCGCGGCACTTGCACCGTTAGAGAACTGGGCAATCACCTGACCATCACGGTCAATCTCAATACCCGTCCGAAGTCCAAGCTCTGCGCCATCTTGATCCGAAAACAAAACGCTGAAATCGCTTGAGAATTGGCTGAAACGCTCGATATCAATCGCGATATTCTGCAAGTTCGAGCCATTGTTGAAATTAATCTGATTAAGCTCAATATCAACATTCCCATCAACGTCTGGAATAGCATTAATCGTACCATCGCCGTCAAAATTGATAAAACCGGTCGTTAAAAGGTTATTGCTTGGATCACGAATGGTCACATTCCACCACCCGCGTGAGTTATAGGTTGGATCTCCCGGTAAATTCTGCGGGGTAGGGAACGAACCATTGCTGTAAGGGGGCGTATCTGTAGGCAAACCATTGGAAAACCCGCCAGTGCTCAGGTTGTTTGACGTATATGTCGCAGGTGTAAGGCCAAGAGATGCGAGCGAAGAACCAACTGTATCCGCAAGCGTAAATGACTCTGTGCCAAGAAGAAAGTCGGCATGCTGAAACACGATTTCTCCATCATTCCCGAGATAAGCTGAAAGGTTAGTCACATTGGCATTAATGTCATCAACAATATCGCCGACATCAAAGACAGAAACATCAACTCCAACGGGAGGAGTAGCGCCATCAGTTGGACTGATCTCATAGGTTCGCGCCGGACCGCCATCAACAACGATGGTAAAGCGATCACCCGCACTTAGTCCCAGATCATTCACAAGCTCGTCCGTTGCAGTGAGAGTTGTCCTTGAGCTGGCAACAGTTGCCTGCGGGCCATAGGTTTTAGTAAATTCAAAAGACAGAGGTTGCGGGTTTCCAAGCGTATCAAACACCGTCAAGCCCCGTGTAAAGTCAGCAGGGAAAGTGCCAACATCCGACAAAAGGATATCAGGCTCAGCTGAATCAAGGTTTACTGAGAGCTGCGCAGTATTGGTAGGGCGTGTTAACCCGCCCAAAAACGCAACGTCAATCGGAACTAAAGACACAAGGTCGCCCTGGTTTGCCGGAAGATTACCCTGCTGGTCAATCGGCCAGCCATAAAGGAAAAAACCGGCTGAGTTACGTAGCAATCCCTGTGAATCCTCACTAAACTGCCCGTTTCTGGTATATAGGAAGGGCGTAAGCGCTGAGTCATCTGAATCACGTTTAACGGCAAAAAACCCGTTTCCGGAAATCGATGCATCTGTCCCGGAGGAGGATTGCGTAATCGGCCCCTGCTGGCTAACGCGCTGCAGACGATTTGCCGTAACAGTTCCGGGCGAGTAACGGCTCGATCCGCTCTCGGATGTAACTAGAGAGAAGAACGATGCCTCTGATCGCTTAAATCCGGTCGTATTAATGTTGGCAATGTTGTTGGAAATAATCGCCGTATTCTGTGATTGCGAGGTCAACGCGGACACGCCTGTAAATAATGCTCCAAATAATCCCATGGTCTTTCTCCTTTTACACGATAATTCTGATTGTTTGAGTTTGAGTGTTCATCATGAAGAGCTTCCCTCTTCAGCAGATGTGCTAACCGGTATTTTTGCTTCTTTGACATTAATGACATTTCCGACTGAAACGGCGCGCTCCCCGACCAGCAGGAATGTGGCTCCGTTCTGGGTTTCAACGCCGGACACATGTCCACTGACAACAGTTGTCGCCGTTAAGGGGTTGTTCTGGCCATCCAGCGCGTCAACGCGAACCGAATACGTACCCGCTGGCTGCAAAAACCCGTTATTATCTTTTCCATCCCACGTAAAGGATTCAAGGCTTTCATCATCGCTGACGGGTCGAGAAAATATAAGATTCTTATTCTCGTCGAATATATTGATAGTTGTGTCAGCTGAAACACCGTTAATCGAATAATTAACCTCAACTGGGCTTTGCCCATCAAAGAACGCTTCTGAACTGACATAGCTAACATCCTTGCCAACATAATTGAGCGAGGATGAAAACGATGTCCCAAGTCCAAGGGAAACAAGGCTCTCAAGGCGTTGGTTCGCATTAATTTGCTGTTCAACCCCTGCAAAAGAGACAAGCTGGTTGGTGAATTCCGTTGAGTCCGCCGGATCAAGAGGGTCCTGGTTCTGCAATTGTGTCGTAAGCAGAATAAGAAAATCGTCAAAATCCTCAGCTAGCTGATTGGATGCATTCGTCGTACGCTGAGAAAAATCCAGGGCATTATTAATTGTAACATCACTTGTCATTGCTTTTAGTCCTTATGCCAAAATGCTGTAGCGTAATCGCCCGCTAAGGGGGTCAATCTGCCAATTCACTGTTGTTTCTTCTATAATCTCATCATCATTTTGCGAAGCAGAGTGCCCGCTATTCCCGTCCTTAGCCTTCCCGCCAAAATCATGATTTTCAGACGCCAGCTCAAAGCTGAGCTCACCTCCACCAACATCAAGCCCTGCCTGCGCCATCGCACGTTGGAGCGTATCTGCATCACGTTGCAGCATCAAAAACGTCTCTGGCTTTTCCGCCGTCAGAACGATTTTTGTGGTCTTATCCTTATCAATACTCATTTTGACCTCAACGCGCCCAAGCTCTGGCGGATCAAGCCTCAGCTTGATAGTCGTATCCTCGCCTGCACGCAGAGCTTTTTGAATAGTTGCCGACACCATTTGCGTTGCCGGATGCGCCTGCGTCGCGCTTGGGCTTTGCGTAATCACATTGGTATAACTGCTCTGAAGCGGTGAGGTAACGCTGGTCACGCCCGTTGCCCCACTTTGCGTTAGAGCGCCATCAAGCACAGGCGCTGATCCTGTTGCGCCTTGAAGAAGGGACAGGAACTGTTCACCCGCAGTTTTAGAAGCAGGCGCAGCATTATTCTTCACAGCACCATCCGCGGTGCTTGAAGCCTTACCATCCACACGAACATCAGGCTGCGAAGAATCCACGTTAGCGCCCTGCGCCGCAAGATCATATCTGCCATCAAATCGGCTAACCGGCGGCGGGGCAGGGGTCTGAATACCTTGTACAGGCGCATCTCGCGGCGCAAGAGGCAAAGCACCCCCGTCAATCTCGCCTTTGTAGGAAACAGTCTCCGGCTTGACCTCTGTCTTAACGGCCAATGGCTGCACCAGCGTGACAATCTGCACCACAACCGCCTCAAGGGCCTCATGATCATTCGGCTCAATTTCCTGCACCTTAAGATCACGCACCTTTTCTTGTAAATCAGTCAGCTCCTGCGGGCGCAACCCCGTAACAAGAGCCGCCACAGTGCCTTGATCCTCAACAACGCGCTGCAGAACATCCACAAGTACGTTGAGATTCTGCTCAGGCTGTTCCCCATCACGGATTTGCACAAGCATGCCAAGCAAATCCTGCACTTTCGGAGCATTTTCATCAGAAGTAGGGGGCGCAATATCAAAACGGCTCACCTGAATTGGTTTCTCGCCCTCACCGCTATCTTGGCTGCGAACATGCTCAATCAATTCCTGAACCAGCGCCCGCAAATCTTCGCTCATTTGGCTCAAAATCATGGCGACTTGCTCATCTGTCTCTATCAAGATCGGCTGATCCAGCGCGTCAACCTTCTGGACTTCCTGTGTAAAGAACGCTTGTGTTTGAACTTGCGTTTGTTCAGTAGCACTTGCAACTTGGCTTTGCCCGCTCACATCACTCAAAAACCTGGAGAAATCCTGATCCACGTCCCTCGGCTCCACCGTATCTGGTCGATTACGAGTCTGATCCGCCCGCCGCGCAGCTTCCGATGTCTTAAACGCTTCTCTGCGCTCGGCCCGATCATTTGCCCGATCATTTGCCCGATCATTTGATAGCGCAAAATCTTTTCGCGCTACGGTACGTGCTTCCGGCTCGGCAGGGCTACGCTGGGGGAAAGTAAAGCTGGCGTCAAAAAAATTCAGGCTCATCAGATCATGCTTTCTCTATACCGTTTCACTCAAACCAGAGGAAACAGCTTTTTTATTCGAAGATTCTGGAATAGCGCCGGTTTCGCTATAGCTATAACCGCGTCTGCTATGCGCGTCTTTAATGGCGGCATTGCGGATAGTATCTCCAAGGCGCTTCGTGCATCGTTGCATCCGCTCCAGCGCAATAACATTACGCGCAGATAGAGTGGAAAATTCATTATGCAAGGCCTTTAAGCGCTCCTTAAGCGCCGGATCAGCCATTTTGAGCTCGTGCTGGCGCGCCAGCATTTGCCCCATAACAGCCTGATATTGCTGCGCCACAACTATTTTTTGATCCTGCAAAGCCATAAACGCAGACGTATTAAGCGCGTCCAGCGCCTTGGTCTCTTCAGAATAGACAGCACCAATCGCTTTAACACTTTCCATCACGGCCTTAATCGCCAGATTTGTGTCGCGTGGCAAAACATGCCCGGCATTTTGCTCATGTCCCTGCATCTGTGTCATAATTATGCTCCTTCTTTCACGCGCTCACGAAAACTCACGCGTTGCCCCATTTCCTGTGCAGAAAATAAGGTTGCTTGCGTATTCACCTGCGCCCTGTCACGAACGCGCGCTATCATGTCGTTATTATTCTGTGTTTTCTCACGCAGCGTATTTTGCACCTGATGCAACTGTGCAATCAGACCCTTATCGGCATTGCGGAACGCATCAAGCCGCCCCAGAAACTCCTCTGAAGCCTTCGCATAGCGCCCGGCCAAACGCTCCTTGTCGCGCTGCACAAGCGCAAAGCCCATATGATCGGACTTAATCAGGCTCTGCGCCTCCTGATCGGTAAACTCGATCAAACGCTTACTCAGGACCACCATCTCCCGCAACGCCTCATTAACATTGTCCGAAAGCTGCTTCTTGGGCTGACTTTGCTCTTTTACTGCGTTCATGGTGTTTCCTCCAATATGTCTAAATCAATAATCTTGCCGCTCTCATGAGCAGGCGTAAGGTTTGCCTTTGTTCGCTCTGCCTGCAATTCAATCAGGGCATTTTGCACCTGAGCCTGAATGCCGGTAATATTTTTCTTTGCAATTTCCTTGCCATACTCCTGGATCATCATCCCGCGAAAGATTTCCTCACCTTTTCCACCGCCAAAGGTCTCATCGGCCTCAATGCCCTCAAACATAGGCTTGAGCATCTCGGCAAAAAATACCGCTTCGAATTCTTGTGCGGCCTCTTTTATGCGCTGCGCATTCTTTACGTTCTCCGGCGTAATAATAGGGCTAACATTTTGCGTCTGCTGCATCAGGCTCATAGCGGTTTCGGGGGTAAAGCTTGCATTCATCACAGCACCTCAATTTCGGCCTGCAGCGCACCCGCTGCTTTAATGGCTTGTAAAATTGTAATGATGTCACGCGGACGCACACCGAGCTTGTTCAGGCCCGTCACCAGCTCCTGCAGCGTCACGCCCGTATCAAGCACAGTCAGCTTGGTGTCTTCGCCGATATCGGCCTCAACATTTGTCCGGGGCACAATAACAGTCTCACCCTGATCAGCAAACGGATTGGCCTGTGACACTTGTGGCGTTTCAGTGATACGCAACGTCAAGTTTCCTTGCGCAATCGCAACATTACTGACGCGCACATCCGCACCCATCACAATAACGCCCGAACGCTCGCTGATCACAACACGTGCGGGCTGGTCTGGCTGAATAGGAAGCAGCTCAATATCCGTAATCAAATCGACGATTGTCCCGTCATAATTGGGCGGGCGGCGCAACATCACACTGGCGGAATTCTCTGCGCTCGCCAGTTGCGCATTGGTAAAACCGTTAATCGCCTGTGCAATCCTGCGCGACGTTGTAAAGTCAGGGTTTCTAAGGGCAAGGCGCACATTCTGAAGCTCTTCCAACTGGAAATCAATCTCCCGCTCAACAATCCCTCCGCTGGGTACGCGCCCGGCAGTGGGTATATTTTGCGACAAGGACGCTGCATCGCCCTCAACCGAGAACCCGGCAATATTGACCTCCCCTTGCGCAACCGCATAAACCTCACCATCCGCCGCAAGGAGCGGGGTTACAAGCAAAGTCCCGCCCAGCAATGAGCTCGCATCGCCAAGCGCAGATATATTCACATCTATCCGCGAGCCTTGATTTTTAAAGGGCGGCAGTGTCGCGGTGACCATAACGGCTGCCACATTGCCCGTATTCAAATTTTGCCCGCGCACGTTCACGCCAAGGCGCTCCAGCATCGCAATAAGGCTTTGCTCGGTAAAGGGCGAGTTCCCAAGCCCGTCCCCCGTGCCATTCAATCCCACAACAAGGCCGTACCCAACCAGTTGGTTATCCCGCACGCCTTCAATATCGACAATATCTTTAATACGGGATGTTTTGGCATACGCCATAATCGCAGAAGTAAAAAGAAGACAAAGCCCTGCAATGATTGCATTTAAAATCAATCGCTTGGCCTTATCTTCTCTTCTATGACTACTTTTGGTATACATACACGATCTTCTTAACTTTTCACTTTTACGCTTTTCGAAATCCCTAGGAGAGAAACTTCAAACATCTCATTGCGAAGATCGTGCCAACCGCGAAACACCAGAAAATAGGGGGCAGGGTATGTTTCACGTGAAACATATAGTGAACATCAGGATTGGTTTTGGCCAAAATTGCTGCCGCTAGGCAATTCTTGCCCGTTGGATAACACCTAAAAAAGGCGTATAATGAAGACATAAGACAAAGAATCAAAAAGGATAAATCGATGAAAGTCGGCGGTACAAAAGGAACAGACGGCACGTCTAAATCCAAGAAATCTGGCGCCTCACAAGGCAGCTCGGACGTTGATTTCAGCCAGTATGTCAAGGGCGCCAATGTGCACACAAGCGGCGTATCCACCACCCAGAATATCGCGCAGCTTGACGCACTTCTGGCCTTGCAGGAAGTTGGGGACGCCACCCAAAAACCTGCCAAAAACCGAATGAAAGAGCGTTCTGGCGCCATTTTGGACAAGCTGGAGCAAATCCGCATCAAAATGCTCTGTGGGACACTAACGGTAGGGCATATGATCGACGTAGCGGACGTTGTCGCCACGCATCGCGAGAAAATCGACGATCCGGCGCTGACTGCCATTATGGACGAGATTGATTTGCGCGCACAGGTTGAGCTCGCTAAAATGCGCGCAAGCCTTGACGCGAGGCGTTCTTAAATCTTTTTCTTGTCATTACAGCCCCACAATTATATAGTCTTCCATCTTTTGATGACGCAGAGAGGATGCGAAAGAATATGGTAACTCCGAACAGTGTAAAGCTCCCCCCAGACTACGATCCAGAAAAGGACAAGGGTGAATTTATGAACCCGTTGATGCGCGAATATTTCCGTAAACAGCTCATTGCTTGGCGCCAGGAACTTCTGCGGGAATCAGAGGCCACCATAAATGACACCCTGCAGGGCACCGAGCTGCAAAAGCCTGACATGGCCGACCGCGCCTCCGCCGAGACAGATCACGCGCTAGAGCTGCGCACCCGCGACCGTGAGCGCAAGCTGATCGCCAAAATCAACAGCACAATCCGTAAAATCGACGCTGATGAATACGGCTATTGTGAGGAAACCGGGGAGCCCATCAGTATCCCACGCTTAAAAGCCAGACCCATAGCCACATTGAGCCTTGAGGCACAAGAACGCCACGAGCGTTTGGAAAAAACACAGCGCGACGATTAAGACCGCGCTTGCGCAAGCCTTTCCATATATGCTATCCTGAGCAAAAATAACGATTATGGGTAATCATGGCGGGAAAAGCGGTTATAACCGGTAAAATTCAACAAAGCTTGGGCGAAACAATCACCCAGGCAGGGCTTAGCACAGGCGCGCAATTCATAATTATCGGTGATACCGATCACACCAATCGCGCGGTTAGAGCCGCAGTATCCAGCAAAGACCTCGTGGACGGGCTATCGGCCGGCGGTGCAACCCTGCTGCTGATTGAAGCACCACGAGAACTGGATGATCTGGCGCAGCAATATCGGAGCGAGGAAATTAGGAGGGAGGAGTTTTTTGCAGGTGTATGGGAAAAATTACAACTTTTTAATAACGGAGAAGTTTCAAAAGAGGAGATGATAAATAGCTTTGCCGATACTATTGATGCGGCGCGGGAAAACCACATGGAGGTTCGCTTTATCGATCGGGCAAGAATCCCTTATGTTAATGACTCTCTTGATTTGGGTATGTATGCCGTCGAGAGATATGCAGAAGAACGCGGTGAAGAGCCGCGTTACGATGAAGATTATGTCAGTGAAGCCGTTGCTTATGGTATGGAGAATTATTTCTCGGATGAACAAAAAGCATTGCTCACCGATTTTGCAAGGGCAACCAGCTTGGGGCTTGCGGCAACGCAGAGATACGCCCAAGAAAGCGGTGAAGAGCCGCAATTTAACAGTGCATACATCGCCAAGGCAATAGAGCACGGATATAATAACGGTTATTTTACAGCCGAAGAAAAGGGGGTTCTTCTAAAAGTTTCTCAAGACTTTGCAGAGCAAAGGCTGGATGATACCCAGCTTGCAGAGGACATTACTGAGGCCGCTGCAGGACAAACAACAGGGGTTATCTATGGCTCCTGGCACGATGATTTAGCCGCAAAACTTGGCAGAGACAATGTTCTTATTTTTGATGTTCACCCAAACCAGACGGCTTTTGACAATTCAAATCCGCAAGACAGACCTGGATTTAAACCCGAAGGTGAACCCGATTTTGTGTATTTCCCTGATAAAGGGGTTTTTGTAACAGACAGAGCAACTCCTGCAGCTACTGCTGGCCTGACTGAAGTGGGCTTGCCGGATGCTGCGCCAACCACACCCCAGCCAGCACCATCGTCAACATTCCAAATGCCGGGCGTTAAACCCTAAAACGGAAATACGATGTCATAAAGCTGCTGGCCGTAGCGCGGCTGCTGCATATCCATCACTTGCCCCTGTCCGCCATAAAGAATGCGCGCCTCGGCAATTTGATCAGAATCAATTGTATTATCAACAGAAATATCCTCTGGCCGCACAACACCGTCAATTTGCAAAATGCGCTTTTCAAAATTAACGACAAGCTCCTGTTTTCCATGAATGACCATATTTCCATTCGGCAATATCTGCGTAACCAGCGCAGCAAGTCGCAAGATAACCTCATCCTCACGCTCAATTGTTCCCGATCCGACATGAGAGGAGTTTCCACCAAAATTTGTGAGGTTCGTGTTATCGACCGCCTCGGGTAAAAGCCGATTTAGCGAAGCCTCTAGCCCCAAGAGCGCATTTAGTGCCGCCGATTCATCAGAGCTGCGGGAGCGCTCCGAATCATTCTCAAGAGTAGCTTCATCCTTGATTTCAATCGCCACCGTGATGATATCGCCAATATTGCTGGCGCGTTGATCCTTGAAGAAGGTCACACGGTCACTCTGCCAAAGGGAGTTTTGCTGCGGTTTAATATTTTGTGGTTTTGGCATCGGCAAGCTCACCGGCTGATAGCCCGGATCAGTCATCGGATTGGCAATTTTTGTCATCTCCGGCACTTCACCGATTTTTGCAATCCTGTCTGCCGTAGAACATCCGCCCAACAAACTACCGGCCATCATGAAAAGATAAAATTTACGCATTAGAGTGTACTCCTTTAGTTTTCAACAACACGCACAGCGCGTGTGCCCGTGACCAACGCCTGAAGTGTTTGATTGCTCTCTGTATTCACCACGCGGATAACATCACCCGCCGCGCCGTTCTCAAGCGCCTTAACCTCCGTGGTCAGGTTTATCCCGCCATAGCTGAGCGACATTGTCACAATTTCTCCGCGCTCGACCACCAGCGGAGCAATAATCTCATTATCCCTGATCGGACGCCCGGCCAGAACAGTCCGGCGCGCCGTCATACCAACCAGGTTATCCGGGTCGATGATTGTGCCTTGCGCAAAATTGCGCTCTGGCACTTTCATCATCTCAATATCACTCGCAGTGATAACCCGCCCATTTTGTATATTATCAACCAGAACAGGAACGTGAATGATGCTATCCATCCGTCCGGTGATGCTGATATTCTGAATAGGATTAGCCACGGACGGCGCGGCAATAAGGGCGGTAAACGTGCCCTGATGGCGATCAACACTCAAACGCGTCACAACAAGCTCCGCCGGTTGATCGGATGGCAGCACAATCTGCTGAAACTCCGCAGGTATACTGAGCTCATAATTCCCGGCTATGCCCTCATCATACAGGGCGGAGTGCAGCTCCTCCTTGATACGCTCATAGCCGATAATAGTGGCCTCGCGCCGCAGCACAATCTGATCATTATTGCTGCTCGGCCGCCAGGGAAGATCCAGCGCCAAAGCAATTTTCAAGAGCGTACGCGCATTCAAGACCATATCCTGACCTGGCCGCGGAGAGGTGCCCAAAATACGGCCCTCATCGCGCGGCAGATCATAAAAGATATCACCAAGTGTAATAGTCTCATCCTTCAAGATCGTGCTGTCCCTAAGGCCCATGGCATAGGCCGAGAAGGGCAGGGTGATCATCAAAAGACTAAGAACAAGAGTTTTCATCTTACTACCTTAACTGTGAAACGGTTTGCAGCATTTCATCGCTGGTGGAAATAATATTCGAGTTCATCTCATAAGCACGCTGCGCAGCAATGAGCTTGGTAATCTCAGAGACAACATCGACATTTGATTGCTCCAGCGCGCCTTGCTCAAGCCGGCCGAATTGCTCCTGCCCGGCAATACCGGTGGTCGGCGTACCAGAGGCATCCGTCTCAATCAGCAAATTATTCCCAATCGCTTCAAGACCGGCCGGATTAATAAAGTCCGCCATGGTGAACTGCCCAAGATTAGAAACAGCCGTCTGACCCTGAATACCAACAATGACTTCTCCTTCTGCATTCACGTCAATACTTATGGCATCCTCGGGAATAGTAATCGTCGGCTGCACAGTGTATCCCTGAACAGTAACAATCTCGCCATTCTCATTAATCTGAAGCGTTCCATCTCGCGTATAGGCTGTGGTTCCATCTGGCAAATCGACTTGAAAAAATCCTCGTCCCATAATCGCGAGATCAAGATCATTTTCCGTGCGGATAATTGTGCCTTGGGAATGCATCCGGTAAACCGCGCCGGGTTTAACGCCAAGACCAAGCTGAATCCCCGAAGGTACAGTCGTTCCTGCATCAGAGGAGGTAGAGCCGGGCCGGTCAATATTTTGATAAAGCAAGTCCTGAAACGCCGCCCGCTGCTTTTTGTAACCTGATGTGCTCAAATTCGCGATGTTATTCGAAATAACATCAACATTCATTTGTTGTGCCAACATACCTGTCGCGCCAATATCTAATGATCTCATATCTTTAACTCCTTATTTTAAATCTAAACGCGTGTTAATTTTTCAATGGCCCCGCGCAAACGCTCATGCTCTCCATCCAGCAAAGAGCGCGTGCTCTGGAAATCACGAAGAATTTCAATCATGCGCGTTGTTTCGGTAATGGCATTAACATTTGATCCCTCAAGAAAACCTTGCGCAACTTTTGTATTTGTCGCGGGCGTTGTAGCCCCGTCGGTTTGATATAAATTATTACCAACAGGCCTAAGATCGCGAATATTCTCAAATTCTGTGATCTGCAACTGCGAGAGAGTGCCATTCTGATCTGAAATTGTACCGTTCTCCGCAATACTAATCTCCGTGGAGCTAGCCGGAATGCTGATGGGTCCGCCATTCCCAATCACCGGGTATCCTGCCGCTGTAACCAATGTACCAGCCGCCGAAAGCTGAAAATCCCCATCCCGCGTATAACCAATTTCTCCATTCGGCATCTGCACCGCCAAAAACCCCGGACCGTTTAAGGCAACGTTTAAATCATTGCCCGTTTGTGTTATCGCGCCCTGATCCGTATTTTGATATTGTCCGTAATCATAAACAAAGGAGATAGGATCATCCCCGTAACGAGGATCAGAAATATACTCTTCAAACAGAGTGTTCTGCGCACGAAAACCTGTAGTATTCATGTTCGCAATATTGTTAGACACGATGTCCATCTTGGTACGAAGAGCAATCTGTTTTGACAAGCCAAGATAAATACTATTTTCCATGACAGAACCTTTTGTAACTTTACATCCGAAAAAGACTATGCATGTGTCATGCCAAGAAGGTTTAAGTATTGTAGAACAGTGGTTTAGTTTTTCTTAAGCAAAGGCGAGTGACGAAAGCCCAAAAGGAAAAAGCGTTTAATCGGCAGGCATTTTTTTCCCCCTTTAGTGCCAGAAAAGCGTGTTGATACTTCACAGCGCGGGTTAGACCTTGGACTGAGTTTGCACTATACTAAAAATTGAAAAAAATTATGAGATATGGATATCCGGCATGGCAAAAAAAGATAATGAAGAAGAAAAAGACATGGATGAAGGCGCTGAAGCAGAAGGAGGCGAAGGCGTTGAGGGTGAAGAAGGCGAACTTAAAAAAAGCGGCAAGAAAAAGCTTTTGATCCTTATTCTTGTACCCCTCCTCTTGATTGGCGGCGGAGGCGGCGCTGCGTATTATTTAGGCTATCTTGACTCATTACTAGGAATCGAAAAACCATCCGATTGCGTAGAGGGCGAGGTTGATGAACACGGAGAGCCAATAATATGCGATCACCCAGAAGAAGGAGATCACGGCGAGAAAAAAGCTGACGCGCATGGAAAGCCTGCCGCAGATGGGCATGGTGAAAAAGGAGCAGGTGACGCAAGCCCTTATCTGGCAATTGAGCCAATGGTGGTAAACCTTGCCACAGAGGACGGCACACCACGTCTTCTGAGATTGAAAGTCCAGCTTGAGCTCGCAAATCCATCAGAAAAGCACGAAATTGAGCTTATTATGCCGCGTGTAATAGATCAATATCAAACCTATCTTAGAGGGCTGCGCCCTCGCGATTTAGCCGGATCAGCAGGCATATACAGGCTTCAGATCGAGCTTTTGACTCGCGTCAATCAGGCGGTTGCCCCAATTGAAATCAAAGACGTTTTATTCCAGGAAATCCTCATACAATAGAGACAAATTTCAAAATCGGCACAAATTTTGCTTTTCCCCAGAATAGTGTATGATAGGATCTTGAAATCCTGTGATCGTAATAACCTCGATACAAAGAAAATAAAATATGAGCGACTCTGAAACAGACGAACTAAGCCAGATGAGCGAAGAAGAAAAAGCCGTCATGGCCGAATGGGAGGCCATGGAGGGCGGTGGCGATGCTGGGGATGACGCGGTAGGTGAGGCGCATGACCCCAAAGACGATACCCGCATCTTGAATCAGGATGAAATCGACAGCCTTCTTGGCTTTGATGATGATCGCGGAATAGGCGAAACATCGGGCGTTATGGCGCTGATCAACTCGGCCATGGTGAATTATGAACGCCTGCCGATGCTCGATATTGTCTTCGACCGCCTCGTGCGTCTTATGTCAACATCCCTTCGAAACCTCACAAGTGATAACGTTGAAGTCAGCCTCGATCAGGTATCCACTGTGCGCTTCGGCGATTACATGAACTCAATTCCGCTTCCGGCGATGCTTTCGGTTTTCAAGGCGGAGGAATGGGACAATAACGGCCTCCTGGTTACAGACAGCGCGCTTATTTACTCCATTGTGGATGTGCTGCTCGGCGGGCGTAAGGGGGAATCCTCCATCCGCGTTGAGGGGCGCCCCTACACCATTATTGAAAGTAAACTCGTTGAGCGTATGGTACATGTCACCCTCGCAGATTTATCATCGGCCTTTGACCCGCTCTCTCCGGTCAGCTTTAACCTCGACCGCGTGGAAACCAACCCGCGCTTTGCCACGATTACACAAACCGGAAATGCCTGCGTTCTCGCGCGCCTGCGCATTGATATGGGCGAGCGCGGCGGTCGTATGGAAATCATCATACCCTATGCAACTTTGGAGCCGATCCGCGCACTCCTGCTGCAACAATTCATGGGCGAAAAATTTGGCCGCGACTCAATCTGGGAAACTCACCTGACCCACGAGCTTTATAAAACCGACGTTCAGCTTCAGGCCATTCTCGGCGAGGTTGCTGTTCCTCTGGGCGAGATGCTGGAGTGGAAGCCCGGTGATCAGGTATTCTTCAACACGACCACCAAGGACCATCTAGAGCTGCGCTGCGGTGATTTTCCAATGTATAAAGGCCCCGTCGGCCAGCGTCAGGGCAATATTGCCGTGCGCATTGAGACATATTTAGAGCCAGAGGAGAAGAGTGACTAACGAACTGCTTGGACTGATTATGGACTGCGTTGTTCTCATATTTTTGGGCGCAACGATTATGTATGCCTACCGTCTCTCAAAAAGCCTGCAGGATTTCAGATCTCACCGCTCAGAATTCGACAGCGTGATCGCCAACCTGATCTCCAGCATCGATCAGGCCGAGCGCGCCATCAGAACACTCAAAAACACAAGCGCTCAGGAAGCAAGCGAGCTCAAACGCCTGATCGACCAGTCCAAATCATTGAGCGAGGAGCTGAGTATCATCAATGCTGCAAGCGAAAGCATGGCCAAGCGCCTTGAGCGCGTAGCGGAAGAGAATAGAAAAATCGTAAGGCCCGATAAAAACGACAAAATCTCATCACCTCTGGAAGATTACAAATCAACGCTGAAAAAAGTAAGCAAGCCATCAGAAGATAAAGACCTGCCATCCTTTATGATACACGATAAAGTTCCGCAAAATGATGATGACCTTCAAAGTCAGGCAGAAAAAGAACTGCTCGCAGCCCTGCGCAGTAACAAAAGAAAAATCACCCGCAGCGGAGAAGGGGGGCCATCGTAATGAAATCTTCCCGGCTCATCCCTGTTATGATGATTGTCATTATTTTGGCATTCTCCATCAGACTGACAGAAGTCATTACCGGATTTTCTTCCCTCTCCTCAACCGCTTTTGCCGAAGACGCCCAAAAAGAGGAAGTGCCCCCCGAATCTGAGCCGGCAGAAACGGCAAATGCACAAGCGCCAACCGAAGAAAAAGAACCAGATGCAAAAGCCGTTGCCGCAGGCGAGGCTGAAGCCCCTAAATGGCGCGACGCAAACGATGAAAGCCTTGATTTAAGTGACGTAAAACTGGAAATGTTTGAAGATCTCTCTCGGCGCCGTGAAGAAATCGAAAAGGCAGAGCAGGAATTGCGCGTGCGCGAAGCTCTGATTCAAGCGGCAGAACAGGAAATGCAGCGCAAGGTCGATGAGCTGAGCAAGTTGCGCAAAGAGATTGAAGGCCTGCTGGGTGAGCAATCCGATCAGGAGCAAGAGCGAATTCAGAAACTCGTTAAGATATACGAAGGTATGAAACCGGATAAAGCCGCCGGAGTTTTCAACACGTTAGATGTTGATATTCTTGTCTCCGTGCTCACGAAAATGTCAGAGCGTAAAGTGTCGCCGATCCTCTCGGCTATGAACCCCGAGCGTGCCCGCACAGTAACAATCATGATGGCAGAACAAAACAAACTCCCCGTCCTTCAATAAAAATTTACTATTTTTTTGAATTTTCCCTGATGCTCTTTAATAAAACATGTGTCATCATGATCCTTACAAACTATTAACCTTTTCAGGTTAATATCCTATTTCATCTGCAGCGCAAACAGCACTGCGCCCCCTGAGTAAAGAATTTAATAATGAAGACGCATAGACCAAGGAGACTAAAGTGGCCGTTGATATGAACATGAATGTATTGATTGTAGATGATTATACAACAATGCTCAGAATCATCAAAAATCTGCTGAAACAGCTGGGTTTTAATAATATAGATGAAGCCACTGACGGTTCTATGGCTTTGGAAAAAGTGAAATCCAAGAAGTACGGGCTCGTAATTTCTGATTGGAATATGGAGCCGATGAGCGGCCTCGAATTCCTGAAGCAGGTACGTGCCTCTAACGAAGATTTTAAAACCGTACCATTCATTATGGTAACGGCAGAGAGCAAAACAGAAAATGTTATTGCCGCAAAACAGGCCGGCGTAAATAACTACATCGTAAAACCATTCAACGCAGAAACGCTGAAAACGAAAATTTCATCAGTTCTGGGTGAATTTTAATTTAACGTGGGGAAAATCATGTCCGAAGCCGCATCACCGCAAGAAACACAAGATAATAAAAAACAGCGTATTGTTAAAATAATCTCGTCTGTTATCGATAAAGTCGGTAAAAACGAAGATGTCGCGCTCAGATCAATTATGGCCGAGCTCCATGAGCTGCTTGTGGTCATTGAAGAAACACGTGCCCAATTAGGGATGGCACGCCCCAACGATATAAAAGGTAAGCACATACCCGGCGCAACAGACGAGCTGGATGCAATTGTTGGCGCCACGTCTGAGGCAACAGCAACAATTATGGATAGTTGCGACATCATTCAGTCAAAAGCAGCAGAAGTGGGCGGCGAGGCTGGTGACGCAATTGCCGGTGAGGTGATGAAAATATTTGAGGCCTGTTCCTTTCAGGACATCACAGGGCAGCGTGTATCAAAAGTCGTAAAAACATTCCGGGATATTGAAACAAAAATCGATAAGCTTGTCTCTGTTTTGGGCGTAAAATATACCCCCCAAGCTCATGAACAGGCAGATACGCGCGAAGGTGATGCACGCCTGATGAATGGCCCACAACTAGCCGGAGAGGGGATATCACAAGATGATATCGATAAACTTCTGGCTGAGCTGGACGGCAAATAATCTATCAGTGGGAAACCCCTGAAAGCGCACGCGCTTTTATCGCTTTTTCAACATTTTAATGTACACTAAGCGTGTCATGGCCAATCAATTTTTATCCCTATCTCTATTCCTTATGTTGCTCTCGTTTTTCATCGTGTTAAACGCAGTGTCAGAATTTGAGGACACTAAAACCTACCCTGTACTCAACAGCCTTTCACTGGCTTTCAAAAGTAAAATTGCCTTTATAGATGCCTCGCCATCATCTGAACCTGATCAAACCGAAACGGAAGATAAAAAGGATGGAGACACCCTCGAAGCCCTTGAGGGATTATTCAACGCCCACATTGCGGGATTTGATCTCAAGCGCAATCGCTTTGGCACCATGATGCATGTCCGTCTTCCGATGGGTCGGTTGGAAAACGCGATCAATTTTGACAACTATGATAATCAAAACATTCCAGCGGGGCGCAGAGGCGCTTTCCTCCCCACCATGATTACAGTTCTTCGCTCCGCGCAGGCTGGCCAAATCTATCGCCTGGATATGATTTTAAACATTGAGGACGACCCCGCAGAAGAGGGCATTGAAAAAACAGAAGAATTTTTAAGCGCCCTGAGGCGCATTACAAACATTACACAACGCCTCGAAACCGCAGGGCTGGAAAAGAAAATGATGAGCGCCGGCCTAAAGCAGGGGGAAGAGAATATGGTGGATATGTATTTCTACCCCTATGAGCCCTATGTACTGCCGGTCAAACCTTTAAAAATCCAGCAGGAGCCGCAGTAATGGAAGAAAACATTCCACAAGAAGAGGGAATTGCTGAGCAAACTATAAAACCCCAGCACCAAGAAACATCAATCATCCGTAAATCAGATACGGAAGGAGAAAAAGTCCCGCTCTGGCTTATCACGTTTACTGATGTCATGGCGCTCATGCTCACTTTTTTTGTTTTGCTCTACGCCATGTCGGAACCGCAGGAAGAAAAATGGGACAACATAACCCGCGGTCTGAGCAGCAAATTCGAACAATTCGATGCAAAAACCTTTAATGCCGGGTCTCAGGACGTTATCAATATTGATAAAATCAGCACATCAAAAGCACTTCCCCTGACATATCTTAAAACTCTCACCGCAGAGCTCATGAAAGAAAAAAATATCGAAGGTGTTTCAATAACGGAAAATGGCAAACGCCTGGTGATCTCTTTGCCATCTGAATTATTATTTAATGTTGGTGCAGCGGAAATTAGCCTGGAGGGTAAAAAATTACTGTATACATTGGGGGATATCCTCTCACGCATCAAAAATAATATTGAAATTACCGGCCATTCTGACCCCACACCCATGAACGCGGATGCCAGATTCACTAATAACTGGCAACTTTCCCTCGCGCGCGCGGCAGCAGTCGCCTCAATGTTTCGAAGTATTGGCTATGATCGTGCCATGACAGTGCGCGGCCTCTCAAGCGGACGATTTGATGAAATGCCGCAAGATCTGTCGCAGGAGAAAAAATTCGAGCTCTCCCGTCGCGTGGATATAATTGTTTTAGATCACGACGGTTATCGTTTTAACGCATTTAACCCCTAGCATCTAGAAACACTGGATCAAACTCCCAAGCTATGGCATTCTAATGCCATGAAAAATTTTTACTTTTTCATATGTCTCTGTTTCCCCATTTTGCTCTCTGCCTCTGTTTTTGCACAGGACGCTGAGCCCTTGCCTGTGCCCGTACGCATAAGCGATAACGGCGAGTACACGCGCATTGTTTTCGGCTGGAATACCCCTGCCAATTATACGCTTGAGCGCACTGAAGGGGACATCAAAATAAAATTCAAGCAAAACGCAACCCTCAATACCAATGATATAAATGCTGCAGCAGGAAAAAATATTGCGCAGCTCAAACTGCTCTCAACTGCCCCGCTGGAAGTGAGTTTCAACATCCCCGCAAGCAGTAAACTCCGCGATTTTAATATTGGTAAACGTGTTGTCATCGACGTTTATAATCCGGATAATCCAAAAGACGCTCTGGCTCAAAGCGCGCCGGCCCCCGCTAAAGCTGAGCCGGAAAAACCGGCAGAGGTGCAAAAGTCAGAAACGCCGCCCGCGGTGCCGCCCGCAATTGTTCTGGTCCCAGAAAACCTTCCCGACCCAAACAAAGAAAAAAGCTGGGCACAGCAGCAAAGTGAAGAACAGGAAAAACTAAAAGCCGAAGAAGCCGAAAAAAAAGAAAATCTTAAGCGCGCCGTAAAACAGGATAATCACGTTATCTCACTAAACACGACAAGCGTATTTGGCATGGCCGTTTTTGAACAATTCAATGATTTATGGCTTGTTATAGATGACACCGCATCGCTTGCATTACCTAGCCTTTCAAGCCCCACCCCAGAGCGTTTTGGAGATGTGCAAATGGTGCAATCACCAGAGTCAAAAATCTACAAAATACAGCTGCCAAGTGATGAAAAACTCTTTGTCCAAGGCAAGGGGGGCGGCCTGTCATGGGAAATTATCATGGGTGATAAGGTTAAGGAGCAAGAACCCGCACCACCAATAATAAACGCAGATGGAACAATCACAGTTCCGGTTCAGGAAATATCAAAAATCCTAAGCATCATAAATCCATCGACTGGTCAGAATTTATTCATCGTAACATCACAGGCAGCACGCTATTTTGGCGCGCATGCACAATCATTTGCAGAATTTGATCTCCTGCGCTCGCCCATAGGCCTTGCGATTTATGCAAAAGTTGACGATCTTCAGGTCAAGCGCTCTCAGCGCGGCATAGAAATTACCCGTGCAGACGGTCTGTCTTTAGCCCCTCAAAAAGAAATTGATGCCGCAAATATTTTCAAGGCACAAACGAAGGACGAAGAAAGCAAAAGGAAAACAAATCCTGAAAAACAAACCAACAATTTATATAAATTCAGCGATTGGAAATTAGGGGAGGCAGGCAGCCTGATTAAAAATGAAACCTTAATTCTCTCTTCACTAAATGAAAAATCAGAAAGCAGACGTATCGAAAGCCTAATAACACTTGGCAAAATGATGCTCTCTCATGGTTTGGCATCCGAAAGCTTGGGATATTTAAGTTTTGCACAGGACGACTTACCCGAGTTAAGCAAAAGCGCTGAATTCAAGGCAATACGTGGCGCTGCAAATGCTTTGGCCTGGCATAGTGATGAAGCGCTCGTTGATCTCCTCGATCCGGCTCTTCAGAATGAAGATGAAGTAAAATTTTTTACCGCATACGTACTTGCGGATCTTGGCGACTGGCAGCAAGCCGCGCAAGTTCTACCCGCAGAGTACCGTGCGCTCTATGATTACCCGCCATATATTGCTCACCGTCTGGCGTTAGCCCTGGCTGAAATCAATCTTCGCGCTGGACAAATAAAACCTGCAGAAGAGCTCCTCGCCCTGGTCGATCATGACGAAAACGAAGTGAGTCCGCCGAACAAGGCTGCGCTCGAATATCTGCGCGGTGAAGCCGCTCGCCAGAAAGGAGACCTCGATCTCACGCGTGAGCTATGGGACAAACTCGCTAAAGGCGACGACGAACTCTATAAAGTTAAGGCAACTCTTGCGCTAACAATTCTTGAGGGTAACGAGAAAAGAATTGATAACAAAGAAACGATAGACCGCCTTGAGAGCATTCGTTATTCCTGGCGCGGTGATGAGCTGGAGGCGCAAGTCAAATACTGGTTGGGAAATGCATATGTCAAAGACAAGAATTTTCTGGTCGGCCTATCCATTATGCGTGACGCTATCGATATCGCTGGGGAAGCCTTGCTCGCCGAGCGCATCACAACCGATATGACCAGAACTTATCTTGATCTCTACACTGGCCCGGATTTGAAAAACATCTCTGCACTGAATGCAATGGCGATTTATGACCAATTCCGAGAGCTAACGCCCATAGGTGATCAGGGCAATAAACTGGAACAAAATTTAGCCGAGCATCTTGCGCGCGCCAATCTCCTATCACACGCTACAAAATTACTGCGCCATCAGGTCGACCATAAGTTAAAAGGTGAGGAGAAAGTCAAGATAGCTCTGCGGCTTGCAGCCTTGGAGCTGATTGATAAAAACCCGCAAAAAGCCGTAAACGCCATCGGCAAAGCCAAAGACGCCCTCGAAACCCTCTCCGATACGCCGCAAAAAGCCAAGCATGAGCAGGACCTCGAATTGCTGCGCATCATGGCCTATAAGGAAAATAAGGAATATGATAAAGCCCTGTCTTTGTTGGAAGGCCTCGAGCCAAGCCAAAAAGTCAATAGCCTGAAGGCAGACATTGCATGGAAAGCCAAATACTGGAAACAATCAGCCGAAGCACTGAACGCTGTCATCATTGATGAAAATATTGCCCCTGATGCAAAGCTCACCGACAAACAGGCCGCTCTTATTTTAAACCGCGCAATCGCGCTCAGCCTGAATGATGAGCTCGTATCGCTCGCCAATATGCGAGCAAAATATCTGGAGCAAATGAAAACGACGAACAAAGCCGAGCAATTCAACACAATCACCCGACCGCGGCGCGGCGGCGCTCTGGCCGATCGTGAAACCATTCTCTCCGCCGTCGAGGAAGTTGAATTATTTAAAGAATTTCTGGACAGCTACCGCCAAAATTAATTATCCGCCGCCGCCCACCGCGGTAAAGCTCTGAATAAGCGTTCCTGAAATCAGGTACCACCCATCCACCAGCACAAAAAAGATAATCTTAAACGGCAGAGAAACCGTCACAGGCGGTAGCATCATCATACCCATCGACATCAAAATCGAGGCCACAACAAGATCAATAATCAAAAACGGCAGAAATAGCATGAACCCGATTTCAAAAGCCCGCCGCAGCTCAGAAATCATAAAAGATGGAATAACAATGTGAATAGGGATATCAGAGGCTTCTTCATACGGTCCGGTTTTGCTTAGATCAACAAAAAGGGTCAAATCCGCCTCACGCACCTGACTAAGCATGAATTGCTTGAACGGCTCTGTCGTGCGCTCAAACGCCTCAACCTCTGTAATCTCTTCGGCAATCAGCGGCACAACGCCTTCTTGATAAGCCGCCTGCAGGGTAGGGGCCATAATAAAAAACGTCAGAAACATCGCCAAAGAAATCATCACCGTATTCGGCGGAGTTTGCTGAATGCCGATCGCTGTGCGCAGGAACGAGAGCACAACAACAATCCGCGTAAAAGAGGTCATCATAATGAGGATAGACGGCGCAAGAGAAAGAACCGTAAGCAGGGCAACAAGCTGAATCACACGTCCCGTGACACTTGCATTGGCATCAGACCCTAAATCAATAGAAACATTCTGCGCAAAAACAGGCTCCGCCCAAACGCAAAGCACCGCAAGAATCAAAAGGCAAAATCGTAACAGCATGTTAAAACTCTAACGCCAATGCCCAAAAAACTTAACTCTTGAGGCTTCCTTCCGCCAAAGTGTCCACAGAACTTATATTACGATCAATCACGCATTCCCCCGTCGCACTAAGGATAACAAGATGCTCCCGCGCATCACACTTGATAATCACCAGCCGCCGCCGCGCATCCAGCGGGATAGATTCAACGATCTTAAGACGCTTCTGCTCTCCGCTCTGCAGCGTTGTTTGTGGCGCAAGTCCCAGTTTCTTGAGTAAAAACACAAGCCCGCCCATCAGCAACAGCACAACACCAAGCGCGAGCAGAACTTTCAAAATTTGCGGCAATTCAGGGGATACAACGTCCATATTTATTCACTATCATCCTTTTGAAGCGCATCAAAAGGGTTTTTCTGCCCGTTTGCCCGGTATACATAGGATAAAATCTCCCCAACGGCCATAAACGCCTCGCTGGGGATAGGGCTATCGATATCAATTGAGGCCAAAAGCTCTGCCAAATCAGCGTCTTCACGCACTTTAATATCATGTTCAAACGCAAGCTCCAAGATCCGCTCCGCCAGCGCCCCGCGGCCGGCCGCCGCAATACGGGGCACTTTTTGCCCACCTTCAGAGCCTTCAAGCGCCACAGCGGTCTTTTTCCGCGGAATTTTGTGAATATTGGGGGTAAAATCATCCTCATTCATTGGCACGCTTCCTGCATTTATCAACTCAAGAAACAGAGTATACATGGGTTTTTGATTATGACGATACAAGATATAGGACTTTTTCAGGCCATTGGCGCAAAAATGGATTACCTCAACCAGCGCCAGAGCATTATCGCGCAAAATGTGGCAAACTCTGACACACCCGGTTACCGCCCGCAGGATTTGGTCGATGTAAATTTCGCTGACATGCTGCGTGAGCAAACGCAATCAAGCAACGGCGTACCCGCTGTGCGCCAGGTATCTATCGCCGCCACAGATAATGGCCATATCGGCGGCGTAAATGAAAGCGCAAATGTCCGCTCCGCAAAATCTAGAGAGCCCTATGAAGTCGCCCCGGCCGGAAACGCTGTCATCATGGAAGAGCAGCTTATCAAGGCCGGACAAAACGCAATGGATTATAATTTGATGCTCAGCGTCCTTCAAAAAGAAGTCGGAATGATCCGCACAGCACTGGGCAATAGATAAAAAGGAGACATAAAATGCAAGGTGACATGGTCGATGCAATGATGATTTCTGCAAACGGCATGCGCGCGCAAGGCACGCGTATCCGGGTTATAACCGAAAATGTCGCAAACGCTGATACAACCGGCCTCACCCCGGGCGCCGATCCCTATGCCCGCCAAACCATAAGCTTCAAGAACGAGCTCGACCGCAAGCTTGACCTGCGCCTCGTGAAGGTTGATGACATTGATATCGATAGAAACTCACCCTTTAACCTGAAATATGATCCCAGCCACCCCGCCGCAAACGCAGAAGGATACGTAAAAACTCCAAACGTAAACACTATGCTGGAAATGATGGACATCCGCGAAGCGCAGCGTTCCTACGAGGCCAATCTTGGCCTGATCGAGCAAACACGCGCCATGATTTCCCGTACCATCGATTTGCTAAGAGCGTAAAGGCAGGGTAGACTTAATGCGTAAAAAAGGAATCAAGCAATGGGACTAAACGGAATATCCTCAAACGCCGCCGCCAGTGCCTATCAGAACACGCAGGGCATCAAAGGCATAGGCAGCCAGGTCATAAGCGCGCCCAAGACCGAAGGCACCGAAGGGGCATCTTTCGCGGATCTCCTGAAAAACAATATTCAGGGCGCGGTTGATACCATGCGCGGAGGCGAGCAAATGGCCGCCAAAGCCGTCACCGGGGAGGCCGATCTGACCGATGTTGTTCAATCGATCACCGCCGCCGAGCTGACGCTGCAAACTGTTGTCTCCGTGCGCGACCGCATGATTTCCGCCTATCAGGAAATCCTCAGAATGCCGATTTAAATCTTTGACAGATAATAGCGCCACGTTTATATTAATTATATGACAAATGGTGGGCTGCGGGCTGATTTAATCGCTGAAATTGAAAAACTGGAAGAGGGCTTTAGTGCCCCCTCTGCCGAGCAATGCGAACGCTTTGGCCTTCAACCCGGCGTACCGCTTACGGTGATGTTCGGCCCCGATGTGGAAACGGTCCTTGTCGATAAAGATGGGATAAATTTTTGTAGGGCAAATCCTGATTTTGAAAAAGGGGAAATTTTAGAATTTGTAGATGATGATCTTAAGAAAAATGGGGCTATAGATAGAAACTCTTCTTTTGATAATGATAATTTCCTAGAGATCAGACTAAAGCCTGAAGAGGCATTAAAATTATGTGATAACTATGAACATGCGGTAAATACTATGGACACTGTGGCGATTATGCTTGGATTATCGGCCCATGGAATTAGCGCCCATTGGCACATGAGTGTTGCACAGAAATCATTAGATTGTTTCCGTTCATCAAAGTTACCTGAATCATATCCTAGCCCCTTATTCAAAAACCTCGTAGCGCAGATTCTCAACTTTCAAGAACGCTTTCCTGCTTTTTTTATAAGACCTTTTCGTGCAGAGCAAAAATATAAAACTGGGAATTATTCTGGGCCTGCGTGTTTCGCTTACAATAATGAAGATGCTAGAGCATCGATAAGGCTAAAGCATATTGATAGTCCGCTTTGTACCGTTGAGCCTAGGATTAGTCCCGACGACCCGTACCATGCTGCATATTTACATATGTTAGCATTAAAAGCAGCGCTTGATCCGAATGAACAACAACTAACAGACTCAGCAAGATTTTATTTGAACTATAATCAGCAGGAATGGTTCGATAGTTCCCTCGAAACAGAAACAAGAATTAATTCCTTCCAAGTAATGCCCATCCGCCGCGGTGCGGGAGGCTATCTGGAGATGCTGGAACAAACCGCACAAAGCCTTGAGGAATTCCCGGGTATATTCCCACCTCACATTGCCCGCGGTATGATGATGGCCTCTATTGACGGCTATAGGCGTTATTTCGATGAAAACCCTAAAGCCAAACCAAATGAAATCACCAATCTCTGGGGAAGATTAAATGCACTTGAGGAAAAGTTTTCAACAGCCGTGCCTGCCGAAACTTACGAAATCGCTTAACTGTGGTTTAATCCACCAAACACCATAATCATGCTTTGAGCCCATCGGGGCATTTGATACCCTTAGACCATGAACGATACCGAAGTCATTGAAGTTGCGCAGCAGGCGCTCATGATTACAATTCAGGTCAGCCTGCCTGTCTTGCTCGTTGGATTATTTGTCGGCGTGGCCATTGCCCTCGTGCAGGCTTTAACCCAAATTCAGGAAATTACGCTTGTCTTCGTCCCCAAAATTGTAGCGATTTTTCTCTCCATGTTTATCTTTTTGCCATGGATGATGAACATTCTTGTCGTCTTCATGCAAAGCCTTGCTGACCGCATGATCGGCGGATAGAGGAGGGCATATATGCAAAGCCTCCTCGAAGCCTTCCTCACCACGCAGGTTCTGGCCTTTATGCTGACATTTACCCGTGTGGGCTCAGCTTTGATGATTATGCCCGGACTTGGTGATACCTTCATGCCAGAGCGCATACGTCTGCTCATGGCGCTTGGAATGTCCGTTGTTTTTTACCCCATTGTGCAACCCTACATGCCAAATCCTGTTCCAGTGGGAACGGCCTTGCTCGCGCTGATAGCCTCAGAGCTTGTTATAGGAATCTTGATCGGCACCGTCGCGCGCACATTCACAACCGCGCTAGATACGGCTGGGATGGTCATTTCAACACAATCCGGTCTGGCAAATGCGCAGGTCTTTAACCCCTCACTCGCATCGCAGGGCTCTATTATCGGCGCGTTTCTCTCCCTGACAGGCGTCATTTTTATCTTCACAACAAATATGCACCACCTCTTAATCATGGGTATCATGGAAAGTTACGAAACCTTCCCCATGGGCGCAATGCCCGAAAGCGGTGATATGGCTGACCTTGTCGCCAAAGCCGTAAACGCGGCGTTCCTGATTGGCATAAAAATGGCCATGCCATTTATTGTTATAACGTTACTTATGTATCTTGGAATGGGCGTTCTGGCGCGCTTGATGCCACAAATTCAGGTCATTCAGGTTGTGCTGCCATTACAAATATTAGTATCCTTGGTTCTGCTCTCCATCGTTGCAACGGCATTATTTATGTATTGGATGGGCGAGTTTCAAGGGGCAATGTTGTTTTTCTTCTCTAACGGAACGCAAGGAATCTAGGTAATGGCCAGCGATGATTCCACCGATGACTCCCAGAAAACCGAAGACCCCACCCCCAAAAAATTGGAGGAGGCGCGCAAGAAAGGACAAATTGCACTCTCACGCGAGGTAAATAATTGGGTGATGCTTTTGGCTGGTACGATTCTGATGATGACGCTCGCCGGAAATATGATGACCGATCTCACGGCGCATATGCGAACCTATATCGAGCAAGCCCATGCCTTACCGCAAGCACCTGGCGGCTTATCCATCATTATGGGCGAGAGCTTCAAGGACGTTCTGCTTATTATGCTGCTTCCGTTCATGCTGTTACTGATTGCGGCATTCCTCGGCCCATTCCTGCAAATCGGCCCGCTTTATGCCCCCGAAGTCATCAAACCCGACTGGAGCAAAGTGTCAATCACCAAAGGATTTGCAAGATTATTTTCCATGCGCTCGATTGTGGAGTTTGTTAAAGGGCTGCTCAAAATAAGCATTGTCGGCGCAGTGGCGACGATAATCGTCATGCCATACCTTGGAAAATTTGAGCATCTCATTGATCTGCCAATAATTGGTGCGATGAACGAGCTTTATATCCTTGTCATGAAAATGATGGTGGGTATCTTGGTGGTTGTTGCCATCATTGCCGGGCTGGATCTTGTCTATCAGCGCTTTGAATACTTCAAAAAAATGCGCATGAGCAAACAGGAAATCAAGGATGAGTATAAACAATCCGAAGGCGACCCGCAGGTCAAAGGGCGCCTGCGCCAGCTTCGTATGGAACGCGCACGCAAGCGCATGATGCAGGCTGTACCACAAGCCGATGTTGTCATTACCAACCCCACGCACTATTCAATCGCACTTAAATACAACCCGGATGAAAGCCCCGCACCAATAGTGATCGCAAAAGGAATAGACGAGCTCGCCTTGCGTATCCGTGAAGTTGCAAAAGAGCATGATATCATTCTATACGAAAACAAGCCGCTTGCCCGCGCGCTCTATGATGTCGTGGAGATTGACGATATGATCCCGACCGAGCACTTCAAAGCGGTCGCAGAAATTATTTCCTACGTGTTTAAACTGAAGGGGCGCCTAAAATAACGTTAGAGTTATACTTTATCAAAAGGCTCTAGCTCCTTTAATTCTTTACGCAAATGCGCTTTACGAATCCGGGATTTAAGCTCTCGCTCCTCTTTATCCCCACCGCGGCGCAGCGCCATCAAAGATAAAACGGGCGGCAGAAATAACAGCAAAGCAATAAATCTTTCTATGCCATAACTTTGCACCAATATAGTTATAGCGAATATTATAAGGCCTATATTAGAGATAATCGCCAAAGCACTAACAATGCATGCCCATTTTACACATTTAAAACTCATAGCGTTCTCCTGTTTTGTAAAATCATAATTTCATGTATAGTATCTCACATTAAACCTGAGAGAGGAATATCATGCGCAGTTTTCTTATTTGTTTGATTGCAATTTTTCTACCATTTCAAGCCTTTGCAAGTGATATATCTGCCCAGAGTACAATTACCGCCGCAAAAGTTTATAACGACCGCGCAACCCTCACACGCTCTGGCAAAGTCGAAATCCCTGCAGGAAAGCATGTTCTAGTGCTCGAAGGTCTTCCTCTGAATATTTATACCGACTCACTTCGTGTTGAGGGCAAAGCAAATAAAGAAGTCGTATTCGGGGCTATAACAAATAAAATTGAGTCTTTTGAAGATTTTGTGGTGCCACGTGAGATGGAGCTTTTTGATAAAATTCAGACTCTACAAGACCAAAACCAAATTTTTAATGCAGAAAAACAGGCATTAGCATTTTCAAATGTCTTTTTAGAAAATTTAGGAAAACAGGCGCAATTGCGTGAAAACGAAGAAATTGCAAAGTTGAACTTAAACCCTGAAAACTGGACCGCAGCATCACAGGCTCTTGCATCAAACATGGCTAAGAACCTAAAATCGTCTCTTGAAATCGATATAAAAATAAGACAAGCAAATGAAAAAATTCAAAAAATCCAGAACGAGCTCAATCAGTTGCGTACCGGCCAAAAGCAATCCATATCAGTAACTATTCCTCTTGAAGCTAAGGCTGATGCAACATTGAAGTTTGATCTAAGCTATCAGATACCATATGTCACTTGGAAGCCTGTATATGACGCTCGTTTAGATACTGAAACGGGTGAACTTGAAATTATTCAATACGCATCTGTTATTCAACAGACTGGTGAAGATTGGAAAAATGTAAAACTTACCCTCTCTACCGCGCAGCCAAGCCGCGGTGCAGGCTTGCCTCCCTTAAACGCCAAATGGCTATCACTGTACAATAGTAGATCTATGGGATCAGAGAATGTGATGCGGTCGGCTGTTCCGGTTGAAAATTTTGGAGCTGCAAATCAGGATAAATCACTCTTAATGGAGGAAAGTATGTTTGACGCTGCACCTCAAGAAACAGCTCAGATCAATTTAAGCGGCTATGTTGCGGAATATGAGATAAAAGGCCCTGCTAGCGTTAAAGCTGACGGTTCCGAATCAAAGCTTTTGATCGGTACTTTTGAAACAGAAAATAAACTGGAAGTTCAAATCAAGCCACAGATCAGCCAGGACGCATACCTTGTTGCAAAAACAACCCTCAAGGGGGAAGCGCCAATTTTAGCCGGTCAGGTAAATCTTTTCCGCGATGGCGCATATATCGGCCAGACTTATGTTCCCATGCTTCGCCAGGGCGACGAGCAGGATCTTGCTTTTGGCATTGATGATAATGTCACAATTAAACGCGACACACTTAAGGATGAATCCAGCGAGGCTGGCCTTATCACTAAAGACAATATCCTCGAGCGCCACGTTATAACATCACTCAAAAACCTGCACAAAAAACCGCTGCGCATCGCCGTGCTGGAAACAGTGCCCGTTTCAAAGGATGAAAAAATCCGTGTTGAGATCATCAAGGAGGCCACCACTCCGGGATACGAGGAGGATGTAAACAACATTAAGGGCCTAACCAAATGGGCCACAGAGCTAAAACCTGGTCAGGATGTAGATGTTAAGCTCGGCTGGAAAGTAAGCTGGCCTAAAGGTGAAAATATCTCCGGCCTGTAGCTTGTCCGTACATAAACTCTATGAGACACTATGTGCGATATGACAGATTACTCCGAATTCATCGATCGCCACCATAACCATAAGCCCAAAAGCGGTAATCAGGAACGCATCCAGATGAGGCGAAGGCTGATCATGGCCATGATCATCATGATAATGTACGCCACCGTGGTGGCATTCATCATTCAGGCGATGAACTACGACGAAGTCACAATCATGGTCTCCGCGCTTGTATTCGTCTCTGCTACGATTATCGCATTCGTCGCAAAACGTGTTCAATCCCAGCAAATGGCACAGGAAAAGGAGCTTATCCTGCTCAAGGAAGTGCTGGAAAGTAGCCGCGGTGGGCGTCTCATTACAGATGCCAATGGTAAAACATTATATTATAATCAGCGCCTCGCACAAATGAGCCCAACGGACACGGCGTCATTCGAACATTTACTCGATATGTTTTCCGGTAATCCTCAGGCTAAACCCTTGATGGATGATTTGGCAGATAAAGCTCACCGCGGTCTGACGGACTCAATCGAACTTTATTGTGACAAACAGGATTATGAAGGCTGTTATCAACTGACTGCCCACCCTGTAGCAGGGCATCTGGGAATCATTCACTGGCGACTGGATAATGTTACAACCACGCACGCCGTCGCAGAGCAGATTCGTGAAGAGCGGGAAAAACTTATAGACTTCACCGATAATGCACCTGTCGGTTTCTTCTCACTCGATGAAACTGGAAAAATAATCTTCGCAAATGCCACCTTCGCACGCTGGATCGGCGTAGACCTTAACGATATTCTGGGGCATGCTCGCCTTCATACCTATTTCATATCCCCACCTAAAAATGCAAAACCTTACGACCTTATAGAGCGCGGGGGGGAAACCCAAATCGCAGAAATCGAAATGAAAGGCGCAGCAGGGCGGACATTCCTGGCATCGATTAATCAAACAATAGTCAAAACAAGCGATAAAACAATTCGTACGCGCGCCGTAATCCATGATATTACCGCCGAGCGGGAAATGCGCCGCGCACTGAAGGCCTCGGAAGACCGGTTCAAGAAATTTTACGACGAAGCCCCGCTGGGCATCATTCTGGTCAATAAGGATGGTCTGGTTGAAGAATGCAACGCCGAATTCGCCCGCATGATTGGCCAGAATCCAGAAAATCTGGAAAACAAACATTTTAAACTGCTTATCACCGAACATGACCGAAAAGCAGTCATAAAGGCCCTGAAAAAAGCGCAAGACGGGGAAACAATAATCGAATCAATGGAGGTCACTCTTCATGGCGAAAACGACACCCTTGTGAACACGGAGCTTCACGCCCGCCGCTTTAGCGACAACAAGGGAATCGTCTTCCATTTCATCGACATCACCGAGAAAAAATCGCTCGAGCAGCAATTCGTCCAGTCACAGAAAATGCAGGCCGTAGGACAGCTCGCAGGCGGCATAGCCCATGATTTCAACAATCTTCTCACCGCTATGATTGGCTTTTGTGATCTTCTTTTGCTGCGCCACAAACCCGGCGACCCATCCTTTGGCGATATCATGCAGATTAAGCAAAACTCCAACCGCGCCGCCAATCTCGTCCGCCAGCTTCTCGCCTTCTCCCGCCAGCAAACCCTGCGCCAGCGCGTCCATGACATCACCGACATCCTGACAGAACTATCACATCTCCTGCGCCGCCTGATCGGTGCGGGCGTTGATCTCGATATGATCCACGGCAGCGACCTCGGCCTGGTGAAGGTTGATGAAGGCCAGATGGAGCAAGTGCTCATTAATCTTGCGGTTAATGCGCGTGATGCAATGAATGGCAACGGCAAGCTCACCATCACGACCGAAAACTTCACCAACCGCAAAACCAAAAAAGTAATGGAAGAGGGTATGCCCCCGGGTCACTGGATTGTGATCAAAGTCACGGACACGGGCTGCGGCATATCGCAGGAAAATATGAGCCGTATCCTTGAGCCATTTTTCACCACAAAAGATGTGGGCCAGGGCACCGGTCTAGGGCTTGCAACCGTATACGGCATCATCCGCCAGAGCGACGGTTTCCTCGACATAGAGAGCAAGCTCGGTAAAGGCACAACATTCTCGATCTATCTGCCCAAAGCAAAAGAAGCAGAGGAAGAGGAGATGCAATCCCCTGAAATTGTCTCACCCAAAGACTTAACCGGATCAGAATGTATATTGCTCGTGGAAGATGAGGACGCCGTCAGAACCTTCGCACAGCGCGCGCTCACAAACAAAGGCTATGAGGTTTTATGTGCCGAGCACGGGGAATCGGCGCTTGAAATATTCAAAAAACAAAAAAACCGCAAAATTGATCTCCTCATCACCGATGTTGTCATGCCCGGCATGGATGGCCCCACCTTGGCACAAAAGATTCGTGCCCAAAGCCCGAATTTGAAAATCATTTTTATGTCAGGTTATACTGAAGACAAGCTCAAGGATTATATGGGCGAAAATATCTATTTCCTGCCAAAACCCTTCACGCTTAAGGTCTTGGCATCAAAAGTTAAAGAGGTTTTGGAAGGCTAATGCTCAGGTTAATAATATTTGCATTCATTTTAATGGCAGGGCAATTTGTCTATATGCATTACAATGAAACTCAAAACACACCACCTCCTAAAAGTCGTCAGGGCTGCGATGATGTCGTAATGTACTCTGCCTCATGGTGCGGTGCATGCAGAAAATACCGTGCAAAACTTCACAACGAAAAAGTTGCCTTCACTGAATATGTCGTGGATAAAGATCCAAAAATGGATAAGATATTCAGAGAAAAAGTCAGAAAAGCTGGAGCGCGTGGTGCCTATCCAACTATAGAAATCGCTGGTGAAATCATGCCAACACTTTATGATGTGAGCTATTTCAAATCACAATATAATCTCTGCAAAAGATAAAAAGTTCTTTTTATGTTCTTTCTATCTTGACATTAGAATAAAACAGGAACATTCTAATGTGCATAGCTGCTCGCGCAGCCCATGTTTGAATTGCACAAACCCTGTAATTATGCCAAGAATAAGGAGAGCCACATGAGCGTAACATCACTTCGTCAGATAAAGGACGCCGATATGAAACAACAAAACACTGCCGAAAAACAAAAAGCGCTGGACGCTGCACTGTCACAGATCGAGCGGGCCTTTGGTAAAGGCTCCATCATGAAGCTGAATGCGGGCCAAAACCCGATTGAGGTTGAATCTGTATCCACCGGCTCCCTTGGCCTTGATATCGGTCTTGGCATTGGCGGTCTTCCACGTGGACGAATCATTGAAATTTACGGGCCAGAGAGCTCGGGTAAAACAACGCTCGCCCTACATGTTATCGCTGAAGCACAAAAACTCGGCGGCACCTGCGCAATAGTGGATGCGGAGCACGCGCTCGATCCTGGCTATGCCCGCAAACTGGGCGTCGATGTCGACAATCTCCTCATTTCTCAACCCGATGCCGGCGAGCAGGCACTGGAAATTACCGATACACTCGTGCGCTCCGGCGCTCTGGATGTTCTGGTTGTTGACTCCGTGGCCGCTCTCGTGCCGCGTGCCGAGCTTGAGGGGGAAATGGGCGATAGCCATATGGGCCTTCAGGCACGCCTGATGTCGCAGGCTTTGCGCAAACTTACCGGCTCTATCTCCCGCTCGAACACTATAGTCATTTTCATCAATCAGATCCGTATGAAAATTGGAGTAATGTTCGGCTCCCCTGAAACCACAACAGGCGGAAACGCACTGAAATTCTACGCTTCTGTCCGCCTTGATATCCGTCGCATCGGCGCAATAAAAAACAAGGATGAAATCGTCGGCAACCAGACCCGTGTCAAAGTTGTTAAAAACAAGATGGCTCCGCCTTTCCGTCAGGTTGAATTTGATATTATGTACGGGCAGGGCATCTCTAAAACCGGTGAACTAATTGACCTTGGTGTTGCCGGAAATTTCGTAGAAAAGGCAGGCTCATGGTTCTCTTATGATGGCCAGCGCATCGGGCAGGGGCGTGAGAACGCAAAAACCTTCATGGTCGAAAACCCCGAAATTGCAGATAAACTGGAAAAACAAATCCGCGCCAATGCGGGCCTTATCGCCAGTGATATGCTCGCCGGCTCCGAAGAATCGGACGGCCCCGCAATTGAAATTGTACCGGATGAAGTCGCAAACGATTAGGGAGATAAGAGCGCGCAGGCGCAGAGCTAATCGCGCTGCGTCTTGAGCAAACGCTGTTTTTGTTTCCCCCAGTCACGATCTTTATCGCTCTGACGCTTGTCATGCAGTTTCTTGCCCTTCGCCAGCGCGATCTCCAGTTTGGCCTTGCCGCGCTTGTCAAAATAGATTTTCGTGGCAATCACCGTCATCCCCTCGCGCGCCACCGCGCCCATAATTTTGTCCATCTCCCGCTTATGCAGCAACAACTTGCGCGCCCGCGTTGGCTCGTGTTGCATTTTTGGTCCCGCCTGCGGATACTCGGAGATATTGGCATTAAACAGCCACAAAGCACCATCTTTTGGCCCGACATAAGATTCTTTAATGCTACATTGCCCAAGCCGCAGGGACTTTACTTCCGTCCCCACCAGCATAATCCCCGCCTCATAGGTCTCACCAAGAGTATAATCAAAGCGCGCCTTTTTATTATCCGCCACCGTCTGATCGGTCGAGATCATGCCCCCTTTTTTCTTCTTTTTCTTGGAACTCATGGCGCTGAAAACTCTTCTAAAACGCGCATGGCATCTGCGCCGCGATCCACGGGAACAAAAAGATGGTCATGAAAATGCGCCGAGACCGGGTTGACACTAATCCCTTTTTTGGCCAGCCGCGCGGTAATCGCCGCCAAAAACCCCACAGCCTCAAGGGATGAATGCACACATAGCGTAATCATCCGTGCCTCATACGAATATTCCAGTCCTTGCACATCTGCGATAGATTTCTCCAAAATCATTTCAGTGCCCTCATCTTCACGGAAAATTAGCACAGGGCCGAGCCGTGCAGCCTCTTCAAACGTGATCCCCGAAGTATGAAAAACATACACACCCTCATGCATCTTGGGCTGCATGGTTTTTAACAAGGTCTCAAGATTGATCTCACCATGCATCACGAAACGGCCTTCAGCCCCGCCGCCGCAACCGCCGCATCAACCTTCTCACGTGCCGCCGCGCTTGCCGGCAGCAGGGGCAGGCGTACCTCATCAGAGCAAATCCCCAGACGTGACGCCGCATATTTCACCGGCGCCGGATTGCTTTCGCAGAACAAATCCCGCGCAAGTGGCAGCAAAAGATCACGCAGCCGCGCAACCTCATCCATATCGCCCGCGCGCCAGGCATTTTGTAAATCCGCCGATTGCCTGGGTGCGATGTTCGAGAGCACCGAAATACATCCGACCCCGCCTTGAGCCAAAAACGCCGCCGCCGTTATGTCATCACCTGAAAGCTGGCAAAAATCAGGCCCAATCGCAGCCCGCGTCAGCAGCGGCCGCGCAAGGTCTCCTGCCGCATCCTTCACACCGACAATATCTGGCAACGCGGCAAGCCGTGCCATCGTCGCAACGCTCATATCCACAACGCATCGCCCAGGAATGTTGTAGATAACAATCGGCAGCCCTGCCGCATCGTGAATGGCCTTATAATGCGCAAACATGCCCTCTTGTGTCGGCTTGTTATAGTATGGCGTAACAACAAGCGCAGCATCCGCCCCGGCCTCTTTTGCATGCTGGCTCAGCTCAATCGCCTCGCGCGTAGAATTTGATCCCGTACCTGCAATAATTGGAATTCTTTTCTTGACCACAGACGCACAACGCTCGACAATAGCCATATGTTCATCATGAGACAGAGTCGGGGATTCGCCCGTTGTACCGCAAGGGACAAGGGCGTGAGTGCCGCTTTCAATTTGCCACTCAACCAGTTTATCAAAGGCCGCCCAGTCAATGTCACCATTTTTGAACGGAGTAATCAGCGCTGTAATAGAGCCATGAAACATGGAGTGTCTTTCTTGTTCAAAATTTATAAAATGGGGGTTAACTTATCCTGTGCCAGACATTTTGGCAAGATTTTGCCAGTGGCTCTTGCACTTTTTACCCTAACATGGCCAACCCATTATACCCAGGCGAAAGATAACCCGCTCAATCGGCTCCAAACGCCCTATGCGCGTCAAATGACAATTGATGCCATTGAGCTCATTCGCAAAGGCGATTGGAAAAATGCACGCGATAAAATCGCACGCAGCAAAGACCCGCTTGCGAGTAAATTATTTGAGTGGCTGACCCTCATCAATAAAGAACAATCCAATTGGGATAGCCTTCAGTTTAACCGCTTGACGCATTTTATCAGGCAAAATGAAGAATGGCCTGAAATGGCAACACTAAAGCTGCGCGCAGAAGGGGTGATGCCTGAAAACCTTCCAGAGGAAGACGTCATTTCATGGTTTGAACGCTATCCGCCGCAAACATCACACGGCATGGGCAGATACGTCGATGCTTTAATCGCAACAAAACGTGAAAACAACGCAAAAAAGTTTTTAATGGGCTGGTGGTCAAACGCGAATCTCTCCTACGCCCAGCAAAAGCGCATATTCAATAATTATTCAAAATTTCTGACCATAGAAGCACATAAACAGCGTTTTGATGCGCTTCTGCTAAAGGGCCAGTACCAAAACGCAATGCAAATCGCTAATGTCTTGGGCCACGGCTATCCGCAATTAGCTCAAGCACGAATAGCATTGGCAAAAGGCAAAACAAGTGGCCTCAATGAGCTTATTGATAGAGTTCCTCAGACGCTGCAAAATGATCCAGGGTTGCTATACGAACGCTTGCATTGGCGCAGAGTGAGAAAACTGGATAAGGGCGCTCTTGAAATCTTGGCCATTCCACTCAATCCCGCAAAGGTTCAAAACCCCGAAGAATGGTGGACCGAGCGCCACATTATGATTCGCCGGCTCATGGAAAAACAGCAATATGAACAAGCCTATGTTTTAGCAGCAGGCCATGTTCAAAGCGAGGGGGCATCATATGCCGAAGCCCAATGGCTTGCTGGCTGGCTGGCGATGCGCTTTATGAATAAGCCCACAGAAGGGTATGAGCGTTTTTCCGCTCTATACGGAAAGGTAAACACGCCGATAAGTCGCGGGCGCGCCGCTTATTGGTCTGGCCGCGCTGCCGAAGCGCTCGGTCAGAAAAGATTGG
Source organism: uncultured Micavibrio sp. (assembly GCA_964351365.1). Lineage (GTDB taxonomy): Bacteria > Pseudomonadota > Alphaproteobacteria > Micavibrionales > Micavibrionaceae > UBA1672. The sequence goes on from CAYGNP010000004.1 coordinate 50,827, forward strand.
CAGAGCAATGGTACAAAAAAGCATCCGAATTTCAAACAACCTTTTACGGCCAGCTCGCCGGCACAGCCCTGTCTTTAAAAGACCAACTCCCCAAAAGTAAACTCCCGCATCTCTCTCAGCAAGATAAGTTAAACTATGAAAAGTCAGAGTTGGTGCAGGCATCTAATATTTTTCGCTCCATTGGAATGGAAAAACGCGCTGACCAGTTTTTAGACGCCTTTCTAAGCGAAAATGAACTACCCAACGCCTATAGATTCGCCGCAGAAATGGTTGCTGAGAGCGGCGATTACAAAAGCGCCGTCGAAATCGCAAAACAAGCCACCCAAAAAGGCTTGTTTCTCACCAAGCAATCCTATCCTACAATTACAAAGCACTTGGCGGACATAAAAAGCGCAGAATGGGCCCTGATCCACGCCATTATCCGTCAGGAAAGCGCATTTGACCCCAAAGCCAAAAGCTCCGCCGGTGCACTTGGGTTAATGCAACTCCTCCCCTCAACAGCCAAGGAAGTATCAAGAAAAATGCGAATAGGCTACGATACGAATTGGCTAACGACAAAGCCGAAATATAACATGATTTTAGGCTCAGCCTATATCGCACGCCTGATCAAATATTATGATGGGAATTATCCGCTTGCCATAGCAGCCTATAATGCTGGACCGGGTAGGGTCGATTCCTGGATAAAAACCTATGGTGATCCTCGTAATAGTGATGTGGATCTCATTGACTGGATAGAGCTCCTTCCCATCTATGAGACCAGAAACTACGTACAGCGCGTGCTCGAAGGCGTACACGTCTATAGGTTGAGACTTGATAACATACAAAAGCAACCAAAAGATCATTTATACGTTGCATTTCAATGAATAAGCATGCAATCTTTAATAATAAATATTTCTGAGTACCAATCTTTTTTCAAAAAAAATCTTAAAACTATCTTAAATTGTCTTATACTAAAGTAGTATAGTGTAAATTAGGTTTTACATTTTGTGTGGGGATTACAGGAATGAAATTATTGATCGCCGATGATCATACGCTCTTCAGGGATGCGCTCGTGCAGTACATAGAGCGCTCAGACCCAAACGCATCTGTAACTTTAGCCAAGGATTTCTATCAAGCCATTGATATATTGGAACAAAACCCATACCAAGATCTCGTGATACTCGATTTACGCATGCCGGGTATGTTTGGTTTGAGGGGCTTTCAGGAGATGAAAGAAAAATTCCCCGAACAGCGCGTCGCTCTGATGTCGGGCGTTGCCGAAGAAGAAGATGTAAAAACGGCGCTAGACCTCGGCGCCGTCGGCTATTTCCCCAAAACCATGTCCGGAAAAGCGCTTCTCAGCGCAATTCAATCCGTCATAAACGGATCCATATTTGTCCCTGAAGGTAAGAAAACAGTATTCATGCCGTCATATTATGCTGATACGACACAAAAAAAATCTGTCAAAACCGAATATACCCCATCAACAGAAGAGCTAAGCCTTACAAAACGTGAAAAAGATGTACTTGCCTTTTTGGCGGATGGTGCCTCAAATAAAGAGATTGCTACGGCCCTAAACCTGCAGGTTGTAACAGTAAAACTTCACGTACGCGGAGTATGTCGCAAGCTTGGTGCAAAAAATAGAACACAAGCCGCCCTTCTGGCAAAAGATATAGGTGTATCTCCGAAATCCCTGTCACAATAACAATTCGGCATTATTGAAATGAAACGCTCCGCCCAGATCGCCAACTACTTCCCCGGTCTGATTATACTTATTTTTAGTATGCTTGCCCTTTATTCATCATTACGTCTAATCAATGTTCAAAATGATCTTCAGGCAAATTATAATGAATACGAAAGAGTTGCGCACGCCCTGGAAGACTCTGTCTCAATATTTGAAAAATCATACGATGAGTATGAATCATCACCTAAGCCTGACAATTTTAAAACAGTTCAGAAAGACTTTAACAGCCTGACGAAAACTTTTGAAAATTTTCAACGCAGCACAACATTTCTTGTCATTTTTCCCGATAAAGAATACATAGGCGAGTACAGAAGGCTTCTCTACTCAATGCAGCAAGATATGGCTCAATTTGTCGAGCATTTTAATCAGGACACAATTCAACTCCCCTCATCATATGAGCAAAATATAAAACTTCTTAAACACCTCAAACAAAATGTCAGCTCGATTAACCATCTAATTCTTGAAAATATCATCGACGCAACGTTTACAAAAGAATCGATGAATCAAAAAGAAAACTGGCTTTATTGGTCCGTGATTACAATCGGTTTAACCGGATTTTTGTTAACCATCCTGAATGCTCGCAAAATGCAGCAGCTCAAAATGCTCAATGCAGACAAGAAGAATACATTAGAGGAACTTCAAAGGCGTTTGGCTGCCCTTGAAATGGCGCGCGATGGTATATTCATTACAAATTCAAATTACGGACTGATCTACGTTAATGCCGCCCTTTGTGACATTAGCGGCCTCGACCCGCAACATCGCCCGGGTATGATTGACCAATCTTGGTCGCTTCTTTTCTCCGCCTCTGATTTTGAAGTTATAGACGAAGATATCATGCCTGAAATGCAAGAGCGCGGATATTGGCGCGGCGAATTCCCCATGTACAGAGAAGACGGTGTTTGTGTGAACACGGAAATGTCGCTCACCTCGCTTCCCGATGGCGGACTCGTTGGTACAATACAGGACGTCACGGACAAACAAAAATCAGAAGAAGAAAAGAAAAGCCTGGAAGACCAATTTCATCAGGCACAGAAAATGGAGGCTATTGGCCGCCTCGCTGGAGGTATAGCGCATGATTTTAACAATATTCTCGCCTCAATGAACGGCTATGCTGAGTTCCTGATTGAAGACCTCGAAGACAAAGCAGAACAAAAGCAATTTGCAGCCAATATTCTTCAGGCTGGCCTTCAGGCACGCCAGCTCGTAGACCAGATGCTTGCATTTTCTCGCCGCACGGACAGCTCAAGCGAAACAATAGACATTATATCTTCTGTTAACGAAGCCCTCTCAATGTTGCGTGCAACTCTGCCTAAAACAATTGAGCTGGAGCATAATTATGCCATCGATCATGCGTACATTAATGGTAATCAAACGCAAATATCACAACTCATTATGAATTTGTGCGTCAATGCACAAGATGCTATGGAAGACGAACACGGCACGCTTATGGTTGGCCTTGAAACAGTCCCGGCCAATGAGGTTGACATACCACATGATTTTCTGAAATTCGAACTCCCAGAGCCTAAATCTACGCCACTGATGCGCATAGAAGATTTATCACCAGGAAATGCCCGCCTTGTTCTTGGGCATTTAAGACGTGATATTTTATACGTTAAGCTGACGGTGAAAGATACCGGAACGGGCATGAGCCGCGCAGTGATGGAACATATTTTTGAGCCGTTTTTTACGACAAAAACCGTTGATAAAGGAACGGGTCTAGGGCTTTCAACAGTTCATAGTGTTGTCGCATCACATTGCGGTGCCATGATTATCAACAGTCAAATAGGGCAGGGGACTCAATTTGATTTATTTTTCCCTGTGATGGCAGAACAACAGGCCATTCAGAATGAAAATCTGAATATGATCGCAAAAGAACGACAAAAAACGAAGCCGGAACATGCGCATATTTTATTAGTGGAAGATCAGGATAACGTGCGCGAGATGATGATCAAAATGCTTGATCGTATGGGCTATCAATATTCTTTTGCAACAACCGGCATTGATGGCATAGAGATGATACGCGACAACCCCGGCCAGTTTGATATCGTGATCACAGACCATAACATGCCCAAAATGACGGGCCTGCAAATGATACAAAATATTCATCCTGACTTTCCAGATCTGCCCTTTATTATGCTCTCAGGCTATAGCGAGCAAAAAATGCTGGAAACAATACAGGGGCACCCGGCAATAAAAGTCATCCTGAAAAAACCAGTATCGCGTGAGACTTTATCAAAACACATTCAGGATATTCTGCGCCAGAAAATCACAGCCTGATATCTAGCGACTTTGCCCCTCACGCCACCACAGCAGCAAAACAAGAAGGCACAATAACAGGAGTGTGACCCATTCCGGCAGCAGCGTAATATCCCGCACGCCGCTCACTGTAAAGTCATTATTCTGCCTTAAAGCCAGCCAACCCTCCCCACCATAGCGACGCATAGAGCCGAGGCTGCGCACGGCAGGCTTTGGATTATCCTCAAGCCAAATGTTCGTGCCACCACTGGCCTCAACTAACGGTGCCATCAGCGCGGCAGAAGATTTAACACCGCGCAGCTCCGGCGGATCAAGATCGCCAACAATTGCAAATTTACGCACGCCCTCAGCATCTTCAAACACGTAAACCCCGAGCTGCTGCGCGCGATACTCAAAAGACAGTAATCCACGTCCATCCGCTTTCAATTCAACGGCAATAGACTCGCCATCAGATGTCGTCATCGCCAAAGTTTCACTACTCTTACCATAGGCTTGTTTTTCAACGGTAATAATATTCTTATGAACACGAACATTCAGCGCACGCTCATCAAGCTCCGGCTCTTTCATCAGCCAGTGCACAATCCGCCGCAGCAAGGTGGCATGCGGACCGCCACTATCATAACCCCGTGACCATAACCAGATATGATCACTCGAGAGCTGCGCAACGCGGCCCTTACCAACACGGTCTAAGACTAACAATGGTTTATCATCCGGCCCATTCATCAAGACATCACCTTGCAATGGCGTAATATCAATATACCTTCCCCACGCCCCCCAAGGTGCAGGCTTACCTGGCTCTGACTCGGCATCCCGCCAGACAAGACTGCGCGTAACAGGATGCGTAAACCCAAGCTTGCTGAGAGAGGGCACATAGCGCTGCTCAACCACTTTCCCGCTCGGTCGTCCGGGCAAAATATCACCAAGCGGTGTATCATAAATCGAACGATTATCGGCAAATGCCGGCCCGCTCGACTCTAAAAACGCTCCACCTTCCTGAACATAGCGCACAATATTGCTAAAATATCGGTCCGTTAAAATGCCGTTGACCTGATAATGATCAAAAATGATTAAATCAAAATCATAAATCTTGTGTTCAAACAATTCCTGATACGGAAACGCGATCAGTGAAAGCTCATTATTGGGCGTGTAATCAAATTTTTGTGGCTCACGTAAAATCGTAAAATGCACCAGATCCACGCCGGGATCAGAGGTCAGTAAATCCCGCCATGTCCGCTCACCTGCATGCGGAATGCCTGAGATCAGCATCACTTTCAGGCGGTCACGCACACCATTTATAATCACGGCAGACTTATTATTCGCCTGCGTTATCTCTCCTGCGACAACAGCCGCAGAGAGTGAAAAAACATTTTGCCCGGGATGCTCAAGTTTTACGCTTATGCTTTGCTCTTGCCCCACGGGCACAAAAAAGCTGCGCGGCGCGCCGTCATGCACATCAAGCGTAACCTGAGCCTCATCCTGCCCGATATTGCGCGTATCCTCAACTTTATATTTAATCGTGACATCCTTGCCAACAAGACCGTAAGCGGGTGCATGTGTAACAACGATCTGACGGTCTGTCTCATCTTTGCGCCCACTTAGCAAAAGATGCACAGGCCCGTAATCTAAAAACCGTTCGCCGCTTTTCGGCACATCATGAATCTGCCCATCACTCAAGAAGATAACGCCCGCGCGCCGCTTGGCCGGCACATCAACCAAAGCCTGATCGAGCGCACCGAATAAATCCGTGCGTGTACGGATGTCCTCACCAAGAGGCGCTTCAATAACGCGAAGCTCATAAGCCCCAAGCTCATCAATTTGCTTCTTGATATTCTCAAGCGCAATATCCGTTCTCTGCGTACGTTTCTCCATACTTTGGCTACTGCTTCGATCTACGACAACCACGGCAACGTCTTTGACATAGCTGCGCTCCTCCTTCAGTAACGAAGGATTAAGCAACGCGAGCAAAAAGGCTGAAAAAACCGCAACACGTAAAACGAGTCCGCGCTTATAGGCAAAAAATGAAAACACAAGCATGACAATCGCACAAACCACAGCGACCCAAATCCAGACACCGTCAAGAATTGGCGTAAAGTGCAAACTTGTTGATAGACCTGATTGCGCCATTACTGTCCAAGCCTTTTCAAAATATGCGGAATATGAACTTGATCCGCCTTATAATTCCCGGTCAGGGCGTACATCACCAGATTAACGCCAAAACGCATAGCCATTTCATGCTGGCGACTATCCTGACTCCGTTGATACCGGCTGTAACGGGCATTGGCTCCGCTTTGCGCCCATGAGGAAATCCAGTCATTACTGCCAATAATCACAGAGGACACATTATCCCGGCCTTGCGCACTATATTGCTCGACCCATAATGTTCCCGCGCTGTACGCACCCGGATAGCTGTCTAACAAATAAAAGGAACGCCCAAGCACATGATCGCTTGGAATAGGCATGATGGGAGGAATATTGAGCGACCCCGTCACTTGCCGCAAAGCCTTGGCACTTTCTGTATTGCGCATGCTTGTTGTCGAACGGTTTTGATCGCGCGTATCGAACAATATCGTTCCGCCATTATCAAGATAAGCCTGAATGTTCCCTAGCGCTTTATCCGAATAACGCGCCTGATTTTCGCTCATCGCCCAGTATAAAACCGGAAAAAAGGCGAGTGTATCACGCTCCGGATTAAGCCCGACAACACCCGCAGGCTCAACAGACGTTCTCTCGGTTAAAACTTTGGCAAGTGCCTCAAGCCCTTGCTGCGCAAGAGAATCAAGCGCGGTATCCCCCGTCTCGATATAGGCCAGGTAAAATCCGGTTGCATATCTTAAATCACTATCATCCTGCGCATGGGCTGGCATAGAGAAGAAAAACATCACAAGAACAATCATGATAGGGCGCGCTTTCAATATCGAAAACCCTCGCCCGATCATAAAAATCATCACCAACCAGTCAATCAGAAACAAAATAAGTGCGCCATAGAGCAAATAGGGCATGATATCAATTTCATAAGCCTTATCATAACTATCCTGCTCTACGCTGATCGGAAGGTTTTTACTCATCTGTAAATGTGCCAGATTTGATCCTATATTAAAGGCATACTGTACGCCCCCGCGCCCATAAAGACCCGGAGGATTAAATGAGGAAGGCACAAGGCTGTCAACGGAATCAAACGGCAGGGGGCGCACACTAGGAGGGGGAGTAGACAGCGCGCCCATACCATCCATAATCAATAAAGGCTCAAGGCTCTTATAGGCATGATTGAGCGCACGTTCTGATTGTCCCGCAAGTTGCAAGGTACGTCGCAAAATAGAAACATATAGCCCAGAAAGCGCAAAGTTCGACCAATCTGTATTGGCGGTTGTATGTACCAGAACAATCAGGCCCTTTTCTTGCGGCGCGGCAGTAATAAACGGCGTCCCATCACTCAGCTGCGCCCAGACTTTTCCCTCCAGATCTTGAGCCGGATCCGCCAGAACCTGCTGCTTAATCTCAATATCCGCCGGAATAGGTAAACCAAAATACGGACTATCCTCAGCAAAAGGCGCAATCATTTGTGGCTCCTCCCAGGACATCGCCCCCGAAAGAGAGCGACCACCCGCGCGCAGAGAAACCGGAAGCAAAAACGCCTCACTTGTATTATCTGCTGTATTCGGCCCCGCATAACGCAACAAAAGTCCCCCTTTATTCAACCAATCCTCGAGCGCATTCAGCGTCTGCGTAGGCATAGCCCCTACATCAGGTAAAATAATCACAGACATATTTGCCTCAATCAGACTTATCGGCTCACCAACGCTAACATTTGCAAATGGCTCCAGAGCACGCTTGATATAATAACTCGCCTCAATCAAAGGAGCTTTCGCGGCATCTTGCGCCGAAGCCGCAATACCGACACTGCGTTTTTTCGCTTGATCATCAAGCAGATAAACGCCGCCCGCGCCATAAGAGCCTGAAATTTTAAATTGAGAAAGATCATTTTGCACGGCTTCAGGAAGATCAAACCCAATCGTTTTAGGTAAATCACCCACGCTCAAACTTGCTGATTGAATATCCAGAATCTGCCCGCCCCCGGATAGCGCCTGCACACTAACGGGCATCGCCGCCGCCATATCAACCGGAGCATCAACATCTATTCTCACGCTTTGCCCTGCGGCCTCATCTTTCGCACTAAGGGCCTTTTTAGTTGGACGAAGCAACAGCGCCATCGTCTCTGGCCTTGGATAAACATACCTCAAGCCTCCCTGCATTTGCACCGCAACGATAACACTGCGAATATTACCCTCATCAAGGCCATGCGACAGCCAGAGACTTTGAATCGATTTATTGTCCTTGCTCTCCTCTAGAGCCTTAATCATCCCCGCATAATCCGCTGGCCAGGAGTTAGGCTTCAGCCCGCGAAGTATCGAGAGTGCTTCACCCTGTGCGAGCGGCCCAAAATGAGCAGGTTTATCCTCACCAAGATTCGCAGTTGTCGTCATAAGATAAATCTCTCGCCCCTCGCGGGCCGCTTGCGTGATGGCTTCGCCCGCCGCTGTAACCTGATTTTGCCACACAGGGGCCGCCGCCCAGCTATTATCAAGGATAATGCGAACAGCGCCTGATCCCGGTAAGCCTTGCGCCGGATTAAGAACTGGCCGCGCCAAAGCTAAAATCATCAGCGCCACAATCAACAGCCGCAACAACAAAATCCACCACGGCGATTTACTCGGCGTTTGCTCATCCGCAACCAAACCTGCCAAAAGCCGGGCAGGGGGAAAGGAAATCACTTTCGGCGCAGGCGGCGTAATACGCAAAATATACCACAACACAGGCAAACCAAGCAAAGCCGTCAAAATGACCGGCTGCATGAACACAATCTGCGAAAGCACCCCAAACATTATCCGCGCGTCCCCTGATCCAGCATCACATATAAATCTTGCAAGGTTGACGCCATAGGAACATCCGCCGGACATAAATGATAAGACCATCCATGTCCCTCACACAGGTTCCGAACGCTCTTGCAATGCGCCTCAATCCTCTCCTGATAGGCCGCCCGGACGGCAGAAACATTTTGAATAATGTGGTTTTCACTGCCTGCCATATCAACAAACCGCACCCGCCCATTATAGGAAAGCGAGAGCTCTGCCGGGTCAAGAATTTGCAAAATCAATGCATTTTGCGTGCGCGCAGCAATATGCGAAAACTGCACCTCAATTTCTTCTATCGGCGATAAAAAATCACCCATCCCGATGAAATAGGCATTTTGCGGCAAGCTATCCGCGCCATCATGGGGCAGGGGGTTTTCAACATCATCAAGCACATAATGTCCGATCTTCTCCATCATGCCCTCACTACGCCCGGTCATTTTACTGCCGAATATCCCAAGCTGCTCCTGCGTTTTCCGCAGGACAAGCGCCAGTGCCAGAGTCATTATGCGCGCATAATCCTGCTTCGAGGGAAAATCTTGAGCAGAGGAGAAATTCATCGAGGCCCCGCGCGCGCACCAAAAATAAGTCTTGCGCGTAATCTGCCATTCCTTTTGCTTGACGAAGACATGATCGGTTTTCGCCGATTGTCTCCAGTCGATATCCTGCGGACGGTCCCCTGGCACATATTCACGATACTGCCAGAATTTTTGCCCTGCCCCTGACTTTCTTTGCGCGTGATCTCCATGAACAATTGTATCAGCGAGCTTTTCCGCGGCGATCATCAGGTCAGGCAGCGCAGAAACAGATTCCTCGGCGCGCAGACGCAAATACGGCAAATCAGGTAAAAGTCGCATAATTTATAATTTTTCTGCTGTTTCCGCGATCAAATGTTCCAGAGTAAACCCCTGCGCGCGCGCCTTGAAATTAAGCGCCATGCGGTGGCGCAAAATCGGCATCGCCAGCGCAAGCACATCCTCTTCAAGCGGGGCTGTTCGCCCCTGCATCAATGCCCGCGCCCGCACAGAAAGCATCAAGGCCTGCGCCGCGCGTGGCCCCGGTGCCCAGCTCACATAGTCATTGACATGCGCGCCCGCACCTTCGCCCGGACGTAGGCTGCGCACAAGATTTAAGATCAAATCAACAACGCGCTCACCCACCGGCATATCCCGCACAAAATATTGTAAATCCATTAAATCCTGAGGGCTCATAACAGCCTGCGGCGTGTCATCCCGGTTGGTTGTAGTGCGTATGACTATGTCCCTCTCGGCCTGTGCGTCGGGATAATCGACATTAATTTGCATCAAAAACCGGTCAAGCTGTGCCTCAGGCAGGGGATAGGTTCCTTCCTGCTCAATCGGGTTTTGCGTCGCCAGCACATGAAACGGTGCGGGAAGTTTCTGAGACTGCCCACTGACAGACACTTCCTTTTCCTGCATGGCCTGCAACAACGCCGATTGTGTCCGCGGAGAAGCGCGGTTAATCTCATCGGCCATAAAAAGCTGCGTGAAGATAGGCCCCTGAATAAAGCGAAAACCGCGCTTACCCTTTGCACTTTCCTCCAAAACCTCGGAGCCGATAATATCCGCAGGCATCAAATCAGGCGTACACTGTACGCGGCTCGAATCCATACCCAAAACCCGCGCAACAGTCTCAACCAACAATGTTTTCGCCAGCCCCGGCACCCCCATCAACAAAACATGCCCTCCAGAGGCAAGCGTGATAAGGGTTTGGTCAATCACATCCTCCTGACCGATGACAAATTTTGCAATCTCTGCCCGCGCGCCGTGCAACCTTTTATGGGCTGTATTAAAAATTTCATCTGGATTGGTTTTCCCTCGCGCCGTGGTCATAATATAAAGTCCTTCTTCAAGTAAAAATAGTGTCCTATAATAGGCACAACTAAAACCAATTGCATGCTTTTTTTAAATGAAAATATCTCGTCACATCGCAAACCAGAGCTGGATGAACACGCCCCAGATCAAACATTTATTTGCGCTGCTTCAGGGCAATATCGACAAAGCCGAGCCGCAGGCGCTCTTCGTGGGCGGCTGCGTACGTAATACCTTACTGAATAAACCTGTCGAAGACATTGATATTGCAACCCCGCTGCGGCCTGATGATGTTTCAACAATTTTAAAAAAAGAGGAGGGCATAAAAGTCATACCAACAGGGCTGGATCACGGCACGCTCACAGTGGTCATGGACGATCAAAAATATGAAATAACAACTTTGCGCCATGATAAAATAACAGATGGCCGCCGCGCACAGGTGGGATATACGACATCATGGGAAGAAGATGCGCAGCGCCGGGATTTTACCATCAATACCTTATTAATGGACATAAACGGTAATGTTTTTGACCCACTAGGCGACGGGATCTTGGATTTAGACCGGAAAATTGTCAGATTCGTCGGCGAGCCGGCCAAACGCATTGCCGAAGACCATTTACGCATTCTTCGTTTTTTTCGCTTTTCGGCACTTTACAGCAATTCATACGACGCCCCTGGCCTTGCCGCTTGTAAAAAGGCAGCGGCTAAAATCAAAAAACTCTCAAAAGAACGTATAACGCAGGAATTTTTCAAAATTATCGCCTCCGATAAGCCTCACGAAGTCCTTAAAGTTATGTTCGCGCACAATGTTTTAAAATCATTTGATCTCAAACAGGATAACCCGGACTTGCTGGAGCATTTTTGCGCCTTTCAATCGCGCTACAACCTGAAAGCATTATCCTCTCGCCTTTTTGTTGCGGCTAATCTTGATTTTGAAAACATCAAAAAAATGGAAGAGCTAATCCTCTTTCCAAAAATCTTCTTGCGCGACATGAAGGCCATAAAAGGGTCATTGACCCTTCCTGACCTCTCCTGCGACCACGCGGTCAAGGTCAGTATTTACAAGTATGGCCGCGCGATTACCGCACAAGTGCTCATGATTGAACTGGCGCAAGATAGGGTCATGAACCATTATGCATCGCGTGCACTGGATCTGATCCAAAACTGGGACATCCCCACATTTCCAATATCGGGAATAGATTTAATAAAACAAGGAACACCCCAAGGGCCTGAGCTTGGCGCCGAACTTGAACGCCTTGAAAATGAGTGGATAGAGAAAGATTTCAAGAGTTAAGCTAAGGCCACTTCACTTCGGGGGGCAGGGACATCAAAATCGCCTCGGTATTCCCACCGGTTTTCAGCCCGAACTGCGTCCCGCGGTCATAAAGCAGATTAAACTCAACATAGCGCCCGCGCTTGATCAATTGATGCTCACGCTGCTCATCACTCCACTCTTTATACATTGAGCGCCTGACAATCGCGCAATAAACATCACGAAACGCCCGCCCGACATCCTGCGTAAAGCAAAAATCATTGTCCCATCCCTTGCGGTCAAGATAATCATAGAATATGCCGCCAATCCCGCGCGGCTCCTTGCGGTGCGGCAGGTAAAAATACCGGTCGCACCAGTCTTTGAACTCCGGGTAATATGCAGGATCATGCGCATCACAGCACGCCTTCAGCGCTGCGTGAAAATCCTGCGCATCTCTCTCATCCTCATACATCGGCGTTAAATCAGCCCCCCCGCCAAACCAGAATTTGGATGTCGCAATCATCCGCGTATTCATATGCACCGCCGGCACCAGTGGAGAGCGCATATGCGCCACGAGAGAAATGCCGCTTGCCCAGAACGCACCATTGCTCTCAACGGCGCCCGGGATCTGCTTGGCAAAATCATCAGAAAATATACCGCTGACTTTTGAAAAATTAACACCAACCTTCTCAAACACGCGGCCCTTCATCATGGCCGTACGCCCACCCCCGGTAAGCACAGAGCCCGTTTCACCTGGCGTATCATCGCGCACCCACTCATTAAAGCTAAAACAGGCATCCCCGCCCATCTCGCGCTCGATTTCCTCAAAAGCAGAACAGATCTGGCTTTGTAAATCCTCAAACCACGCCGCAGCCAGAACTTTCTTTTCATCCATCGTCATCGTGTCTGCCTCAGTGCCTCACCTAGTATCATTGATGTCGCATTTACAACATTCAGTGAACGAAATCCAGCGCGCATGGGAATAAAAATGCGCGCATCGGCGCAGGCATGAACCTCATCGGGCACACCGGCGCTCTCCCGTCCGGCCAGTAAAATGTCATCCTCCCGAAAACAAAAATCAGCATAGGGATCGCTCGACTTCGTACTCATTAATATAATCCTTTGCTTGCCAGCGCGACCAGAATAAAAATTATCCCAGGAATTGTATCGACGAAGATCAATATGGTCATAATAATCCATAGCACTTTTGCGAATCTTTTTCTCGTCCCACACAAAACCGCACGGCTCAATCACCTCAAGCCCCACACCCATGCAGGCACAAAGCCGCATCATAGCGCCCACATTTTGCGGAATATCGGGCTGGTATAGCGCAATTTTCATCATATATCCTAAAATTTTATGCTTTCTTCTAACGCGGCGGGCATAAAAACACAATTTTCTTTTTCTGCTCTAGAAAACAAGGGCTTGATCTATTATAAAGAGAGAGGTAAATACTGCCTCAAAGATTTTTTCACATCACCATAATTACATAGGTAAAGCTCGGTATGTCAGCTGAAATTTCATCCAAAGAAAACCAGAGCGGCGAAACACGCCGCGATTTTATGCAGCTTCTGGCCGCAGCCTTCGGAACAGTCGGAGGCGCTTTGGCAATATGGCCGATGATCAATTCCCTCAACCCAGCAAAAGATACATTGGCCCTGGCCACAACAGAAGTGAATATATCCGATATTCCTCCAGGTTCTGCGCGCACGGTAATGTGGCGCGGAAAGCCTGTATTCATTAAACACAGAACACCTCAGGAAATAAAAAAAGCCGAAGATGTAGATGTGCAATCCTTGGCAGACAAACAACCAGACAGTGCGCGCGTTCAGCGCCCAGAATGGCTTGTTGTTATCGGTGTGTGCACTCATCTTGGATGTGTCCCGACAGGTCAAAAACCAACAGACACCCTCGGCGATTATGATGGGTGGTTCTGCCCTTGTCACGGCTCACACTATGATACATCTGGGCGAATTCGCAAAGGGCCGGCGCCAAAAAATCTGGCCGTACCCCCCTATGAATTCATCAACGATACAACAATTAAAATCGGTTAGAGGATAAGAAAAACATGGGAAGCGGACCACGCGAAAAATTTGATAACCCGGTCGTTGAATGGATTGATTCGCGCCTGCCTATTTTTACGGTGCTGAATAAGGAATATGGCGTATTCCCGACGCCGCGCAACTTTAACTATTTCTGGAATTTTGGCGCCATTGCCATGTTTATGCTCGCGACCATGATTCTAACCGGAATTATTCTTGCCATGCATTACACCGCTGACACCAAAATGGCCTTCGACAGCGTCGAGAGGATCACCCGCGATGTGAATGGTGGTTGGCTCTTGCGCAATATTCATATGAACGGCGCCTCCTTTTTCTTTATTGCTGTGTACATCCATATGTTCAGAGGCATGTATTATGGCTCCTTCAAACGCCCGCGTGAACTTCTGTGGATTTTGGGCGTCATCATATTCTTGCTGATGATGGCAACCGCCTTTATCGGTTACGTGTTGCCTTGGGGCCAAATGAGTCTATGGGGCGCAACCGTAATCACCAATCTATTCTCCGCCATTCCCTTCGTGGGGGAGTACATCGTAACGTTGCTCTGGGGCGGGTTTTCAGTGGACAACCCGACACTGACGCGCTTCTTTGCATTGCATTATCTGCTGCCCTTCGTAATTTTCGCCGTCGTGTTCTTGCACGTCTGGGCGCTGCACGTAACAGGCTCCAACAACCCGTTAGGTATTGATGTTAAAGGGCCGCAGGACACATTGCCTTTTAACCCATACTATACGATGAAGGATATTTTTGGCCTTTTGATTTTTATAATCATCTACGCGATATTCATTTTTTATCTTCCCGATGCCTTGGGGCACCCAGATAACTACATACCGGCAAACCCGCTGGTGACACCGCCTCACATTGTCCCCGAATGGTATTTCCTGCCGTTCTATGCGATACTGCGCGCCGTTACGTTTAACATCAACGTGTACATGTTAGGCGGACTTGCGATATTGGCCATTCTCATGATTGAGTTTGTATGGCGTTACAAGCCTAAAAACATGAAGAAATCTGCAGGAATGATCCTCTTTATAATTGGGGCGTCATTAACTGTATTTGGATTTTTGGCGGACCTGAACCAAAGCTGGGAAATTCCTATGACAGCGGCCGAAACAGCCCCAATTTCAGCCAAGCTTGGCGGTGTTCTGGCCATGTTTGGATCTATTGGTTTGCTTGTTATATTGCCATGGCTCGATAGCCACCCTGTTCGAAGCGCGCGTTTCCGCCCTTTCTATCGCGTCTTTATCATCGTGTTCACAGCCAGTGTTTTCGTCCTTGGCTATGCTGGCTCACAACCGGCTGATAAGATTTATTTTTCAACATGTCTTGGAAATGCAGAAGCTTGTGAAGCTTTATCCCATGCGGGCACGCACAGTGAACCAGAATCGCACGACCCAAACGCCGAGAAGCCTTTCGTCTTCAAATTTGACAACACGATGCTCGCTCAGGCTTTCACAGGATTTTATTTCTTCTTCTTCCTGATAATCCTTCCACTTCTCAGTCGTTTTGAGCCGGTACACAAATTACCCGCATCCATTCATGAGGCGGTTCTGGCCCAAAAACAAAAAGCAGGAGCATAAATCCATGATGACCCGATTGATTATTCTCTTGCTCTTTATCTTTTCAACTCCCGCATCTATTGCTCATGCGGCAGGTGATGCGCCCAAACCGGAATCCCAGGAATGGAGTTTTTCAGGGCCGTTCGGTACTTACGACAAAGCGTCATTGCAACGTGGATATAAGGTTTACCGCGAAGTCTGCGCCGGTTGCCACTCCATGAAACGGATATATTTCCGCAATCTCGAAGCTTTAGGCTATAACGAGGCGCAAATAAAAAATATCGCAGGCGAATACACAGTGATGGATGGTCCAAACGAAGAGGGGGATATGTTTGAACGCCCGGCTCGCCCAAGTGACCGCCTTCCATCACCGTTTGCAAATGACAACGCCGCAAAATTTGCAAATGGTGGAGCGTTGCCACCTGATTTCTCGCTCATCACAAAGGCACGCGCCAATGGATCGAACTACGTTTATTCTCTGCTGATTGGCTATCAGGATCCCCCTTATGGTGAAACACTCTCAGATGGCCAATACTGGAATAAATATTTTCCTGGCCATAAAATTTCAATGGCTCCACCCTTATCCGATGGAATCGTATCTTACGAGGATGGAACGTCCGAAACCATGGAACAATACTCCCGGGATGTAACACATTTCCTCACTTGGGCAGGTGATCCAAACATGGAGGTTCGCAAAAAAATGGGCTTTCGTGTCATTCTGTTCCTCATTGTATTTGCCGGAATAATGTACGCTGTAAAACGAAAAATCTGGGCGCATCTTCACTAATCACAGAAAACTGTGATAGGCTCAAATTTATGCGTGATACAAAACAAGAAGTGCTGAAATTCTGGTTCGATGAGATCGAGCCCGTCCAGTGGTTTCAAAAAAATGACAGCTTCGATCAGGAAATTTCTGATCGCTTTATGCTCACATACGATATGGCAAAAAAAGATCTCTGCGCCAGCTGGACGCGTGATGCCGAAGGTGTGCTGGCACTCTGTATCGTGCTAGACCAGTTTCCAAGAAACATGTTCCGCGGACAGCCAAAATCTTTTGAAACTGACCAAAAAGCTCTGCTTATTTCACGCGAAGCCCTTCATAAAGGCTTCGATCAGGTGCTCTCACCCCAAAAACGCACCTTCCTCTATATGCCCTTCATGCACAGCGAATCACTCGAAGATCAGGAAAAATCCGTAAAACTCTTCGAATCGATGAAAGAGGACAACCCTTTAAACTATGAATACGCCATCAAACATCTCGCTGTAATCCTTGAATTTGGCCGCTTTCCGCATCGTAACAAAATTCTTGGACGCGAAAGTACAGCTGCAGAAAAAATATACTTGGATCAGGCTGGATCAGGATTCTAAAAAGCGAAACCAAAAAATGATTCACAAAAACAGCGCCAACTAAACAGCTGATAGTAAATCATAAATTTTTTTTCTTTGCTTTTGATCCACAAATATGAATATGCTTTGGTATTCAAAAATGTGGAGGAAGTATTATGACGACTATATCTGACGCTCCTGTAAACCCTCGTGTTGAATCGCTAAGAGAAAAACACCGCGCGCTATCTAAAAGAATTGAAGAGGCACGCAAAAGAATTTCAGTCAGCGACTACTACCTTAATGATCTCAAAAAACAGAGGTTACTGCTTAAGGAAAGACTAGTCAGCGAAGCTGAAAGAGCGACAAACTAAACAAAAATACGAATAAAAAAGAGCCGGATCAAAGAAATTCGGCTCTTTCCATTTATCTAGAATTTGTCTTCATCGCTAGAATTGCGCGATTTGTCCGGCAAAAAGTTCGAAAAATCAAACCCGCCCATAGACTTGCTTTCCGGCTCTCCATCCTGAGGTTTCTCCAAAGATTTTTGAATCTCTGCATCACGTTGCGCCTTGATCGTCTCAGGATCTTTGCCTGCGGCTTTCAGACCCTTATTATAGGCCTTCTCAAACTCCGCATAGGTGCAAAGTCCGAGCTCTGCCGGATGACGCGGACGCAAATTCGGCGTATTGGGGTGGCTACGATCACGGATCGATGCAATTGTTGGTTTTGTTGTGCCCACAAGCTTGCATATTTGCGCATCGCTAATTTCGCTGTGATGCTTAAGGATAAATGCAATCGCATCAGGCTTATCACCGCGCTTTGAAACAGGCGTGTAGCGTGGGCCTTTAGAACGGCTTTTAACCGAGGGCAAATCACGTTTTGCAACCTTAAGAACTGCTGCCGGATCAGCTTCACAGCGCTCTAGCTCAGATCTGGTTAACTCACCATGATCAATCGGATCGCGGCCAACAAGCCCCTTGCCAATCTCCTCATTCGCAATAGCCTCAACCTCTATTTCCGTAATGCCTGTAAATTGCGCAATCTGCCGAAACGATAGTGCAGAGTTCTCAATCAACCATACCGCACTGGCCATGGGCATAAGCAAATTTGCTGTTTCCTGTTTGGCCTTAGCCATTATATTCTCCTAAAATTACAAACTTAAAACGTATTTTCGTCAATAGCCTGCGAATATAGGAGATTTTAAAACTGATTGCCAGACCTTTTTATCTCTCTTGCTTTTCCCCCGTGATGATTTTATTCTCAGGCAATGTTTGATGATGATTTGCCCCAGAAAAAAACAGCACAAAATTTCCCCCGTAATCTGGAATTACTCTCCGTCGCGGAATTAGAGAGTTATATCACAGAACTGGATCAGGAAAAACAGCGCGTACAGGCTGATATTGATAAGAAAAAAGCATCACAAGCTGCCGCAGCCTCCATTTTTAAATCTTAAGGAACCAAAATTATGCGCATAGAAGAATCTGTAAAGCTGGACTTCAAGGATGTCTTAATCCGTCCCAAACGCTCTACGCTGCGCTCGCGCAAAGATGTTGATATTACACGTGATTTTACCTTTAAATGGAGCAAGCGCAAATATTCCGGCGTGCCCATCATTGCCGCCAATATGGATGGCGTCGGCACAATGAGCATGGCGAAATCGTTTATTTCACTGAAAACCGGCATGAGCGTAGCCCTGCATAAACATTACGCACTCCCGGAGCTCATTAAATTTTTTGATGAGAACGATACCAAAAGCGCATGGTACAGCATCGGTATGGTCGAAGCTGATCAGGAAAAATTAAAGGAATTCATCAAGCAACGTCCCGGAAAAGTTGAAAAAATATGCCTTGATGTTGCAAATGGCTACAGCGAGCATTTCGTTGATTTCGTCAAGCGTACGCGTGACATGTTGCCCGATATCACGATTATGGCTGGAAATGTTGTCACAGGTGAAATGGTAGAGGAGCTGACCCTAGCGGGCGTAGACATCGTAAAAGTCGGTATTGGCCCCGGCAGCGTTTGCACCACAAGAAAAATGACAGGAGTCGGCTACCCTCAGCTCTCTGCAATCATAGAATGCGCTGACGCCGCGCACGGCTTGGGCGGTTTAATCTGCGCAGACGGCGGATGCACAGTGCCCGGGGATCTCGCAAAGGCTTTTGGCGCTGGCGCTGATTTTATTATGCTCGGCGGAATGCTGGCTGGGCACGACCAGTCGGAAATGAAAATCATTAAAGAGGGCGGCCAGAAATACCTCATCTTCTATGGAATGAGCAGCAGCACCGCCATGACCAAACATAAAGGCGGCGTGGCCGAATACCGCGCCAGCGAGGGCAAGACCGTGAAAATTCCTTATCGTGGTGACGTCGAAACAACCTTGCAAGATATTCTGGGTGGCGTTCGCTCGGCCTGCACCTATGTCGGGGCAAAACGCCTCAAGGAAATCTCCAGGCGCACAACCTTTATCCGCGTTTCACAACAATTAAACACAGTTTTTGGCAACGAATAGCGATTTATTTTACGCAAAGCCAGTTGTGGCTTGCACCGCAAAGTACGAATCGATAGAGTGCAAAAACGATTTAAAAAGAAAAGGAAGCATCATGAGCGAAGATCAGAATATCCATCAAAGGCTTAAAGAATCCTCTGAAAATTGCCTGAATGCCTACACTGCATGGGAACAAAAAAAGAAAGATGCGGGCACCCAAGAATCTTTGCATGCGACTATCCACGAATTGCGCAAGGTATGCTCACGCCTTGAAATAGAACTTGCCATTAGCGAACGCGACCAGCTTGCCGCCAAACCTTTACCAATTCCATCTCATCGCTCAACCTCAAAAGGCGCGGATAACATCTCAATACTTGAAGATAGCGGTAGTACTGAGGGTAATGCACCTGTGATACAAACAAAATCAGCCAAACGCAGACGTGGTTCAAGTGGCGGCGGCGGTGGACAACACCACAAGCATTCAGATAATAACGGCAATTAATCAGAATTCGTCCCTTTGCGCACGAAGCACGGCGAACTCTTTAACGCTTCCAGCCATCATAAACGGGCTGGTTTTCATCTCTTCACCAAGGCTAAAGGGTATTGTAGGCTCCAGAGCTTCGCGCTTGGCTTTAATGATCTTCGCACGCTCTTGCAAAGCCTCATTATCCGGCGCAATCTGAAGGCAAAAATCAGCGTTATGCGCGCTATACTCATGCCCGCAATAAACCATCGTCTCATCCGGTAACGCCTTGAGCTTTCCAAGCGAGCGATACATATCAGCAGGCGTTCCCTCAAATAATCGCCCGCACCCAAGCGCAAAAAGCGTATCGCCGGAAAATAAAACATCATCCTCAGCAAAATAAAAGCAGATCCCGCCCTTCGTGTGTCCCGGTGTTTCAATGATATTGGCCTGCGCGCGCCCCAAATCAAAAACCTCCATATCCTTCAGCGCAACATCAATGCCCCTGATACGGTTATTTTCCTTTGCCGGAGCGACCAGCTTAGCGCCATAGGCCTTAATAAGAGCCTGATTTCCGGCAATATGATCGCCATGGTGATGTGTATTGAGTACGTAATCAAGCCTCAAGCCCCGCGCCTTAAGAAGATCAATAACCGGCGCCGCCTCACCCGGATCAAGCACGCCAACCGCCCCGCATGAGGACTCAATCAAATAGGCATAATTATCCTCCAGAACAGGAATAACGGTTATCTCAATGCTCATGGCTCTGCTTTCTCTCCAGTTGTTAACTCAACTCCGCCCAAGGCGTCGGCCAGTCGATGCTTGGCCGATCCGGGGCGCAAGGGTTTTTGCTGTGATGAATGCGGCGCCCAGCCCAGCAAGAATATCACCTCAAAGCTAGCAACAATCCGCCCGTCATCTCCTGCAAACAAATCATGATATCGCCTTGCGACCCGCATAAAAAAATCCCGCCCGGCAGGCTGTTTGTTGCGCGCAATCAAAGCGTTGCTCTCCCCCATACCGCGCAAATCATGCATCAGCTTAAACACGTCCTTATAGGTCACACTCACAATATCCGAATCCACGACCGGCAACGCAAATCCCGCTCGCTGCAACAAATCCCCCATCTGCGGTTTATCGGCAAAGGGCGCAACACGCGGGGATACGCCGCCAAACATCTCAAGCTCCACCTCCATCATAACCCGGCGCAGCTCATGCAATGTCTCCCCCCCAAGAAGGCACGCAAGAAATAAACCGTCCGGCTTCAGGCTTTGCCTAATCTGCACCAGCGCGCCTGGCAGATCATTCACACTATGCAGCGCAAGCGCGCTGAGAACCAAATCCAGCGATCCTCGTGCAAAGGGCAAAAACTCTTCACTGCCCTGAACGAAGCACGCGCCCTTAACCCAAGCAGGGCAGGGGGTTATATCCATGATAAAAAGCCGCCCTATTTTCTGATGCTCGCTAACCGCCCCGCGTGCCCCAATCTGAAGGCCGGTATCAAATTGGCGGCTCACATCCTGCAGACGATCACACAACTGATCCCGCGCCCACAAATACAGAAAATCATGGTCTGGAAACCTCGCCTGCGCCCTGCGCCGTCTCAGCGCAACCAGATCACGATCGAAAACGAGAAAATCTGCGCCATCGCTCATTATGGACTACCAGTCTTCGGGCTTAGGCTTATTATCCGGCTCAGGCGCTTCTTCATTAATTACCTTCTTGATCTCATCAATCTCGCGCTTGAATTCCTCGATCAGGCTCAAATCTTTTTTATTGTTCTTACTATCCTGATTTTTCTCTTCCAGACTATCCGGATCATCAAGATTTTCGACGCTCTCAGCGCTGCTCTTGACGTCATGCCCCTCCCGCAGACCTAGCTTGCGCTTGCGTCGTTTATCTTTTCTCTTCTTCTCGCGAACCTTCGCACTATCTTCCTTAGCCGGATCAGCCGCAAGATTAGGATCGGAATCATCACGCACCCGCCGTCCGCCAGAGGAGCCACCTTGCGCCGGGTCTATCGCTCCCGGCAGCGACCAATCTGGCTTTTCAGCTTTGAATATGTTTTCAAGTTTCTTGTAAACATCGCGCTTTGCCTGCAGACCGACATGCTCCGGCAAATAACGGTAAGAACGTGCAATCACTGTCATTAAACTCTGGTCTTTAGATAACTTCATCCACAGCAGCATATACTGATAAAACGGTAAAAATTTTGTATCCGGGTCCTTGAAACTTGCGGGCGGTGCGGCCACCGCAAAGGGGTGAATGCGCTGCGGCGTAATCCCCACATGCGAAAAATAACTCTCCCCCAGCTTGATAACCATATTCGGCGTCACCCCGAATTTTTCGGCAATAAACTGCTTGAGCATCCTGTAATTTACGATATTTTTGGGAATATTGAAGCTCGGCACACTCACATTCATGCTCTGCCCTTCATAACGCTGCAAAATAGGCATGTTCTTAATAATAACGCCGGCATGCAAATCGCCACGCATGCTTTTCGTGATTGGCAAAATTACGGCCGTATTAATCGTTTTCTCATCCGAAAGCACAAAATCAAGATGCTCGGATGATAACCCCGCGCGTCCGCCCTGACTAAATCCTTCCTCAACAAAAATTGAATTAACAGTGCGCAATTGCCCCGCAGAGCCTTTTACTTCCTTAAACCGCTTATCACTATGCTGCGCCTGACGTAAAAATTCACGCACATCAAATTGCTGGGTAATTTCGCCCACCGCTATAGAAATATCTTTGCTGATCCAGTTTTCCGCCCGCACATTCAAATGCTGCATGAGTGATAAGATTTGCAGCTCCAGCCTTGAGTTTGGCACAACCCCAACCGCAACAGCATCCAGAACAGTTTGCGCATTAAAGGCCCGGATATACCCCTTGGCATGAAAACGGTGCTGCTCCAGAATCAGCTTTTTAGGGGGAATATCCTTATCGCTTTTTTGAACGTTCATAAAATAGGTGTGAATACGCTCATCAATATAATTTGGATCGGGATAGTAATGCGTTCCCGCCTCAAGCATGGCACCGCGCTCTGGCGTTAAGCCAATATAATTCTTGGCAAATGCGTCTGTGTTTTTAACATTGATTTCGCCCAAATTCTGAACAGCAGAAAAATCGGTCGCAATCGGCTCCAGCATATGCCCGGACCATTCCCGCCCATCAATATTAACACCGCTGCGGCTAACGGCATTACTGATCCCGCGCACAATCCCCTCGTGAAGATATATATAAAGCCGCCCCTCATCATCCTTATGATAGGGAATAATCTCTACCATCTCCCGCCCACGTGTCACAACATCCTGTAAATCACCATTCTTCTGATCACGCAGAGTTTTAATCTGCAGCATACCGCTCCCTTCGTCGGAAATGCGCCGCTCCCGGACGCTCAGGCTGCTGCGCTCAGGCTGCTTACGGGCAATCGCTATGAAACTGGTTGGTGGATCGCCTATCGTGTCACCATTTTGATTGAGCAGCCGGAAATGCCCGTCAAAATGCCTTCGAATATGTTCGTCATCCCAATGCGGCGCAGAATACTCCATGCGCGCGCCAAGAGATGTAATCTCCTTGCGAAATTCATCAACCGTATAAAATGTGTATTCATAGGGCAGCTCATCTTCCCAAATCTCACGCTTGTCTTTGCGCATAATAAACTCATACGCCCATTTATAGGGCAGACGGAAAAGGCGGGTTTTTGGAAAACGTGGCGGCAATTCTTCCAGGAAAAATCCCCCGCATCCCGGGTCTTGTTTGGGTTGCGCGTGCTCCGAATACCAAACCAGCAAATCCACCTCTGACAAATCTGCCAACGCATCTCCGCGGCTGGTTTTGTCGCGCATCTCAATCAAGACATACTCATCATGTGCAGGCTTGGCGTAATCATGAATATACATGACACCATCATTCCTGAGCATCTCAAATTGTTTTCGCAACGTATCGTTAACAATACGTTCATTATACCGTGCATCAGAAAAAATCTCATGCAGTGTCATGGAATTTATGATGAAATCTATTGATTCCGGCTCAAACAAATCACCCGAAACATCACCAACCTTAAATTCAAGATTAGGCAGCTCATAGGTTTTCTGAGCCTCTTGAATGGTTTTTTTACTTTTATCAACGCCGATAAATTTCGCCTTCGGGCACAGCGCAGCCATAGCATAAGCCATTTGTCCGTTTCCGCAGCCCATATCAACAACAACCGCCCCGTCCCGCACTAAAAGATGAGAAAGTGCAAACCACGCCTTTTTAACATTTACATAAGGAACATCCTGCAATAGCAAGTTGCGCTCCTCAATATAATTGATCTTGCTTGGTTCAAATGAATCGTCACTGCCGTCTTTTTTTGCCATATTACCCCTAAAGCACAATTCTCTATGCTTTATATCTTGTTTCTTATGCTTTTCCAAGGAATTGCAGTATAATGTTTCACGTGAAACATAACAAGAACATTTTAACATTTATAGAAAATGCGGTTGATTTAATCCTTCCGCCGCGCTGCCCCATAACCGGCGATCTCGTTGACCGTCAGGGCGTAATATCCCCAAAAGCTTGGGCAAAGCTTGATTTCATCACAAAACCATTCTGCAAAACCTGCGGGATTCCTTTCGGTTTTGAGGGTGATATTGATGACGCCGGAGAATCAATGTGCACCAAATGCCTGGACAAACCCCCAATATTCAAATCTGCCCGTAGCGCATTAATCTATAACGACACCAGCCGTGACCTTATTTTAGGCTTCAAACACGGCGACAAAACGCACATCGCCCCTAGCTTCGTGCCGTGGCTGACCCGCGCCGGTTCACAGATGCTGGAGAACGCTGATTACCTCATTCCCGTGCCGCTGCACCGCCTGCGGCTGATCTCCAGACGCTACAATCAGGCGGCAATTATCGCGCAGGCACTCTCCCGGCGCACGCAGATTCCGCATCTGCCTCTAGCATTGACCCGCATCCGTGCAACCCAGAGCCAGGGCCATTTAAAGCCGGATGAACGCGCTAGAAACGTCCGCAAGGCCTTCGCCTTGAACCCTAAATTCAAAGAGACCCTAAAAGGCAAATCAGTGATCCTGATTGATGATGTATTCACCACCGGCGCAACGGTTCAGGAATGCACCAAAGTTTTGCTCAAAGAGGGAGCAAAACAGGTACATATACTCACGCTCGCCCGGGTGATAAAAAACTAAACGTAGCGTTTTTTTATAAAGAAAAAAATTGTTCTACTGCAGAGATTTTTTTATTCGTCAGGCCCGACATCTGGGGGAGCTTCTCCAACATCGCTAAACATCATTATCGTTGGGGAGCGATCCGAGTTTCTCTCAATATCAATGATCATTTCCTGTCCATTTTCCATCGGACCTATAAAAACAGAAATCCTGTAAAGATCTGGCATCTTAGAAATAGTCATAATGCCCATTTGAAGCAAAATTTCTAAATTGGGATTATATAGTCCAAATTGAACATCATGAATATTTGCAAGGCGCGCATTCATGTCATTCAAATCAGATTCACTAAGATCCGGGAATTTTTTTAGAAGCACCTCGTTCATGTTATGTCCTTTTATTGATTCTTTCTGAGCAACGACCGCGCTTTTATCAAATAAATCAGGAGTTCCAAAGAGCGGACTGTTAATCAAATCCGGTATCTCTCTGCGCGTCTTGATATCCGGTTTCCCAGATATCTGCTTCATAAGAAGCTCATGTTCAAATTTTAATTTCGCAGCCTGAATATCTCTCGGCAAAATAAAGTGATAATAATAAACATTACCCATACCAAACCCAAAAAACAGAACAAGCAAGAATTTCAGATACAAATTACGATCAGAACCGGATGTAAAATCACGTTTATTTGACAAAGCAGCCAGAGGAAACTTTTGCGATCCATCCTTGCCGATTATATCTCTAATATCACCCAAAATTTCTTCTATACCTGGTTCTTTTTTGCTCATATAACATCTCCACGAGAAAGCCGCCCCTGATCCAGCTGCGGCGCAAGCCCATGCTGCATAGCCAGATTTTTCAGCATAGGAACGCGGTTTAAAATTTTAAGCCCCAAACGGCGAGAATCCTTTACCGGCATAACGTCATTACTGACAATCTGGTTCAGCCCATTCACCCCTGCAAAGCGCGTGGCGATATCAAATCGGCGCCTGCGCGCATAACCGCTTAAAACGCCCATGCTCCCGTAATCCTGCCCTAGACGCATGGCATCAATCATGACCTCAACAAGCGACGCAACATCCCGCAGGGATAAATTGAGCCCCTGCGCAGTTATGGGGGACATCACATGCGCGGCCTCGGCAATAAGCGCAACGCGCGGCGCGATAAGGGATTTCGCGCGAATGGCGCAAAGCGGCCAGCTTTCAGGGTTACTCGCAAGGCTAATCCCGCCCAAAATATCATTTGTCGCCCGTTGCAGGGCAAGCTCAAACCCATCACGCGGCAAAGCGATCAGCGTATCAGCTTTATCGCGCCGCTCAACCCACACAACACTCGATTGATTGCCGGGCAGGGGGACCAATGCAAAGGGCCCACCGCTGCGGTGAAATTCAGTGGAGGTGAAATTATGGCTGCGAGAGTGATTGATAATGCAGGTCACCGCGCTCTGAGGATAATCGCGTTTATAAACCTCTATCCTTGCCATGCCCCGCACAAGCGATCCGCGCCCATCCGCGCCGACAACCAACGGCGCAAGAATAACCGTTTCATCATCAAGGCGAACATGCCCCTCAGTCATATCATGCAAAGAGCTCATATGGAGTGTAACGCTCTCAAGGCTCTGCGCCCGCTCAAACAGAGCCGCGCGCAGCAGACTGTTGGGAATATTTTTCCCGAAATACTCAAGGCCTATATCAAAGGAGTCAAAATCCGAAATCACTGGTTTTTGCGATGAAATACTATCATCAATAATGCGCATCTGCCTGAGCTCCGTGCCGTGCGCATCAATAAAATCCCCCATCCCCGCTGCGCGCAAAATATTAAGCGAGCCCTGCATCAGCGCAACTGTGCGCCCCGACGCATCAGTGTTCCTTAATGACTCCGGTGGATGTGGTTCGATAACATGAACATTAAGTCCTTGCTGCCCAAGCAAAACAGCAGCGCAAAGCCCCGCGACGCCCCCGCCAACAATCACACAATCTGCTCTGTATTTTTTTGTTTTGCTCATGTTAAGATCATATGTAACATTTCAAGAGGACCCCCCACAATGGCAAATATAGAAATCTACACCTGGTCGACCTGCCCCTATTGCAGACGCGCCAAGGCTTTGCTTGACTCCAAAGGCGTCAAATACAAGGAGTACGATATTACGGGCGACGAAAAAGCGCGCGAGAAAATGGTCGGACGCACCGGCGGTCCGCGCACAGTTCCGCAGATTTTTGTGGATGACAAGCATTATGGCGGCTGTGATGATATTCATGCGCTGGATGCAAAGGGCAAGCTTGATAAGATTTTAGGGATATAAACGATGAAAGTTGCCTGTGTTCAAATTACGAGCGGCCCCGTGATTGAAGATAATTTGCACAAAGTTGAAACCATGATCCGCGCAGCAGCCGGGCAGGGCGCAAGCTTTATAGCAACGCCCGAAAACACATGCCATATGCGCACGCCCGCCGCGCAAAAACTAAACAGCGCCCCAACATTTGAAGATCACCCCGCTATTGAGCGCTTTGGCGCTCTTGCCAAAGAATTATCCGTAACGATTCTGATTGGCTCGATCAGTGTGAAATCCGGCGATAAACTCTGGAACCGCAGCCTGCTTTTCGCCCCTGATGGAACGTTGCAAGCCACATACGATAAAATCCATCTCTTTGATGTACAGCTCGCAACCGGCGAAACGCATAGGGAGAGCGATATCATGAAGCCCGGCGAAAGGGCGGTCACCGCGAAAATAAATGAAGATTTTACTTTGGGGTTGAGTATTTGCTATGACCTTCGCTTTGCCTATCTCTACCGCCTGCTCGCACAAGGCGGAGCGAATATACTGTGTATCCCCTCGGCCTTTACCGTGCCTACAGGCAAGGCCCACTGGGAAATCTTAATGCGCGCGCGCGCCATTGAAACCGCAAGCTTCGTCATTGCCCCCGCGCAGGTCGGCGAGCATGAAGGCGGGCGTAAAACCTATGGCCATTCCCTCATTATTGATCCGTGGGGCAGGGTTCTGGCGGATGCCGGCGAACAGGGGGAGTGCATCATCACCGCCGATCTAGACGTCGCAGAAATACACAGAGCCCGCAGCGCTATCCCCGCGCTTAAACATGACAGAGAGGTAAGCTTGTGAGCACAAAAGACTATAAGTTCGAAACAAAGATGATGCATCTGGGCCGCGCCCCTGGAGAGTATTTCGGCGTTGTGAATCCGCCGATTTGCCGCACCTCAACAATATTATACGAGAACTTCGCCGCCTATCTGAACCCCAACACCAAATACCGCTATGGGCGCATAAATAACCCGCTGGCGCAGCATTTCGAAGAAGCTGTAAGCGCCCTTGAGGGGGGCTTTCATGCGATCAGCACCTGCAGCGGCTTTAGCGCCGTGACCACCGCAATTCTGAGCTTTGTTAAATCAGGCGATCATATCCTGATCGTGGACAGCGCCTATGCCCCGACACGCATTTTTGCCAAGCAACAACTCACAAAAATCGGTGTTGATGTTGAATTTTATGAACCCGATCTGGATGGCGGCATCGAAGTGTTGATCCGCGACAACACATCCGTAATTTATATGGAATCCCCCGGCTCTTATAGCTTCACCACCCAGGACGTGCCCGCAATCACCAAAATCGCAAAGGAAAAAGGGATCACAACCATTTTGGACAATACCTATTCCGCCGGAATTTTGTACAACCCCCTGCGGCATGGCGTGAATATCTGCGTGCAATCCGCAGCAAAATATATAAGCGGTCATTCAGACCTGAATCTGGGTTTTGCCATCGCTGATACGGAGCAAAATCACAAAATACTGAAAAGTACAGCCATTAATTTAGGCGCCTGCGCAGGCGCGGAGGACTTATACCTCGCCCTGCGCGGCCTGCGTACCCTGCAGATGCGCATGCACCATGCAGGTGAGAACATGAAACCTGTCCTGAAATGGTTTCAAAGGCAAAAATGTGTTCAAAAAATTTACTGCCCGATGCTAAAGGATTCGCCGGGACACAAAACCTGGAAGCGTGATTTTAACGGTAAAACCAACGGCCTGTTCAGTGTTCTCTTCGATCCAAAATACAGCTGGGAGGATATCGGCCGCTTCGTCGACTCGCTCAAGCTATTCCCCGTCGGCAGCAGTTGGGGCGGGTATGAGAGTCTGATCCAGCCGAGCGACATGAAAACCTGCCGCCAAAACTGGCCGCACAAAGGCGTGCTCCTGAGATTCCAGATTGGCAATGAAAACCCGGATGATTTGATTAAGGATTTGGAAGCCGGGCTAAAAAATCTTTAAGTTAAATCCCCGACACTGACATTCAGAGCCTGCGCAAGAGCCTTCATTGCTCGAAGCGAGCCGTCTTTCTTGCGCGTTTCTATCTCGGTAAGATAGGGGCGGGAAATACCCGAATTCGCCGCGAGATCGGCCTGGGTCATCTTACGGAACTTACGGATAATTTTCACCGGATGATCCTGCCCCGCAGAAAGCTGGTCAAGCACAGTATCAGGCAATGAGCTATCACCTCCAGAGTTTGACAACTCACGGTAGTCATGCAGAGGCACGAGAACGTAGGGCTTACCCTGTATATGCAAAAGATCATACTTCATAAATACATAGTCTAAACATTTTCAGGGCCACGTCTAGACTTGTTTTGTTATCAACGCTGATGTATTTGTGACACATGAGTATAAACAATTTTTACGAGTATCTGCCGAAAAACACGCCGAAGCATGTGGTGATTATGCTGCATGGCGTTGGATCAAACGGTCAGGATTTAATCTCCCTTGCCCCTTACTTATCAAAATTTATTCCAAACGCGGCCTTTATTTCGCCTGATGCACCGTTTGCATGCGATATGGTACCTCCCGGCTACCCGAATTCCTACCAATGGTTTTCCCTGCAAAACCGAGACCCTCATGTTATGCTGCAAGGGGTAAAAGCAGTATTCCCTTTGGTTGAAACATTCATAGAGGAGCAGCTAAAGCGTTTTTCATTGAGCCATGATCAATGTGCGCTACTCGGTTTTTCGCAAGGCACAATGACAGCCTTACATGTTGCGCCGCGATTAAAGGCAAAAATATCAGGCGTTTTAGGATATTCCGGCGCTCTTTTGTGGGACACGCAAGCCAATGCTTCAGCATTTTTTAAGCCTCCTATGCACCTCATTCATGGTGGGGCTGATGATGTAGTGCCCGTAGCATCAAGAAGATATGCACAAAAAACTCTTGAATCTAAGGGGTTTACGGTCACAGGCCAAACTACACCCAATCTGGCCCATTCCATCGATCAAGAGGGAATTGAGAGCGGTGGGGCATTCTTGAGATCTGTTTTTGCCTAAAATGTGGACGATCTTTGAAATTTAATTTCGCATTCGACCAGACCTTTAAACTATGCTATAATGATTCTAGAAAAACGTAGGATTTCTGCGGATTTTTAGAGCTTCTGCTCTACCCTGAAGTCTTCCAAATTTTCTATTGCGCATGGTAGGAGATAAGATGACCACAGCAATGCCCTTAGAACGATGTAGCGCCTTGATTTTAAATGCGGATTTTAGGCCTCTCAGCTATTTTCCTCTCTCAGTATGGTCTTGGCAGGATGCTGTTAAGGCCATTTTTCGTGGCAGTGTAACGGTCGTTTCTGAATATGACCGCACGGTCAGATCACCGGAAATTGAAATGAAGTTGCCTTCCGTGCTTGCGCTCAAGGAATATGTCGCAACCAGCCGCGCCCCGGCCTTCACACGTTTTAATGTCTTCCTGCGTGATCACTGGGACTGCCAGTATTGCGGCGGGCATTTCAAAACGCACGAGCTGACCTTCGATCATGTCGTGCCGCGCTCACGGGGTGGACGGACGAATTGGGAAAATATCGTTGCCGCTTGCCAATGCTGCAATACCAAGAAAGGCAATAAAATGCCGCAGGAAATTAACATGCACCCCCTGATCAAGCCACGCGAGCCATCAGTCTTTGAGTTGCAAAACAGCGGCAGGCAATTCCCGCCGAACTTTCTCCACGAAAGCTGGAACGACTTTCTCTACTGGGATACAGAACTTACCGACGACGATTGACGCCCGTAAACAGTTGCCAAAGCGCACAATACAGCAAGAGCAAAACACAATATAACATTATAATTTGCCATGGAAAAACCGATAAACGGATCCTGCCAAGGAATGTCCTCACAGCTCCCCATCGGTGTGCTCATCAGATTTTCAAGCACGCCCATTGTGCCACCCTGATTGGCAAAATGCACACTGCACCCGTCTACCTGCGAAATCCACCACCGGCGTTCAACGCCGGAATGATAAAGAGCGATGCCACTATTAACCAAAAAATTCACTGAACAAACAGCCATCCAAAAACGCTTTGGTTGTGTCAAAATACCTATAATTCCGATCAAAAAACCAAAAACAAAAGGCCATCTTTGGTAAATGCACAGCTTACAAGGCTCAAGCCCTAAAAATGCCTCAGACGCCAAAGCAATCGCCAAGGCAGAAAAAGATATAAAGGCAATGAGCGCAAAAATAGTTTTGGTCTTGTTCAATAGTTTGGCCATCACATATATCCCTTTATCATCTCTTTAACAAAGTCGATGCCTTCAGTCCCTAAGAATAAAATAATCATCCCCAAAGCGCAAATCCACAATAAGCCAATAAGGGCGCCGAGAATAACCGCATAACCGTCTCGCATGATAACACCCACGGCCATAAGTGCAATACCCAGGCTCGGAACAGTGTTCGTCATAGGAAGGGGAATGCAAACCGTCAACGCCATGATAAGGCCAAAGACACCAATCAGGTTGGAAAAAATTCCCCGCGTGACAAACTCAAGGCGCGGTTTGACCAAAATCTCTAATCGTCTGAACCAGGGCAAGCTGGCATTAATTACGCTATTGAGCGAAGATGTTTTCATGCTCCGGCGTTTCACGCGCTCAGGCAGCCAGATGGTGTGATACCCCAGAGCTTGCTGCGCGGTAAGTAAAATCAGTGGTGTTGCAAGCATGATGTTAATCCCCGGCGGAACAGGAATCGGCAATGCCATAGGGACGGAAAAAATCAAGAGGATAAAACCAAAGCCGCGTTCATGCAGGGCTTCAATTAAATCGGATAAACGCAAAGATTCAGACGTAAATCTTTTTTGCAAATCGGTTAGAACATCAGAAATTGAACGAATATGTGTATCGGAATTCATACTTATCTTTTACGCCGGATTAAAAGATTTAGATAGAGGCTATCATTATTATTGGATAACAGAAAAATCAGTAAAAATCTCTAGCAACATCTTGGCCGCAATCACAAGCATGAAAACTGCAAAATAGCGTTTCAACTTTGGCACGGGAAGGCTATGTGCAAATTTGGCGCCCAAAGGCGCGGCAAGAACGCTGCTGCCGATAATACAAAAAAACGCCGCCATATTGATGTAACCAATACTGTAAGGGGGCAGGGTGCCCGGATGATCAAGCCCGATATAAATAAAGCCTGCAGCGCCAATAATCGCAATAAAAGGCCCAATTGCCGCCGCTGTGGCGATAGCTCTATGTATCTGTACATTACATATCGTCATAAAGGTAACGTTCTGAACGCCCCCACCAACTCCCATCAATGTTGCGAGCGCAGCATTCGCCGCTGAAAAAATACTCAGCCACGGCTGTTTTGGCATGGAGTCAAATAGCGCCGTTTTATTCGTGCGCAAGATCATGTACCCGCCAAATAAAAGCTGCGAGGCCGCAAAGACAACTTTCAGAGTAGAGGTGCTCGATATATCCGCAAGGAGCGTACCGATACCAACCCCCACAAGCACGCCCGGCAAAAACGATTTCAGAATCGGCATGTCCACCGCGCCGCGCTTGTAATGTGCCCAGGCAGAGGATGTGCCCGTGAACACAATCGTCAGCAAAGAGGTTCCTACCGCCACATGCATCGCGCTATCGTAATATTCGAAATGTTTCAGAATGTAATAAATGCCCGGAACCAAAACCGCCCCGCCACCAATGCCAAGAAGCCCAGCCAGAAAACCACCCGCAATGCCAAGCAGCAAGAGTAAGAGCGCCGCGATAACAAATTCCATATCTTTATCCAGACATAAAAAAAGAAAGGTGGTGCCCCCGGGGAGACTTGAACTCCCACTTCCGAAGAAACCGGATTTTGAATCCGGCGCGTCTACCATTCCACCACAGGGGCAGTGAAGTGTAGGCGCATCATAATGATCTGAGTGAAATCTTCAATAAAAATTTTTACTTTGAACAAGGCGGGTTGATAGCACCTCAGCCAAACCCAATGCGGCGTTTTTGTATTTAAAGAGGGCGACTGCCCGACCGCCGCCAATGCGGCGTTTTTATATTTAAAAAAAGGGTGGACGCCCCCTTCTGTGTGTGTGGGAGAAAGGGACGTCCATGAAATTTCACATGTGAATAAGGGATTTATCACATATTTAAAGTTGCAGATCAATGGGTTTTTTCACAAAAGGTAAAAAAATGTCATTCTGAGGGGCGCTAGCCCTGAAGGATCTAAGTGCATAAAGCCCCTAGATCCTTCAACATCTGGGATGTTTCAGGATGACAATTGTGATCTCAAGATTTTTTCGATTTTGAACGCTCAAGGGCTGCTTTGCGCAGCTCTGCCATACTCTCGTATGGGCTGTCATGCACTTCCTTGAGAAGGCGATTCTCTTCACGTAATTTTTCAAGCTCATCGTATGATTGATCAATCATGGAGGGAATGAGCCGGTACACAGGAACATTGAGCGCCTTGGCCAGCTTCTGAACTGTCTCGAGCTTCGGGCTAACCGAGCGGTTTTGCAATATATCGCGCACCGCCGTCTCCCCCAGGCCAGCCTCAACGGACAGGCGCTTGGAATTAGTTTGCCCCTTTCGGGCATCCATAATCTCTTTGAGGTTCTTTTTGAACTCAGTGGTGAGTTTATCCGTTAATGTCTTGCTCATAGATATGATAATGGCGGGTTTTCCCCACCATGAAAAGGATGAAGTTTCACTTTGAAATTATAGAGTTCATGTTTAGCCAAAATAAAAGGCCTCAAAAGGAGGCCTTCAAATAAATGTAAAAAATACTATTTAGTTTAATGCGTTTTCAAGCCAGTTAGCACCATTCGCAAGATGTCCAGCAGCATCGCCAGCCCATCCGGCCAATGTTTCTATGAAGGATGTGCCCACGCTCAAAGCGCTGGCCGCGTCAAAACCAACGTTTACAGTGTTACCTCCGACACCAGTTGCAACTACTGCGCCAGCCTGCGTAATTTCCGCTGCTGAGACGGGTATTTCAATATGTCCAGTGAAAACTGCAACAGCGAAAGCAGCCAAACCAGCATTTGTCATATTAAAACGCCGCGAGAGCCATCCACCAATTCCACCACCGCTAGTTGCTTCCGCCATAATATCAATCCTTTTCTCAACCAGTTATAACAATATTTTATTAATTACACAAATACTAACATATTAGTTCCGGTTTTGGCAAGCTTTTTTGTAAAATAATTTTTTTTGTCATTCTGAAGACCTTTAGGTCTTAAGAATCTAGATCCTTCAGGGTCTTCGACCCTTCAGGATGACTTGCAGGTCTAAGTGACGCCAAAACCCGCTCATTCCGCCGCCTGAGCGGGCCGATTATGACGCGCCAGAACATCCTTCAAAAACGCACCAGTGTAGCTGTTGGCAACACTGCAAATATGCTCCGGCGTACCCTGCGCGACAACGTTTCCGCCCTTATCTCCGCCCTCAGGGCCAATATCAATGATATAATCCGCGGTTTTGATAACATCCAGATTATGCTCGATCACCACCATGCTATTGCCCTGATCGACAAGCTTATGCAGAACCTCGAGCAATTTGCGTACATCCTCAAAATGCAGCCCCGTTGTTGGCTCATCAAGGATATAGAGGGTCTTGCCCGTGGAGCGCTTGGACAGCTCCTTCGAGAGCTTCACGCGCTGCGCCTCTCCGCCGGAGAGGGTTGTCGCGCTCTGCCCGACCTTGATATAGCTCAAGCCCACATCCTTAAGGGTTTCCATCTTATCTCGAATCGCCGGAATCGCCTCAAAGAACGTAGCGGCATCCTCCACAGTCATATCCAGAACATCAGCAATAGACTTGCCCTTATATTTTACCTCCAGCGTCTCGCGGTTATAGCGCGCCCCCTTACAGGTCTCGCACTGCACGTAAACATCGGGCAGGAAGTGCATCTCAATCTTGATCATGCCATCGCCCTGACACGCCTCGCATCGCCCGCCCTTGACGTTAAAGCTGAACCGTCCGGCCTTATAGCCACGGATTTTCGCCTCCGGCAGGCCTGCAAACCAGTCGCGGATCGGCCCGAAAGCACCGGTATACGTGGCCGGGTTCGAGCGCGGCGTGCGCCCGATGGGGGACTGGTCGATATCAATCACTTTATCGACATACTCAAAGCCTTTAATTTCCTTATACGGCAAAGGCTGTTCCTTGGATTTCATAAGGGTACGGCTCGCCGCGCGGTAAAGCGTATCAAGGGTCAGCGTTGATTTCCCAGAGCCGGAAACCCCCGTGATACATGTGAATGTCCCCAATGGAATTTTGACAGACACATTTTTCAAATTATTGCCACTCGCCCCGATAACCTCCAGACACTTAATGTCATCCTGAAGCGCTCGCGCTGAAGGATCTTTTTTGCGCTTAGCTTGAGATCCTTCGCCACCGCTCAGGATGACGGCTGGGCTGCGCCGTTTTACCGGAACAGGAACTTCTTTTTCCCCGCGCATATACTGCACCGTGACACTATCAGCAGATTGAAAAACATGTTCCGGCGTGCCTTGTGCGATAATCTGCCCGCCATGAACGCCTGCGCCGGGGCCAATATCGATCAAATGATCGGCGCTGCGGATGGCATCCTCATCATGCTCCACGACAATAACAGTATTCCCGAGGTCTCGAAGGTGTTTCAACGTCTCCAGCAGGCGGTGATTATCCCGCTGATGCAGCCCGATAGAGGGCTCGTCCAGCACATATAATACACCCGTTAGACCAGAGCCAATTTGTGAGGCAAGCCGGATACGCTGGGATTCCCCGCCCGACAACGTCCCTGAGCTGCGCGAAAGATTGAGGTAATCCAGCCCGACATTCATCAAAAACGTCAGCCGCTCGCCGATTTCCTTCAGGATTTTCTCCGCAATCTGGGATTGCTGCGCGGTCAGTTTTTTGGGCACAAGAGCAAACCACGCATGCGCCTCGCCAATACTCATGGCGCTGATATCGGCAATGGTCTTCTTATCAATCTTGACCGCCAAACTCTCCGGCTTCAGGCGCTGCCCCGCACAGGCCGGGCAGGGGATAGAGATCATATACTCACTGATCTGCTCGCGCGCAGAATTGCTGTCCGTCTCCAAAAGCCGCCGCTTGAGGTTATTCACCACCCCCTCAAAGGGCTTGTTGCTCTTCCACGAGCTGTCATTCTTGCTCTGATAGGTCGTAGCAATAATTTCCCGCCCCGACCCATAGAGAATAATATCTCGGTGCTCCCGCGAGAGTTTTTTCCAGGGCGTGCCGGTTTTGAACCCGTAATGATCGGCCACGGCCTGCATTGCCTGCATGTAAAACGGCGCAAAACTTTTCGACCACGGCACAACCGCGCCCTTGAGAATGGATAGAGAATCATCCGGCACGATCAAAGCTTCATCAAAATCATTCTGCATCCCCAAACCATCACAGGTCGGGCACGCCCCATGCGGCGAGTTAAAGGAAAACAGTCGCGGCTCTATTTCTGCAATCGTAAAGCCCGAAACCGGACAGGCAAACTTCTCTGAAAACAGGCGCTGCTCGCCGCTTGTGGAATCTTCCGCAATCACCAGCCCATCAGCAAGCCCTAAGGCCGTCTCCACCGAATCCGCAAGGCGTTTTTGCAAAGACTCGCGCTGATCGGCCTTTATCACGAGACGGTCAACCACAACCTCGATATCATGTTTGAGCTTTTTATCCAGCGCCGGAACCGCGTCAATTTCATAAAGCTCGCCGTCAACCTTGATGCGCCCGAATCCTTTAGCTTGTAGGTCTTTAAATTCTTTGCGGTATTCACCCTTGCGCCCGCGAACAATCGGAGCCAGTAAATACAGCTTCGTTCCCTCATCCATCGCCAAAATCTGATCGACAATCTCGCTGACCGTCTGGCTGGTAATCGGCAAACCCGTAGCCGGAGAGTAGGGCACCCCCACCCGCGCCCAAAGCAGGCGCATATAATCATAAATTTCCGTGACTGTGCCGACCGTAGAACGCGGATTTTTGCTCGTGGTTTTCTGCTCGATCGAAATCGCGGGCGATAGCCCCTCTATCGAATCCACATCCGGCTTTTGCATCATCTCCAGAAATTGACGCGCATAGGCCGAAAGGCTCTCAACGTATCGCCGCTGCCCCTCGGCATAGATGGTATCAAACGCGAGTGAGGACTTACCCGAGCCGGATAGTCCAGTAATCACAACAAGCTTATCCCGTGGAATATCAAGATCGATATTCTTGAGATTATGCTCGCGCGCGCCGCGTATACTTATTTTTGTCAACATGGGGCATTTATGGATCAAAATGGTATGTCGCGCAAATAATTTGTTGTCATGCATAAAATAACAAACCCCCAAAACGGCATTTGCTTCGGGGGTTTGCCTAGATACTGTGATCTTAAACTATTCCGGGCCGGAAAAGCCCAAGCTTAGGCTATAGTGCCATCCCTTTGGGGGAGGACCAAATGCCGATCATATCCGCACTTTGGGTGACACCGTTTCCGGCCTTACAATAGTGTTCTTGATCATTCATCTGATCACCTCCTTTCTTTGTTAACGATACGATAAAAATACCCTGTGCATCTCTCCTCGTCAAGGATTCGGGGGGAATTACCCAGAGTTAATAATTTGCACACAAAACCCTTTAGCTTTGCCCCGCAGCGGTCTATACTGCTGATTCTTAAAATAAAGAATATGGAGTATTTGAACGTGGCTGGCAGTGTCAATAAAGTAATCTTAGTTGGAAACCTTGGGGCAGACCCCGATATCCGCACCATGCAATCAGGCGATAAGGTAGCAAATTTATCAATCGCCACTTCGGAAACATGGAAAGACAAAAACACCGGCGAGCGCAAAGAAAAAACCGAATGGCACCGTGTGGTGGTTTTCAACAAGGGCATTGTTGGCGTATGCGAAAGCTATCTCAAAAAAGGCGCAAAAGTCTATATTGAGGGCCAGGTCGAAACACGCTCCTGGGAACAGGATGGGCAGAAGAAATATACAACGGAGATTGTATTGCGCCCGTTTCGCGGTGAGCTGACGATGCTTGACTCTAAAGGCGCTGGCGGCGGCTCCTATGGCGGCGGCGGCCAATCTTTTAATGATGGTGGTTCTGGTGGCTATGATCATGGCGCCCCACAGCAGCAGCGCCAATCTGCTGCCTTCGATACCATGGATGATGAGATCCCCTTCTAGAGTTAAAGGATTACATGAATGAAACTGATTAAAACCCTGATTGTTATATGTTTTATAGCTTTTCCTGCATTTGCACAAAACGAATCAGAAAATCTGGATGATTTCCTGAAAGCACAAAACCAGTCAAATAATGAAGCGCCAGCCGAGACTCTGGCAAACCCCTCTGAAACGGAAATTGAAAAAAGCCTCGCTGAAGCAAAGGCAGAAAACAAAGATCAGGAAATTTTGGGCAAGAAGCTAGAGCTGGCCAAAAAAATGCACCAGATCCGCCCGACTCGTGATCAGATTGACTCCGCTGTACGAAGCGCCTCCCTTGCTTTACCAGAAAATGAACGCCAGGGATTTGTTACAGCCATGGGCACAATACTGAATTACAACGCAATAGAGCGCATATCGATTGATGCGATGGTCGAGACATACACGCTCAATGAGCTGGAATCTATGGTGGAGTATTTCAGCAAGCCTGAAGCCATGAGCGCCTCCCGCAAGATTGGCGTCTGGGCACAGGAAGTACAGCCCGAAATAGGGCGCATGATTGATAAAGCTATGATAAGACTAAGAACAGGCAGATAATAAAAACCCGATGAGCGACGACCTAACACCCGAAATCCCTGAAGAATTCAGCCCCAAAGTTTCCCTCGAAGAGGAAATGAAGCAATCCTACCTCGATTACGCGATGAGTGTGATCGTCAGCCGCGCCTTGCCCGATGTTCGCGATGGTTTAAAGCCAGTCCACCGCCGTATTCTTTATGCTATGAAAGTCGGCGGTTACAGCTCTGATAAACCGTATAAAAAATCTGCTCGTATCGTCGGGGATGTTATGGGTAAATTCCACCCCCATGGCGACTCGGCTATCTATGATTCTCTCGTGCGTATGGCGCAGCCCTGGTCATTGCGCCTGCCGCTGATTGACGGTCAGGGCAACTTTGGCTCTATGGATGGCGACAGCCCCGCAGCGATGCGATACACAGAGGCGCGTCTTGAAAAGGCCGCCGAAAGCGTGCTGGAGGATATCGATAAGGAAACTGTTGATTTCCGCCCCAACTATGACGAAAGCGAGCTTGAGCCAGCAGTTCTTCCGGCGCGCATCCCAAATTTGCTCGTCAACGGCGCTGGCGGTATCGCCGTTGG
This sequence comes from uncultured Micavibrio sp., assembly GCA_964351365.1. Taxonomy (GTDB): domain Bacteria; phylum Pseudomonadota; class Alphaproteobacteria; order Micavibrionales; family Micavibrionaceae; genus UBA1672. The sequence goes on from CAYGNP010000004.1 coordinate 90,407, forward strand.
TATGGCCACAAACATTCCGCCCCATAATCTGGGGGAGGTGGTGGATGCCTGCTGCGCCTATGTAGAAAATCCAAACATCACGACCGAGGAATTGATCGAGATCATTCCCGGCCCTGATTTCCCAACCGGCGCACAGATATTAGGCCGATCAGGTATTCACTCTGCTTATCACACCGGCAATGGTTCCGTTAAAATGCGCGCCAAAACCAGCATCGAGGAAATCGGCAAACGTCAGGCAATTATCGTGCACGAGGTGCCCTATCAGGTAAATAAGGGCAAGCTTCTGGAGCGTCTGGGTGAAGTCGGCCGCGAAAAAATCGTTGAAGACATCCACGAAATTCGAGACGAATCTGACCGCGAAGGCGTACGCGTTGTTATTGAGCTGAAAAACAATGCCAATAGCGATGTTGTCCTAAATCAGCTTTTCAAACACACCGCGCTTCAAACCAATTTCTCTTGCAACATGGTCGCCCTGCATAACGGCAAGCCGCAAATCATGCTTTTGCGCGATATGATCAAGGCCTTCGTGAAATTCCGTGAAGAAGTCATCACACGCCGCACCATATTCGAGCTGGGCAAAGCCCGCGACCGCGCGCACGTCTTGGCAGGCCTTGCCGTCGCGGTTGCAAATATCGATGAAGTGATCGCCCTCATTCGTAACGCGCCAAATCCGGCAGTTGCCCGCGAAGGATTGATGACAAAGCGTTGGCCTGCGCTGGACATTGCGCCTTTGATTGCCTTGATTGATGATCCGGAGCATGCTGTTGAAGACGACGGCACGTATCAAATGTCAGAAATTCAGGCCAAAGCGATACTTGATCTGCGCCTGCATAGATTAACTGGCCTCGAGCGCGAAAAAATCAGTGATGAATTGCGTGAAATCACGAGTCTGATCGCCGAACTTTTAACAATCCTGCGCGATCGTGATCGCCTGCTCGAAGTGCTTGTAAACGAGCTAAAAGAAGTCAAAGACCGTTTTAACACGCCCCGCCGCACAGAACTGGTGGAGGCCGAATTTGAAGTCGATATGGAAGACCTCATCCAGCGCGAAGACATGGTGGTCACCATCACCCATGGCGGATACGTCAAACGCGTTCCCCTTGACACCTACCGCGCGCAGCGCCGCGGCGGCAAAGGGCGCTCTGGCATGGCCATGAAAGACGAGGATTTTATTTCCGATTTGTTTGTGGCCAGCACTCATACGCCAATATTATTCTTCACCTCGCGCGGCATTGTCCACCGCATGAAGGTCTATCAAATTCCACTCGCCACCCCCCAGAGCCGCGGTAAGGCACTCGTAAACCTGCTCCCGCTTGAAAAAGAGGAAAATGTGAGTGTTTATCTGCGCATGCCCGAGAGCGAAGAGCTTTGGGACAAACTCGATATCATGTTCGCAACTTCGCATGGCTCGGTTCGGCGCAACAAGCTCACAGACTTTAAAAATATTCGCGCCAATGGCTTGATTGCAATGAAGCTTGATGAGGGCGAAAGCCTTGTCTCCGTTAAGATCTGCGCCGAAGACGAAGATGTTATGCTGGCCACACTCAAGGGCAAGGCTATCCGCTTCCCGGTCACAGATATACGTGTTTTCTCTGGCCGGACATCAACCGGCGTGCGCGGTATCAAGCTAAAGGAAAAAGACGACGAGGTGATCTCCATGTCTATTCTCAAGCACGTAGACGTCACACCCGATGAACGTAACGCCTATCTTAAAATGGCCTCGCAGATGTTGGGTAATGACGCCGAAGGTATGGACGTCGAAGAAACAGATTTACAGCTAACGCAGGAACGGTTCCAGGAATTACTCGCAAAAGAGCAAATTCTGCTTACGATTTCCAACAAGGGATTTGGCAAGCGCACATCAGCCTATGAGTACCGCACATCCGGCCGGGGCGGGCAGGGCGTGGCCAACATGGCCCTGACCAAGAAAAATGGCGGCGAGGTGGTTGCAACCTTCCCTGTAACCGACAGCCATCAAATCATGCTTGTAACCGATCAGGGCAAGTTGATCCGCACCCCCGTTAGTACAATCCGCACCACAGGCCGCAGCGCTCAAGGCGTAACCGTATTCAAGGTAGATGCGGGCGAAAACGTCGTCTCCGTTGCGTGGCTGGTTCAAGATGAGGAAGACGAAGAGGTAGAAGAAATACTAGAGAGCGAAGCAGAAGAAAATCCTGCGCCGTCCGGTGATGAAGAATAGCCCAAAATCAATAACAGGCGTCTATCCCGGCTCTTTTGATCCCGTAACCAAGGGGCATTTGCACCTGATACGCCGCGCCAGCCGCATTGTTGATCACCTGATCGTCGCCGTCGCGGATAATGCACGTAAGGGCCCCATTTTCACTCACGAGGAACGCATTGCAATGCTGAAGACCGATATCGCAAACATGCCCGATAAGGGCTGCGATATTCAGGTCCAAAGCTTTGACAAATTACTTGTTCATTTTGCAAAAGATGTGAACGCATCCTGCATTTTCCGGGGGCTTCGGGCTGTTTCAGACTTTGAATATGAATTTCAAATGACGGGAATGAACGCCAAACTTGACCCGGATATTGAAACCGTATTCTTGATGGCCGCCGATAAATGGCAGTTTGTATCATCATCTTTTGTAAAAGAAATCGCGCTTCTTGGCGGTAATGTAGACGAATTCGTAACGCCGCAAGTTGCAAAACACTTGCAGAAAAAATACGCAAACCATCACTGAATGCTTGACGCGCGCGTCCTAAATAAATATGGTGCACCAACTTTACTGTGATCGCTTAGCTCAGCCGGTAGAGCAACTGACTTTTAATCAGTGGGTCGGGGGTTCAAATCCCCCAGCGATCACCAGTTTCCCTTACTTACAGAGCACATAAAAAACGCGGTTGTATAATAGATGGGGGTTTGTATAATAGAATTACCTTAGAGGCCTCACTGTTTCAGATTTTTTCCATGAGTAAAAAAACATGGTAAGGAAAAGAGTGGGAATGCTGCATGTTTACTATTTTTAAGCCTGCTTTTTCTGCATATACAGCCAAGTCCTTCTTTTTGAACCCCTCATCACCCACTTCAAACCAATGATGTGAATAAGGTGTTTTGGACTGCCTATAGGCTTCAATAGGCCGTTTTTTGGGGAAAAGGCGATCCATTGTAAATGTTTTTATAAAATTTCGATTTATTCCAGGAATATTGAGGCTGATATTAAACGATAACCACCGCCCGTAATAAGGAAGCGAAATAAATACATATTTATTAGATATCTCCGCCATTTTTCTTAAATGAATTTGATAGGTTTCCGGTGGATTATGCTCAAGAACTTGAAATGCGCAAACAAGGTCAAACTTTTTGTCCTGAGGGAAGTCAGAAATATTACACATGAAATCTGGCTTTGCGCCGCTATCAACAACATCCGCGGAGCAATACTCAAGACCGTAATGTTTTAGAATCACACCAAAAACACCGCGCCCTGGGCCAAATTCTAATACAGAATGAACATCCCTCAGGCAAGCAGGAGTAGAAAGTTGATAAAATATAGAAAGCCAGTGCCGCTCACGCAAACCACGGACATCACTTATGAAATCAATATATTTTTCTGAAGTTTTATCCACGAAACCGGCAATATCTTCTGTGATCAAAAATTTAAGCAAGACTACAATCTTAAAGTCAACACAGCAAGAGTAAGAATTTATTTAAGCCACGTTTAAAAAACATCTCAGCTCTGAGACTTTATTCGCAATATCCGCAAGCATGGATTCTCGCAGATCAGACGAACAGTCAAAGTTTTTTTCCGCCTCGGCGCAAACCGCGCATAAGGGGTGAGCGCCTAAATTTGCTGCCGAACCTTTGAGCTTATGCGCCGCCTTGCGCCATTCTTCCTGGTCATCACCCGCGCAACTTTTTTGCAAATCATCAAGGCTCAAATCAGCCTGATTAAAGAACAAGTCAAGAAGCTGGCGTTGCTCATCAGGATTACCATCCGTAAACATCGCAAGATGATCCATATCAATGGGCGAAGAAGTCACGCTCTGTATCTGCGCAGGAGCATCGTTGAGCACATTATCATTTACCTCGGCGTCAGTCCATTTACTGAGTAGCGCAATTAAACGCTCAGGTTTTATGGGCTTGCTAAGGTAATCATCCATCCCGGCGCGAATACAAATTTCACGATCACCAACCATGGCATTCGCGGTAAGCGCTATAACCGGAAGATGTGTGCCCTTGGTTTTTTCACGCTCACGCAACATAGTTGTCGCCTGATATCCGTCAAGTCCGGGCATCTGGCAATCCATCAAAACAATATCATAGTCATTTGCCTCAATCATATCGAGGGCTTCATGCCCATTTTGTGCAATATCAACATTCTGAAACTCCAGTCGTTTAAGAAGCTTTTGAACAAAGATTTGATTGACCGGATGATCATCAACCGCAAGAATCCGTATATTTTTTGAAACATCAATCTGCGTTCTCTCTGGACGCTCATCATAAAGATTAACAGGCTTGGCATTTTCTTCAGGTATACCGAAGGGAATTTTAAACCAGAAGGTTGATCCTTCACCAAGAATACTGTCAACCCCGATTTCACCCTCCATGAGATCAACCAGATGCTCGCTAATCGCAAGTCCAAGGCCTGTTCCACCAAATTTGCGCGTAACAGAGGCATCTGCCTGTGTGAATTTATCAAAAATTGTATCCAGCTTGTCTTTTGGAATACCAACGCCTGTATCCTCAACCGCAAGATAAATAGAAGGTTTTCCATTTTCTACTGTTGAGCGCGCCACAAGTGTAATGCTGCCTGCCTCGGTAAATTTAAGCGCATTATTAATCAAATTGCGCAAAACCTGCTGAACCCGGCCAAGATCAGCAACGATCATATCCGGCGCATTCTCATCACTCTCAAGACAAAGAGAAATTCCACGATCTTCGGCCAAAGGCAGGAACAATTGTATAACCTGGCGAAGAGCCGTGCTCAAATCAAATGGCACATTTTCAATTTGTAGCTCTCCTGCCTCGATTTTAGAAATATCAAGGATATCATTCAAAATACTCAGCAAATTTTCACTTGAGCTATGAAGAGCCTCCGCATTTTCTTTTTGATCTGAATCAAGCCCGGATAGCAGCAGCATCTCTGCCATGCCGATAATGCCATTCATAGGTGTGCGCAGCTCATGGCTCATATTGGCAAGAAACTCTGTCTTTGCCTGACTTGCGGCCTCTGCCTTTTTCTGCGCATCAATGGCATCAAAACGAATAAGCTCAAGCTTATCCGCATATTCCTGCATCTGCGCCTCAACACGCAGACGCTCTTTAACTTCTTTTTCTGCTCGCTCTTTCTCAAGAAGCAATTCTTTTTCAAAATTCTTGCGGTCAGTAATATTCCGCTCTATTGCAGTATAGTGCGTCACGATACCATTCTGATCACGAATGGGCATGATACTGATGTCCAGCCAGTAGGGATCGCCGTCTTTCGTATAATTCTTAAGTTCCCCCTTAAAGGCGCGCCCTTTTAAAAGTGTATTCTTGAGGGTGTCAAGAGTGGCTCGATCTGTGTCATGTCCTTGCAGGATGCGCGGTGTTTTGCCGATAATCTCTTCAGCTTCATAACCGGATATTTTTGTAAATGCTTCATTGACGTAAATAATCTCAGGACCATTTTCTAGATCAGCATTAGTAATAATCACCCCATCATTGGCATGCACGATTGTAGATTCGAGCAATCGAGAGTTTTCCAGTAAATTCTGATTAATATCATAAAGATACCGGCTTTTATCTTCCAACAATTTTTCAGCTTGAAGCCGGGCATTTTTCTCCCGCATCAGACGTTTTTCAAGGCGGCTTATTTTATCTTCTAAATCGCTCATAGAGACACTCAATGCTTTGTTAGCTTAAAAACGCGCGAATATATCTCACCATTATTTTGATCTTCGCTCTTTATTGAAATATCTTCTTTATAAAAATCTATGCACCCCTTCATCAGGCCTTCCGCAAAATCCGCGAAAGGGCATTGAGATTTATATATCATCGTCATTTCATGATCGTTGGTGCGGTGCGTTTCAAAATGTGGAAGCGCAGCATCCGGATAAAGTTTTTTAACCTCAACATGGATATATCCATGAACGCTCTCCAGAAAATCAAAACTGCATTTGGGCTTTTCAAAAAATGCAGGCATCAACGTATGAAAGCGAGAAAAAAGATAATAGCCATATTTTTGCACCAGATCTTTAAATGGAATGCCTGTGCGTTTACTGAGGTTGCCGACGATTTCAATTAATTCGTGATGATCATATGTACCTACAGCGGTATAGGCACCCCCGGATTGGAGCGCAGAATCATCGAGCACATCATCAATCATATCTGCCCCAAAAAGGCCATCGACCATCTCTAATAATTCTGTAAATACAATGCCTTTCATAATAATTCCCCCTATTTTAGAAATAGCAAAAAAAGTTTGAAGAATGCTTAAGTTTTTCAAGCATGCCCTTGTATGTAATCCAGCAATTGCTGCTTAATGAAAGGCTTACCAATAAAACCACTGGCTCCGCGCTCCAGAGCGCTCATAATATTATCCATATGATCATTACTGGAAAACATAACAACAACAGCCCCCGGATCATTACGCATGATCCACTCCAAAACATCATAGCCGCTTTTATCAGGAAGATTAATATCCAAAAATACAATATCCGGCTGATAGCTTGTATACATGCTAAAAGCTTTGTTTGCGGTTTGAGCGGTGACAAAGTCACAGGCATCTTTTAAAGTATTACGAACCATCCAACGTGTCACAGGGTCATCTTCAACGAGCATAACTTTAGCATGATTATTGACAATCTGCCCGTCAGCTTTAAAGCTCTGTTCAGCATATAGCGGCATCTTATCATCACGCTTATTCAAAATATTTTGCTGGTCCGCACTTAAAGAGAACAGATCATCACTTTGCCGCAAGACGTCATGCACATAATATTCCCCATCATCAGGAAAGCTATGCAGCACATAATCAACATAGACTGAGCTCTCAGAATAGGCCAGGTCACTAATCTCTTGTCCAGCCTGATAAAGAATATCCAGCGGCACATTTTTGCACAAAATGTGAATGGAGCTATTCTCACAAAAATAGACCCGCCCTACGGCGGCCTTCAGATAGGCTTCAATTAATGAACGCGCCCAAAACATACATTCATGCTGTAAATTCTCATCAAGTTCTCCAAGCATAATTTGCAGGCAATGCCAGCCACGCCAACTCTGAGGGGACCGGCCTATAGATGCAGCAAGATTAATAAGATGACGCTCTGCATTGACTGAAATGATATCCATTATAATGCTCCTTGTTTCTGTTTGGTTTGGATAAAAGGCGATTTTTCGATGTACTGAAAAATTTTATCTTTTGTAAATGGCTTGCCAACGAATCCTTTGGCGCCCAACTCAATTGCTCTCATGACATTATCCTTATCTCCGTTGCCGCTAAACATCACAACATAAGCAGAAGGGTCAATTTTAAACAGCGCCTTTAACACCGCATGCCCATCGAGATCAGGCAGGCCAATATCAAGAAACAGGATATCCGGCGCTTTGTTCACATAGGTCATAATTGCGCCCTGGCCATCGCCGGTGATAAAAAGCTCATAATTATCTTTCAGGGTATTTTGAATAAGCTTTTGTGTAAAAAGGTCATCCTCTACGACCATAACAACAGGCTTATCGCGAGCATCTCTTCGCATTGCAAGCGAGCTTATGAGGTCTCTATCCAGGGTCTGAAATGCCTGTTCACGTGTAACGCTGGCAACTTTTTCCTTAACGGTTTGGGTACGCTTTTGCTCTAAAATTTTAAGAGCATCAATTTTCCGCAAGCAAATTGTTCTAAGCGTCGGCCAGTCCACCTTCATTTCAAAAATGGTCGCCAGCCCCTGAGGGGCCGGCGATAGTTTGGGGGCAAGGTGGGTCAAAATCTGTGATAAATGTTTCTGTGTCAGGCTGCGTGTTGTCAAAAATACGTCATTGTCATGACAACAATACACCGCCTCAATATCGTCAACATAATGTGTGCGCAGTATTTGAAGAAGAAAAGGGAACCATTCCTGTTTATCAATCTCCAACTTAGAAAATCTGAGCGACACACATCTGTGTGTAGGGGAGCTCTCCCATAATTTTTTCAAATCATCATGTAGTTTTTGTTCCGTTCCTTTGTCTATAACCAACATTTGCCTCACCCTATAGTTTAATTTATGATTATGACATTGCACAGCCCGTGCCAGAATAAAAAATGTTTATTATCAGTGACTTAGTTTAAAAAGGAAGCCGTTTTTCTCATTTTCAAACGTCTAAAAACGAGAATTTTCATAAATACGGACGAAAATCGAACAGTTTTTTAATCTTTAGAAGATAAACTGAAGTCAAGGAGCAACCATAATGACACATCCTGTCCTAATCGTCGAAGATGACCCCCTGCAGCGGCAAATGCTGTCTACATTATTGCGCCGGAAAATGGATTATGGATCACTAAGTGCAGAGAACGGTCGTGAAGCATTAGATATGCTGGCCAAGGACCAATCACATGGCATAAAGCTGGTTATTCTGGATCTTGAAATGCCTGTTATGGGCGGTTTGGAAACCTTGGAAATCCTAAGCCAGAAATATCCATCACTACCAGTTGTTATGCTGACCGGTAGTGCCGAGATTGAGAACGCGGTAAAGGCAATGAAACTTGGAGCGACAGATTTCATTACAAAACCATACGAAGGTGAGCGCATGATGATCACCGTCAAAAACGCTCTGAAGATCAGTATTCTCAGCCGTGAAGTCACCCGTCTGAAAAGCGAGAAGGAAGGCCAGCTCCGCTTCGAAAACTTGATTGGCCACGATAAAGGACTAGAGCCCGTTATTACAATTGCGCGCAAGGCCGCAGCCTCAGATATTCCTGTACTCATAACAGGTGAAACTGGCACAGGAAAAGAGGCCTTTGCCAACGCCATTCACGGCGAAAGCCAGCGCGCCGGAAAACCCTTTGTCGCTATAAATTGTGGCGCAATCCCCGCGCAGCTTGTCGAAAGCACATTATTCGGCCACGAAAAGGGTGCCTTTACCGGGGCAACAGAAAAAACTATCGGTAAATTCAGAGAGGCACAGGGCGGGACAATATTCTTGGATGAGGTCGGCGAGCTTCCCCTTGATGCGCAGGTCAAACTTTTGCGCGTCCTGCAGCAAAGAGAGGTTGAGCCCGTCGGCGCGTCTAAACCAGTGCCCGTGGATGTACGTATAATCTCTGCGACAAACCGTGACCTAGAGCGTGATGTCAAACAAGGCTTCTTCCGCGAAGATCTTTTTTTCCGCCTCAACGTCCTGCAAATAGAAATTCCACCGCTTCGCCAGAGGAGGGAGGATATCATCACCCTCGCCAATCATTTTATAGAGCGCTTCGCCGTAAGTAACGCAGCAATGCCAAAAACACTTTCAAATGAAGCACAAAGAAATCTCGAAACTTTCAACTGGCCGGGAAATGTGCGTCAGCTCGAAAACACGATCAATCGCGCTATTGTGATGAGCGATAGTAATATTTTAGATTATGCAGATTTCTCCACTATTCTAAACGCAGAGCAAGCGCAAGCTTCGCAAAAAAAATCAACTTCCACTCCAAAAGAAATATCCGGTAGTATCAATCTGATATCCGCGAATGGTGAATTCAAATCCATGCAGGACATTGAATCCGAAGCAATCAAAATGGCTCTTAAATATTTTGAACATAATGTCACGCGTTCAGCCAAAGCCCTGGGCATTGCAAAATCAACATTTTACAAAAAGATTGATAATCGTAACTGAAACCGAAGGCCAGCTTTAATTTAACACGATTTATTTTGGTACTTTACACGCAGATTTGAACTCGAACCAAACGTATTGAAGCACTAGCCTCTCTCTGCTGTGGTTCTAAATGGCATATTTATTTCGAAACCATTAGTGGAACCTAAATATTCCCAATTTTCTGATAAAATTTTGTATTCATCCCACTTATGAAAAGGAATGCTGGAAACTTTATTATTTTCAGGTATTTCGATTAGTGCTCTCAAATTACCTCCGCCTAAAATCGCCAGCCAACCCTGCTCTGTCCGATAGAAATTAGCCCGCTGTGCAGGGCCCCAATCCGTCCATAAATCCTGCCGATACTCACCATACTTATTTTTAATGTTAATTATATAGTGGCCATCACCTTTATTTCCCCATAATTCAATAGTTATTTCAGCCTTAAAATAACCATTATTTAATTTTGTAACCTCAACGGGGTATAAATTAGACCAAATTATGAGACACACAATGTAAGCTGATAAAAATAGAATTGGAAAAAAAACCACTGAAAAAGAGATAAAAAGAATTTTTTTCAATGTTTTAGATATCGCCATGATTTTTGTAAAAACCTAAAAAATATCTCTGCATCTTTCGAAAGCAAAATAGTAAAAGTTCTGGTAACTATTTTATTTTTACTAAAACAGCCTTATTCATTCATATGGTCGGAACGAGAGGATTTGAACCTCCGACCCCTTGCACCCCATGCAAGTGCGCTACCAGGCTGCGCCACGTTCCGACTGCACAAACTACTACCTCAAAAAGACCGCGAAATCAAATTCATTAAGCCAAAATAAAATTTTAGGAATTTATTCTTTACATTTTGCCTTTTCCTGTTTATGATACGCACATCAACACCAGAATTCCGTCTTTTGACACCCCCGCGTCTATCGCGGGGTTTTTTTATTGCAAAAATGTATCATCACAAGGAGATTAAAATGTTAATTAGATTAGGCCGCGCAGGAATAGCAAACGGCAACCTCACCCCACCATCAGCCATTCCCGAAACCGCTTCTGCCCCATCTGCGATATCAAATCTCGCCGCTGGCACACCGGGCGAGACATCAATGCCCCTTACATGGTCTGCGCCCGAGGCAAATGGTTCGGCGATTACGGATTATGTTGTTGAATATAAAACAAGCGCAGCGGGCAGTTATACAACCTTCTCTGACGGGACAAGTGCCACAACAGGGGCGACTGTTACTGGTTTGACCGCAGACACAGAATATAATTTCAGGGTTGCGGCTGTAAATGGTGAGGGAACGGGAGCGTATTCAAACGTGGTCACGGCGACAACGGCGGCCATCTCCCTCATACTCGAACCGCCTGTATCCTCTGACATTCTGGCTGACGCGTTTTATGCCTACGGGTTTTCCCGTCTGGTGCACGGCTATACAGGCAACACAGTGCGCTTGAAACGCCTATCCGATAACGCCGAGGCAGATTTCGGCTTTGACAGTATCGGGGCGTTTGACGAGGATGCCGTTGTCACATGGGCAGCCGGAGCAAGCGTTGATGTGGTGCACTATAAAGACCAGATGGGAAGCGCAGATGTATTCCCTGCGGTCGGCCAAGTCTCCTATCTCGTTTCCGGCGTTGTGCAGCGTTTCGGAACAGACTTTAACACATCAACCGCAGCCCTAACGCGCAGCACAAGCAATGGCGGGGTTGGCGCAGACCTTGGCAGCGAGCGCGGATATCTTGCCACAAGCAACTTAACACTTGATGCATCCGGCGGGCTTGAGGTGCACATGCTTTGGAGCCATAACGAGCGCAAGACCTCTAATGCCTCTGATCCTCTAGGAGGCAATCAGGACGATGAATATATCTTCACATACGGCCATAGCGAGAATTATTATGTGCGCCATGCCGTAGGGCGCGGGTCATCCATTGATGAAACACGCGTCAAGATTTTAACAAATACCAACCAGCTCTTTAAAGGCGGCGCGTATAAACAAAACGCGCAGTTTGTGGCCTCGACAGGATATAACGGAACAACCTACGGCATGTATGCGCGCGGGGAAAAAATAACCAACGGAACCATGAACGCCGCGAGTAACACAGGAATTTTAGCAGGTGATCTGGATGATGGACGATTGATTGTGGGTAATACCTTTACCGGCACATCGGGCAATCTTCGCACAAGTGATTTCATGAACGGCATATTCGGCGGTATCATCCTGACCGGGGTATTGACCGACCTTGAACGCTTTACCTTACAAGCCAAACTAAGCGCAATCGGGCAGCAACATCGCATCGCAACCGAGGCAACGATATCCGGCTACTTCGATGAAATATTCCTGATGAAAAACACCAACGGCACAACGGGGCTTCTGGCTGGGGAGAAGGCTCAATCATCCCTGCAATTCAACATATCAACCGGAACGCCAAGCTTTACGTTTAACCGCGCGCATGAAAAAGTGGGCTTGGTTGGTGTTTATGCCGATGATGATGATAATTTTGATAACGGCTTTAAGGCCACAAACACTTTCTATTCCGGTGTAACCAGCGGAACGGTTATGGGCGTTTTCATGCTTGATGACACGGGGAATAACGCCTCCTACAGCAACAGCCTCGCCACGCACTTCGTTCAAGGCACAGGAAGCGAGCTTGGCACATCAAACGATCCGCGATCATTGGCAATCGGTTTTGATCATGGCGAGCTTGCCTTTGAAAGCCGTATGCATGTTGATCGTGATGATGATACGCTGATCGGGCGGCGCAAAAAAGCAGATGAAACCCTCTTTGATTATGACGGGGTGAACCAGCCCAAAGGGAAGTACAATTTCAAAACATCACACCGTGATTTTACCTATACGGGCGAGACAATCGACAGCTATGCGTTCACCGAGGCCACATGGAAGAATGTTGACGGCTCCGCGCCCTATCTTCTGGATGCGCCCACGGGGGCGGACACACCTGAAAATGCCTCTTTTTCCAAAAAGGTTGGTGTTCTTTTAACGCAGATTGCGACATTCGAAGCGCCAAGCGGCTATGACCGGGCAGACAGCTATGCCACGCGCAAAGCTGCCCGGCTTGACGCAACCAGCAAATCTTATGCTTTTGCGGGGTTAATGCCCCTTGGCCATGAGGATGGCGCGGTAGCGATTAACCCGAATGCCGGGGTTGTTGATAGCGCGGATAACAGTTACATCATGACGCAAAATTACCAGCTTGCCTTCAAGGGAACGCGCTTCATGATTGGCCTGTCTACGGATGTCCTGACACAGGCGCAAATCGAAGAGGTTCACATTAATAGTTATAAACTCTTAACATAAAGGTATAATAATACCGCAACAATAATGAACTGTTTTTATTGCATAAATTTGTTGACACGTCCCATAATTTTCTTCATAAAGCATCATCTTTAAGAAAAGAATAGAGCATAAAAGATGAAAACATATTCAGCAAAAGCGGCGGAAGTCGACAAAAAATGGATCATTATTGACGCCCAGGGCGTTGTTCTTGGTCGCCTGGCAAGCATTATCGCCCTGCGTCTGCGCGGCAAGCATAAGCCGGAATTTACACCTCATGTTGATTGTGGCGATAACGTCATTGTCATCAACGCGGAAAAAGTTCACCTGACCGGCCGCAAGCGTGAAAACGATGTATTCTACTGGCACACCGGTTATCCGGGTGGTATCAAGCAACGCACAAAAGCGCAAACCCTTGATGGAAAGCACCCCGAGCGCGTAATCGAAAAAGCCGTTGAGCGTATGCTTCCAAACGGCCCGCTCGGACGTCAGGTTTTCAAAAACATGCGTGTATACGCTGGTGATAAGCATCCTCACGAGGCACAACAGCCTGAAGTTTTGGACGTAGCCGCAATGAACGCAAAGAATAAGAGATAGGAACCATCATGGCTGATAAAAAAGACACAAAAGTGACCAAAGACACAAAAACCAAAAAACCAAAGACAGAAGAGACTGTAAAAGACCTTAAAGATATCGGCGCAGCCGTATCTGATAGCGCAGTATCCTCTGAAGGTTCAGCAGAAAAATCTGTTCAAGCCAAAAAAGAGCCAAAAATTGATGATAAAGGCCGCTCTTATGCAACAGGTCGCCGCAAGGACGCGGTTGCCCGTGTATGGATCAAGCCTGGCTCGGGCAAGGTTGTTGTAAATGGCAAGGAACAGAATATATATTTCACGCGCCACACGCACCGCCTGATTTTAAACCAGCCCTTCCTGATCGTTGACCGCGTCGGTAAGTTCGATGTGATTTGCACCGTCAAGGGCGGCGGCTTATCCGGGCAGGCTGGCGCTGTGCGTCACGGAATCTCGCGCGCGCTCGAAAATTTTGAGCCGACACTTAGACCGTCCCTGAAAAAGGCCGGCATGATGACCCGTGATGACCGTATCGTCGAACGCAAAAAAGTCGGTAAGCACAAGGCTCGCCGCACCAAGCAGTGGGCGAAACGCTAAAACAATCTCCATCCCCGCGAAAGCGGGGATTTTCATATGCAGGAAAATCATGCAGCCGATAATATTGCCATATAAAAATATCCAGCCGAAAATCCACGACAGCGCCTTCATCGCGCCCGGTGCTTGCATCATTGGCGATGTTGAAATTGGTGAGAACGCAAATATCTGGTACGGATGCGTCCTGCGCGGAGATGTCAACGACATCAAAATCGGCAAGAATACCAACATTCAGGACGGAACAATCATTCACGTCACCACGGATGTTTCAGGAACCTATATCGGCGAGAGCGTAACCGTTGGCCATAACGCGATACTTCATGCCTGCACCGTGCATGATTTCGGCTTTGTTGGCATGGGCGCCTGCGTGATGGATAACGCCGTGATTGAAAGCAATGCCATGCTCGCCGCCGGCGCACTGCTCACCCCGAACAAACATATCCCCTCCGGCCAGCTTTGGGCGGGATCGCCTGCAAAATATATGCGGGATTTGACACAAAAGGAATTGGACTATATCAAATGGTCTGCCCCGCATTATGTCGAGTTGGGGCAGGAGCATAAAAAAGCGATTAAGCCTTAAACCGCACGTAGCTGCCTGGCGCAGGCTCGATACTATCCTTAATCGCGCGCGACGTGACCATCTCCCCGCCATGCGGCGCAAGCCATTTCCCCCAATACGGCCACCACGAGCCTTCATGCTGCTTGGCGCCCGCTAGCCATGAATCAGAATCTATCCCTAATATATCATTCACCCAGTGACAATATTTATCCTTACCCGGCGGGTTCACAACCCCTGAGATATGCCCCGATGCCGCAAGCGTAAAGCGTTTATCCTTGCTCCCCACCAACTGCGCGCCCTTATAGGTCGCCCCCCACGGCGCAATATGATCTTCTTTGGTTGAGATAAAGTGGCATGGCGTTTTTATCTTAGCCAGATCAATCGGCGTATTATTCATGCTAATCCCGCCTGCCTGCGTCAGCTTGTTGTCACGGTACATATTGCGCAGATAAAAACGGTGCATCGCCGAGGGCATATTCGTGCAATCATCATTCCAATACAGCAAGTCAAAGGGAAACGGATCTTTCCCCATCAGGTAATTATTCA
This sequence comes from uncultured Micavibrio sp., assembly GCA_964351365.1. Taxonomy (GTDB): domain Bacteria; phylum Pseudomonadota; class Alphaproteobacteria; order Micavibrionales; family Micavibrionaceae; genus UBA1672. The sequence continues at coordinate 105,740 of CAYGNP010000004.1, forward strand.
CCACAAATGACCAGATCAAATCATTCGAGCGCATCAGACTGAACGTCTTCTGGAGCTGCTTGCCTGAGAGCACACCCTTTTCATTCATCATCTCTTCCAGATAATCAAGCTGCTCATCATCCAGAAACAGCTTCATATCCCCCGCCTGATCAAAATCCAGCAGCGTGGTTAAAAATGTTGCGCTTTTAATGCGTTTATCCTGCTTATGCTGCGCAAGATAGGCAAGAGTAATCGCAAGCAGCGTCCCGCCAAGACAATAGCCGACAACGTTGGTCTGCGCCTCGCCTGTCGCTTTCTCGATCTGCGTCAGCGCATCAATCATCCCTTCATTCATATAGTCTTCGAAGGTTTTTTTCGCCAAAGTCTGATCCGGATTCACCCAGGAAATCGTAAACACCGTATGCCCTTGCTGCACGGCCCATTCAATCAGCGAGCGTCCCGCCCGTAAATCCAGGATGTAATATTTGTTAATCCATGGCGGCACAATGAGAAGAGGAGTTTTGTGCACCTCCGCCGTTTGCGGCTCATATTGAATAAGCTGCAGCAAATCATTCTGATAAATAACCTGACCCGGCGTTACCGCAATATTTTCCCCGAGCTTAAACGCGTCATAATTGGTCGTGGTAATACTGAGATCACCTTTCCCGCGCTCCAGATCCTTCATCAGATTTTCAAAACCCTTCACAAGGTTTTCACCCCCCGTGCGCAGCGTTTCATCCAGAACTTCGGGGTTGGTCATGATAAAATTCGTCGGCGAGAGCGCATCGGTAAAAAGCTTGGTCTGAAAGCGCAGCTTTTCCTTCTGCCCTGGCGCAAGCCCCTCAACATCCATCACTGAGCGCTCAAGCTGTTTGCATGCCAGAAGATAGGATTGCTTGATAAAGCTGAACAGCGCACTTTTCTGCCATGTATCTGCGCGAAAACGCCGGTCATTGGGATCAGAATCAACAACCGGATTAGACGTGTCACCCATAAAATTACGTGCGCTATCCGTCCATAAATTCATCCAGTCCTGCATGAACTCGGCCTGAATTTCAAAAAACTTCTCCGGGTTTTGGGTGATTTGATCAAGATAATCCAAATAGCTTGCGCGGATATTCATCGGATCAAAATTAAACGAGCCGATTTCATCGACAATATCCCGCGAGCCGAATTTCTCCATATATTCACGAAAAAGTGGCTGCGCCTTGTCATACGCATCCATCAAGGCTTTTGTCAAAGCAACGGGATCAGGCATCTTGAATGTCTCTTCAGGCGGAGTCTTCATGTTTGTGTGTGTCATAATTGCGAATTGCGATCTTGCATGAGAGATAAAATACAGCTATGACCTTTATCATTATTTTGCAAAGGTTACAAAGAGTTTTAAAAAAATGAGTACTCCATTTCGCATTGGAATCGCCGGATTAGGAACAGTCGGCGCAGGCGTGGTTAAACTATTAACGCAAAATGCTGACCTTATTGCTGCGCGTGCAGGCCGTCCGGTTGAAATTAAATGCATCTCCGCCCGCAGCAAAAATAAGGATCGCGGCGTTGACCTTACTGCATACGATTGGATTGATAAGCCAATGGATATGGCGACATACACAGGGCTTGATGCAATCATTGAGATGATCGGAGGATCAGAAGGCGATGCTGCCAATCTTGTGACTGCCGCTCTTGATAATGGCGTTCACGTTGTCACGGCCAACAAGGCACTTCTGGCGCATCATGGTTATGAGCTCGCACTCAAGGCAGAAGAAAAAGGCGTCTCGCTGGCCTACGAAGCCGCCGTTGCCGGGGGTATCCCAATCATCAAGGCGATGCGCGAGGGATTAGCCGCAAATAATTTCTCAGCCGTTTACGGCATTCTGAACGGAACCTGTAACTATATCTTGACCATGATGCGTGAAACCGGTCGCGACTTCGAAGATGTTCTGGCCGAAGCGCAACAGCTTGGCTACGCCGAAGCCGACCCCAGCTTTGATGTTGACGGCATCGATGCCGCGCACAAGCTCTGCCTGCTAACAGCGCTGGCTTTCGGTGTCAAACCTGATTTTGAGAATATCCAGATCACAGGCATCCGCCATATCAACGCCACAGATATTACCTTTGCCACAGAATTTGGCTACCGTATCAAACTTCTGGGCATTACCCGGAAAAAAAACGGAAAGATCATGCAGGTGCTAGAGCCCTGCCTTGTCCCAATCGGATCACCTCTGGGAATAATTGAGGATGTATACAACGCCGTTTATGTTGAGGGGGATTTTGTCGAAACGCCATTGCTGACCGGCAAGGGTGCAGGAGAAGGCCCCACAGCCTCTGCCGTTGTGGCGGATATTATCGATCTGGTGCGCGGCATTAAAATACCAACATTCGGTATACCCGCCTCGAAGCTTGAAAATGCACAGTGGATGGATATAGGCGATACAAAATCACGGTACTATATGCGTCTGGATGTAATTGACCAGCCGGGCGTTATCGCCGATGTAACCGCAATATTAAAAGAGCTGAACATCTCTATCGAAAGTATGGTTCAGCATGGCCGCTCTCCGGGGCAATCCGTGCATGTTGTAATTACAACCCACGAAACATCGGATAATGCGATGCTTACGGCGGCGAAAATGATCGAAAATTTGGAGACAACAACCGAAAAACCGTGTTTAATCCCGATTGAGGAGTTATAAAAAAAATCATGAAAGCAAAAAAGATGGATGTATTACCACAGCCGAATTTTATGGACCGCAATCTTGCCCTTGAGCTTGCGCGTGTCACTGAAGCTGCCGCGCTGGCCGCATCAAGGTTGGTCGGACGGGGGGACAAGGTCGCCGCCGATCAGGTCGCCGTGGATGCAATGCGCGACGCGCTGAATTCACTGCATATCCGTGGCCGCGTGGTGATCGGGGAGGGGGAACGCGACGAAGCCCCCATGCTCTATATCGGCGAAGAAGTGGGCGATGGCAAAGGCCCACGCGTCGATATCGCCCTTGACCCGCTGGAGGGCACGGATATCACAGCCGCAGGCGGCCCAAACGCGCTCGCCGTTGTCGCCATGACCGATGAGGGCGGATTCCTGAACGCCCCGGATGTGTATATGGATAAAATCGCCATTGGCCCGGGCCTGAACCCGAAGATACTTGATCTGGACGCTCCCATTGCGGATGTGCTGGCAAGTCTTGCCAAAGAAAAAGATGGAACCATCGAAGAGCTTATGGTGTGTATCCTTGATCGCCCGCGCCACAAGGATCTGATCGCCAGTGTCCGCGCATCCGGCGCAAGAATTACCCTGATCGGCGATGGAGACGTCAGCGCCGTAATCGCAACCTCAGAGCCAGACACAGGCATTGACCTCTATGTTGGCTCCGGCGGCGCGCCAGAGGGCGTTTTGGCTGCTGCTGCGCTGCAATGTATTGGCGGATCAATGCTGGGGCGCCTGATCTTCCGCAATGATGATGAGCGCGCAAGGGCTGAGCGCTGGGGCATCACTGATCTGAAGAAAATTTACACCACAGATGATCTGGCCAAGGGCGATAACGTCATGTTCGCCGCCACAGGCGTAACCGATGGCACCATGCTGCGGGGCGTTCGCCGCTATCCGGGCGGAGCCAAGACATCCACCATCGTTATGCGCTCCAAATCGGGAACAGTGCGCCGCATCGAGGCCACCCACAACTTCAAACGCAAAACCTGGGTGAAATCGATTTAGAAATTTGACTAATCCCCCTGAATACCATAAGATTAGAACGTAAATGATTTTAGCGCCTTTGACAGACGAAACCGCCGTCGAGCTGATTATGAACGAAAGCGGTGCAGCGATGCTGCTCTACAAAGGGAAGCTGAAACAAAATTATGAATGGGTTCAATATGATGAACAAGCCCGCGCCCTCCAGTTTATAACCGAAGAGGGGGCAACGCAGGAGTTAGGGATGTACATCCACGAACCATTTCATACGTATTTTAAAAAGTCTAAAGAATTATCGATTGTAACGGTAAACGAACAAAAAATCTGCGACGGCGCAGTAACGGTGAATTTTATAAGATTGGTTGGGTAAAATGGCATTAACAGTTGGTGAATTAGCAGAAATTTCTCGTGATCGCACAGTTGGTGCGCAAGAAATTGCAGAACTAAAAGCTGGTGGTACCTTTGTTCAGCGCACGGGTTTGGGCCTCGATGAGGCGGGCGCAAAGCAGCTTGCGGAAGATGTGGAACATGTTGTAAACACCCATTTCAGTGGTGATGTCTATCAGGCAATGGCCTTCTTCAAACAACATGGCAGCGACCCAAGGTTCGCAAATCAGGATTTTCACACATTTGCCCGCAGCGAAGGGTTGGGCAGAATTATTGAATCCTTGCGCGGCCAAGCCCCCGCTGCGGCGCAAGCGCCTGAAGCAGGCGCCGAACCATCTGCAACGGCAGAAGCCAAAGGCCGTGAAGGGATGAAAGGAATAATGGCTCTCTTCAATGATCAGGCTTTTTTAAAAGCGTTTGAATCAGGCGATATTTTAAAAATGATTCAGGCTTTTTTATCTGCATTAACTGGCAAAGAAGTTGCAATGGGCAATCAACCCGGCGCATTTGACGGCGTCAGAACGCCCGATGGCACACCCGTCGCCGCGGACAGAACGCAGATTGACCCCGCAACCGGCCAGCCAGTTGCAGCCACACCAGCAGAGACGCCGGAACCTGGTGCACCCGGTGTTACGACTACGCAGCTCGCTATGGCAAGGTGACACGGCCCATGCGAATCAGATAAGATGACGCATGTCCAAAATCATCACCAACCATTCTCTGAACAAATCCCGCTGGGTGCTTGCTGACGCGCCTTTAGACGCAGTGGAGCGCATCGCCCGCACGCATGACATTCCGGAGATCGCTGCGCGGCTAGTGGCGCAATATGGCATCCCTTTTGACGAAATTGAAAATTTTTTAAATCCCACGCTCAAAAAAGATTTTCCCGATCCCTTTACCCTCAAGGGAATGGGGGACATGGCCGAAGACATGGCCATCGCGATAGAGCAGGGCAAGAATTTTGCTATTTTCGGGGATTTCGACGTGGACGGGGCAACAAGCGCCGCCGTGCTGCACCGTTTTCTCAAAGCGCTTAATATTGATGCGCCCATCTACATCCCTGACCGCCTGAGTGAGGGCTATGGCCCGAACATCGAGGCGCTCAAATCCATCCTGGAGCAGGGCACAGACATCCTTTTCATGCTCGATTGCGGGACAACCGCCTTTGAGATCGTCAAGGCCGGAACCGATCTTGGCCTTAAGATTATCATCCTCGATCACCACGAAGCCGAAGATCGCCTGCCCGAATGCGCGCATCTGATTAATCCCAAACGCAAGGATGATAAATCCGGCCTTGATATGCTCGCCGCCGTAGGGGTTACGTTTCTGGCCTGTGTCGCCATCAATAATCGCCTGCGTGATCGCGGCGTTTACAAAACCCGCGCAGAGCCAAAGCTCATTAATATGCTGGATATCGTCGCGCTGGGAACTGTCTGCGATATGGTGCCGCTCACCGGCCCGAACCGCCTGTTCGTGCGCACAGGCCTTGGTATGCCCACCCAGAATATCGGTATTCAATCATTGATGCAGGTTGCAGGCATCACCCCGCCGCTCGATACAGGCAATTGCGGCTATGCGCTAGGGCCGCGCATTAACGCAGGCAGCCGCGTACACAAGGCTGATCTCGGCGCGCAGCTACTGTGTACGGATGATCAAGAAACGGCAAAAAACATTGCCTGGACGCTCAATGATTGCAACGACAAACGTAAAGCCATCCAGCAGCAAATGGAATCCCACGCCATCCAGATGGTTGAAGAACAAGGGATGCAAGACGATCCGGTGATTTTAGTCGATCACGAAGACTGGCACCCCGGCCTCAGCGGGCTCGTTGCAGGCCGCCTAAAGGAGCGCTTCGGCAAGCCTGCCTGCGTGGTGACCTATGCACATGATCTGTCCGGCAAACGCGAGGGGCGCGGCTCTGGCCGCTCTGTCCCCGGAATCCATATTGCACAAGGCTTTATCGATGCCCGCGCCGCCGGATTGCTCGAAAAGGGCGGCGGCCACGCTATGGCGGGCGGCTTTACGGTTATCCCGGAAAAGATAGCAGAGCTGCGCGCCTTCCTCTGCAACCATATCTCCCAGCAAATGCAGGGGCAGGAAACCCTTGTTGAAACAACAATTGACGCCGCGCTCACCCCCGCTGGCGTTAACGTAAATCTTGTTGAAACCTTGCAAAACATCCTTGGCCCCTTTGGGCAGGAACGCCCCGAGCCCGTCTTCATATTCGAAAACATGCGCATTCATTCACCCGACATACTGGGAAAATCACATATCCGTGTCATGCTGAGCGGCTGGGAGGGGGGCACGCGCATCAAGGCCATGGCGTTCAAGGCGGTGGATACGCCCCTTGGTGATGCATTGCTGAAAGCCGGAAGCAGGCAATTCCATATCCTCGGCCAACTCAAGGTCAATGAATGGCAGGGACGAAAAACCGCCGAAATCCATATCATCGACGCTGTTTCTGCCCACGCACAAACTATGGCCGCAGAGTAATAATTCTTTTGCAATTTCAAAAACAGATCAGTATAAAAGCAAGATGCAAATGAAAAGAACGCAAAGTATTACATCTTGGATGATTGTGGTTTCAGAAATAAGCCACGTTTTTTGCTGCGTTCTGCCCAGCATTTTCAGCATCCTGACCATGATGGTCGGCCTTGGCATTATGGGCGCGCTGCCCGTCGGTCTGACACAGTTTCATGACATGATGCATGGCTGGGAGTTAACAATAATCATCACATCTGCGGCAATTCTGGCCTTTGGCTGGGCGCTGCACGTCATCAGTGAGCGCCTTGATTGCCACAATACCGGCTGCGGCCATGAGCCCTGCACGCCAAAAAAGAAAAAGACCGCCCGCGTGCTCAAATTTGCAACCATCCTGTTTTTGGTGAATGTATCGATCTACGCCCTTGTCCATGTCCCGCAGGAACGCGCCAACGCGGAGCATGCTGGGCACACACATCCTTAGAACTTTAAGGTCTTTTTATCTTCTATAACACGGTAAAAGCATGATCTTTTGCCTGTATGACAGGCAGGACCAGCATCCACCCGTGCCCAGATACAATCCTGATCACAATCGGTCCGCAGCTCCACAACGCGCTGGATATTCCCGCTGGTCGCGCCCTTATGCCACAATTCACTGCGGCTGCGGGAATAATAATACATCTCCCCCGTCTCAATGGTTTTATCAAGCGCCTCACGGTTCATAAAGGCAAACATGAGCACCTCACCGCTAGTGGCACAAGTCGTGATGCAGGAAATCAGGCCTTTCTCGTCAAATTGCGGCGCAAATTCCAGCGTTTCTTCCAGATCTTTCTTATCCATTGAGTTTTGCCTCAAACGCATCCCATAGCTGCGCTTCCAGGCACACGCCGTCCAGAGCGTTAATCTGTTGCAGACCTGTGGGCGAGGTCACGTTGATTTCGGTCAGATAATCACCAATCACATCAATGCCGGTAAAGGTCAGGTTATGCTCTTTCAAATACGGCCCGATTGCCCGGCAAATATCAATCTCACGCGCCGTAAGCTCGGTTTTTTGACCAATTCCCCCCGCATCAAAATTCGCCCGCTCCTCACTACCTTGTGGCACGCGCAAGACCGCACCCACAGGCTCTCCGTCAATCAGAATAATCCGTTTATCTCCCTTTTTAGCCTCAGGGATGTAGGCCTGCGCAATAATCGGCTCGCGGTAAAATTCGGCGAACATCTCCAATATGGGATTGAGATTTTGTCCGCGTGAATCAATACGATAAATCTGCTCCCCCCCGTTCCCATAGAGCGGTTTAAGGATAATATCACCATGCCGCGCATAAAAATCTTTGATCGCCGCCGCACTGGCGCTAATGAGGGTAGGGGGCAGCAGATCAGGGAAATGCGTCACCAGAATTTTCTCTGGCGCATTGCGCACGCCCGCCGGATCATTCAGCACAAGCGTATCCCCCTTGAGATGCTCCAGAATGTGCGTCGCGGTAATATAGCTCATGTCAAATGGCGGATCCTGGCGCATTAAAACCATATCCACATCCTTGCGCAAATCAATCATGCGCGCCTCGCCCAGGGTAAAGTGATTGCCGTCCTCGCGCCGCACCGTGGCGGGATAACCGCGGGCGTATACGCGCCCATCCTCAAGGCTTAAATCTGGCGCCTGATAGTAAAAAAGCGTATAGCCGCGTTTTTGCGCCTCCAGCATTAAAACGAACGTAGAGTCCTTCTTAATCTTCATTTTACGGATATCATCCATCTGGATCGCGATTTTTAGGGTCATAAGCACAGCTTTCATTTGCTTTTCTTCCATTTTTATAATAGCTCTAGGGTCGAAAAGAAATAGAAGAGATGTTTATATTTATATGAAATTTGCGGATTTAGGACTAAGCCAACCCATATTGGACGCAATTGCGGATTGCGGTTATGACACCCCCACACCCATCCAGGAAAAGGCGATACCCCATATTTTAATGGCCCGCGATGTGGTGGGATTAGCGCAGACCGGAACCGGAAAGACAGCGGGCTTCACCCTGCCAATGATCGAAATTCTCGCCGGAGGCCGTGCCAAGGCGCGCATGCCGCGCTCCCTCATTCTCTCACCAACCCGCGAACTTGCCGCGCAGATCGCCGAAAATTTTGATACATACGGCAAAAACTGCAAGCTCTCCAAGGCGTTACTCGTTGGAGGATCATCCATGTGCGACCAAATCAAAATCCTTGATCGCGGCGCCGATGTGCTGATCGCCACCCCCGGACGGTTGATCGATTTATTCGAGCGCGGAAAAATCCTGCTCACCGACATTAAGATCCTCGTTATCGACGAAGCAGACCGCATGCTGGATATGGGCTTTATCCCTGATATCGAAAAGATTTGTTCCAACTTACCGCCCCTGCGCCAGACGTTGTTGTTTTCCGCCACTATGGCTCCAGAGATCAAAAAGCTTACTGAAAAATTCCTCAGCAACCCGCGCGAAGTTGCTGTTTCCCCGCCAGCCTCAACGGCTGTGACAGTGGAACAGTTTCAGGTAAACGTGACCTCCAAAACAAAAAACGACATTTTGGCCAAGATAATTAAACGGGAAAACGTCAGGACGGCCTTTATTTTCTGCAACCGCAAACGCGATGTTGATCTGCTTTATAAATGGCTCAAAGACAAGGGATACGATGCCCGCGCGCTTCATGGTGATATGGCACAATCTGTACGCACAGACACGCTGGAAAAATTCAAGGCTGGTAAAATCCCACTTCTCGTCTGTAGTGACGTTGCCGCGCGCGGCATTGATGTCACCGCTGTTTCTCATGTCTTCAATTATGATGTGCCGATTGCGCCCGATGATTACGTTCATCGCATTGGCCGCACTGGCCGTGCTGGGGAGAAGGGCCGCGCCTGGATGCTGGTCACGAAATACGACGACAAGCAATTGGCCGCCGTTATCAAACGCATCGGCAAGGAGATCGAAGTCGTCGATATGGGCAGCGAAAAAACGCCTGAACCAAAATCTGAACCAAAGCCAAAAGAATCTAGGCCAAAAGAAGAGTTTAAAAAGAAAAAGCCGGATTTAAAAACCGAAAAGAAAACGCAAGACCGCCCGGTCAAAAAGCACAGAGATGACGAAGACCAGGGCGAGGTCAGCGGTTTTGGGGACGACATACCATCCTTCTTTAAATAGCATAAAATGCATAATTTTCATGTAAAACAACGTTCTTGTGTTGACTTTACCTTATTTAACATCAAAACTATTTCTTGAGTTTTAATTCTTTGAACAGCTTCTATGTTTCGCACCCTAAAAATAATTGCCTTTACTCTTATGGTTACATGTTCTGTCCCGTCATACGCGCAGAACAAAAGCGACCCTGTCGATCTTCAGGCAGATAAGCTTGAACACGACCAAAGCGGCCAGACGGTAACGGCCTCTGGGAATGTTATACTGATACAAGCCGGCCGGACCGTTAAAGCGGACAAGATAATCTACAACCTCACGCAAGACACCGTTATTGCAACAGGAGATGTAGAGTTTATTGATGTTAATGGCGATAAACACTACGCGCAGAAAACTGAATTCAACAATGCCCTGAAAGATGGCTTTGTCGAAGGGCTACAGACTTTCCTGGCTGACGGCTCACGATTCACCTCTTCAAATGGCAAACACATTGGCGGCAATAAAACAATCATGAAGGACGCAACCTACACCGCCTGCGAAGCCTGCGAAGAAAAACCAGATGAGCTTCCAATCTGGCAAATTAGAGCCTCGGAAGTCGAGCACGATAAAGTTGCGAAAACGGTCAAATATCGCAACGCCAGATTCGAAATTAAGGGCGTTCCAATTGGGTATATGCCCTATTTTGAGCACGCCGACGGTACCGTCAAACGCAAAAGCGGCTTTCTTGCACCAAGCGCCGGATTTACAACAGATCAGGGTGCATTCGTGCAAAGTGATTACTATTGGTCAATCGCGCCCGATAAAGATCTAACTGCGGGTCTACGAGCCTATACAAGTGAAACACCACTCGGGTTTCTGGAGTGGCGCCAACGCTGGAACGATGCATCGCTCAAAGTCGATACCAGCTTCACATCCTCAGAGCGCACAGATAACAATTCCGGCCAAAATGTAAAAGAAGACGGCGAGCTTCGAGGAAATCTCAAAGCCAAGGGTCTATGGAATATGAATCACAAATGGCGCAGTGGGATAAATTTAAATCTGGCATCAGATGATCAGTATCTGCGTCAATATGACATTGATAGCGAAGATGTTCTCGAAAATGAAATATATACAGAACGCTTCTCTGGCAGGAACTATGCCTCTGGGCGCATACTTGCTTTTCAGGATGTTCGTGTAGATGACAACGCAACCGAAGATCAGCCGCTGATCTTGCCAGAGATAACAACAAGCTTTTTGGGAGAGCAGGGCAGCGTGCCCTTGATAGGTGGCCGCTGGAGCGTGGATGCCTCGATGCTCGGAATTCAGCGCGACAAGAATGCTGGACAAGATGTAAATAGAGGGTTTCTTGGGCTCGGCTGGCAGAGACGCTTTATATCAGATTTTGGGCTCGTATCAAAAGTTGATACACAATTACAGGGAACATTTTATAACGTCAACGATAGGGATGGTTCTGAAAACAATGCAGAAATAGAAGGAAATTCATCCGAGGGCAGGGCTTTTGGATATATGAATGTGCAAACCAGCTATCCTGTTGCAAAACGTTTTGAAAAATCTCAAATGGTCGTGGAACCACTAGTCGCCGTAACCCTCGCACCTGATCTTAGCGACGATAGCGATATCCCGAACGAAGATAGCCAGGACGTCCAGCTTGATGCCCTAAATATATTTGAGGCTGACCGTTTCCCGGGAGTAGATGGCGTAGAAGATCAATCACATATGACCTATGGTCTGCGTACCGGTCTATATACTGACGACGGAAGTTATGGCGAAGCCTTCGTCGCACAAAGCTATCGATTTGAAGAAGAGGAAAATCCCTTCGGCCAGGGCTCCGGCCTAGATGAGCAAAGCTCTGATATTGTGGCAAAATTATCGGGGGGTTATAAAGATAAATTTAAACTCAATTATGGTCTACAGCTTGATAATGACACGCTCTCTTCTGTTAGTCATGAAGTGGATACATCTCTCAAAGTTGCGAACTTGACACTTTCATCGCGCTATCTCTTTGGGTCTGCCCTTGAGGGAACAGACATTAGTGAATCACGCGAACAGATTGTCAATTCCGGGACGTATAAATTTGATGACAACTGGAGTGTTTACGGCTCCGCCCGCCATGATTTGGGTGAAGACCCTGGTCTGCGGACAGCCGGGGCAGGGATTAATTATACCGGGCAATGTATCTCTCTGTCGCTATCAGGGCAAAGAAACCTGACCAATGAGTCTTCCGGCGACAATGGCACAGAGATATTCCTGCGCATTGGCTTTAAGAATCTAGGTGAGTTTGCAACATCCGGCCTTCAGGTTGGTGGAAACAAAGAATAAAGCAATTTGCCTTATACACCCCAAGCCCAAAATAGAGTACAATCCAGCGTTGATAAAAAAACGTTCAAAAGGGTTAACAATTGGGCTTTGTAATTGATCCAAATATCCATATGTGGTTTATGCTCCTGCTGACAGCAGCAGCGGTTTATTCCTTTGTGCGTGAAAAACTCTCACTGGAAGTTACAAGTGTCATAATTATGACCATCTTGCTGCTATACGGGCAGGTTTTTGCAATCTCCAATGTTGAAGGTGAAAATCTTCTCAATCCAGAAACTATTCTCTCCGGCTTTGCCAATCCGTCGCTCATTGCCGTTTTAGCGCTTCTCGTAATGGGGCAGGCTATGATTCATACAGACTCGTTAAGGTTCCTGACACAACTTATCATATTCAAAAACCCAAAATATTCCTGGCTTTCCGTTCTATCTGTCCTGATATTTGTACTCATACTAAGTGCGTTCATGAACAACACGCCCCTTGTCATTATCGCCATCCCCATCATGCAGGCCTTATTGAAAACGGCCAAAACGCCAGCCAGCCAGATTATGATGCCACTCAGTTTCATAGCCATTCTCGGCGGCATGACAACGCTCGTAGGTTCATCAACCAACCTTTTAGTGTCAAGTACAATGGTGGAACTTGGGTACAGCGCCCTTGGATTTTTTGACTTTGTGATCCCTGGTGCCATTCTTGCTGGCGTTGGTTTTGTATACGTCCTTCTGATTTTACCCAGAATGCTCCCCAATCGCACATCTATAAAGGAAGAGCTCATGGGCGGAGAAACCGAATTTGTCGCCGAGCTCGACATCGCCGAAGACAGCAAATTAATTGGTGCAGAGTGCATAGATGGAAAATTCGCGCCCCTGCCGGACATGAATGTAAAACTGATCCAGCGCGGTGGTCACCTCATCCTGCCACCATTCGAAGGTCATAAAATCCATAGCGGAGATATTTTAATCGTCGCCGCCACCCGCCACGCCCTGGGCGAACTTCTGACAAAATATCCAGGATTTCTTCTCTCCGAGGAAGAAGAGGACATCATTAAAGGCGAAGATGAGTCAGAAGAAAACGAAGATTCAGGCAAAGGGCCGGAAACACGGGTTCTCGCAAAGATTATGATAACACCGGCCTCACGCATGGTGGATATGTCAATTGACCATGTTGGGTTTCATAAACGCTTTGGTACAATTGTGCTCGGCATACAGCGCCGTGCACGCGTTGTCCGCAGGCGCCTTGGCCGCATCCGCCTTGAAGCTGGAGATGTCCTGCTTGTGGCAGGTAAGCATAGCCGGATTAATAATCTGCGGCGCAATCCCGATTTTATCGTTCTTTCCGGCTCAAAACAGGATTTACCGGTCCCTGGAAAATCACCAATCGCGATCTCTATTTTCTTGCTTACAATTGGCTGTGCCGCAACGGGGTTTATCTCAATTCCAGTCGCAGCCTTTACCGGAGCCGCAGCAATGATTGGTACAGGATGCTTAAATATCAGGCAGGCCACGCGGGCTATAGACCGTAAAATTTTCCTCCTCGTGGGATCTATGCTTGCCCTTGGCGCAGCACTACAAATAACTGGCGGGGCAGATTTCATCGCAAGCCTGATCCTGCGCGCACCATTTTCGGATTCGCCTCTCATTATTGCCTCAATCCTGTTTATCATTGTGGCGATCACCACAAATATTCTGACGAACAATGCCTGCGCTATTTTATTCACACCCATCGCACTGAATATCGCAGGACAATTTGAACCTGTGGCTAATGCGCATTTTGATTTATCTTTTATCTTTGCGCTAACAGTTGTCTTTGCCGCCAACTGTTCTTTTGCATCACCAATTGGCTACCAGACCAACCTATTGGTCATGGGCCCTGGTCAGTACAAATTCCGTGACTTTATAAAGGCCGGAATCCCCCTTGTTCTTATGCTATGGATTACGTATATTTTTATAGCAAAGTATTATTTCGGTCTGTCGTAATAAATCAAAAGTAAAAAATGAGCTTATCGTCATACAACCCTCACGATCGATATCGCCAGCGCGCCGCGCGCCGCGTTAGTACAATTTTGACTGCAATTTTTTTTGCCGCCATGATTTTCGGCGCTGGCTTTTGGATTGGCGACATTACTGCCCAGCAAAACACATATATACTGGAACAAGAAAAAAGAATTTTAACCGAAGAGCGTGACGCCCTTCAAACGCAGCTTACAGAAATGCGCGCTGAGGCGCAGACAGCGATGGTTAAGTTTGAACAACTGCGTACAAATTACGAAGATCTGATCTCTGAAGGGCCAATGAGAGAGTTAGTTTCATTACTGGCAAAACAGATTGAACAAGGTGTAAATATTGAGCGCTTACAATCAATTATCTTAACAGCGCGCCCGCCTCAAAATTGCTCCAACCCCGAGAGCAAGAGGTTTATTGTGCAAACTCCTGTTTACTCTGGTCCAGTGAGCTTTGCCTCCATTGCAAACGGAACGATTGAAATTTCAGGCAATGGTGCATCGGCACAAAATCAGAATGGCGAAAAGGAAGCATGGTTCGATCCGGGCCAGCCCGTAGATCTGACCATAAAAGTGGAGGGCGCAGAGCCGGTAACTAAATCAGGCCTTCTTCCCCTTTACCATTCAGCAATCACCAACGGGAAAGAATATCGTTTTTCTATGACCGCAGGAAATAAATCATTTATCCGCGTGTCATATGATTATTGTGACTACCCATAATTTATTTACGAAGAAGATTATCGAACAAAACAGAAATCTGAGTTTCGATTTGAAGGTTAATATCAACAGGATCCTTTAACTTAAGATCAGGGTTTTCACCATTTGCATTCAATGTCATCATCATGCGCCCTGACAAGTCACCATCCAAACGAAGCTCAAAATACTCGTAATGATAATTACGCAAAGATTCTCTGGTCATTTGCGCTTTGGCGTCATCTCCCGGAAAAAGTGACATAATGATATCGTCTGGTAATTTTATAATTCCCGGACTTTGGCTCTGCAAAATTCCACCATTTACATCTATTTCATTGTCCTTGATCTGCATTGGGATGACGCCTCCCAATGCACCAGAAACAAATATTTCTTCAAAACCCGCATCATGCAGAAGTTGTGCAATACTTATGTCAGAAACAACCAGCTTGTTTTTCATTGAAAGCTGATCATCCGCAACAATTGGCTCCTGTGTTTTGATATATCCACCATAAATCTTAAGATCAAGAGCGCCAATCAAAGGCTTTTTCGGATCAAATAAATTCAAATTTACATGCCCGCCCTGCGCAATAGAGGATTTAATCGGAAGACTGAAAGGCAGAGTCGTTGAACGTGGCTTTCTTTGAGTAGATTTAAGAGGAACAGTACCCTTGATATTTGATATTTTAAACATATCAAAATCAACCTCACCATTAGAAATATCGGTATCAAAAGACCACTCTAGCTGAGGTTTTTCAAGAAGATTGCTAAGAATAAAAACGCCTTTTGCACTAACATCAAACTGCGCCTTATTCCCCTTATTCAAGGCAACAGTTGTTTGTGGCAAAGAGATACGTCCATGAATACTCTCGTGCTTATCATGCGATACAAAATCACCATTAACTTCAATTTCAGGCCTTTCCATGATCATGTTGAAAACGCCATTCGTTGTTGTTTTAGAGGAAACTGTATCAATTGTTATAACGGGTTTATTATGCCCGGAAGACAAATGTGGCAAGGGCATATCAGAGTCAAATGCCTTATTGCGCTCGGCAAATTCAATAAGACCAGATAATCGCTCTGGCTTCAAAAATGTTTTGGTTTTTAAAACAACACCGTCATTTTTCAGGCTACTCTCCCAAGGTATGCCCTCAGGCCCGAATGTAGAGCCCGCAAGAGTGACATCAAACACGGAATTATTACCCTTAAAAAGCCCTTTAACATTGGATAGCGGTAAATCGCGCCACATCAACGACGCTAAATTAAAATCTGCGGATACGCTGGGCTGTGCCCGTGAGGTAAGCATTATTTTTGCAGTTCCACGCCGTATCTTGACAGATGCTAAATCAACAGAGATATCCGCTGCCTGAAGCGAAAAATCCCCAAGGCCATCCGCCCCAATTATACCATCAATTTTCGTTTGAAACGCGAGGCGATGCTGCTTAGTGTTCATATATCCCTTGACAGAAAAACTACCAGTCTGATTTCGAGTAAAGTCCAAATCATACTGAAACTGAAGCCCACCAAAACGATCAGAGAGAACATCCGCGCGCCCCTGTTCAACAGAAATCACACGCGCAGGCAGATTACTCAGGCTGTTTATAATCTTAGAGTTATCCTGCCAGCCGGTGAAATTAAGCGATAAATCATCGGACATTGTACCTGTAAGATGCATATTCTTAATCTTGATCTCATGTGCCTGCGAGGCATCAAAGAAAACCTGCATCGGCGTGTAATGAATGCTAACCTCTTCAATCGTGCTGAAACGGTTTTCATCAAGCGTGATATTCGAGAGCACAATCATGCCGGTCTTACGTTTGAGTGTTTCAAATTTTAAATCTTCAAAACCGATAGCCCTAAAACCCTTAGCCAGATTCCGTTCAATCTTTTCTGGAATAAGAAAGAAATAGTAATACCCGCAAGCCACAGTAGCGGATAAAAAGAACGCAAATAATATGACTAAAAAAACCTGCTTCATGAAACACGGACCTTAAGGCGTTTTAAACATCAATATCTTCAACGAATTGCGCGTTATTTTGAATGAACCTGTAGCGCGCATCCGCATCTTTCCCCATAAGCTGAGAGACCAGATCATCCAGCTCCGCGCAGGCATCGGGAATATCACCCTGCATCTCCTCCGCCGTAAGGCCAAGCGCAGCAACCGCATCGGGAAGCATCACCCGCAGCAATATGCGCGAAGAAGGATCCATCGTTGTCTCCTTGAGCTGCTTTGCAGGCATCTCACCAAGACCTTTAAAGCGGCTGATATCAACCTTGCTTTTGCCCTTGAACATCGTGTTCATCAGCTCTTCTTTATGCTCATCATCTCGCGCATAGGCGCTCAAAGTTCCGCTAACAAGCCGGTAGAGCGGGGGCTGTGCGATAAAGAGGTGCCCTTTGTCAATAAGGGGCTTCATCTGTGTGTAAAAGAACGTGACCAGCAGCGCCGCAATATGCGCGCCGTCAACATCCGCGTCGGTCATGATAATCACACGTTCATAGCGCAAATTCTCAAGCTTGAAATCAGCCCCCGAACCACAGCCCAGAGCCTGTGTTAAATCCTGTATCTCTTGATTGGCACGTATCTTATCTTTTGTTGCACTGACCACGTTCAAAATCTTGCCGCGCAAAGGCAAAATCGCCTGCGTCTCACGGTTACGTCCCTGTTTGGCCGAACCACCAGCACTGTCGCCCTCAACAATGAATAGCTCTGTATCAACCGCATTATTGCGGCTGCAATCGGCAAGCTTACCCGGCAGACGAAGCTTGCGCGTTGCACTCTTACGCGCTGTGTCACGGCTGTCTTTTCTGCGTTGGCGCTCTTCCGCCTTTTCAATAATACTGCTCAGCAATTGTGTGCTCGACTGCGGGTCCTTCGACAGCCATAAATCGAAATAATCCTTAACGGCGGTATCGACCCATTTCGTAACATTTGTATTAACAAGCTTTTCCTTGGTCTGCCCCTGGAATTGCGGATCAGAGATAAAAACAGACAGAAGGATTGCTGCGCCAGAAATCACATCATCCGCCGTGATCATCGAAACTTTCTTCTGTCCCGTCATATCACCATAACTGCGTAATCCCCGTGATAACGCCGTACGCAGACCCGTTTCATGCGTCCCTCCAAGCGGTGTGGGCACGGTATTGCAATAAGAATGCGAAAACCCTTCGCCATCTTCCGGCCAGTGAATAGCAAACTCCACCCGCCCTGCATTTTCTGGTAATTTTATATTTCCGTGAAAGGCTTTATCCGTAAGGGTAGGGCGATCCTGAAGGGCAATCTGAAGATAATCCAGCAAACCATTGGGGAATTTAAAAACCGTCTCCGCCGGAATATTATAATCAGGCTTAATAAGACTAGGCGCGCATTTCCATCGGATTTCAACCCCCGAAAACAAAAACGCCTTGGAGCGCAACATCTGAAACAACCATACGGGTTTAAATTTTGCCTTGCTGCCAAATATATCCGGATCAGGGTGAAAGGTAACCGATGTCCCGCGGCGGTTAGAGACAGTACCCAAATTTTCAACCTTGCTGGTGGGAATGCCCCGTGAATAGCTTTGTTTATAGAGCTTTTTATCCCGCGCAACCTCGACAACCACCAGATCAGACAGCGCATTTACAACTGACATCCCAACACCATGAAGCCCGCCAGAAGTCTGATAGGCCTTATTGCTGAACTTCCCGCCCGAATGCAGGGTCGTCATAATGACTTCAAGGGTAGATTTTTTCGGAAATTTAGGATGGTTCTCGACCGGAATACCGCGCCCGTTATCACGTATGGTAACAATATTGCCCTCATCAAGCTGAAACTCAATCCAGTCCGCATGGCCCGCCACGGCTTCATCCATGGAATTGTCGAGAATTTCACCCACAAGATGATGATAGGCGCGCTCATCCGTACCGCCAATATACATACCAGGGCGTTTACGGACGGGCTCCAGCCCCTCAAGAACTTCAATATCAGATGCGCTATATGACGACATGCTTGTATCCTAATTGTTTTTCAAAACGAAATAAAGACCAAAGAGTAAGGTTTCTAAGGCTTATGCACGTTTGCACAAAAATCAAAACTTGTTACAAATGTGCGGAAAAGTGTATAATATCAACACTTCATTAAATAGACAGAAAGCAAAAAAATGACAACACAAAGCCACATAATGCATACAGTAATTATCGCTGCATTACTGTTGCTGGGCACAATTATTCTATCAGGCAAGCAAGCATCTGCCGAAGACGATATTTTCGCACGCTTTAAAAAGCCAATGCCAAAAGTTGACTTGATGGATGAGCGTGAATTTATCAATTCAACAAAACTAATCAGAAAAACACCATATGGAGATGAGGCATTAGCATACTCCATGAGAATTGATAAAAATTGGGAAGAGGGTGAGGAGCGGAGCTCTGCAAATTTCATGCTGAGCGAAAAATTATTTCAAAATATTAATGTATTTTTCAGCAGGCCTTCAATTGATGGAAGGAGTCGCATTGAAATCAAGGCACTTAACATAGACGGAAATCTGACCGCAGAGCAATGGTACCTCAAATACATCCTCGAAGGGGGGTACACGACATTGGGATTTAAAACGCATAGTGACACTAAAATTGAATCGTTGATGATCGTCATGGAGCAAGATTATTCTTTTTATGTAAGAACTTTAGCAATCATAAATGGCACAAAAGTGATCATGGTTAATTATTATGTTCCAGCCACCCTTATCGATAAGCAAAAAGTGATGCAGGCACAAGTGTTAGAGTCATTCAAACTAAAAAATTTGAAATCGAGGGTGATTTCTGAAATGGCTTCCTACCGCTTTCTTGATGTTGCAGAAATTCACTACCCAAAAACTTGGAAAGTTTTTGCAAAAAAACTAAATAATGTAGACCGCATGGACGTATCGCTTGTAAATGTGAAGGAAGTTCCCGGAGCATTTGGTAGGCCAGTTTCCTCATCAACGGAGGGAAAGGTTGATGTCAAGCTTGTATCTTCTGCAGTTAAAAATTCTCTTGTTGAAGAAGTTACGCTTTATAAAAAAGAAATTGAAGAATCAGGCATGCTTGTTGGAGAAAAAATACCATTCGAAGATGAGATAAAATACAATGAAAGCATCGATTTTGGAATAACAGAAGTCTACAAAGGTATCGACAGCACCAGTAATCTTAATGATTTTGAACTTTGGTTTACAGTCATGGTCAGTGGGAATTATTACTATTTCATGCTGCTTCTCACACCATCACGAAATGATTCCTTTGCAACTTGGGCTGAAAACACCCAAAACTACAAAATTATGGTTTCAAAATTCACACCCATGGTTGGGGCATTCCTCGATCGGGACTAGCACATTAACCTAACCGGAATAATACATATCCACTTCAACCGGGTGGGTTGTGGTCTCATATCTAAGAATTTCCGCGGTCTTGAGCTTAATGAAAGAGGTAATCAGCTCCTTGCTAAACACATCCCCCTTAAGCAGAAATGCATGATCGGCTTTAAGGCTATCAAGCGCCTGACGCAGGGATGAGCAAACATGAGGAATTTTGCTGAGCTCCTCTGCGGATAGCTCATAAAGGTCTCGATCCATCGCACTACCGGGATGAATTTTATTCTCAATCCCGTCAAGTCCCGCCATTAACATCGCCGAAAATGCGAGATAAGGGTTTGCCAGCGGGTCGGGGAAACGGATTTCCATGCGCCGCGCTTTTGGGCTGCTGGTATACGGAATGCGGCACGCAGCAGAGCGGTTTTGCGCAGAATATGCAAGTAAAACAGGGGCTTCAAAGCCCGGAATCAGGCGCTTATAGCTGTTCGTGGTGGGATTGGTAAAGGCATTGAGTGCGCGCGCATGCTTTAATATTCCGCCTATATAATAGAGCGCATTTTCAGACAGCTCAGCATATTCACTGCCCGCAAAAATAGGCTTTCCAGATTTCCAGAGCGACTGATGCACATGCATCCCGGAGCCATTATCACCATTAATAGGTTTAGGCATAAAGGTTGCAGTTTTACCGTAATTGTGCGCAACATTATGCACAGCATGCTTATAGAGCTGCACGTTGTCGGCTGAGTCAACCAGCCCCTCAAATTTGATCCCAAGCTCGCACTGGCTCGCGGCAACTTCATGGTGATGCTTCTCAACCGAAACGCCCATACTCTCAATAACCGTAAGCATTTCCGCGCGAATATCAGACAAGCTGTCCACTGGACTTTCCGGAAAATAACCGCCTTTAACTGATGGGCGGTGGCCCATATTCCCCGTCGGATAGTCCCGACCTTTGTTGTAAGGACCCTCATTGCTATCTAAATGATAAGCAACATGGTTACTCTCTGTTCTAACTTTCACATCATCAAAAATGAAAAATTCCGGCTCCGGCCCGAAATAGGCCATATCCGCTATCCCAGTTTTCTTGAGATAAGCCTGCGCAGCTTTTGCCACCGAGCGCGGATCAAGAGCATAGGGCTTATGGGTCTTGGGCTCATAGACATCGCAAAAAATCTTAATCGTCTTTTGCGCCGCAAACGGGTCATAGGTCACGCGGCTAATATCTGGTTTCAGCAACATATCCGACTCGTTGATCGCCCGCCATCCGGCAATAGACGATCCATCAAAGGCAATACCTTCTTCAATCAAATCCTTGTTAAATGTGCTGATGTGCTGGGCTGTATGCTGCCATTTTCCGCGGATATCGGTAAAATTAAAATCAACAAACTGCACACCTTGCTCTTGCGTGTATTTCAATAGCTCGGCCGGGGATTTGAAGGATAATCGATATGTGCTCACGGGAAACCTATGTTCTGTTGGTTGGCGTAAATTTTTTTACCACGCGCCTTTCATAGGGGCAAGACACGAAATTGCGCTTGACGCTATAAGGCGATATATTATAGACAATAAGTCCAATTGTGGCGGCCGTAGCTCAGTTGGTAGAGCACTTGGTTGTGATCCGAGTGGTCGCGGGTTCAA
The DNA here is from genome assembly GCA_964351365.1 of uncultured Micavibrio sp. Lineage (GTDB taxonomy): Bacteria > Pseudomonadota > Alphaproteobacteria > Micavibrionales > Micavibrionaceae > UBA1672. The sequence continues at coordinate 127,388 of CAYGNP010000004.1, forward strand.
GCCCCGTCGGTCGCCCCATTTTTCCATATGTTTCTTATCTGCAAAATGCTCAAGGCAAATGAGGGATAGCCCACCCGCGTTTTAAAAAAACATTCGCGAAGCGAATGAGGGGTTCAAGCCCCGTCGGTCGCCCCATTTTTCCATATGTTTCTTATCTGCAAAAT
>CAYGNP010000005.1:0-107413 GCA_964351365.1 uncultured Micavibrio sp.
CCCCGATGCCACCCCCCGCCACGCAAGGCGCCGCTGCGCCGGTGTTAAATTGGAATGCCACAGCGCGGGAGCGCTGCCAAAGCGCGCCTGAAACCGCCCTAAAAACACATTCGACAGCGCAATTTCCGGCAGTAAAATGAGAACCTGTTTCCCCCGCTCCAGCGCCTTAGCCACGGCCTCAAAATAAACCTCCGTCTTACCCGCGCCCGTCACCCCATCCAGCAATATCGCGCGATAACCATCCTGCACACACAAATCATCTGCCGCCCGCTGCTGATCCTCCGACAAAACAGCCCGCCCACTCATATAATCGGGCGCAAGACACGGCGCAGGGCTCATCATAGACGCCGCATCCAACAATCCCTTATCCGCCATCCCCCGCACAACCGCGGGCGAACAACCTGCCAGTGCCGCAATCTCCGCGGCAATCAAAACCTGCCCGCCCTGCATCACGTCCAGAACCTTTTGCCGCTGCGCGCTGAGCCCCTTGGAAACCGTTTTCGCCCCAATCCGGTAACCCGTCGAAGGCTTTGGCGGCGCAAGCCCCCCCGGCGCGCTCAGCGACATTTTCAAAACCATCCCCTTCATCGACAGAGTATACCCCGCCGCCCAATCAATAAAATCACGCTGCACCTTAGGCATCGGCTCAAGATCGTAACGCGATACAATGCATTTCAGCTTCGCCCGCGCAACATCTCCCGCGCCCTTACCCCAGACAACGCCCGTAACCTCCCGCGCCCCCAAAGGCACGCAGACATAATCCCCCGGCGATACGCGCATCCCGGCTGGCACAGCATAATCATAGGGCTTATCCACCGGATACGGGACAAGCACAGAAACAACATCGCGCGCCGCATGTATTTTTTCGAATAAATCAGGATGTGACATACTTGATTGAATCACTTTGCGTGGTTAAGGTCATGTCCATAACCATGACATAAAAGGAAAGTTGCATGAAGTTCTTTGTTGATACCGCCGATTTAGAAGAGATCAAAGATCTCGCAAGCACAGGGCTGCTGGATGGCGTAACAACCAATCCATCACTGATCGCCAAATCCGGCAAGGAATTCATCCCCCTCATTAAGGAAATTTGCAAAATCGTCTCCGGCCCCGTCTCCGCCGAAGTCGCCGCCACAGATTACGCAACCATGCGCAAAGAAGCCGAAGTCCTTCGCAAAATCGCCGACCACGTCGCCGTCAAAGTCCCCCTCACACCCGATGGCCTAAAGGTCTGCAAGGAACTCTCCGATGATGGCACAATGGTGAATGTTACGCTCTGTTTCTCCGCAGGACAGGCCCTCCTCGCCGCAAAAGCAGGCGCAGCCTTCATTTCCCCCTTCGTGGGCCGTCTTGATGATATCAGCCAGCAGGGATTAGATCTTATATCCGATATCTGCCGCATATATGATAACTATACCGAATATGATACCGAAGTCCTTGTCGCCTCCATCCGCAACCCGATGCACATCATCGAATCCGCCAAGATGGGCGCGCACGTTATGACCGCTCCAGCCTCAGTTATCCGCCAACTATACAACCATCCCCTGACCGACAAGGGCCTGGCCGCCTTCGTCAAAGATTGGGAAAAAACGGGCCAAAGCATATTATAATTGACATGATGACAAATATGGATTATGATATCAATTAATATTAACGGAGAGTTATCATGCGCACAATTATCGATCTACCAGAAGATGATATAAAACACCTTGATATCATCGCAAAACATATGGATGTTTCACGCACAGAACTGGTTCGCCGTTCTGTGGCCGAATATCTCGCCAAAACAGAGGCCGAGCCCATCAAGCATGACATATTCGGAAAACTAGAGAGCGCATTCAAAGGTGATTCGCTTGAGGTTGAGCGAAAATGGCGCGCTGAGTGGAACAACCGCGAAGCCTCATTAAGTTGGGGGATGCACGATTCCGCGCATGGGGAATACGGGCATGGGGCTCCGCACACTCAGGAAAAAACCAAACCTAATCCCGAAAAGGGCGATTGACACACAATGAAAATCGCCCTTTTTGACACCAACATTTTGATCGATTATTCCCGCGGCATCGAGCCGGCGCGTAAACTGATTACCACAACCCCTCACCGCCTCATAAGCCTGATTACCTGGATGGAATTCCTCATTGGTATTCCACTGCCTGCACAGGAAGAAACGAAACTCTTTCTGAATGAAAATTTCGACGTCATAGAGATCAGCCGAAAAATAGCTGAAGAAGCCGTACTAATCCGAAAAACACACAAAATCGCCCTGCCTGACGCACTCATCTACGCCAGCGCAAAAACCGAAGGCCTCACCCTGCTCACCCGCAACACAAAAGACTTCAACCCCGATTGGGATGATGTAAATGTGCCGTATTCCCTTTAAACTATAATCTGTGATACACTCTGACTATGAGTGAGTTGATGACAAAGCCCGAAATAACCGAAGACGATGTAATTGCCTATTTGAAGGAGCACCCAAACGTGCTCGATCACCTCATCCCACCGCGCCCGCGCCCACGCAAGGGTGAACCCGCTGATTTCCAATCCTATATGATCGAACGCCTGAAGGCCGATAAAGAACAGGTTATCAATTCCACGCGCGAAATCGTTGAAAACGCGCGCAGCAATATGAACAACCAGCAACGCATCCACGCCGCCGTGCTGCGCCTGCTCGAAGCGTATTCTTTTGATGAATTCATCCAGTGCATCACAACCGATCTCGCAAATCTGCTGAACGTTGATATCTCCGTTCTGGTTGTGGAATCAGAGGAAAAAGACATCCCCCACATCCACCAAAACGGCATCCGCATCCTCCCCCCCGGCACGGTAGACAAATGGATGGGCGATAAGAATGTTTTGCTGCAAGATAATATCAGCGGCATCGAGGCCATTTACGGCGGCGGCGCAACCCTTGTCGCGTCACAAATTTTGCTGCGGGTTGATATATCCATGAACACCCCGCCCGCCATCCTCGCCTTCGGAAGCCGTGATCCAAACATGTTCCAGGACGGCCAGGCCACAGATCAAATCCTCTTCCTTGCCCGCGTCATCGAGCGCTCTTTCCGAAGCTGGCTGGAGCAATAAGAAAAAAGAGATTAGAGAGAAGAAAGAAGAAAAGATGGAAAGTTTTTACGATCTTCTAATTTATCAACGTTCATATAAAACAGCGCTCGAAGTCCATAAAATTTCAAAACAACTACCCAAAGATGAACAATTTGCATTAACATCACAAATACGCCGCGCCTCAAAATCAATACCTGCAAACATTGCAGAAGGATACGGCAAACGCCATACATCAAGTGCGGAATTCAAACGTTTTCTCCAAATTGCGATTGGCTCAACAAATGAAATGCTTGTTTGGCTCGATTTTTGTAGCGATCTCAACTATGTAGAAAAAGAGAACATAGAAAAACTAAAATCTGAATATCAAGAAATAGCAAAAATGATCTTTAGCCTCCATCGCAACTGGGAGAAAAAAGCCGCATGAATGCAATCTATCCCTCTTCCTTCTTCCCTCTTCCTTCTTCCCACTTCCCTCTTCCCTCTTCCTTCTAAACTGCCATGATCAAACAGCATATCCTCGCACTCTGCGCCGCAGATTTAAATGCCGCCCTTCACAAATGGGATGATTATCTGCGCTATGAAAAAAACCTCTCCCGCCATAGCATCCGCGCCTACAGCATTGATGTCGGGCATTTCCTGAACTTCATGGCACAACATCTGGGCAAAGCCCCCGGATTGAACGACCTCTCCGAAATTACCCTGCGCGATTTCCGCGCCTGGATGAGCAAAAAATCCATAGACGGTACATCAAACGCCAGCCGCGCCCGCAGCCTTTCTGGTGTAAAAAACCTCCTCACATGGCTGGATAAGCAAGGGATTTTGCACAACCCAGCCATTTCCGCGGTACGCACACCCAAAATCCCACACAAACTGCACCGTGCCCTGCACCAGGATCAGGCAATGGCTTTGATCGATCAGGCCGGCATTCATGAACAACAGGACTGGGTCGCTGCGCGCAACACTGCGCTTTTCATGCTACTTTATGGCTGCGGCCTTCGCATCGATGAGGCTCTCTCCCTCAACATCAGCGACCTGCCTCGTGATGGCTTTCTGCGTGTGCGCGGTAAGGGCAACAAGGAGCGCCAAATCCCCGCACTTGATATCATCAAACGCACGATAGATAATTATCTGGAACTTTGCCCCCACACTGCTCTCCCGGATCGCCCGCTATTCATCGGCGCGCGCGCAGGACGCCTCAATCAGGGCGTCGCGCAGCGCTCGATGCGGGACATCCGAAAATCTATGGGGCTCCCCGATACGGCAACACCTCACGCCCTGCGCCATAGCTTCGCCACGCATCTCTTGCAAAACGGCGCAAACCTGCGTGAAATTCAGGAACTGCTCGGCCACGTTTCGCTCTCCACAACCCAAAGATACACGGAAATCAACGCCGAAGAGATGCTCAAAATCTACAAGGCCGCCCACCCCAGAGCCTGAGATCAGATGTGAATCGGGCGCTTATGCACCGCCAGCGCCGCCTCTTTCACAACTTCCGTTAATGTCGGGTGTGCATGACAGGTACGTGCGATATCCTCCGCCGTCCCCTCAAACTCCATAACGCTCACAATCTCCTGAATCAGATCACCGGCATTCGGCCCGATAATATGCGCACCCAAAATGCGATCTGTTTTTTTATCCGCCAGAATTTTGACAAACCCGTCGGTATTATTCATCGCCCGCGCGCGCCCGTTCGCCATAAACGGAAACTTACCGGCATTATACGCAACGCCTGCTTCCTTGAGCTGTTCTTCAGTTTTACCCACATTCGCAACCTCCGGCCAGGTATAAACCACGCCCGGAATCATGTCATAATCAATGTGACCCGTTTCACCCGCCAGCATCTCGGCAAGGATAACGCCTTCATCCTCTGCCTTGTGCGCAAGCATCGGCCCGACAATCACATCCCCAATCGCATAGATGCCCTCAACCGAAGTCTCAAAGAATTCATCCGTGACAATACGCCCGCGATCATCGAGCTTGACACCAACCTTATCCAGCCCAAGCCCCTCAACATAAGGCTTGCGACCAATCGCCATCAAAACAATATCCGCCTTGAGCGTCTCAGCTTTCCCACCAGCCGCAGGCTCCACACTCAGCTCAACACCCTTCGATGATGTTTTCGCGCCCGTAACCTTGCTCGATAACTTGAACTCAAGACCTTGCTTGGCAAAAATCTTCTTCGCTTCCTTGCGCACCTCGCCGTCCATACCGGGCAGGATATTATCCAGATACTCGACAACCGTAACCTTTGCCCCCAGCCTGCGCCAAACTGTACCCATCTCTAGGCCAATCACACCACCACCAATTACAATCATGCTTTTGGGAACCTCAGACAGCCTCAAAGCACCCGTGGAAGAAACAATCTGCTTCTCATCAATCTTGATACCGGGCAGGGAGATCACATCAGAGCCCGTCGCAATAATAATGCTGTCCGCCTTATAAGTATCCTTACCGACCTTCACCTGACCCGCAGCAACAATCTCCGCCTTGCCTTCAATGCGCGTAATCTTGTTCTTCTTGAACAAAAACTCAATGCCCTTGGTGTTATCACCAACAACATTATCCTTATGCTTCATCATCGTTTTCAGATCCAGCTTCGGCGAAACTTTAACACCAAGTGCCCCCATATGATGCTGCGCACTCTCAAACTGCTCAGAAGCATGCAAAAGCGCCTTCGATGGAATGCATCCCACATTCAAACATGTCCCGCCAAGGGTCTTATCCTTCTCTATACAGGCCGTTTTCATACCCAGCTGCGCGCAGCGTATCGCCGCCACATAACCGCCCGGACCCGCTCCAATTACTATCACATCAAATGCATCAGACATTGTTTGAAAACCTTTTGTTTGCTCGAAGAACTTCGTCCCTCCCTTGATAATCTCTCAAACCCATCGTGGCAAGATGAAAAGTAAAAGATTTGTTTATCTTTCTGCGCTTTAATATTACTCTTAACTATCTTTAGTAAAGCCAATATGAACCATTTTCAAAATATCAAATCCGCCCGCAGCGCCAGAGACAAAAGCCCGCACGCCACCCACAAAGTTGGCGCAGCCCTTTTTCATGACGAAAAACAACTGAGCGCGCAGCATAATTTCTGGCCCAAAAGCCTTGCACAGCATATTGGAGAAGACCAAAAACTCGGCAACGCCAGCACCACAATCCATGCAGAAATTGCTGCAATCCTCGCCGCACCTAAATCGGACGGCGCAACACTTTACATCACCGATTTGCCATGCCCCAACTGCGCCAAAGCCATGATCGTAGCCGGAATAAAAGAAATCTATATTGACGCCCACGCCGAACAACCCCCCCTCGGTCATAAAATGAAACCTTATTTCGATGACCTCTCGCTGGTTTTTCTGACCCGCGCAGGCATTCCGGTGTTCAAGATAAATGATGCCGTAACACCGCTAAACGCGCCAGCCCCCGCGCGCGCCAAGCCCGTGCAACCTTCCCCCATAAACACAGATCACGATATCCTCCACTTTATAAACACACACAAAACCGAGGAACCCTTCGCCGCATGCTGCGCGCGCAACAAAGACGGGCAAAGATTTTTCATCACCGCCCGGTCCGAGCCATCCACCGGCCTCAACCCAGAAATGATTGAAAAGATGCACGCCGTCCAAAGCAAATATAAAACCATTTTAAAACCCATCAACCGTATGCTGATGATCTGCGCGCGCTATGGCTTGAAGATGGAGGAGAAAAATATCTACTCCAGCCAAACCCCCACCGCCCGCGAATTTGTCAACCTGATCGGCGCAGGCCATACCAGCCTTATAATCGGCAACAGCAAAAAGTATCGCGATGAATGGGCGCTGATGGCCCTAAATCAATTAAAAGAACATAAAATTATAGAGTTAAACATCCAGCAATAGACGCTGCGGATCCTCAAGCGCCTGCTTAATGCGCACGAGCGAGCTAACCGCCTCGCGGCCATCCACAATGCGGTGATCATAGCTCTGCGCCAGATACATCATTGGCCGCGCCTCAATCGAGCCATCCTTCATCACCATCGGACGTTTCTGGATAGTGTGCATCCCCAAAATACCGGATTGCGGCGTATTCAAAATTGGTGTGGACATCAGTGAGCCGAACACCCCACCATTGGTAATCGTATAGGTTCCACCGCTCATCTCATCCATAGAGAGCTTGCCATCACGCGCACGCGCGCCAAAATCAACGATTTTCTTTTCAATCTCCGCCATACTCATCAGATCGGCATCCTTGATCACCGGAACAACCAGACCTTGCGGCGTAGAAACGGCAACCCCGATATTATAATAATTCTTGTAGATAATCTCATCACCGGAAATCTCCGCATTAATCGCTGGAAATTCCTTAAGCGCCTGAATCGCCGCCTTGATAAACAAAGACATAAATCCAAGCTTCACGCCATGTTTCTTCTCAAAGATATCTTTGTATTCATTGCGCAAATCCATAACGGGGCCCATATCAACCTCGTTAAAGGTCGTGAGCATCGCAGCAGTGTTCTGCGCTTCTTTCAGACGTTTCGCAATCACCTGACGCAATTTGGACATTTTCACGCGTTCCTCGCGCGGGCCAGCCTCACGCGCTTTAGCAGGCGCAGCAGAAGACGGCGCAGGCGCAGATTTAATGCCCTTATCCATAAAATTCTGCACATCCTCTTTCGTCAAACGACCTTCCGGCCCGCTCGCAGGGATTTGCCCGGCATCCAGATTATTATCATTAATCAACTTACGAACCGCAGGCGAGGTTTTCGCCGAAGCACTAAGCGCCGCTGTCTTTTCCTCACGCGCAGGCGCCGAAACAGGATCAGCCTTCTTCGCTTCTTCTTTCTTGGCTGCCGCCGCAGGCTTGGCATCATTCGCAACCGCGCCGACCTCAAGCTCGCCGAGTATAGCGCCAACTTCAACAGTGTCGCCCTCACCCACAGATATTTTAACGATTACACCATCCGCAGGCGCATTCACCTCCAAGGTAACCTTATCAGTTTCAAGCTCGACAATTGGCTCATCCGCTTTCACCGCCTCGCCTTCTTTTTTCAGCCACTGAGAGACAGTTGCTTCGGCCACGGATTCACCAAGAGTTGGAACAACGATTTGAGTCATGATGTAAGGTCTTTCCTTGAAATAAATTCTATATGAGTTTTACTCTGAACATGCAGAGCGCGCAAGCCATCACATCAAAAAACTTATCAAAAATGATCCCATCCCAATCTGGAGACATCAATCTTTTGTGATCCAGAATTTTTGAGGCTTAATCCGGTAATATCGGATGAAAAACGCCCGATTACATACGGTTGTAACCCATGAGTTCGTAAACCCCCGATCACAGCATCAAGATTATCGCACGAAACCGCCATCACGAGCTCGTAATCATCCCCGCCCTTCACCGCCGCCTCATAGCTCAAATCACCACAAACAATCGCCTTGCGCACCTCATCTGAAAACATAATTGCCTCCAGATCAATCTCCACGCCCAGCCCGCTCGCCTGCCCAATTTTCAGCGCATCAGCAAGCAATCCGTCTGAAACATCAGCCGCCCCATGAACATAATTTTGCAGCAAATCCTCAATCCCCACCCTCGGCATAGGCACGCGGTATCGCCGCGCCGCTTCGGGATAATCAAGCCCTTCCTGCAACGCCTTCAGCCCCAAAACGGCATCGCCCGTAGACCCGCTCAGCACAAGCAGATCACCATCACGCGCACCCATGCGCCGCACCGCCTTACCCGCTGGTACAACGCCCATCACCGTAATGGAAATAGATACCCCCTCACCCTTTATGCTCGTCGTATCCCCGCCGGAGCAATAAATGCCATAAGCTGCCTGATCCGCAGCCAGTGCCGCCGAAAATGCCGCCATCCAGGACTCATCCGGCTTGAGGGGAAAGGCAATATTCAGCTGATAACACAAAGGCCGCGCCCCGCAAGACGCCAGATCAGAGAGATTAACCCGCAGCGCCTTACGGGCAATATCACCCGGCGCTGTACCTGACAAAAAATGCACCCCTTCATTGAGCGTATCACTGCTCACCACAAGCTCATGCCCGGGCGGAATTTCAATAATCGCCGCATCATCTTGCAAACCATCGCGCGAAAGCGGAGCAAAATATTTTTGTATCAAATCAAATTCGCTCATAGGGAAGTCTTCAAATCCTGCGTTAAGTAATCCTTCGCCTTCCCGCACGCCACTTCCAGATCATGTCCAAGCGCCAAATAGGCGGCAATTGCAGACGATAACCGGCAGCCCGTTCCATGTGCACTCTCAACATCCACCCGCGGCGCCTCATAAATCCGCACGCCACCGGAATGCGCAAGCACATCACGCATCACATCGCCCTTCAAATGCCCCCCCTTTAGCAGCACCGCCTGCGCGCCAATATCAACCAATCCGCGCGCAGCTTGCTCCATATCCAACACAGCCTTGCGCGATAATTTCTCCGCCTCCGGAATATTCGGGGTGATAATAGAGGCAAGCGGCATCAGCCGCGCCTTCATAACCTCAATCGCATCACCATCAATCAACGCATCCCCGCTGCTGGCAACCATAACCGGATCAAGCACAACATGCGCAGGGCGATAGGCCTGAAGCACATCTGCAACCGCCTCAACAACATCCGCGCGCGCCAGCATCCCGATCTTCACCGCATCCACAGCGCAATCATCAAAGACCGCAACCAACTGGTCACGCACAAACTCTGCCGATACATCATAGATACCGTAAACGCGCTCAGGGCTCTGCGCCGTCAGCGCCGTAATCACCGCCATACCCTGAACACCAATGCGCGTAAAAACCTTCAAATCGGCTTGGATCCCCGCACCCCCCGAAGGATCAGACCCGGCAATGCTCAGCACATATTTCATACTCTCACCACCTGAACAAATTCCCGAGCCGCCGCCTCAACATCCTGCGCCTCAGAAACACTGCGCATCATCGCAACGCCCTGCGCGCCCGCATCGATCACCGCTCGCGCATTTTCCGCCGTAATCCCGCCAATCCCGACCACCGGCACCGGCACCGGCGCATGACGCACAAGATCGGCAAATCCATCAACCCCCAAAACCGGCTTTCCCGGCTTGGTCAGCGTTGGATAGACCGGCCCCGTGCCGACATAATCCACAATATCCGGATTAACATCCGCATAATGCTCACGTGTAAACGCTGTCACTCCAAGGATTTTATCCGGCCCTAATATCGCCCGCGCACGGGCAGGATCCATATCCTCCTGCCCGATATGTACCCCGTCCAAACCCAGCTTGGCAGCCAGCTCTACATAATCATTCATCACAAAAGCCACGCCCGTTCCCGCTAAAATATTTTTCACGGCGCGTGCCTGCGCCTCAACCACACCAACATCATCAACTTTATTGCGCAGTTGCACCATCGAAACGCCCCCCCGAACAGCGCATTGAACAACAAATTCAACTGACCGCCCAAGACAGACAGAAGGATCAACAACCAGATAAACGGATAGATCAAAACGCATATCCGCACACTGAACAGCCGTCCATACGAAGTCAAGCAAAACCCTCAAGCACGAAAATATTGCATAAAATCACCATAATCTGCTATAGTTCGGTAATAATCAAATTAGAGAAATAAATGGGCGCAAACTCACATAACCGTGACTTCTCTGGCACGAAAATAAGAACACCGCTAGAAATCATGCGGGCAAACGCAATTATTAACGCCTCCAACGATCATGTTGGTATGGGCATGATTAATTTCAATATTACTGCTTTCTTGCCCCGCAGCCGTGAAGAAGATGCCCTGCATATTCTTGGACTATGGGCCATTGAGCCCATCAGCAAAGATACATCCCGCTTCCGCCGCTTCCCCGAAGCCGGACAGGATGCGTTGTTTAAACGTATTCACGCCCTGACAAAACACCTTGCCAATCGCCCCGATGTAACAGATAGCTTCATCGAAAAAGCAAGAAACTATATGAAAGCAGCCGTAGAAAAAGAGCTGAAAATCCTATGCGCAGGCCAAACCGACAGACAAACTGCATAAAATTTTAGAAAAATTTATATTAAATTTTATCTTGTTAACCTTTTCTTTAGTCCCGCGGGTGTAAAAAGGCACTATCACTGATCCAGCGTTCCCGGATCGCCTTATCCAAACAACCGAAGAAAAAGTGAGCAAGACCATGAACATGGAATTGTACAAGCGCAGCTTTGTGGGAACACAAATCAAAACGCCATTCGACCAAATGCGCGCCAACGCTATGATAAATGCACAGCACGACGAACGTGGCCTGAGTATCCTGCATTTTAATATTAATGCATTCATGCGCGACGGACGTTACGAAGATCTGTTTTATATCCTGAAATTATGGGCAGTCGAGCCAATGAAGCGTCAGCCGCAAAAGTTCCAGCGCTACCCCCTCGCCGGCTACAAAGCTCTCATGGGCCGCATCAAAATATTAGAAACAAGCCTCGCAAAACGGGCAAATATGTCTCAATGGTTTATCGAAACGTCAGCAGCGCAAATGCGTGAAATTACAGACCAGTATATTCACGACCTATGCCCGGATTTGCAGGAAAAACAGAGCAGACAGGCATAAAGCATAAGAATATTGAAGGGGAGGGAAAAGGCGCAGCGTATCGGCGCCTTTTTCAATGCCCTACTTCACCTTTAGCGCCTCATCCACCAGTGCCGCCTGCTCCGCCGCATGCTTCTTAGCTGAGCCTGTCGCCGGAGATGCGCTGGCCACACGGCCAATATAGCGCGGCCGTCCGGCTTTGTGCTTAATCTCACTCAAGACGGCCTCAATCCGGCGATCAACAAAGTGCCAAGCACCCTGATTTTCTGGCTCTTCCTGACACCACACGACTTCCGCATTTTTATACGGCTTAAGCTCATCACCAAGAGCCTTAGCTGGAAAAGGATAGAGCTGCTCTAAACGCAGAATTATAATGTCCTTAATCCCGCGGTCACGGCGCTCCTGCAAAAGATCGAAATAAACCTTACCTGAACAGACAATCACTCTCTTCATCTTGTCGGCTTTAACCAGATCATCACGATCATCATCCCACAAAACGCGATGGAAAGTGCTATCACCCGTAAACATATCCGCGGTAGAGACTGCCAATTTGTGACGCAGCAGGGATTTCGGCGTCATAATCACCAGAGGTTTGCGGAAATCTCTGTGCATCTGCCGGCGCAGCGCATGGAAATAATTTGCAGGCGTCGTCAGATTACACACCTGCCAGTTATCATCGGCCGAAAGCTGGAGGAACCGCTCAAACCGGGCGGAGGAATGCTCCGGCCCCTGCCCCTCATAGCCATGAGGCAAAAGCATGACAAGCCCGGACATCCGCAGCCACTTGGACTCTCCCGATGAAATAAACTGGTCAATCATCACCTGCGCACCATTGGCAAAATCCCCGAACTGCGCCTCCCAGATAGTAAGAGTCTTCGGATCAGCAAGTGAATACCCATACTCAAAGCCAAGAACCGCCATTTCAGAGAGCGGGCTATCATGTGCTTCAAACGTAGGCTGACCTTCCTTGATATGCTGAAGCGCAACATGCTTCTTTTCCGTTTCCTGATCGCGCCAAATCGCATGACGGTGAGAAAACGTCCCCCGCCCGACATCCTGCCCCGATAAACGCACCGCATAACCATCATCCAGTAAAGTCCCAAACGCAAGCAATTCCCCCATCGACCAGTCATAATCCTTACCGGTTTCAAGCATCTCTTCCTTAGCCTTCAGCGTCCGCAGCAATTTTTTATTAATGTTAAAACCTTCCGGTACATGCGTGATTACTTTACCTATACGCTGCAAATCTTTTTCACTAATAGCCGTTTTCCCGCGCCGCTCATCACCGGTGGCAACCTTCATATCAGACCAGGCACCAGAGAGGAAATCTGCCGAATTAGGTTTATAGCTCTCAACAGCCGCAAAAGCCTCATCCAGCTTGGCGGTAAACTCATCCTCAATCGCCTTGACATCAGACTCACTCAGCGTGCCCTCACCCACAAGCTGCGCTGCATATTTAGTGCGTGTCGTCTCCTGCGTCGCAATTTTCTTATACATCAACGGCTGCGTAAAGGCTGGCTCATCGCCCTCATTATGCCCATAGCGGCGATAGCAGAAAATATCGATAACCACGTCTTTCTTGAATTCCTGACGATATTCCGTTGCAACGCGCGCAACATGCACAACCGCCTCCGGATCATCTCCATTCACATGAAATATCGGCGCATCAAGCATCTTCGCAACATCTGTACAATATGGGCCAGAGCGCGAAAATTTCGGCATGGTCGTAAAGCCGATCTGGTTGTTAATCACAATATGCAGTGTGCCCCCGACGCGGTAGCCCGGCAGCTCCGAAATCATGAACGTTTCAGCGATAATGCCCTGCCCGGCAAACGCCGCATCCCCGTGAAGCAATAACGGCAAGACCTGAATGGCATCAGTGTCTTTGCGTTGCACTTGCTTGGAGCGCACTTTACCAATGACAACAGGGTTCACAAACTCCAGATGCGATGGATTAGCCGTCAAAGACAGGTGAATACTATTGCCATCAAAATCACGATCGCTCGATGTCCCTAAATGGTACTTAACATCCCCAGATCCCAAAACATCATCCGGCGTCGAGGACTGCCCCTGAAACTCAGCAAATATCGTGGTAAACGGCTTGCCCATCACATTCGCAAGCACGTTCAAGCGCCCGCGATGAGCCATACCAACAACAATTTCCTTTAGACCCATCTGGCCGCCGCGCTTCATAATCTGCTCAATCGCAGGGATCAACGCCTCCCCGCCATCAATACCAAAACGTTTTGTGCCCGTGTGCTTCTTGTGCAGATACTGCTCAAAACCTTCCGCCGCCGTTAAGCGCTCAAGGATCGCCCGCTTTCCTTCAGGCGTAAATTCGGTTTTATTACGTGGCTCTTCAATACGCTCTTGAATCCACGCCCGTTCAACCGGATTACTCAGATGCATATACTCAACCCCGACCGTTCCGGCGTAAATCTCACGCAAAGCAGACAATATCTCACGCAAGGTTGCCTGCTCCATGCCAAGCATCCCGTTAATGTAAATCGAGCGATTATAATCCGCAGATGTGAAACCGTAATATTCTGGGCTAAGCTCGGGATGCTCATCAATCTGCTTCATCCCTAAAGGATCAAGATTGGCTAGAAAATGCCCACGAAAACGGTAGGAACGAATAAGCATAAGCGCACGAATAGAATCAAGGGCCGCCTGCTTAATATCCTCTGCGCTTGCACCGGATTTTTTAGGTTTATTAGTATCATTTGCCGCCTCAACCAAAATGCCGTCAGCAGGAGCAATCGCCGCACTACCAAAATTACGATTATTCTTGGCATTATCTGCAGGAGTCCAGCTCGCCCCGGACAGCTCTTTCAAAAACCCTGCTTCACTATCATTCAAACCAGAAAAAAAATCGCGCCAGCTCTCATCCACATTCATCGGGTTTTGATGAAATTCCGCATAAAGATGCGCGATATATTCCGCGTTTACACCATTCAAAAATGTCTGATCAAGATTGCTTTGGCTCATGGCTAAATCCCTTATTATTGCGCATCAAATATGCCCTCTCTTTAAGGCTTTAACAAGGGGCTAGCGTAGGAATTAGAGATTTTTATTAAGCGCCGCAGCAATCGAAGAAATCGCGCTATCTTCCGCTGCACTAATATTCATAGGGTGATGGACATCACTGCCTGCCGTAACACGTGCAACAATCCCGGCCATCAACTTTCCAAAAAAACCCTCTTTCAGTTCATCTCCCTCGCCAAACTCTCCATAAGCCTGCGCAACCGAAGATGCAATATCCAGAACCATTTTCACATAAGCCCTGGCCTCATCCTGACTTGCCTTGCTTTTAATCGCCAGCACAGCCTCCTCGCAGGATGGTCCAAGATTGAACACCCCATCAGACCAGCTCAGCCAATCTTCACGGCTGTTCAAAATTTCAGTAGCAACCTCCTTGGCCAATCCCTCTTGCGTTTTAGAAATCTCACGGATACAAGCCTCCAGAGCCTGCATCTCAAGCCTGTCATCACGCTCTCCTTGCTCATCTTCCGCATAACTCACATTCAAGCCAACGCGGTAAGGAAGCCGAACAATCAGCTCTGCTTGCTCCAAAGTAAAATCTGATAATGCTGTCATAAAAAACCTCTTATCTATATGTATGTTCCACCAAGCGCCTTCGCAACAACACGCAGCGCCCTGCGCTCATCAAAAGAAATATTGATAAACTGTTCCCAGTTTTTCGGCGTAACACCCGCCTGGGCTGCCATTTTCTGGCTCTTTTTAAAATCAAAATACATGCGTATTTTCTGCCAGATCGGTGTTTTATCACCATACTCCCGAAACGCGAGTGCAACTGACTCACCAATCTCAATCAAATGATTTTTAAACGCGCTTAATTCCTTATCTTCGACGTTATTCGCAAGAATATCAATCACCTTATAGCAATCATGCTCAATGCCAGATAAATCCTTCGCCCAACTTGGCCACTCCGCCCTGCGCCTCACCGTCTCGCTAATGACGAACTGCACCGTTTCCGCGCCGAAAACTTCCTGAGAATACGCCGTTATAATCCGCTCAAGCGCATCGAGCTCCTCGGCATCAGAATGCTCACCCCCTGATTTATCGCTCTCACTCACATACAGCCCAACGCGGTAAGGCAAGCTCACAATGAGTGTACGTTGATCCGGAACAAGTTTGTCTAGAAAGTTCATAAGCTTAGCGCCCTTTTATCGCAACTACACTGTACACACAAAATAACATCGATTCAAATACGTTTTGACAATCAAAAAAGAGCGCCATAGAGCGCCCTTTTGAAAAAATATATAAAAAAAACTTACGCCGCCATAGCTTCTTTCACAGCCTTGCCAAGCCCGGCCGGACTTTCAGAAACCACAAACCCTGCCGCGCGCATCGCCTCCATTTTCGCTGGCGCCGTATCATCCGCACCGGAAATAATCGCCCCGGCATGCCCCATACGCTTGCCCGGAGGAGCCGTCGCACCGGCAATAAACCCTGCAATCGGTTTTTTCTTCTTGAGGGATTTATAAAACTCACACGCCTCAAGTTCAGCCGTACCACCAATTTCACCAATCATCAAAATCGCTTCTGTTTCCGGATCATCCATAAACAGCTCAATGCAGTCTATGAAGTTCGTGCCATTAACAGGGTCGCCGCCAATCCCGATACAGGTTGTCTGCCCCAAACCGACCGCACCTGTTTGCGCAACAGCCTCGTAGGTCAGCGTGCCGGAGCGGGAGACGATTCCCACCTTGCCGCGCTTGTGAATATGGCCAGGCATAATCCCGATTTTACATTCATCCGGCGTGATAATACCCGGACAGTTCGGCCCGATCAAACGAGTTTTAGACCCGCTCAGCGCGCGCTTGACCTTAACCATATCAAGAACAGGAATGCCTTCCGTGATACAAATCGCAAGCTCAATCCCCGCATCAATCGCCTCAAGAATAGCATCCGCAGCAAATGGCGGCGGCACATAAATCACACTCGCATTCGCGCCCGTGCGCTCCTTCGCCTCACCAACCGTATCAAATACCGGCAGGCCAAGATGCTCCGAACCGCCCTTGCCTGGCGTAACACCACCAACCATTTTTGTGCCGTATGCAATCGCCTGTTCTGAGTGGAACGTGCCCTGCGCCCCAGTAAACCCTTGGCAAATGACTTTTGTATTTTTATTAACAAGTACTGACATATTGAAATCCTCTAATCAGTTAAAAACTTCACGCACATTTAATTATCTTTAATCACACCACACGCAATACGATCACCCGCACCACCAATAGGCTGGCTCATATGATCATCCGGCTTATCATGAATCATAAACGCCGAACCGTTCATATCCAGAATCTCAAACTCTCCACCTTTAATCACGAGCTCCGGCGCATAAACTTCCGCCTTCACCGTTCCATCATCATGCACAATTAAATTTGGCAAATCACCAAGCTCCGGCCCGTTTGGATTAAGCAATCCATGCTCAACACCGCCCTGAGTAACATGCCCACCCGCATTTTTGAAATGATCATGATCACCGCAATCGCCCACATGATGGATATGAAAGCCATGAACGCCCGGCGCAAGACCTTTAAGATCAACCTTAATCAAAACACCCTTAGCACCCTGAACAAGATCAATATTGCCCAAAACCTCGCCGGCATTATCAATCATCTCTGCCTTCGCAGTGGCGCTCTCCTGAGCGAATGCTGCGCCTGAACAAAGCCCTAAAATCACTGCCGAACCAAGCAATAGCCTCATCATGATCATGCCGCCTTCTGCGCTTTTTTGGTTGCCTCAACAACTTTCTTCGCCGCATCCTCAAGGTTATCTGCAGAGATAATCGGCAAGCCCGAACCGGCCATAAGCTCCTTACCTTTTTGTACGTTCGTCCCCTCAAGACGCACCACAAGCGGCACCTTGAGATCAACTTCTTTAGCCGCAGCAATCACGCCCTGCGCAATAACATCACACTTCATAATCCCGCCAAAAATATTGACCAAAATACCCTTCACATTCGGATCAGATAAAATAATCTTAAACGCCGTTGTTACGCGCTCCGCCGTTGCACCACCGCCAACATCCAAAAAGTTCGCAGGCTCCCCGCCATGCAACTTGATAATGTCCATGGTCGACATCGCAAGACCCGCACCATTGACCATACAGCCAATATTGCCGTCCAGACGCACATAAGACAGCTCATTATCTGCTGCAATCTTCTCATTTGCATCTTCTTCGGTTTCATCGCGCATCGAAAAAACCTCTTTCTGACGATAGAGCGCATTGGGATCAAAATTCATCTTCGCATCCAGCGCCATCACCTCATCACCAACAAGAATCATCGGGTTAATCTCAACAATCGAGGCATCCAGATCAATAAACGCCTGATACAGCGCAGAGAAAAACTTCGTCGCACTTTTAATTTGCGCGCCCTTAAGCCCCAGACCAAACGCCAGCTTGCGGCAATGAAATCCTGAAATCCCGCTCGCCGGATCAACCGAGACCTTGATAATTTTCTCCGGGCTATTATGCGCAACCTCTTCAATATCCATCCCGCCCTCGGTCGACACCATAAAGGTCACGCGGCTGCTCGCGCGGTCAAGCACAACAGAGCAGTAATATTCCTTCTCGATATCAACGCCATCAGTCACATAAAGGCGCTGAACCTCTTTACCCTCTGGCCCGGTCTGTTTGGTAACAAGCGTTTTGCCCATCATCGCTTCCGCCGCAGCCTTCACATCATCAACAGTTTTGCACAAACGAACACCGCCCTTACCGCTTGGATTATCCGTGAAATGCCCCGCGCCGCGCCCACCCGCATGAATTTGGGCTTTAACCACAAACAGCTTTGATTTCAACTTTTTCGCGGCATCAACGGCCTCATCCACGCTCATCGCAGGAATGCCTTTAGGCACGCTTACGCCGTATTTTTCTAACAACTCTTTGGCTTGATATTCATGAATATTCATAACGCTCTAGGCTCCGTCTGATCGAATCTTTATACAATCTGGTTTAGCACTCAAAACCGCACTTGGAAACAGGAAATTTGCGCGAAACGTAAAGATATGACTTGTGTATGTTCTTTTTGACAAAACCATGCTTTTTCCTTTAAACTATGCCATAAGCGGAAGATTAAAAGAATTTGAGGAAATTATGGTTACGGGTAAAGATCCATCAGACACAAAACTCTATAATGATGCACTATCAGGTGCAGGTGATCGATACGCAGGAACCATCTTCTCCGAGATAAAAGAAACCGAGCAACGCCGCGAACGCGAGCGTCAGGCCAATGCCGCCAAAATCGCCGCCATTGCAAATATCGCACAAGCCACAGAATATTACAAACAAATGGGCGTTCAACTCTCCGCCCTGACCACCGCCAGCACGGAAATGGGCGAACAAGTCAACATCGTCCAGCAAGAACTCGGCAGCAGAATCGACGTGCTCGAGGCAAAGATCGCCGAAAAAAGAGAAGAGCTAAAAACCCTCCAAGATAAAGTCGCCGCCGGTACGGCCACACCCGCAGAAATCGAGCAGGCCGAAAAACTTGAAATCCACCTGCAAGGACAAGGAAAACTCGTTGAGGCATACCGCCAAGAAAGCAAAATCCTGAGCGGTAAATATGACACGCACAAAGCCGACCTCGAACAGGCGCAGGCGAAATACGATTCCATTCAGGCAAAAATTGATGCCGCCTCTGATAGTGACACTGCAAGCATAGAAGCTCTTAAAGTTGAGCTGCAAGGCGCGCAAGACGCCATCGACAAAGCACAAACATCCCTCGATCAGGTAGAAGCTCAAGTCGCACAAGCACAGCTCAGCCTCGAACTGACATCCAGCATGTATGAAGCCGGGGCAGATAATACCGCTTACATGAATTACTCAGTCCCGCAATTACAGGCACAAGCTGACCTCGCCGCCGCCTTCGTTAGCGCCCGCGCAGATGGTACACTCACCGCCGCAGAACAACAAAATCTGGGCGCCCTGTTCGCACAAACCGGCCTTGACCCGGCTGATGCAAGCGTCATCGGCGGCTTTCAGCAATTCTCCGGCGCCGTTAAAGACGGCACGTATCACGTCGAAGGCGCAAATGGTCAAATCCTCAAAGGCGATCAGGCCTATAAATATTTGCTCGCTAGCTTCGCTTCTCTCAAGAAAATGCAACCGCCAATTCAGGCAAGCACGAATGATATCGTCGCTATGTTTGATGATCGAATCACCGCCCTTAATTCATCCGCCGACATGCAGCATGCCCCGGATACCATGGGCCCACCCGTCCCCGGCGTTTCTGCGGCAAACGAACTCGCAAATATCTATGCGGAAAAAAGAGATGAACTTACCGCCAAATATGAACTATACGACGTAAAAGTCGCACAAGCTCAGGAAGCATTGGACAACCTCTCCGCGCAAGGCGCCTCACCCGAAGAATTGCTCGCCGCGCAAAACACCCTAAACGCTGCCACCAGTGCACGTGATGACGTGGTCACCGAAGCGCAGCAAGCACTAGAAACACTCGATAAAACCGCAGGCCTGTCCAGCGAACTCTCAACAGAATGCTCCACCGTGGAATACGGCAAGGAACAATTCGCGATGGTCCAAGAACTCAAGGCCACAGGTGACATAACCGCCGCTAACGCCGCCGCCGCTGGAGACTCCGTGCGCGCAATTGACGTCTCTCATCTGAAACTTCCCAACATTGAAGTCATCGGCTCGTCTAATGCCGAAACTGATACAGTATGGACAGCTGAAGAAACACTTACTCTTGATCCGGACGCAGAATTCCTTCGCATCGGTGGATTAATTGAAAATAAAATTGAAAACGGCGAGATTACGCTCGCACAAATTGAGCAAGCAGCAGGACCAAACGCTTCTCCAGAATTAATGGCAAAAATCGAAGCAACCCTCGAGCGTGCCGGTATAAAAATTCTCCGGCCCGATGAAAACACGCCAAACCCAACCAACAGCATCTTTGTCGATAAACTCGAACCCGGTGCAAAAATGGCCTCCTATCAGTATTTAGGTGCAACCGCACCCGCAAATTCTATTCAGCTTCCCACGCAGGCCTACGGAACCGCCGCACCTGCAAATTACGCCAGCTTCGCTGGCGGCCCTGAATTCGCAAAATATAACCCTGTAGACGGGCCAACACCCTCATACGCCGTGCCCACAATGAACAAAGCACCGGAATCCCTCACCTTCGCCGAGGCAAAACCGGCCGGACAAGCAGCGCCAGGCGCATCAGGCGGCCTCACCCCCGCAGAGCTTCTTGAAATGCGTTTTGCAGAGCAGGAACGCGCCGCAGGCCTAGGCCCTAGTGGTAGCGGCGGTGCCGGTGGCGGTGCAGGCGTTGCCTAATAAGCAAAAAGTTTGACGAATCTACACTTAATGTATACACTAAAGAGTAAATATGGGTGAAAAGAAGGTTAACCTTCTGATATAAATTACAAAAAGGGTGCTTAGAAATTGGTTACAACACCAACCAACACAGATACATTAGAATTAGAAGCGCAGCGCACAAGGGAAGAGCGTGCGAATAGAGACACGCGCCGCCTGACCACAGACATGGAATTTAATGGCTTTGCGCTACTTCAGCTCCTCTTTGCCATCTTCTTTGGCGATCAGGGCCAGAAGACCGAAGCAATTACCCAATTCTCAACCGCCCTCGGCCTTGACCCAAACACAATACAAGACACCCTGGGGCGGGTTAGCTCTGGAGAAATTAGCGCCTTCCGCGCCGCAACAGAAACATTCGCCAGCATTAACCCAGATAATATTGACCATGCGGCACTCGGTAACATAAATGTCGCAGATCTCGTTGGCAGCAACCAAGGCTCAACCCTCCTTCACCCCGATCTTGTCAAAAGGATGCAAAGCGACCCTCAGGTTGCGCACTATGTAGATTTAACCTTCAAGGCCGCTGAAAATCATGGCCTTGACCCTGCGCTCCTTGCTAATCAGTTCTGGATAGAATCACGTTTTAAACCGAATGCTCAATCAGGCGCAGGCGCAATGGGTATCGCGCAATTCATGCCTTTCCACGAAGGAAAATGGGGCCTGAATTCGCGCGCTGATTTCTTCGATCCCGAAAAATCAATTGAGGCCGGCGCGCAGTTTATGGCGCACCTCACCCAAAAGTATGGTAGTCAGTCTCTCGCGCTCGTTGCCTATAACGGTGGCGGTGGCGCTATTGACTGGGTAGAAAACAACACTTCTGGCCCTGTTACCGTCGGTTCATGGATACAATACGCTTCACAGGAACGTGCAGAAAAAGGAGTTGGAGCGTCAAATTTATGGCGCAATCAAACCTTCGATTATGTTACAAAAATTGACTCAAACTTTTGGTCAGCCGGTCAAATTGCTGAGGCAAGAGCCCTCAACGCCCAAGCCATGGCCAGCCTCGGCCGCGAAGTTACACCGGAACAAAACGCACAACTCGCAAGCGCAGAGCCCCGCATTAGAAACGGCGAACTGCGCATCCTCCCTCCTCTAGGTGAGAAGTCTGTACTTACATCAGACTTCGGACCACGTGATCTAGCCATGTCATCCATGCATCACGGTGTTGATTTTAAAACAACGCATATTGATCCAAATGGTGAGGTTTCTTTGCGCGCCCGCCAGACGATGACCTATATCGGTGGTGGGTATGAAAGAGGCTTTGGAAATCGCGCAATTTTTGCACTTGGAACAGATGACCGTGGACGCACCATTACAGTACAATATGCACACCTCTCCGCCCTGCCGAAACTGCAACCTGGAGTCGTTGTTAACCCTGGAGATTATATTGGAACCACAGGTGCAACAGGGCGCATTACCGGCCCACATCTCGACTATCAAGTTCGGATTGGCGAACAAACCGTTGACCCAATGCTTGCTTTTGAGACAGATCTTGCTGACGCCCGCGAGGGCGATCGCCTGATTGCAAACGCTCAGGCCACTCTTGGTAACCGCGCACATTCCGGCACTTACGCCGCAATGATCGAGCCTTCACTGAGAAACCCATCAGTGCGTAACAGTATCGCAGCCCTTGATGACCACCGCGAAGAACAAGCACACCAACAAGTTGCAGCAGCCACCAATGCACCGCCCGCAGCAGAACCAACAACAACCGCA
Source organism: uncultured Micavibrio sp. (assembly GCA_964351365.1). GTDB lineage: Bacteria > Pseudomonadota > Alphaproteobacteria > Micavibrionales > Micavibrionaceae > UBA1672. Next base: position 22,671 of record CAYGNP010000005.1, read on the forward strand.
GCCCCAACCATCGATCAGGCGCTCGCTCCAACCGGCACACCACAAGCAGGCGCTTTAACCACCGCATTCGGCACTGGCAAAGGCACGAAAGAAAAAGATCCCGTACAACCTGAGCCTCTCACCCCTGCTTTTGACGGAGTTGGCAGAGACCAAATCGCTGCAGCTGCAGCAGCAGCCGCAGCAGCACAACAAATCGCCTCCCTCACCGCTGCCGGAGCGCCGCGCGAACTCGAAACCACAGCCCCAAAAGCCTAACCCCATCATTTTAGGTTCCCTTCCGCGCCATGACGCGGTATAATATTCTCAACTACTCGCGTATATCCCTCCCCCACACAGGAATTTTCCATGCTTTGCGCGCGTCTTGCCCTTATTCTCTGCCTGACAACCATGCCAAACACAATTGTACACGCTCAGGAAAGCGAGCGCACAGAACCACTTCACATCAAATTTGCACCCACAAAACCGGAACAAAAAATAAAAATCACAACGGTTCGCGTCAAAAAACAGGAAATCAAAACACCTGAGATTACAGAAAAGAAAAGTGACAAAAGCGACCTTCTGGCCCTGATCGATAAAAAACTGTCCGGCCAGAACATTAACTTCAGCCCGCAAGCCACATGCAGAAATAGAGATGAAATTCTGGCTCAATCCCTCAAAGCCGAACTGGACAAAAAAAATCAAGACCCCGCTCTGATCGACATTCTTTACACAGCACATCAGAAAACCGGTGCCCCCTTTGATGTTCTGGTTCTCACCGCCATGATCGAGAGCAATCTGGGCACTATGTTAATCGCAACGCCGCCGACCACATCGGCGCGCGGCCTGTTCCAATATATCGATGAAACCTGGCTCCAGCTTGCCCAAAAATACGGCTCAAATATTGACCAATTAAACAAGCCAGAACTTACAAACGAAGAAATTCTGGCCCTACGCGACAACCCGAAAGTCTCGGCATTAATAAAAGGATATCAGTTTAAGGAAGAAACGCCCATAATCGTATCGTATAAAAAATCCGAAAATATCACCGCCACCGATCACTATATTATGCACATGCTGGGAAATGCAAACGCGCGCGTATTTTACAATCTCATCCACGAGCGATCACCCATGATTATGGCCTATCTGACCAACAAGATGTTCCAGGACGCCATCAACCTGAACCGCTCCTTTTTCTATGATGCATCAGGAGACGGCCTCAACGCTTCGCAAGCCTACCGGCAATTTGAACAGAAAATTGCAGATAAACAAGCGGAGCTCCGCGAAACGACTAAGCGCCACAGCCCGGATTGCGCCCTACCGACGATAACAACGGTACAAGAAAAACACAGCCCTGCTAAGAACTAGGCCGCAGCCGCTTTCCCCCCAAACAGCTTCTCAACAGCCGCTCGCTCCGCGCGTAGCTCGGCATCCGTCTCATCCAGACGTTTTTGTGAGAACGCATTAATCTCGAGCCCCTGAACAATTTCGTACTTGCCGCCTTTACACGTCACAGGATACCCAAAAATCACACCGGGTTTAATGCCATATGATCCATCGGAGGGAATTGCCATAGAAACCCAGCAGTCTTTCTCCGTCCCCAACGCCCAATTGCGCATATGATCAATCGCCGCCGAAGCCGCACTTGCCGCGCTCGAAGCCCCACGCGCCTTGATAATCGCCGCGCCGCGCTGCTGCACCTGCGGAATATACGTGCCCTCATACCACGCCTGATCAATTTGCCCCAGCGCAGGCTTACCCTTCACACTCGCGTGATGCACATCCGGATATTGCGTCGAGCTGTGATTCCCCCAGATAATAATATTCTTAACATCCGTGTTATGCGCGCCCACTTTTTCCGCGAGCAAACTCATAGCGCGGTTATGATCAAGCCGCACCATCGCCGTAAAACATTTCGGATCAAGATCAGGTGCATTTTGTTGCGCAATGAGTGCATTCGTATTCGCCGGATTACCAACAACAAGAACCTTCACATCACGTTTGGCATGCGCATTAATCGCGCGCCCCTGCGGCCCGAAAATACCGCCATTCGCCTCAAGCAAATCCTTGCGCTCCATGCCATCTTTACGCGGCATCGCACCGACCAGATAGGCATAATCCACATCCTTAAACGCTACATTCGGATCATCCGTAGCCACCGTGCCCGCAAGCAGAGGAAATGCACAATCATTCAGCTCCATAATCACACCCTGCAAAGCACCAAGTGCGGGAGTAACCTCCAGCAAATGCAAAATCACCGGCTGATCCGGGCCCAACATATCACCAGCCGCCAAACGGAACAAAAGCGCATAGCCGATCTGACCTGCCGCCCCTGTAATTGCTATTCTAACCGGTTTTTTCATAGTCACTGCCCTTTCGTGGAAATGCGTTATTACGCAAGAATCCTAACGTTTTTAGACCAGTCTGACAATGATGAAAATAAAAAGCCTTAAGGATACTGATCACTCTGCATCTCAAGCAAACGCGACACCGTGCGCTCAAACTCATAGGCATGATCCCGCCCAAGATAAAGCTTATCAACCGGCGCATCAGCAGAAATCACAACCGGAATGCGCGCCTCATACAGCGCATCAATAAGGTTCATGAGCCTCTTGGCCTCATTGCGCCGATCATAATTCAGCTTAGGCACATTCTCCAGAAAAACCATATCAAAGCTCTGCGCGATTTTGATATAATCCTCCGCTCCATGCGGGCGCTCACACAACTCAGCAAAGCTGAAGCGCGCAATATTCCCGGCAACCTGCTGCGCAACTATGTCACGCCCCTTAACCCGCAAAACCTTCTGCTCCGGCGCACCCCCCCCACTTAACTCAGTAAAAAGCAGATCCATCTTTCTCCGCGTCGCAACCCCAAGCGGATAAAAATACGATCCATCTATCTGCGTCGTCTGCGCGCGGTAATCATGCGGACTGTCCAGATGCACAGCCACCACCTTTGATTTAAGCAACGAAATAAATGGCAAAAACCGCTCTCGCTGTAGCCCGTTTTTGTATAGATCATCCGGCGCCCAGTTACTCGTCGCCACCATAATCACATCTTTTTCAAACAAAATTTTGAACAAACGCCCCAAAATCATGGCATCCGTGATATCGACAACATGAAACTCATCAAAACACAAAACCTGCGCGCGCGCCGCAATTAATCCCGCCAGAGACGGTAACGCCTGATCCACAAGCCCTTGCGCACTGTCATCATCACGGCTGCGCGAATTGATATAATTATGCACCTCGATCATAAATTCATGAAAATGCACCCGGCGCTTTTTAACATTCTCCGGCAGGCAATCATAAAACAAATCCATCAGCATGGATTTCCCTCGCCCCACACCGCCATACAAATAAACACCAAGCGGCACATCATCTTTTTGCCCGCCTTTGGTGAATTTATCAAAAAAGCTGCCCCTTGGTTTCTCCGCAATCGCAACAACTGCATCATAAAGCCGCTGAAGCTCAGAAGCAGCCGCCGCCTGAACATCATCAGGCTTTAAATCGCCTGATGCAACGCGCACCTCATAAAAATGCAAAGGCCCCTTACTCATGCTTAGGCTTGGACATTTTAATAAGAACAATCGACAGCTCATAGAGCAACAAAATTGGCAAAGCCAGCGCCACCTGCGATACCAGATCCGGCGGTGTTAAAAACGCCCCGACAACAAAGGAAATAATAACCGCATATTTACGCTGGCGCGCCAGAAACGCTGCACTCACAAAACCTGCACGCCCCAAAAGCGTAAGGAAAACAGGAAGCTGAAAGCATAACCCAAATGCAAAAATCAGGGTCATGATCAAATCAAGATACTCACTCACCCGCGCTTCAAGCTGGATCGGCAGGGCCCCTTCCGCTCCGCTTGTCTGAAAACTCAAAAAAAACGGCCAGGCCATTGGTATAACAATACAATAAACACACGCACCTCCCGCAAAAAACAAAACAGGTGTTGCAATCAAAAATGGCAGGAACGCCTTCTTCTCACGCGCATATAATCCCGGCGCAATAAACAGCCAGATTTGCATCAGCAAAATTGGAAAAGTTAAAAAAATCCCCGCAAAAAATGCCACCTTCAAATAGGTAAAGAACGCCTCCGTCAGGCCGGTATAGATCAGGCGGTTCGTATCCCCCTCACCCATTGAATCCGCAAGCGGCTGCACAAGAAAACCGTAGATTTCGTCGACAAAAAGAAAACACAAACCCGTACCAAGAGCCATAAAGCCAATCACCCAAAGCAACCGCGCCCGAAGCTCGATCAAATGTGCCGTAATCGGCTTAGGCTGAACATTCAACGCCTCATCACCCATCCTTGCGCTCCTCCTCAGTGATGATATGATAGGCTTCATCCTCTGCCGCCTCATCCGTCTCCAGATCCTCCGGCGCCTCAAAATTCACAGACTTTCGAATATCATCAAGATCCGCATCACGCATCATCTCTTCAAACTGCTGTGAAATCGCAAAGCGCATATACTGCAAGCGCCGCACAATCCGCCCTAAACCAACCATCAGCGCCGGAATTTCATCCGGCCCAATCACAATAATCGCAACGGCAATAATCATAAACAGCTCTGGCCAACCAACATCCAGCATCACCCCACCACCTCACGTAATTCCAAGCACAGACAGGCACAACATCACGCCCATCATATAGCCGGGAACAACCACCAATGCATTAAAACCAATCGCGACATTCAACAAAAAGCTTCGCTCCTCATCACTCAAATCACCCTCATCTTTCAACATCTCACGCGCATAAGATGTCTCCTTAACCGCCCGCATAAACTCCCAATACAAGCCAATAGCCGTCATAGGAAGGAACAAAAGCCCGAACATTTCACGCAAACCAGTGTCAAAAAAACAAACGACAAAAACGCTAATAGAAAAAAATGACATCACCGAGCCGACAATCTCATGATGAGAGCGAATCTTCTCGGTAAATAACCCTGCAACAAAAAGCCCAAAAACGATAAAAAGATACCCCGTGGCCCACCAAGGCAAAAAGGACATCATACTTTACTCTTCATCCCTTTTTTTCTCGGAATTGCCCTCGCTGGCATCTTCGTCTTTCATGCCTTTTTTGAAACTTTTAATCCCCTTGGCAACATTCTCCATGATACTCGGAATACGCCCCGCGCCAAACAGAAGCATCACCAGCACAATAATAACCAGAATTTGAATCGCACTTGGCGCCATAACTAAAATTCCTTCTTTTTCAATTCCTGATAACGCAAGATACTAGGCATCTTCAACCAGATCCAGCGGCATTTCATTTAAATCTTCTACGCCTTCATTCGCCGCTTGTCCAGATTTTAGCGCATCAAACAAATCTTCCTGCGCCACAGTTTCAATGGCGGGCCGCGAATCCAGCAAGCCTGCAGCCTTCATCTCATCCATTCCCGGCAAATCCATAAGACTCTCAAGGGAAAAATGATCCAAAAAGGCCGGCGTACTAACCCACGTCACAGGCCGCCCAAGGCTCTCGCGCCGGCGTCCGGGCTTAATCCACCCCATTTCAAGCAAAATATCAAACGTGCCCCGCCCCGTAGCCACACCGCGGATATTTTCAACCTCTGCCCGCGTTACAGGCTGGTGATATGCAATAATTGCCATGGTCTCCATCGCCGCGCGAGACAGCTTGCGCTCCACTTCCTTCTCAACCGCCATATCCTCGGCCAGATCAAGCGCTGTGCGAAACGCCCAGTGCCCGTCAACTTCCTTAAGCTCAACCCCGCGCCCCTGATAATGCGCCTGCAACTTCATCAATAACCCGCCAACATCCGCGCCCTCCGGCATACGCTCATGCAAGGATGACGCACTCATCGGCTCACCAGAGGCAAACAACAAGGCTTCAAGAATACGCAAATGCTTATCCATCAGGCCACCTCACCATCTTCTGAAAGACTGCGCATATAGACAGGGCGAAACAAACCATCCTGCCGCAGCTCAAGTCGCCCCTGCTTCGCCAACTCAAGCCCCGCCGTAAACGTCGAGGCCAACGCCGAGCGAGAATAAAGCGGATCATCCCCCTTCTCAGGCAAAAAGCTATGCAAAGTCGCCCAGACACTGGCCGCACCTTTTTTCGGCAACGCGCCTAACATCTTACTCAGCCTCGCAAGCGCGCTCTCATGCGACATCACGTTAAATACCGGTACGTCATAATGCGTATCCTTATTACGCTGCTCAATATCGCCATACGCCTTGAGCAAATCATAAATCGACACACTCCATTTCGTTTTGATGGACACCTCAATATCCTGCGTCTGACGCCGCGCAAAAACCGCCTGCCCCAAAATCGGACGCGCCCAAAGATGCTCCGCCGCCCCCTGCATCGCCTCCAGCCGCAACAATTGAAATTGCAGCGCCTGCGCCATATCTTCTGCACTCGGCTCATCGCTGTGCTCTTCCTTGGGCAAAAACAATCGCGATTTAAGATACGCCAGCCACGCCGCCATCACCAGATATTCCGCCGCCAGCTCCAAATTACGTTGCTTGGCCAGATCAATAAACACCAGATATTGCCTCACCAGTTGCAAAATAGAAATCTTCGCAAGATCAACTTTTTGATTGCGTGAAAGCTCAAGCAAAACATCAATCGGCCCCTCATAACCATCAATATTGAGCAAAAGCTGATCAACCGCATCTTTCTCATCTCTCGGACGCTCTAATACTTCCTGCTCCGTCATGACACCAACGCTTTCCTGCCAAGCCGCTCAAGCGCAACCTTACCAATCACCGGCAGATGAGCAGCAAGCTCTTCCATTTTTTCAATCTCACCAGAACAATAAAGCCCCAAATCGCACCCGGCTTCTAGAGCGGCATTGGCCTTCTCAGATACACTGCCATAAGAATCGAGCGCCTTCATATCCAGATCATCACAAATTAAAACACCATCAAAACCAATTTCCCCGCGGATCACATCCTTAATCCCGGCAGCCGACAAAGACACAGGCGCGCCCTCCCCAAAAGCGCCATAGGTTATATGCGCCGTCATCGCCCACACATCCCGCCCGACATCAGAGGCCGCAATATCCCGAAATGGCGCAAAATCAAGCGTGCGCAAATCATCATACGCCGCCTCAACAAACGGCAAATCAAAATGGCTATCTACACTCGCACGGCCATGGCCGGGAATATGCTTGATAATCGGCGTTACCCCTGCATTCAGGAAATGCCGGCACACACAAAGCCCAAGGCGCGCGACAACCGACGGATCATCCGAAAACGCGCGGTCGCCAACAATATCGTGCGCCCCTTCAAAAAACAGATCCAGTACAGGCGCACAATTCACATTCACCCCCGCCTCAATAAGCTCCTCAGCTAGGCGCAGAGTTTCAAAACGCAAAACCTCCAGACCCTTATCCGCATCCTCGCGATACAACTCACCAAAGTGCCGCATAGTAGGGTATTCGCGCCAGTGGGGCGGCCTCAAGCGTTGTACACGCCCACCTTCTTGATCAATCAAGACAGGACAATCCCGCCCAACCAAAGCCTTAAGCTCACCGACCAAGCGTTTAACCTGGGCCGGATCTTTGCAATTACGCTTGAACAGAATAAACCCCAACGGATTAGCTGATCCAAAAACAGATCTCTCCGCATCGCTTAGCTCGAAACCCGAAAGTGAAAAAATACACGGCAGCGAACGCTCCGCGCCCTTGGCAAAATTATTACCGGACAACCAGACATCCTCCCGGCTTGCCTTCACGTTTCAAAGAATCACATATGCTTTGAGCAGAATCCTTACTCATCGGCCCCGCCTGAATACGGTAAAATGTGCCCGAACTCAAAGACGCTTCCTGAACACGAAAGCCCGTGTCACCTAAAACTGAATATTTCTTCTGCATTTTTGTCCACTCACCACCCGCAAGTGCAGAATTCGTGATACTGGCCAGCTGAACATAATAATCACCCGCCTGAATCGGAACAGCAGGCGCAGCCTTGGGAGCCTGCACGGCCGCAACACCAACAGAAGGCTCAATTTCCGCCGCCTGCGTATCATTCAAAACACTGCGCACAAAATCAATCGTCTCCGGTGACTGCCCCGGCGCATGAAGCTGCTTATGCTTAGGCTTTTCCGCAACAGCCGCCATCGCAACCTGCCCCTCAAATCCTTGAACAACAGGGGCGGCATCACCACCCTCAGCATTATCAATTTTTTGCAAAATATTCTCTGCTGACGGCTCTTCAATCTGAGCCTGAACCTCTTCAACATCAGCCTTCTCAAGAGCTTGCTCTTTCATTACAGGTGGCTCTTCCTTCACTTGAGCAAATAAATTCTCAACCACAGCCTGATCCCCGCTAAGTGCCGGATCATCAGAGCGCTCAAACAACGTAACCTCTTTATTCGGAATGGACATCCCACCCTCATCCACTGGCTTAACTTTAACCGGTGTCAAATCTGCTTTAACAACAGGAATGGGCTTAACCCGGCTCTGCTCTGAAGGATACGTGAAAATAACAATACCGGTAAACGCCAGCAAAACCGCAAGCACACCAGCAACTGCAACACCAGGATTTTTTAATTTCTGCATAAACCCAGACGATGACTTCTCGCTCCCCACATCAGGTTTCTTGGGAGCCCGTAAATAGTGATCATATCCATATTGGTGAAATTCCTTGCCTCGACTCATGTGCGGCTATCCTTATGTTACGCAAAAATACTGACTGTAAAAAATTAACGTAAATCCCAGTAAAGGTCAAAGAGCCTTTCATGCTCCCGGATGGCATAACGGTCGGTCATTCCCGCAATATAGTCAGCCACAATTCGGGCCCTTTCGCGCTCGTGCTCTTGCGCACCAGCCTCCACAACACGGCGCTGCCACGTATCCGGCAACAGCTCATAATTCCTGTGGAAAGCTTCAAACAATTCACCGACAATCCGCTCTACCTTGAGCCATATACGGTTTATTGTAAAATGGCGGTACATCCGGTTATAAAGAAATTCCCGCAAAAGCTGAACATCTGCGTACATCTCCGGCGAAAAAGCAACAATCTGCATACCCGCCATACGCACATCCTCAGGTGATTCGGGTGCGACCTTTTTCAGATGGTTCCGGGTTTGGTGAAGCACATCATCAACCATAACACCGATCATATCGCGCTTGACCTCCTGAATTAAATAACGCTCCCCGATATCGGGATAACTCTTCCGAACCTGCTCAATGACACGCGCCAGAAGCGGCACATTTTCAAGGTCTTTAACCGTAAACAATCCGGCGCGTATCCCATCTTCAATATCGTGATTATTATACGCAATATCATCCGATAACGCCGCCACTTGCGCCTCCATCGACGCATAGGTCTCAAAGCGCATATCCATATGCGCCTGAAGCTCCCGTGCGGCAATATGCGGCTCCCCAATAACGGGACCATTATGCTTAATCACCCCTTCAAGCGTTTCCCACGTTAGGTTTAAGCCATTCCACTTGGGATATTTCCGCTCCAGTGTCGTCAAAACGCGCAAAGACTGATCATTATGCTCAAAACGCCCAAACGGCTCCATCGCCTCGCGCAAATAAATCTCCCCGATATGCGCAAACGGCGTGTGCCCCAAATCATGCGCCAGCGCAATCGTCTCCGCCAGATCCTCATTCACCATCAGCGCCCGCGCCAGCGTGCGCGTAATCTGCGCCACCTCAAGCGTGTGCGTCAAACGCGTGCGGTAATGATCGCCCTCATGATAAACAAAGACTTGCGTCTTATACTTCAACCGCCGGAACGCACTCGAATGGATAATCCGGTCGCGGTCGCGTTGAAACGCGTTACGGTGCCTGCTTTCCGGCTCATCATGCACGCGCCCCAGAGACTCCTCGGGCTTGCACGCATAAGACGCCAGCGGCAATGCGCAGTAATTATAGGATAGCTGCTCCATTTAGGTTGATTCCTCATCTTTGGATACGATATAATACTTCATGAGCTTAAACATCGATACCAGCGCGGTAAAGGACATAAAATAGGCTATGAAGCAAGAAAACAAAAATACAGCCAAGCTTAAAAAAAGCCTGATAAAAACGTTTTTTGTTTCCAGCAGTATCTGCTTAACAATCACCGCAATAATATACTTCACGCTGGCTGGAGCACATGCATCAGTAACCGAGTTTATAATAGTATCGTTAGTTGTTTTAGTTGCTCTATTTTTTATAATACTGCGGATTGGCTTTTACGAAGCAATACTGATACCCAAAAAAAATGTATTTATAAAATTATATTTAATCACAATTCTGCTTTTACTCTCATACGCACTTTATTTTTCTCTTTCACAGTAAAACACTTTTCTTAATTTTATCCAAGAAAGTAAAACGACTTCTCTTGCTCTCTTTTAAGCAAAAAGATATAATACTTCATGAGCTTAAACATCGATACCAGCGCGGTAAAGCGCATAAATGAACTGCGTACCCAACAAGGCAAAGACGCACTTATGCTGCGCGTGCGCGTCGAAGGCGGTGGCTGCTCCGGCTTTCAATACAAGCTTGAACTCACCGAGAACCAAAACCCACAGGACAAAATCTTCGAGAACGCAGTTGTAACCGATGACATCTCCATGGGCTTCCTCGACGGCGCAACTATTTTATTCGAAAAGGGCCTGATCGGCTCCGAATTCAAAATCAATAACCCGAATGCAACATCTGGCTGCGGTTGTGGTACATCTTTTTCTGTGATGTAATCACGTGCATGAAAATCGCATCTTGGAACGTAAACTCAATCAAAGCACGTCTTGACCACGTCAAACGCTACATCAGCGAATCCGCACCCGATGTGCTCATGATCCAGGAACTCAAAGGCGCTGAATTCCCCGCCGAAGAACTCGAATTATTGGGCTATAAGACCCATGCCGTCACCCAAAAAGCCTATAACGGCGTCGCCATAATATCCAAACACCCTATTGAAATATTGCATGATCGCCTGCCCGGAGATGATACAGATGAACAGGCTCGCTTCATTGAATGCATCATTAGCGGCCTGCGCATCATCAACATTTACCTCCCCAACGGAAACCCCGTCCCCGGGGATAAATATGACTACAAGCTATCATGGATGGATCGCCTTTATAAACATCTCAAATCATTACGGGATAACAACACCCCCTTCCTGATCGGCGGAGATTTCAATGTCATCCCCGAAAATCGCGACTGCCAAACCCCCAAAGACTGGCAAGGAGACGCCCTCTTCCGCCCCGAAACACATGCTGCCTGGCGCAAAATCATAAATCTTGGCCTCACCGATGCTTTTCGTGTTCTCAACACCCACGCAAACCAATACACTTTCTGGGATTATCAGGCCGGCGCATGGCAAAAAAACAACGGAATCAGGATTGACCATTTCCTCCTCTCCCCCACCATCGCCGATCGCTTGCAAAGCTGTAGCATAAACAAAACTCCCCGCGGATGGGACAAACCCTCCGATCACACTCCCATAGAAATAATATTATAGGGGATAACTTCCAGCTAGGGCGTGCATCCCGCAAATGGCAATGTTAATTTTAATAATAAATGTAACCACTTAAATTGTAGCGCAATGAAAAACTTCTTACCCCTCAAAACAGGAATACTTGCAACTCTCATTCTCGGCGGCTGTATTGCAACATCAATGCCTTACATGCGCGGCGAAACCGCACAGCGTATAGCCGCTCCGGCATGGATGATTAAGCGCGATATCCCCGCAGACCCTTATCTGCTTCGTGCCTATGAGCGCATTCATGATCGCGGCGGAATTGCGAACGTTTACATTGAAGGCGACGGCCCCAGCGTTGATCCGCTCAAAGACCCAACACCAACCAACCCTGTTGCCCTTCATCTCGCCTCAAAAGACAACGCAAAAAATCTTGTCTATATCGCACGGCCATGCCAATTTAACGGACGTATTGAATACCCCCATGATTGCAACCACTCTGAATGGCAAGATGCCCGGTTCTCACGCGATGTGATCGACTCTTACGAAAAAGCACTTGATGACATCTCAGCGCGCTACAGAATTAAGGGGTTTAATTTAGTAGGTTATTCTGGCGGAGCAGCCATAGCCGCAATAATCGCCGCAGAGCGCAAAGATATTCTTTCCCTCCGCACCGTTTCAGGTGTTCTTGACCACAATATGCTACAAAGCCTATCAGGAAAACCACCGCTTACAGAATCCATAAACCCTATAGAAAAAGCAAGCGATCTCGTCAGAATGCCGCAATATCATTTCATTGGAGGACAAGACAACGCTGTACCTCCCGCAATTTTAAACAGCTATCTTCAGGCAATCCCACCCTCAACATGCATACAAACGCTTCTCGTTCAAGAAGCAGAGCATGAAGCCGGCTGGGTTGATAAATGGCCTGAGCTTCTTGCCCTGCCCGTAACCTGCTCAAAGGATAACGCAGATCCTGACGCGCTCTATGGCGACATTGATAATGACCGCCCACGCCCTCTCTCCCCAACAGAAGATATCCGCTCTTTTGACAATATTCCATCACTTGAAAAACCTTAAAGCCTGATTTTTATTGCATTCCCTCGCCAAAATGAGGACAATAAAAAAATTAAAGCTATAACTTATGGTAACGTTCAATATGAAAAAACTCCTCATCTGCGCACTGGCACTCTCTCTGCAAATACTAGCCATACCAGCGATGGCCTCTGAAGACTCTATTCAGGCCGCCCGCACCTTTTACCAAGCCTTTGAGGATTCCGTAAATCAAAGCGATTACGACACCACCCTAAAACTCATTAAAGAAACAATGACTGAAGATTTCGGCCATTACGATGATGGCGTTTTCAGCTATGGCAAAGATGAACTCATCTCAAAAGTACAAGGATACAAAGACAACGACTACCTTATGGGCCTTGATATTGACATGAAAGAGATGTCCTTCAATGCAGAAAAAAATGAAGTGAATGCAAACTTTATCATTAATCAGAAATACTTCACCCTCTACGAAGAAAACGGAAAAGCACAAAAAAAATTAGAAGCCACACTCACACTCGAATGCAATGATTCATTGCGCGTAGAACCAGAAACAGATCCAAAACTCTATAAATGTTATTGCAAGACACTCTCCCGCACACCACCATTATAATAATATGAGTGACGAAAACACACATAGCCCAAAGCTTTCCTCGCGCAGAAATTTCATAAAAAAAATGGGTTCTCTTATGGCAGGCGGACTCGCTTTTGCCGCCGCGCCATCATTATCAAACGCCCAAACCGAAAAACCCGAAGAAAAACGCCCCTTAAGCGGAAAAACTGCCCTTATTACGGGGGCTGCACGCGGCATAGGCGCCGCAATTGCAGAGAAACTTGCCTCTCAGGGCGCCAACATCGTCCTGATCGATATCGCTAATCCCGACGCTTTAAAAGGCAAGCTAACCTATAAATTATCAAGCCCCGCCGATCTCGAACAAACCGCTGAGAAGGTCCGCGCACACAACGTCAAGACCTTGAGTATAATCGCAGATATCCGAGACAAGTCAGCTATGCTGAGCGCTGTAAAAAAAACGATATCCGATATGGGCACACTTGATTTTGTAATCGCCAACGCCGGTATAGGCAGCAGTGGCGGATATTTCGAACATGAAGATGAATCTGTACTTAGCCTCCTTCTCGACATTAATGTCAAAGGCACAGCGAACACCATCCACGCTGCAATACCGTATCTAAAAGGCAAGAAAGACGGTGGGCGCATCATCGCCATCACATCCGTCTCTTCCCGCCAGGGCATGGCCAGCATCGCCAGCTACGCCGCCAGCAAATGGGCTGTCACAGGCTTAATAAAATCCCTCTGCCTGGAGCTTGGACACTATAACATCACCACCAACTGCATCGCACCAACGGGCGTAAAAACAACTATGCTGCTTGGAAATCAGGAAAACGGCCTCTTCAGCACCGCGAAAGCCGCTGCAGGCAATGCCTACGTACAAAGCCAGCACAGCCTGCCGATTGGCCTGCTGGAGCCTCAAGATATTGCCAACGCCGTGGCGTTTTTATGCTCACACGAAGCGCAATACATTTCCGGAACAACGATTGATGTCAATGCCGGCTGGTCTGGAAAGCTAACAGCTTAAAAGAGGACAAGACTGCTTTAATCGCCTCATCGCACTGCGCATGAATCGGATTAATAATCTGCATATCCGTAATCTCAGGCGTAATCACCAGCGGCAATTCCGTACACCCTAAAATCACGGCGTCATTCTGAGCATATCGCGCTAATATTTCAGAAAACTGCGCTCCAAACTGCACATCCATCCGCCCGGCTGATATTTCGCTCTGCATCTGCTGAATAGAAGCGCGATCAGCCTCACTAGGCGTTTCAACCTCAAGCCCGAAAAACCGCAACCGATCGGCAAAAAAACCGTCTTCCATTGTAAAACGCGTTCCCAAAAGCAAAACCCGTTTACATCCCATATCAACTGCCCTGCGCGCACTCGCCACCACGATATGCACAATCTGCCCCTGCAAGGCAATCTTCTGCTGCTCAACCAAAATATCATAACCCTTATGCAACGTATTGTTACAAATAAGGATAATATCCGGCCCCATCTCATCCAGCCTCTTAAGCTCCGCGCACAAAAGATCAGGAATCTCATCCCACCCATCCGGATAAAGCGATTTTATCGGATGATAATCTATCGAATATAAAATAATTTTTGCACTGTGATGACCGCCCAGAGCTGCCGCAATCTTCTCATTAATATAACTGTAGTAAAGCGGAGTCGATGGCCAACTCGTTCCGCCCAGAAGTCCAATCGTTTTCATTTAGTAACGCGCCGCAAAAACCTGTTGTACAATTTCGCTCGAACGCTTAGCCGGATTAGCACGAATTGAGGCCTCTTCCTGCGCAACATAATAGAAAATCCCGTCCATCGCCTTGCGCAAGGCATAGGCCCGAATATCCGTATCAAGTGCTGAGGAATACGGCAGCTTCCTGTAACTGCTACTCACGCGGTCAAATGCTTTGAGAGTGCCAACCTTATCCAGAGCACGATTGACAATCGGGCGCATTTTCTTCTCAAGCCGCGGCCCCATTTTCGCGCGTAAATAAGAGGTCGCCGCATCATCCGGCCCCTTCAAAATACCATAAGCATCCTCAATGCTCATCTCATGAATTGCCTCCATAAAAATTTGCTTGGCATGGGGCGTCGCTTCCTCCGCCGCACGGTTTAACTGCAACTCCAGATCATTCGTCAAGTGGCTCATCCCAAAGCGCCCCAAAATGCGGTCAACCTTCTCAAGGTTCTCTGGCAGAGGAATATGAACATTCATATCATCATTAAATCCATTCACCTGCCCAAGCTGCTCAACAACCTGAGCCGTGGCGCCCTGCAAGGCATCCTTCAGGGCCATTCCAATTTGTCCTTGCGTAAAACCAATGGGCGTATCTTCACCTTGTGCTTGCGGCGCAGATTTACCAGAACTACTTTTCACGCTCAAAAGCTCCTTCGCCCGGTCAAAAAATCCTTGTGCAAAGGCCTCCTGAAATGTGACAAAAGAGAAGAACAAGGCGAATACAAAAATATAAATGCGGAATATCAAGACAATAAGCTCCTTTTAAGGGACGAACACAACTCAACATATTATAGCAATAAGGAAAACAATCCAATGAAAAAAATGACATTCAAAGGGGCAGGCGGTGAAATGCTCGATGCCAGATTAGACATCCCCGAAGGCAACATCAAAGCCTACGCCCTCTTTGCGCATTGCTTTACCTGTAACAAGGACGTCTACGCCGCATCGCGCATCGCCTCAAAGCTCAGGGAACACAGCATCGCCGTCTTTCGCTTTGATTTCACCGGCCTTGGCGCGAGCGAAGGAGACTTCTCCAACACCAATTTCTCCTCCAACGTCGCTGATTTAATTGCCGCAGCAGATTTCATGCGCGAGGAGCTAGAGGCGCCAAAACTCATCATTGGCCACTCCCTTGGCGGCTCGGCGATATTGGCCGCCGCCGCGCAAATCCCGGAAGCCAAAGCCGTTGTCACCATCGGCTCCCCTGCAGACGTCGCCCACGTCGCCCACCATTTCGAGCAGGACCGCGACAAAATCATGCAAGAGGGGGAAGCCGACATAAAACTTGTTGGCCGCCCTTTCAAAATCAAAAAACAATTCATTGAGGATATTGAGGGCTTCAAGCTCGAGCAACACGTCAAAAACCTTAAAAAAGCCCTCCTCGTGCTGCATGCACCTATGGATCAAACCGTCGGCATCGAAAACGCCGCGCAAATTTTCGGCTGGGCCAAACACCCCAAAAGCTATATCTCCCTTGATGATTCAGATCATTTGATCACCAAAAAGGAACACGCAGAATATGCTGGAAATATGATCGCTACATGGGCAGAGCGTTATCTTTAATAATGCACGCAAACCTGGTGCCGCAGAGAGGATTTGAACCTCCGACCACCCGCTTACGAAGCGGATGCTCTACCCCTGAGCTACTGCGGCAACAAACAAAGAGGAAAATGGTGCCACGAGAGAGAATTGAACTCTCGACCTCGTCATTACCAATGACGCGCTCTACCACTGAGCTACCGCGGCCAACCAACAATTTCCGGCAAAATACAATAAAACATCGCGCATGTCACGGCTAAATGTTACCATCACGCTATGGATCAAACGCCCCCGCCTGCAATTGAGCAGCTTATCATCGAAGTTGACGATGCCATCTACAACGCAGCGCCAAAAAACCGTTTCATCATTTGAACCAGTAATCAATTTCCCCTTTCCCTTCCTTTCGTTTTTTGCCAGACTAAAGCTTATGTCTAAGAACGAACAAAGAATCGATAAACGCGCTGCGGCCCTGCGGGATAATCTCAAACGCCGCAAACTGAAGGCCAAGGCCGAAAAACAGCAAAGTAAAGAGAGCAAAAAAGATGGCACTTCCGAAAACAAGCAATGAAAACAACGCTTATCTGGCCGCGCAGCCTGGCATTCTAGCCGACTCCCAAATCCGCGAGCTCGCTCAAAAACAGGGCATGATCGAACCCTTCGTTGAAAAACAAAAACGCAACGGGGCGATATCATACGGCCTGTCGTCCTATGGCTACGACGCCCGCTGCTCCGAGGATTTCAAAATTTTCACCAATGTTGACAACGCCCTCGTTGACCCCAAAAACTTCTCCGCCCAAAGCTTCGTCGACCGCAAGAGCGAAATCTGCGTTATCCCCCCGAACAGCTTCGTTCTCACTCATACCGTCGAATATTTCCGCATCCCTAAAGATGTTCTCGTGATTTGCCTGGGCAAAAGCACCTACGCACGTTGCGGCCTCATTGTCAACGTCACCCCCTTGGAGCCCGGCTGGGAAGGCCACGTAACCCTTGAAATATCCAACACAACCCCCCTGCCGGCGCGCGTTTACGCCAATGAGGGCATCGCGCAATTCCTGTTCTTCAAGGGCTCCACCCCTTGTGAAGTCAGCTACGCCGATCGCGCCGGAAAATATATGGGCCAGCGCGGGGTCACCCTGCCAAAGCTCTAAAGGACAAAAATTTGCAAAATAACCCATTCGTGCTATAAGGCCTAACTGAAGGAATAAAGAACAATGAAAAACGCACAGAGCCTTTTCCCGGATTTCGACCTCGGACGCAGCCACCTTTCACTCGTCCCGCAAATCAAATCATCCGCACTCGATAAAATCAAAATCCGCGGTGGCAAGGCCTTAAACGGCACAATCCCGATCAGCGGTGCCAAGAATTGCGCCCTTAAACTCATGTGCGCCGCGCTGCTCAGCGACGAATCCCTGTACTTCGAAAACAGCCCGAATACCCTGCGCGATATGAATTCACAGGTCGAACTACTCGAATATCTGGGCTGCGCGATCAAACGCGACGGCGATCTGATGGCCATCAACGCCGGCGCCATCGAAACCTTCACCGCGCCCTATGACATCGTGCGCAAAATGCGCGGCTCCATTCTTGTTCTTGGCCCGCTTCTCGCCCGCTTCGGGCAAGCCAAAGTCTCCCTGCCCGGTGGCTGCGCCATCGGCACGCGCCCCGTTGACCTGCACATTCGCGGCCTGGAGATGCTCGGCGCTGAGATCACGCTCAAAGACGGCTATATCCACGCCAAAGCCCCGCAAGGCGGTCTTCAGGCGGCAAACATCATGTTTCCAAAAGTCTCCGTCGGCGCAACTGAAAACCTGTTGATGGCCGCAACTCTGGCCAATGGCGTAACAGTGCTCAGTAATGCCGCGCGCGAACCCGAAATCACCGATCTGGGCGAATGCCTCATCAAAATGGGCGCCAAAATCTCCGGCCTTGGCACAGATACTATCCGTATCGAAGGGGTAAAACACTTCCACACCGCCCGCCACAGTATCATTCCAGACCGTATCGAAACCGGAACCTACATTATCGCGGCCGGCATGACTGGCGGCATCGTAAAACTTCAAAACGCCCGCATCGGCGATTTATCCGCCGTACTCGGTCATCTCGGCCAAACAGGCATAGAGGTCGAGCAATCCGGCGAAGACATCATCGTCCACCGCGAAATCGAACGCCTGCACGGCGTTGACATCATGACAGAGCCTTATCCAGGATTCCCGACAGACCTTCAGGCACAATTCATGGCGATGCTCACAACCGCCAGCGGTGCAGGCATGGTCACCGAAACCATCTTTGAAAACCGCTTCATGCATGTGCCCGAGCTAAACCGCATGGGCGCTGATATCTCCGTGCAAGGCAACTCCGCCATCGTGCGCGGCGTAAGCGCGCTCAAAGGCGCCGAAGTCATGGCTACCGACCTGCGCGCCAGCGTCGCCCTCGTTCTCGCCGGCCTCATTGCCGAAGGCGAAACCACCGTAAACAGAATATACCATCTGGAACGCGGCTACGAAGACATCGTCGGCAAACTCAGCGCCATCGGTGCGGATATTGAACGCATAAACGGCGCATAAAACCCTTGCCGCACCGCACAAAATCCTGCTAAAACACCCCCATGACCGAGAAAAAACTCATACTCGCCCTGCCGAAAGGCCGCATCATGGAGGAGCTCCTGCCCCTCTTGGCCAATGCAGGAATCATACCCGAAGATGATTTTTCAAATGACGCTAGCCGCAAACTGCGCTTTACCACCAACCACGAAACCCTTGATATTATCCGCGTGCGCGCCTTTGACGTGGCCACTTTCGTCGCCTATGGCGGCGCGCATCTGGGCGTTGTTGGCTCTGATGCGATCGAGGAATTCAATTACTCCGAAATCTACGCACCCCTTGATCTGGGCATCGGCAAATGCAGACTCTCTGTAGCCATGCCAAGGGAAGAAGCGGAAAAAGATGACCCAAGCCGCTGGAGCCATATCCGCGTTGCGACCAAATACCCCGCGCTCACCGCGCGCCACTTTGCAGCCCGCGGCGTACAGACCGAATGCATCAAGTTAAACGGAGCAATGGAAATCGCCCCTGAGCTGGGCCTTGCCCGCAGAATCGTTGACCTCGTCTCCACCGGCAGCACCCTGAAAGCCAATAACATGGTCGAAGTAGAAAAAATCCTAAACGTATCGTCTCGATTAATCGTAAACCGCAGCGTTCAAAAAACCAGAACACAGGAAACATTATTTTGGATCAATGCGTTCAAAGCCACTTTAAAACCAGAAAATTAGGTTGAAATGCCCCATGCCTCAAACCGCATAAAATCTATTAATCTGAACATCCCCGCCACCACCGGCGCGATGCAGCGCGACTGCGATATCGCCCTGCGTGATTTACAAAGAAGCAGCTTCTTTCAACCGGCCGAAGATACAAGCGGGCCCTACAGCATCGAACTCTACATCGAAGACAACCGCCTCATCCTCCACACTAAAAATGACAAAAACGAAGAACTCCCCTTTCTGGTTCTGTCCCTGAAACCCTACCGCCGCCTCATAAAAGACTATTTCATGATCGTCAGCAGCTACGACGCCGCTATCCGTGATGGCAAACCCAGCCGCATCGAGGCCATAGATATGGGCCGGCGCGGCCTTCATAACGAAGGCGCAGAACTCTTGCAAGAACGTCTGGACGGCAAAATCAAACTCGATCACGACACCGCCCGCAGATTATTTACCCTTATTTGCGTCCTCCACCACGGAATGGTGCATGTCTTGCGTTAAACTCTTGCTTTCTCTAAAGCAGAGCAGTATACACATAACTCACAATAAACAGTCGCTTGACTTTGCTTTTTCAGCAGGCGCAAGCGGCGTAGAGTATTAATAATACTTTAGACGCGCAGCAACGCACTGAAAAAGAAAAAGGAAGTGGCTGAATGGCAAAAGAAGATTTAATTGAATTCAAAGGCATAGTCTCAGAAGTGCTCCCTAACGCTATGTTTCGCGTGACACTTGAAAATGACCACGTCATCCTTGCGCACACCGCAGGCAAAATGCGTAAAAACCGCATTCGTGTTCTACAGGGGGATTCTGTTATTGTCGAAATGACTCCCTACGACCTCACCAAAGGCCGCATTATTTTCCGTGAAAAATAAACCCCCGCATAAGCCATTTATCCTCGCCTCAAGCTCACCCAGACGCCAGCAATTATTGAATCAGATAAACCTGATTCCTGACCAAATAATTCCAGCAGACATAGATGAAAAGCCTCTAAAAAAAGAACCTCCAAGAGATTTAGCCAAAAGACTGGCCAAAGAAAAAGCTCAAATTATAGCCAATAAGCACCCCGGAATTTTTATTATCGCCGCAGACACCGTTGTCGCTTGCGGACGCCGCGCGCTACCCAAAGCCGAAACCGAAAACCAGGCCCGCGATTGCCTGACCCTGCTCTCCGGACGACGCCACCACGTTTATGGCGGCATTTGCGTTATTACAGACACCGGCAAGACCATCACCCGCCTGTGCGATACAACCGTAAAATTTAAATCCCTGACAAAACAGGAAACGCAAACCTATATTGAATCAGGCGAATGGCAAGACAAAGCCGGAGGCTATGCCATACAGGGGCTGGCAGGCGCGTACATAAAATCCATACAAGGCTCATATTCAAATGTGGTTGGCCTCTCTCTTTATGATATACTGCAAATCGTTAAGGGAAATAATTTTTTATTTAAACAATAACTTTAAGTAATAAAGGTAAATATCTGTTTTGGATATACTAATTGAAGAATTTGAAGGTAATATATGGTCGGTAGCACTCGAAAACGGACGGATCGAGGGCCTTGAAATCGATCCCCCCGGCGAACAAGTGCGCTACGGATCGATTTACTACGCAAAAGTCACGCGCATTGACGCCGCACTCGATGCGGCCTTCCTCGACCTTGATGGCGATAACACCGGCATACTCTACAACCGTGACCTGCGCGTTAAAACGGCTGACGACAATATCATCAAGGGCGGCGACACACCCATCGGCAAAATCCTCAATCCCGGTGACATGATCATCGTTCAGGCAAAAACATCCTACATCGAGCGCCCCAACGACGATTTCTGGCACGCCGAAGATAAAATCGCACAAGTCAGCATGGATGTAACCCTGCAGGGCCGTTATCTGATTTTCTGCACCATGATGAACAAAAATCGCCTCTCACAGCGTATCCGCGGCAATAAAATACGCCAGCAACTCGAAGACATGATCGGCTCGCTCAAGGGCTTAAACGGGTTCATTCTGCGCGCCGCCGCGCTAGACCTTCAAACCGAAATCCTCGAGCGCGAAGCCAAACTCCTCCTCGAGATGTGGCGCAAAATGAGCAAATATTTTACCGGCAAAAGCCCCTCTCTCATTGCCCTTGGCCCCGATTCAATCCAGAGAATCCTGAGCGATAAAGCACTGAAAACCATCGAACGCATCGAAGTTGTCACCATGGATCATTTCAGCCAGGCAGAGGAATGGTGTGCGCTCTTTGCGCCCGATCTGATGACGAAAATCAACCCCATCGAGCTTGAAAACGCCGCGCAGGATCTTGCCCTCCTTGAATATCGTGACATTCTGGGCCAAATCGAAGCCCTCTTCCAAAATTACGTCCTCCTCCCCCATGGCGGCAACATTATCATACAAGAAACCGCCGCCCTCACAGCCATAGACGTGAATAAAGGCGGCGATAAACGTAGCCATCTCGCCCTGAACCTTGAGGCCGCCGAGGAAATCGCGCGTCAGATGCGCCTGCGCAATCTGGGTGGCATTGTCATTGTCGACTTCCTCAAAATGAACAAGAAAGACGAAAAAACCTTACTTTCCCTGCTCGAAGATAAAATCTACGCCGACCCCTGCACCGTTCAAATCCATGGCTTCACAAAGCTCGGTCTGATCGAGATGACCCGAAAACGACGCACCGCCCCCCTAGGCGAACGTTTCGATGGCATCACCTTTTAAAAGTTTAAACAAGGCGCTGGACAAGCCCGCCGCATTCTTTTATAAGCTAAAGACCTCGTGATTAGGTTCACAAATGCCCGGGTAGCTCAGGGGTAGAGCAAGGGATTGAAAATCCCTGTGTCGGTGGTTCGATTCTGCCCCCGGGCACCATTTACAAAACCTTCCATTTTATCATTGGGTAAAGCTTATATTGGGCGCTTTATTTGTACGGCGTTTTTTTGTGGAAAAGCCCGCGACTTTCTATATGATGCTATAGAGGTATATAATGCTGCATCTTACTAATATTGTTGATACATTTCCTACTGTTAGCATTCCCAATAGTAATAGCGGACTACCTGAAGGCGCGAGGATGAAACCATGACCCGTCGCGTGGTGCCGCTCCATCAAACCGAAACCGACCAATCGGGCGAGATGGACCTGGTCAACGGCGAACCATTCACCGGACTCATCGTCGATTTCGACGAGAATGGCGAACTGAACTCCATCTCCGAGAGCGAGAATGGCGTGCCGCATGGATACTCCATCGATCTGGAGAATGGTCGCCCGGTCGCGGTCGACGAGTATTTTCACGGCACGGAACACGGGCTGATGGCCGAGTGGCGAGACGGTGCGCTCGCCTTCGTTGCGCGCGTCCAGTTCAGAACCGAGGACCAACGCCAGACCTTTACCAGCGACCTTCCCGCTCCGCTGGTGATCAACGCAGAGGGTGTGGCGACCGTGGCGCGGCTGCGCCTGCTCAATCCGCGGATCCCTCCCATCCAGCTTTCGGCGCCCGAGCTCTACGCTCGGTTTCAGGCCGCGGCGCCCGGCCTGATCGCTGAAACCAGGCGCGGCCTTGGACTGGAGTGACCGTTGCGAGCGCGCCGCATTCTTTTATAAGCTAAAGACCTCGTGATTAGGTTCACAATTGCCCGGGTAGCTCAGGGGTAGAGCAAGGGATTGAAAATCCCTGTGTCGGTGGTTCGATTCTGCCCCCGGGCACCATTTACAAAACCTTCCATTTTATCATTGGGTAAAGCTTATATTGGGCGCTTTATTTGTACGGCGTTTTTTTGTGGAAAAGCCCGCGACTTTCTATATGATGCTATAGAGGTATATAATGCTGCATCTTACTAATATTGTTGATACATTTCCTACTGTTAGCATTCCCAATAGTAATAGCGGACCACCTGTCGAGGTGTCTTTAATTGCACAGCTGGGGCACGGTGCAGGCAATCATCTTGTATCACATGTCGCCTCAAGACAGAAAAATCACGCAGAGTTTATTGATGAATTAGATGAGCCGTCAGCAAAGCTCGCTGGAACCAATTTTTCTCTGGGGGACACAACGTCTCTTTATTCATTTATCGTTGGGCCAAAAGGGCATCCTTTTCATAGGCACGCAGGGCATCGTATATTTACGGCTGTTTCAGGAAGTGGTGGAGCACAATTACGGTTTTCTACTGCCACTATGGAAGAAATTGAGGAAAACCCACATAAATTTATTGAAGCACTTCACTTTATCAATATACCTCCAGATTGTCTTTTTACAGTTAGGTTCGGTGGTGAAACATGGCATCAATTTTGGCCACTATCAAAAAACTCTTTGCATCCTGTTTTCTTTGCACTGTCTTGCCATACAGATGAATTAGGCGGAAATCTGTCTGATGAGTTAAAGGAAAAAATAAAGTCAAATAAGGCGGATATACCATCACTTACGGAAGTTCTGCCGCCTGATGTTTCAAAGCTAATTTATTCCAAGGACTTTCAAGAGGAAATTATTCCAACGACAACTCTTTCATTGGATGCCGCTGCAGGAACAGTGCAGCGAAAGGTTTGTGATACATTCAGGGGACGCATGGGTATGCTGCGCGGCGCTTGGGGCAATTGGTATGGTTCTGGTGGTTATATATCACAAACGGATATGACAAAAACAGTTGTTGAGTTAAAGAATATCCCCGATCACTCGATACTAAGAAATCATCTCGATCAAGTTTTTTTAAATCACGAAGATACTTTTTTGATTTTTTTAAAAGGCTTTGACTTTAAAGGACTTAACGCTGCGCAAATTCTAGAGCTATTACTAGAAGGGTTTTTGATGAATGCTCCGCAGGGCGTTTCAAGGCTTATGATGTTTCGGAATATGATCGTAAAGCCATTGGGGTTAAGGACATCGCCTTTAGGTTGCCCTGTTTCCTCACTTCTGTCAGATGATATGAGAAATCTTTTTGCAAATAAGTACCCAGTATTAGATCAAAAAATTGAAGAAGATAGAGCTATGGCTCAGGTAATATTGGGAGCAGATGACAAGCACCTTAAGTTTAGATCTTGCGTTGGAGTGGAAGTCATAGATCAACATAATGTAAAAATCACATTAGGGACACGTGTTCATTGTAAGAATATGTTCGGGCGTTTCTATATGTATATTATTGATTATGTTCATCGCCATTACATTACACCTACTATGTTAAGCCGTGCATCGGATTATGTTATTTCTCAAGTAAAACCAACGCATCGCAACCCATTACAATAAAACTGCGGCTTCGTTTTTTGCTTTTCTATGCCTGGCAGCTGTAAAGATATGGATAAAACATTGTGAAAGAAAAAAGATGGTACGTAGACTTGAAAAATTAGAATCCAGAAAACGCTGGAGTGAACTTAGAGACCTGTGGAATGAGTTTGATCCTATCGGAGTTATGGGTGATCTGGAATGGCCTCGTGATGAATATGAGAGCTATTGTGGTACATCCATGCGACTACTGGAGCAGAATGCCGAAAATAAAGAGTTGGAAGCCTACGTTCGTTCTGCTCTGGACAACATGGGTATTGGCGCAAGCGATGACGCGATACAAAATTTTGTAAAAAAACTAAAAATCTGGTTTCAAGAAAAGTGGTCAGGAACATGCGTCTGACTTTTGTCCACACGACCTAGCTGCTGCATTTTTCTTAACAAGAAAAACCAGCATAAATAAAATTATAGATATATTTTCCGTAAATACTTACACATTTTTAACTCTTTCCATATTATTATGTAGAGTGCGTTTGTTGCAGCGCACCTTTTTGTTACGCATTCGGGAGTGGAAAATGTGTAATATCAAGAGTTTAAAGCTATTAAAGGTGGGAAAATATGGCTTATAAAGTATTTGAAGATTTTGGTCAAAAATATAACGCAAATGCACCGGATCAACCGGAGAGCATCACATTAACGGTTTCCGAAGGCCAAAATATCGACTTGCCAGACACAAACTATGTCACAGATTCACAAATTTCGCGCGACGGCTCAGACCTCGTGCTGCAAACCAGTAACGGAACAATCACAATCGAGGGATACTTTAACGCCGAGCCAGCGCCAAATCTTGTCGGCCCTGATGGCCACACCCTAACCCCTGATCTCGTAAATTCATTCATCACCAGCGGCTCGGAGTTCGCCGATACAGGAATGAACGCAAATGACGCCTCCCCTGTTGGCGTGGTCCAGGAAGTCAGCGGCCAGGCAACAGTAAAACATCTGGACGGCACAGTCGAAACCATTGCCATCGGCACCTACATTTATCAGGGCGACATCATTGAAACCGACCAAAACGGCGCGGTCAACATTATGTTCATTGATGAAACGACATTCGCAGTCTCAGAAGATGCGCGACTGGCGATTGATGAATATGTCTACGACCCCTCAACACAATCAGGCGAGTCTAACTTCTCGGTTCTCAAAGGCGTGTTCGTCTTTACCTCTGGACTTATTGGCCGAGACGATCCGGACGACGTAACAATTCAAACCCCATCCGGCTCTATCGGTATCCGCGGAACAATTATTGCCGGGAATGTGAACACAGGCGAAATCACGGTGATCGAAGGCGCTATTGTGCTGACAGATTACTCAGGAAATAGCATTACACTGGCAAACCAATACGAAACTGCTCGATTTAACCCATCAGAGAGCAATATCGAACATATTGGTAACCTCAGCGCGCAGGATGTTTCAAGCAAATTCGCCAGTGTTTCCGGCGTTTCTGCAAATCTCTTCTCCTCTATTATGGACAACGCAAAAGAATCTGAAGAACAGGATAACAAACAAAATTCTGCACCAGAATCACCTGAAAATACCCAAGAATCCGAAACGCAGGATGAATCAAACGCCACTCAAGCAGAGCCAGAAGCGCAGACAACCCAAATCATCACCAGCGAACAAATCATCAAAGGTGACACCCAAATCATAACATCGCCTTCAAAGAGTACCGCTCCTGCGACAACACAAAACACTGCACCTGCACCAACAACAACGGCGACACAAACGATACAGCCGCCTACTTTTAACCAAACACCGCAGGAGCAGTTAGCCCCCGTTCAGGGCCCAACAGCAGCGACCGTAAGCCGCAGCGCGCCAATAGCCTTCTTCAGCGGCTCACAAAACAGCCACTTTGAATATAATTTTGCAGCCGAGTTCAATGACCCGGACAACCGCATCACCGGCTATCAGCTCATCAGCGACCTATATTCACAAAGCGCGGATATACTAAATGGATCAGTAAATTTCAACAGCACAACCGGATTGTTAAGGTTTAACTTAAACTCAACAACAACAAACGACGACATCGAAAGTTTTACCATCCGCGCAATGACCCTTGATGGCCCGATAGACGCAACCTATTCATTCGATGTTCGTGATGTGGTTGGCACACCAACAACCCTAAACCCGAACATAACTTTGAACGCTGGCACGGTATTCAGCGGCGATAACGCTCTGGGCGGCCAGATTAACATTAATGGGCCAAACGTATCTTATTACGGTAGCAATAACGACAACCTCGTAACAATTAACAATACAGGTTCTCTCGTAAAAACATCGGGCGGAAACGACACTATAACGATAACAACCGGAAGCCCCTACTTCGCTTTCGGCGAAGCCGGGAACGATACATTCATCATTAACAATACAACCGCTATGAACAGCTTGCAATCAGGCACAAATATGGGCCGCATGGACGGCGGTACTGGCCAAGATACCCTCAAATTTTTGACTGGTGGTAACATTAACTTCGCGACCATGGCCGACAAAAATTTTATAAAAAATATCGAAACCATTAATACCGATAATGGCGCGGCAAACACGGTAACACTGGATTACAACAGCGTACTCAGAATGACCGATGCCGACAATAAACTCGTTATCGATCTAGACAGTAACGATAACTTTGTTTTCAACCGAAATGGCCATAATTTTACAAATGTCGGATCAAACGGTGGATTTACAGAATACACTGACGGCGTCGTGACCCTCTTGGTCGATGATACGCATAACGCCGTAAGCGGAATTCTCTAATCAGAGAAAAAAGATGTGTGGGGAATGCTGTGGATAAGAAGTCTTTCAAGACTTTTCCACAGCTCTCTTCCATCCAGCATAATATTTATCCACAAGCGCGCGATCCATTGACGGCTCATATCTTTTCCCCGCACGCCAACGCGATGCTGAATCTTCTAAATCTTTAAAAATTCCGGCTTGAATCCCCGCCAGACACGCCGCGCCCCATGCCGTCGCTTCTGTAACTTCAGGAATATCAATTGCTACACCTAAAATATCTGCCATAAACTGACACATAAAACCATTCACCACTAATCCCCCATCCGCCCGTAACAGGCCAATATCATACCCGCTATCCTGCGCCATTGCACCAATCAGGTCATAAGATTGATATGCCTGAGCCTCCAAAGCAGCCCGCACAATATGCGCCTTATGACTGTCCCGCGTAAGCCCGCAAATAACCCCTCTAGCCTCAGGATTCCAATATGGTGCACCCATACCGGTAAACGCAGGGACAAAATATACACCGCCATTATCTGAAACCGATTGCGCGATTTCAGCCGTTATCTTTGCAGAATCAATAAGCCCCAAATTATCGCGCAAAAACTGAATAGCCGTTCCTGCATTAAAAATTGACCCCTCCAGCGCGTAAGAACTTTTACCGTTTATTCTATATGCCACGGTGGCCAATAATTTATGCTCGGAAACTATAAGCTTATCGCCAATATTCATCAACATGAAACAGCCAGTTCCATAGGTTGACTTAACCATTCCTGGCCTTATACACCCCTGCCCGATTAATGCCGCTTGCTGATCCCCGGCAATGCCATTTATAGACAAAGTGCCATCAATTACATCCGATTCAATTATTCCATAATCATATACATTATCATGCACTTCTGGCATCATACTAATTGGAATTCCAAACAGTTTCAAAAGATCAAAATCCCAATAATGGCCAATAATATTATACAGCATTGTCCGCGAAGCGTTCGTAACATCCGTTGCGTGAATTCGGCCAGCAGTCAAATGCCATAACAAATAACAATCCACGGTCCCAAACAGCAATTCACCATTATTAGCCATTTCTCTTGCGCCATCAACATGATCTAAAATCCACTTCACCTTTGTGGCCGAAAAATATGGATCGAGCACCAGGCCCGTTTTTTCTCGAACCATCCCCTCCAATCCCTCAGCCCGCAGCTGCGCACAATATTCCGCCGTTCTCCGGTCTTGCCACACAATAGCATTATAAACAGGACGCCCGGTTTTCCGGCTCCACACTATTGTTGTCTCACGTTGATTGGAAATTCCCACCCCGGCAATGCGCGCAACATCCACGCCCGAAGATAAAATTTTATTAACAGCCCATACAGTTCCATCCACAAGCGCCTGTGGACTTTGTTCCACCCAGCCATCCTGTGGATAAGTTAAATCAATCTCTTTTTGAAAAACCGACTGCACACAACCCTGATCATCAAACAACAAGGCGCGTGAACTGCTTGTCCCCTGATCAATTGCCAGCAAATAAGAAGAACTCAAGCAACACTCTCCGTAACATTAAAAAACTCATCTATCGCAGCAATAGTCTGCTCCGAAATACACATCCCGAGCTTAGAGCGACGCCAGATAACATCCTCCGCACTGCGCGCCCATTCATAATCGCGCAAATATTCGAGCTCCGCCCTGTAGACATCATCACCATAATCCACGCCCATATCCGCAAGACACGTGCATTTGGACAGAAAATAATCCATCCGTGTTCCATACGCCCGTGCATAACGATACATCAAAGAGGCCGGCACCCAGCTAAATTCATGCTGCTTGCGCGCAACAAATGCATCAAAATCATTATCTTTATAATCAGCCCCGCTTAGCGCCACATCCGCTGTCCAGGCAGGCGCAGCCCGCCCGCTGAGACGCATCAGAACATCAACCACATCCTCCGCCACCGCCCGGTAAGTCGTCAACTTGCCCCCAAACAGCGAAAGCATCGGCGGGTCATACCGCTTGTGATGATAAATCACGTGATCCCTGCTTACCGCGCTAACATTATCCCCGCCATCATCCATCAATGGCCGTACCCCACTATAGGTGAAAACCACATCCGCCTCACAGATACTTCGCTCGAAATATCCGTTAAACGCCTTGATCAAATAGGCCTTTTCCGCCTGCGAAATATAAACATCCCGCGGATTACCCTCATACTCTTCTTCGGTCGTGCCAATAACCGTATAAAGCTTTTCATAAGGCGCGACAAAAACAATGCGCCCGTCATCCTGCTGCAAGACATAGGCCTGCTGCCCCTCATAATGTCGGTTAATAATAAGGTGACTACCCTTCACCATACGCACCTGCGGCGCATCCGGGTCACCCTCGCTCAGGCCTGTCCGCTCTAAAACGCGGCTCACCCACGGGCCGGTTGCATTAACAACCATAGAGGCCTGAATGCTCCGGCAGTGCCCTGTTTGCACCTCCCGCAGCCCCACGCGCCACACACCGCCCTCAACATTCAGGTCCGTGCACTCCGTATGGGTCAAAATCTCCGCCCCACGCGCCGCCGCATCCACCGCATTGGCAATCACCAGCCGCGTATCATCACACCAGCAATCCGAATAAACAAACCCCTGAATATAATCAGACTTGAGCGGTTCAACATAATTATCCTTCGTTCGGTCAATAACCCGCGATCGCGGTAAAGAAGATCGCCCCCCAAGATGATCATAAATCCAAAGCCCAAGCCGGATCATCCATTCCGGACGCGTCTCATGCAAACCCTGCGGCAAAACACATGTAATCGGCCAGATCAAATGCTGCGCGGTGCGGTACAACCGCTCACGTTCCTTGAGCGCCTTACGCACAAGGCCAAACTCCCGATGCTCCAGATACCGCAAACCGCCATGAATAAGCTTGGTACTGGCAGAAGACGTCGCCCCGGCTAGATCCTGCGTTTCAATCAGCAAAACGGACAAACCTCGCCCCGCCGCATCTCTGGCTATCCCTGCGCCGTTAATTCCACCACCGATGACACATAAATCGTAATGAAGATCACTCATACCATAATAGAATACCTCAAGACGGCATTATTGAAAAGCGTTACTTAACGCTTGCTTTTTTGCATGACGATGCGGATTTTCGCCTCCATCTGAACCGGAGAGAACGGCTTGACAATATACCCGTTCACACCAGAGCTTTTAGCCTCAACAACTGAATCCATATCCCCTCGCCCCGTGACCATCAAAAACGGCATATCTGGATCAACCGTGCGAATTTGGCGCAAAAACTCAACCCCGCTCATCCCGGGCATATTCCAGTCACAGACAATCAGATCCACCGCATCAAACGCTGAATCCACAAACGCCAGCGCCTTACGCCCATCAGAGGCATCAAAAATGCGCTTAATCCCAATCTCCGATAACATATTACGGATCATCGACACCATTTCAGGCTGATCATCTACAACAAGGACATTCAATTTACTCAACTCTCTGGTCATTTGAAACTCCTGGCATCCTAGTTAGTTTACAATCCAACGTGGGGTTTCATTGGCATAAACCCCCTCTTTAATCTGCTCACTTAACATATAGAAAATGATACAGAGTAAATCCTCATAATGAACCGGCTTGGCAACAAACTCCGCCGCATCGGGCAAGCTGATCGGCGACATATCCCCACTGGAGGGAAACCCGCTCATAAATATCGTTTTTATTTCCGGCCTCACCGCCCTTACCAATTCCGCCAGCTTAACGCCGCTAAGCTCTGGCATAACAACATCCGTCAGCAACAAATCAATCTGCCCGATATAATCATCCTGAAGAACAAGCGCATCAGATCCATTAAGCGCACTCAAAACAGTCATGCCCGCATCCTCAAGCATGGTTCCCACGATCTCAAGCAAATCGGGCTCATCTTCTACCAGCAGCACACAATACCCATCTAAACGCACAGAATTACCGGTCTCCATACTGCGCAAGATTGCCTTCGTCGCATCCTGATAACAACGCGGAATATATATTGAAAATGTTGTCCCCTGCCCCACAGCAGAGCTCACATCAATCGCCCCGCCCATCTCATGCACAAGACCATAAACAACAGATAACCCTAGCCCCGTACCCTGTGATTTATCTTTCGTCGTATAGAAAGGATCAAAAATCCGGGATAACGTCTCCTCATCCATCCCCGAGCCGGTATCCGAAACATTCAAACAAACATAATCCTCCCCCGCAACAATACTCCTGATCCTCTCCGGCGCATCATCGGCATGGCATGCGCTTGCACTCAAAATGATCGTTCCCTCACCAGACATCGCATCACGGGCATTAATGACCAGATTCATCAAAATCTGGCTGATCGAGACCACATTGCCCCGCACATTCAAGGACTCAGCGCCCACCTCAACCCCGATACTGACATCTGAGGAAAGCAACGGCTTACATAGCTCGCTATGCTCCTCAACAATGCCCCGCACATCCACAACCTCTTTAGTAACAACCTTATGACGGCTAAAGGTCAGCATTTTACGTGTTAAACCGGCGCCACGATCCGCCGCCAGAGTAATCTTTTCAACATCCTTGCGAAGCTTATCCTGATCCTTGCGCAACCCCTTTGATACAGCCAAAGAGTAGCCCGAAATAATCGACAGGATATTATTAAAATCATGCGCAACCCCCGCGGCCAATTGCCCCAGAGATTCTAACTTCTGCGCATGGAAAAACTCTGATTCACGCTGCTTCAATACTGTTACATCGCTTAAAACACCCACATAAAGGTCCAAATCTCCCCTTTGATCATAGACGGGCGACAGTTTCAAATTATAGTAACGGATATTAGAATCCTCTCTGTCCTCCAGAGACAATTCAACACTTTTAAAACGTCTCAATGCTGAACGAAATTTTTTTATTTCTTCATCATCATGAATTAATGTGCCTAATATCTGCCAGCCCACATGATGCAAATCATCAGACTCACATTTAACAAAATCAAAGAAAGCACTATTCGCAAATAATATAGGACATCCCTTCACCTTTGGATCACCGATAACCACCCCGCTTGAAATTTCTTGAATAGCATGATGCAACTGGCGATTGAGCTGATCCACCATCAATAAATCCCTCTCGCGTGTGCTCCACGATGTCACATCCGAAAAGGTGAAAATGCTCTTCCCCTTACTTAAATTTCTAGCATTAACCAGGCAAATACGCCCCTCACTCACATGAACAACCTCTCGAAAATCGGCCCCCTGAACTTGAGCTGTATAATCAAGAACCACATTACGAACGCTCTCACTTGGATCAACAGCATGATCATAAAGATAATTCAAAAAATCACTTTGGCTCATATTCTTAAAATCCAACATTGACATCTCTGATAAAAATGATTTTGCCTTTGTATTAACCCTAAAAAAACGACCATTCTGGTCAAATATTACTTTCCCGAACTGCGTCGCCTCAAAAATATCATTATAAATCTTGAGCATCTCGCAAGATTTTCTGCAACGAATAATCAATGCACCGACAACCACCCAAGATAAAAGCAAAACTGCGCTATAAAGCACAAAGGAAAAATCTGACATGAAAACTCACACACTGACGAATATTAAGGTAAAAGAAATGCAGAAAAAGCACAACCATAAATCAACTTTGACATACTCCGGTATTAGGGTAAAATACGAAAGGAAGATTATCCCCACCCTTTATTTGTTCGCCCATGAAACAAAAAAATTCCCGCCCGCTGCTCCTGTGCAGCCTGCTCCTATCCGCGACCATAAAACCTCATCAGGCCGGCGCGCAGCAAAACCACACCCCGATGATGACGGGATTTCTAGGTCTAAACACCGTGCCCAGCGCCCGCATGGACCGCGCAGGAACCTTGCGAATGGGCGCATCAACCCTTGATCCTTACTTTCACGGCTATATCGGGATGCAAATCGCCACCCCCCTTTTCATCAGCATCCGCCAGAGCGCAGAAATCTCAAATATCCTGGAGGAGGCCAATCGCCTCTACCCCGGCGTTGACCTAAAGTTGCGCTTGCTAAAAGAGCATGAGCTCACCCCCGAGCTTAGCATCGGCCTGCAATCCGCATTCGGTCATCGCCGTCAGGCCGGAGAATTTATCGCCCTGTCCAAACGCTATAATAACTTCGACTTTACAGGCGGCATAGGCTGGGGGCGCTTCGGCACCGCCGGACACATCAAAAACCCCCTGAACTTTCTTGGCTCACATTTCAACCAAAACAGAGACATCAACGGCGAGAGCACAAATGAACCCTCCGACTGGTTCTCAGGCAAAGAAGCAGGCTTCTTCGGCGGCATGGAATATTTCCTCCCCGTCAAAGGCCTCTCCCTCAAACTCGATTACGGCGCAGACCGTTACAGCACCGAACAAAGCGCCACAGACTACGACCCGCCATCCCCATGGGGATTAGGTCTGGCCTATAACTATAATGACACCCTCAGCGCCCAAGTTGGAATGCAGGGCACAGACAAACTCATGGCCCGCCTCTCGCTAAAAGCCCGCCCGGAACATCTCAAACCAGCCACGCCCCTGTACTACAATTATAAAAAAACTACGGTCACAGATAACCTTTCAATACCCCTGCGCGCCATCCCCGACAAACCCGACCCCCAAGATCTGGGCATAGACAGCATCCGCATTGAAGGCCAAATTTTATTCATAACTTTGAACATACCGGAAAACATCTCCTCCCCTTACCACATCAACGAAGCCCTAAGATACGTCACAACCGAATACGCGGATTATATTCAGGATATCAAAGAACTGGCCATAACATTGAAACGCCTGGAGCTCGAAGGCACAACCATCCGCATCCTGCGCAAGGATATTGAAAAATCCATCAGCATCGACAACGAGATCATCAGCCCTCAGGAAATCTGGCAAAATGCAGAATTTACGGCAGAGCCATCACAGATCAAACCTCAGGCCAAATTCCTCCCCACCAAAGGCCTGAAACTGCGCAGCACCAACACACTAATTCTGGACACACAAATCAGCCTGTCCGAGGAAGATACCGGCGCGCTCTACCGCACCTCGGCGCTCATCTCCGCCCGCGATATCCCTGTACGAATACCCTTATTTGGCGACAGACGGGTTATGAACGGCATAGGCTTTCGCGTCAATCTGGCCGACAATCTTGACCGCCTTAATGAATTGCGCCCCCGCGCCCTCTTGCCCGTCCGCAGTGATATTGCCGATTTTACCGGCTCGGCATTTGGATTGGAGCATAGCTATTTCGGCATCGCCAACTCATTCACACCAGAACTACATTTTTCGCTGCTCTCCGGCTATCTGGAAGAATTTTATTACGGCACAGGAAGTGAACTTCTGTACCGCCCCTTCAACGCCCGCCTTGCTTTAGGCGCCGAGCTTTGGCACGCGCAGCGCCGCGATCCTGACACGCCCCTGGCCTTGGGCTTAAATGGTACAGGCGTTCTCACGGGTCATGCCAATATCTGGTACGACATTCCCATGCATGACGTAACCGCAAATTTGCGCATAGGCCGCTTCCTTGCAGGTGATGCGGGCTTTGCCTTTGGCTTGGAAAAAGATTTTAAAAACGGAGCAAAAATCGCCGCTGATATCGCCATCAGCAACCATGCGGACACCGACCCCTTCGGCGAAAATTTAAGTGCCCAGCATAGCCTGAGCCTCATCATCCCCCTCGGAGCCGCGCCCGTTTTGAATGCGGCCATCCAATCCAATACCCGCATCGCACCCTTTGGCCGTAATGCAGCCCAAATCCTAAACAAACCCGTCAGCCTCTATGAAATATCCGAACCCTTCACCCTTGATCACATAGCAGCGCACTGGGATGAAATAGCAGAAAAATAAGGACCATGACCCAAAAAAATGAGCCAATCTCAGACTGGCCCATTAGGTTTTTTATATGTTGCAACTTAGTTTATTGACAACGTTAAAACATTTACCCCGTAAGTAAGAAACCTTATAAAACTATTCAAAACGTATCGTTAACTTGTAAAGAGATAACTATATAATCACTATCTTGTTTCAAGAAATTGAATAAAAGAAAAACCCCGTTTTAGTCTCCCTCATCAAATCTCTCACCTTTATATGATAATATAAAATTTTATGTAAATGCAAACTTTTCCTATTTTTTTAGTAATTTCAATGCTTTACTAAAAATTTCTGAGCTCTTACATTCAAAGAATTGCACCTCTTCGGTGCGCGGATGAATAAACTGCAACGCCCTCGCATGAAGCATCTGATAAGGCAAACTCAAAATTTCATTAATTATATCAATAGAATAAGATTCTTTCTTCAAGTTACTTTGCAACGCTGTGCGCTGCGGTCCGTATAACGAATCGCCTAAAATTGGATAACCAATAGCCTCCATATGAACCCTTATCTGATGCGTACGGCCCGTCTCCAGCACACATTCCACGAGCGCACAGGCCTGTCCAAACTGCTCAACAACCCTGTAATAGGTCTTCGCCTCACGAAGGGAACCACTCATCACACTCATCTTCAAACGGTT
Organism: uncultured Micavibrio sp.; assembly: GCA_964351365.1. Lineage (GTDB taxonomy): Bacteria > Pseudomonadota > Alphaproteobacteria > Micavibrionales > Micavibrionaceae > UBA1672. The sequence continues at coordinate 58,705 of CAYGNP010000005.1, forward strand.
ATGCTTGTGCCTGCCGATTGGCCGGTCAACACTGCCCTTAATCGGCATAGGCACCCCAAGCACCAGCGCATGATAAACCCGGCTCAGCGATCGATCCGCAAGCTGCGCGCTCAAATGATGATGCGCAAAATCATTCTTCGCCACCATCATCAATCCGCTCGTATCTTTATCCAACCGGTGCACAATCCCCGGGCGCACCACCCCGCCAATCCCCGACAAACTCTCCCCGCAATGATGCAGCAGCGCATTGACAAGCGTCCCGCTCCAATGCCCCGCGCCCGGATGCACAACCATCCCCGCAGGCTTGTTAATAACCAGAACGTCATCATCCTCATACACCACATCCAGGGGAATATCCTCCGCCTTGGGCTCCCCCTCCACAGGGGGCGGAACCTGCACCAGAAAAACCTGCCCTGCCTCCACCTTTGTTGACGGCGTACTGAGCACAGCATGATCCAGAAACACCATCCCCTGCGCGATCAGATCCTGCAACCGCGAGCGTGACAAATCCGCACACAATGCGCTCAAAACCTTATCCGCACGCTGCCCAGAATGAACATCAAGCGCAACAAAGCTTAAGACCTCATCTTGATCATCTTCATTAATCATATGATTTATATACCTTAACGGGCACAAGGATCGTTGTACGTATCGAATTTATCGCCAACAACCACCCAACCCTTTTCCATTAAATCACTATCACGCTTGGCCGATTCTTCAATCACCACCGCAGCAGGATTTTTATTTTGCGCCTGAACATTCTTCTGCAAAAGCTCAAGCCCCTTCCTCGCTTTATCAGAAAGCTCAACATCCGGCAAGTTAATGATATCACCTTCCGTCAAAGGCGGATTTTCTAATAGCGCTGCAGACTTGCCCTTTTTACTCTCCTGCTCAACAGGAACGCGCGCCTTGCCCGCCATTAACCGCTGCCCATCCGGGCCCTCAACCATCTGCCCAATCACCACACCGTGCCCATAGAAATACGTATTCCCATCCAGCGTTATCCCGCGCGGAGACAGCGTTAGAACCTGCGCATAATCCATGTCATCACTAATCAATGCCGCCTCATCAGCAACTGCGCCTCGACCGCTGTTCGCCAATGCATCCATCATCAAAATAATTAAGCCCTGCTGGCTGACATAAAGGCTTTTTGCAGAGTGATCATGCGTGCCTCCACCGCCGTAATAATAACGCTGCCACAGCACAGCCCCATCCCCGGCATCCAGCAAGGCAAGCCAGGTCCCAAGCGCACCGCCATTGCCCGGCACAACATCCCCAAAGGCCAAAATATAATCATCACGGTAACTCTCTGCCGTATTAAACTTGGCCGATAATCCGCGGCTATACTCATTCTGCCAGACCAAAGACAAATCCGTACTAAGCGCCATCGCAAAGGCCAAATTCTTTCCTGCACCATTTTCGAAATAACCCGTTGCGATATACCCACTCCCCAAACCCTTCTTTTTCAATACAGCAAGGCTCAAAATTTCACTTTTATTCCCCACGCTATAGGCTCGTTTTTTGACCATTTCTCCGGCCTTGTTTAACGTCACAACCGCCCCGTTTTTCAGAACAGGGGCATCGGCCTCCGGTCCAAGCTTGCGCACATATGACACCGAAATGACCCACCCCGACCCATCAATTGAGGGAATAATATCCGAAACAAATAAATCATCTCTCTCATCCGCATGGATCTTTTGCGATCGCAACATGAAATCTTTGTCAAAAAAACCGAGCCAGATTTCCGCGCGCGCTTTTTTAATTTGCGCCAACACGACATACCCCTCCGGCGTGGGCAACATTTTTATGACATCCTGCAGATCTGAAACCACCTGAGCGCGCTCTCGTGTCTTGCGCCCCAACCGGTCAAACGTGACAAACACCAATTCATTAATTTCTGACCCCACCTTTCGGCGTTTTCCGGCGGCGACGACACCGCCCCCCTCATGGGGCAATATCGTGTCAAACCCTTCATCATACTCAGGAACACCATAGAGAGTATTCCACACCGTATATGCGCCCGGCTCAGCTTTGTGCAATTTCGTCACCATCTCATAGGGCGGATTGCACTCCGGCTCCTGCGCTAAAACACCTGCAGCAGGCAGGCACAACAAAACCATAAGTGCTAAAAATCTATTGAGCATTGGGGCGTTCGCAGTTAGGGTTAACAGCTGATTCGAGTGAATATATTGATCATAAAACAACAGTTCTGCGCCTATAATAAAGGTGAACGCAATAAATGTCTATCAAACTTCTGATCATCACCGACGCATGGCACCCACAGGTCAACGGCGTTGTGCGCACTTACGAACATCTATGCACAGAACTAATAAAAAAAGGGCACATCGTTGAAATCATAGGCCCCGCAAATTTTGCCGTAGCCTTACCCATGCCCTTTTACCCCGAAATCAAACTGGTCATGCGCCCCCACAGGCGCTTAAAACGCCTGATAAAAGACTTCAATCCCGATAAAATCCATATCGCAACCGAAGGTCCTCTGGGCTGGGCGGCGCGCGAATACTGCATGAAAAACAACATTAAATTCACAACCTGCTACCACACACAATTCCCCGATTACGTCGCCAAACGCTTTGCATGGCTTATCCCCCCGCTTTACAATGCCATGCACAGGCTGGCCATTAAATGGGTACGCCAATTCCACAAACCCTCCTCTGCTGTGATGGTCGCCACCAAAAGCCTGGAAGCTCAGCTCCTTGATTGGGGCTTTACCACCCCCATCAAACATTTGACCCGCGGCGCAGATTTCAATATTTTCTACCCCGGCGAAAAAAGCGCACTCCCCCCCTTTAAAAAGCCAGTGGCCCTTTATGTAGGCCGCCTGGCCATCGAAAAAAATCTAGAGGCCTTCCTGGACATGCGCTGGCCCGGCGATAAAATTCTGGTGGGGGATGGCCCCATCCGCTCAAACCTTGAAAAGAATTACCCGGACGCCCTGTTCGTCGGCAAAAAATCAAATAAGGAACTCGCCGATTACTACCGCGCCAGTGATGTCTTCATCTTCCCCTCCAAAACTGACACCTTCGGGATTGTCCTCATCGAGGCACTGGCCTGCGGCCTGCCGGTTGCCGCCTACCCCGTTATGGGGCCCAAAGACATCATCACATCCCCGGAATTAGGCGCGCTGGACGAAGATCTTGAAAAAGCTGCCCGCACGGCCATATCATGCGCCAACAGGCAAAAATGCGCAGGCCATGTGCGCGAACATTACAGCTGGGCTCTAGCCGGAGACCAGTTTTTAGCGGCATTATAAATCTGCCCGTATAATAATGATTTGCCTTCCAGCACACTTTGCATCATATCTATTTCTATGGCAAAGATACTGATCGCCGAAGATGACGGCTCAATGCTGAACTTTCTCTCCCTCGCCCTCAAACGCGCAGGCCACAATGTCATAAGCGCAACCAACGGCCTCAGCGCCCTGAACGCCCTCACCGAAAATCAGGATTATGACCTCCTCCTCACAGATATCGTCATGCCTGGCATTGACGGCATAGAGCTCGCGCAAAAAGCCAAAGAAATCGCCCCGGATATAAAAATCATGTTCATCACCGGATTTGCGGCTATGGCGATGGAATCAGCCAAAAATGCCGAAAACCCGAACACACAGCTCCTCTCGAAACCCTTCCACCTGAATGACCTGGTCGAAAAAGTCGACGCCATCTTAAAGGAAAAACCATGAACCGGCGCTAGCCCACCTTCCGGCGAGCCCCCTTCGCCAAAACTTTATCCTATCCTGCGTAACTTTAACCTTGAACTTTTACTCAAACCCCGATAAATCTATCCCCTTATCGCATCTAGAGTGGGCGGTTAGCTCAGCGGTAGAGCACTTGCTCGACACGCAAGGGGTCGTTGGTTCAATCCCAATACCGCCCACCATTTTCCAAAAACTCTCATAATCACGATCACCACTTAAGTGGTTATATTATGAGCCGAGGAGTAAAAGCTATTTACCCTACTTCTTGGTAACAGGGCCCTTTTTCACATTCTTCTCAATCGCCTGAATCATGAGACCCGCAATATCCTTGCCCGTAATATCCTCAATCCCCTCCAGCCCCGGCGAAGAATTAATCTCCAGAACCTTTGGCCCGTCCTTGGAGCGAATAATATCCACCCCCGCAACCACCAGCCCCATTGCCTTGGCCGCGTTCACGGCAATTCTGCGCTCCTGCGCGGTAATGCGCACCGCGCTCGCGCTGCCCCCCAGATGAAGATTTGCGCGAAACTCACCTGCCGCCGCCTTACGCTGCATCGAGCCCACAACCTTGCCATCAATCACAAAGCACCGAATATCCTCCCCATGTGCTTCCTTGATAAATTCCTGCACAAGAATATTGGCGTTCAAACTCTTAAAGGCGTTAATCACGCTCTCCGCCGCCTTGTTGGTCTCCGCCAGAACCACGCCGCGCCCCTGCGTCCCCTCCAGCAATTTCACAACCAGCGGCGCGCCATTCACCATATTGATAATCTCGCGCGTATCCACAGGCGAATTTGCAAAACCTGTCGTCGGCATCGGAATGCGCTTATTCGATAATTCCTGCAACGATCGCAATTTATCCCGCGACTTCGTAATCGCCACTGCCCCGTTCAGGCAATACGCCCCAATCGCAGCAAACTGGCGCGTAATCGCACATCCATAAAACGTCATCACCGGCTTGATCCGCGGAATAACCGCATCCACTTCATCTAAAAGCTCACCCCCGCGATAATGAACCTCCGGCTTTTTCGAACTGATATTCATATAACACTGACTTATATTAACAAAGCGAACCTCGTGCCCGCGCTCTTCACCGGCCTCAATAATGCGTTTGTTTGAATATAGATCCGGATTACTCGCCAGCAGCAAAATTCTCAATCCCGCCCTCTTCCGCACTTCGGCGCTATAATGCTTGATTGCACTCTCCTCCGAGATTTTACCCAAACAAAACGACGCATCCGGATCAATCAACGTCCGCCCCGTCATCGCCTCCCGCCCGATCAACATCCGGTACCCCATCGCATCACGATTGGTCAGTGTGACTTCAATATCCCAAACCTCCCCACCCAAAGACAGCGGCGTGCGGATAACAAGACGCTGCTCCTTATCCCCGCTCGAGCTTTTTACCGCCCGCTGGTCCACAACAAGAGCGCGGCAACTTTGAATAATTTTACGGTTATCCTGCACGGGATGAATATCAAAATGAACGTGCTTCTTACCCGCACTTTCAAACGTATGAATGTTAAACGCATGCAAAGACGATGTTTTCGCACCGCTATCAATGCGCGCCTTGATCGCCGTCAACCCCAATTCCGGCAAAGCGCACCATTCTTCTTTACCGATAACCATTTTTTTCATTAAATATCCCCTCAGAGTGTGAATCACCCCTAAAATCGTTCAGATTACGCCTCGGGTCAATTTATATTTGTAAGATCTCAGATAAAAAGCAAAAAAAAACAACCTGATAAAACTTCACAAAAGAGGGTGATTTTTAAACAATTTCCCTGTACAATTAAAGTTCAATTTCTTCCCAAGCCATGGGGTAAACATGATTAAATTGCATAAAAACACCGGATTTCTGCTCGCTTTAGTGCTCACAGCAGGCGCTTTTACGAGCCCCACCCGCGCCGAACCGCCTCAGCAAGCAATCGATATCCCTGCGACAGAGAATGAACAGGATGCTCTTTCTGGATTACCAGAAGACACAACCCATCCAATTCTTCGCCTAACGCCCGATAAATCCGAATTGATCCGTCTGGAAGAGGAATCCGCAAGCATCATCATAGGTAACCCGCTTCACATTAACGTCATCGCGGATTCATCAAAATTATTGGTTATCATCCCCCGCAGCCCCGGCGCAACGCACTTTACCGTTCTCGGCAAAAAGGGGCAGGTCATTATGCAACGCCATGTCATCGTCGCCAGCCCTGCGAAAGACTATGTGCGCGTCAAACGCACCTGCGCAGGAAATGAAGATTGCCAGCCAACAAGCGTCTTTTATTGCCCCGATATGTGCCACCCAATCGGCATAGAGGATCAAGGATCAAGCAAAACAGACAACGCAGATGGCGGCGGCGGCTCAAGCAGTGATAGCAGCAAATCTTCAGATGATAAGGCGCCCCAACAACCCCAGAATTCTGAAACACCAAATTTAGACGAAGCAACAGAGTAATCTTTAAGGAACAAAGGCAAAAATTATCATGAAAAATACCACCTCATTCATCGTCTTGGCCCTTGCCCTTTCTGGCATGACCGCATGTAAAACAACCGGCAGCACGATCGAGGAACCTGTAACCGCCAGCCGCGCCGAACGCCTTGACAGCGCAATCGAAAAAGCAACACTGAGCGCTGCACAAAAGGGCTCTGTATCCGCCTCTCTCCTCGCCTTGGAACGCAAATACAAACGCGAGAGCGAGAATCCCGAAATTGCATTGGCATACGCCCAAGGGCTTCGTCAATCTGGCTATAACGAACGCGCGGCTCTCGTCCTCAAACCTTTTTCTCAGGAACAAACAGTCGCCCCCGGCGTCAATACTGAAATGTCAATGATCCAACTCGCTCTTGGCGATTACGACGGCGCAGAAAAATTTGCACAAGCCGCAATCATTCAAGACCCAACTGACTATTACGCCTATCAAAATCTAGGTATCGCATTGGATGCAAAAGAAATGCACCCGGAGGCAGAACGCGCCTTCCGCAAGGGTCTTGAAAACTGGCAGGGTGACCCAACAACGGTCATGAACAACCTCGCACTTAATCTAGCCACACAGGGCTTCATAGAAGAAGCAATAGAGGTATTGGAAAAAGCCAAAAAAATCTCCCCTGGCCGCATCGAGCTTGAACGCAACCTGCGCATTATCAGAACACTGAACGAGAGATAAGCCGCTCCTCACCTCCCGTGTAATTATGCAGGAAAGCCCCAAACGGCGCTGAATCCTGAAAGACCTCTGCGCCCTTTGCGAAAATTGCAGTTAAAATCCCCCTCATCACAAACAGCGCATAAAACATCAGGCCACTAAAGCACTAAATTCAGTCAAGAAAAAATATAAAACACTTTTATAACAAGCAGATAAACAGACAAAAGCGTCAATAAAAATAAAATACAATGCGTATCGGTTTTATAAAAGCAGTTTAAACGCTAAAAATCACCGCAGACACGGCAAAAAATCATGATACGATTCTTAATTATGAAAAAATAAGCAACGAAATGCCTCACTGCCTCATGATGACCCGCATCATAAATCCGCAAGATAAAAAAATATGAAAACAAATAGCTGAAAATAATGACGCGCAGCTAAAATGTAATAAAAACAGGCTCCAGTAACTACAAAACCGGGAGTTTTAACCGCCCTCACGCATCGTACTGACCGTAATACCTGCAGGACCTAAAATGATGATGAATAATGCTGGCAAGAAGAACAAAATCATAGGAACGGTTAATTTAGGCGGCAAAGACGCAGCCTTGCGCTCAGCCTCTGCCATGCGCATATCCCTAAGCTCATCAGACATAACGCGCAAAGCGCCTGATATAGACGTTCCGTACTGTTCCGCCTGAATAAGCGATGTCGCAAAACTCTTCCCCGCCGAACTCCCAACACGCCGCGCAAAATCCTGTAGCGCCTGCTTACGGTCATTCAGCATCGCCATCTCCGCACTTAAAATACCAAGCTCCTCTGCCAGAACCGCTGATTGCTCTGCAACCTCGCTGGCCACGCGCTCAACTGTTTGCTCAAGGCCAATCCCCCCCTGCACGCAGATAAGCATCATGTCAAGAGAGTCCGGGAAGCTCAGATTAAACTCCTCCTGGCGCTTTAAAATCATGTTCTTGACCAGAATATCAGGCAGCTTGAACCCAAACAGCATAAGCCCTAAAATTAGGCCCAGCTGCTTGATAAAACTCATCGCCTGCTCTTCCGGCAAGGCATTCACATACAAGATCGCCAATACCCCAAAAACAGTAGGCAAAGCCGCCCGCATAATCATAAATTTAACGTGCGCCTTGGGGTTACGAATGCCCGCCTGCAACATCTTGTCACGCGCCTGCTCCCCCATAGATCCCGCCAGCTTTTGGAACATGTAGAACATCGCCATGTTATCGCGCGCAGAAATACTCTCTTCCTTGGCTGGCTTACGCCCACCGCTTTCACGTGAAATTTGATAGAGATCTTTGCGGCGTTTCTCAATGATCGATTTTGTTTTTTCTTTCTGGTCAGATTTTTGCAAAAACGGATACGCAAATGCAATAACCGAAAGCGCCGCCCCCAATGCTGCAAAGATCGTAATTATCATCTCATTACTCATAAATCCGACCTATATCTTAAAGTTGATCATTTTTTTCATAACGAACACACCCAGACTCATCCAGAATACCGCGCCCATAACTAGGTTTTTGCCGGTTGGCGTTGTAAACAGGGGGTCGAGATAGCCCGGATTGGCAAAATACAGACCCATTGCCACCAACGGCGGCAAACAGCCGATAATACTCGCAGAAGCAATAGCCTCCGAAGACAGCGCCATTACCTTACGTTTCAACCTGAATCTTGCCCGAATCACACCCGATAAATTCGTCAAAACCTCAGACAGACTGGAGCCCGTCTGCGACTGAATAGCAAGACCGGCGGCGAACATCTTCATCTCCGGTAATGGCATGCGCTTACAGCCCTCAAGAGCAGCCTCATGTAAGGGCACGCCTATCTTTTGCTTATCATAGATGATCGACATTTCCTCACCCACAGGCCCATCAAACTCACGGCTAATCATCGAAACCGCCTCGGACACCGGCATCCCCGCACGGAGCAATCGGACAACCGCATCCAGGGCATCGGCAAAATCTGTAAGAAATTGTTTTTGGCGTCTTTTGGTCATTTTACTCAAAATGAAACGTGGAAGCCCAAGGAATCCAGTTACAAACACCAACAGAATCAACATCGGCGAAAATGCCATTATTTTGGCTGTAATCGCGCAAATAACCCCACATATGAATGAAAGAATCCAAAATTTGCGCGGCGAAAGTGACAACCCTGCCTGTTGTAACCGCAACCGCATGGAAACCTTGCCATCCTCCTTTTTTTCCTCACTTTGGCTGGATTTCAGCTTCTTCGCAATCTCTGCACGGCGCTTATGCTGAAGATCCTTTTCATTAGCAATACGCTCACCCCCGCCGCCGCCTGAAGATCTTCGGATTAAATCAATATTCTTCTTTTTTTTATCCTCCCCCCCGCTTGTCAGCATAAAAAGAACCAGCGCAACCAGCAGAAACACAATTACGGAGATCAATATAATCTGCACAGGTGTCATAACATGCTCTCCAAGATCCTGAACCTAAAATTATGATGTTCATGGCAGAGAAATGAGTCGAGAGTGTTGTTTTTCGAGCAGCGCATCGCAGAATACATTTTAGTATTTGAGAAGCGCAAGCGCAGAAAAGCAATACTCGCAGGCCATTTATCAAACATGAACATCATAATTTAGCCATAGGCCTCCTCCATCGCATCCATAACCATGTCCGCAACACCATATTGGCGGGCATTATCAAAGAATTTAGGACGCAATCCCGACGATTTCTGGCGCGTAATCAACTTGCCATCCTCATCCTCACCTTCAATCTCCAGGCTGAACAGATCCTGCATGGTCACAACCTCACCTTCCATACCGGTAATCTCGCTAACATGCGTTGTTTTCCGCGATCCATCGCGCAAACGCTGCACCTGAATAATTACATTCACCGCGCTTGCAATTTGCTCTCGCACCGCCGAAGTCGGCAGGTTCAATCCCCCCATCGCAATCATATTCTCCATCCGTGATATCGCCTCACGCGGATTATTCGCGTGCACAGTGCCCATAGAGCCGTCATGGCCCGTATTCATCGCCTGAAGCAAATCAAACGCCTCAGGGCCCCGCACCTCCCCAACAATGATACGTTCAGGGCGCATACGCAGACAGTTCTTGACCAAATCCCGCATCGTAATCTCCCCCACGCCCTCAAGGTTAGGCGGACGTGTTTCAAGACGCACAACATGCGGCTGCTGCAGCTGCAGCTCACACGCATCCTCACACGTAATGATCCGCTCCCCTGCCTCAATGTACCGCGTCAAACAATTCAGCATCGTGGTCTTCCCCGACCCCGTACCGCCCGAAACCAGAACATTCACCCGGCACCGGCCAATCGCCATAATCAGTTTCGCACAAGACGGGCTCATCGATCCAAACCCCATCAAATCCTCAAGCGTCAGCTTATCCTTTTTGAACTTACGAATGGTCATGCACGCCCCATCCACCGCCAAAGGCGGAATAATGACGTTCACACGTGACCCATCTGCCAGACGCGCGTCACAAATCGGGCTGGATTCATCCACCCGGCGCCCAATCGCCCCCACAATACGCTGACAAATCGTTGTCAGGTGCTGATTATCACGGAACGCAACATGCGTGCGCTCAATCTTTCCCTTAACCTCGATATAGGTAATGTCCGGCCCGTTAATCATGATATCGGCGATATCATCGCGCTCAAGCAACTCCTCCAGCGGCCCGAACCCAAGCATATCATCGGCACATTCCTTACCGATCTGCTGCAATTCTGATGGTGTTAAATCCAGATTACGGAACCGGGCAATCTCCTCAACCGCGGAATTCACTTCCTCGCGCGCGGCCTTGCCGTCCATGCGCGCCAGCGCTTTTAAGTCAATCCCGTCACGCAAATCAAGCCAGATCCGGTTGCGGCATCTCTGCAAACGCAAAGACGTGACAGAATCATCTTTGGCATTTAAATCATCGACAGCCTCCTCCGGCGCGTCGTGCAAAACCATGTCGGCATTCATATCTTTTAGCGGCTTTTTCCCGGCAGAATCTTCCCCGGCCGCCGCAACCTCGGATTTTGACTTATCCACAGCCTTTGGCAATTGCTTTTCCGGTATCTGAGAAACCTTATCCACAGACGGTATAACTTGCTCAATGGGCGCTTGCGGCGCCGGTTTGGGCGGCACGTCCTTCGGCAAAACATCATCTAAACCATCAAGCATCTCATCCAGATGCGCCGTCCCTTCGGGGATTTTTTGCGGTGCCATTTTAGGCGCATTAATCTTGTCAGCCGTCTGCACAGATGCAGGCTTCTTCTCTACTTTTTTCTTTGGCTCCGCTTGCGCAGGGCCGTTTTGCTTTTTACCAAACATAAGATATCTCTAAAACGATCAGATAAATTGACTTAAGCGCGGAAATACACGCTCAATTACTCTATTTTGACTTCAATTTACTTAAGAAACCACCAATAAACCCTGAATCTTTTTCTAATTCTTCTTCTTCTTCACCACTCGCGCGCGGCAACCTTTTGCTCAAAACAGGCAAAAATTCGTTTAAAATAGCCACACCTTCTTTATCCATTAATAATTTCTTAATTTCGCTTTCATATTTCACGAACACATTGGGCACAAACGCAATCGTGGCATCAACACTAGCCTCCAAAGCCTCCGCTATGTCGCTCTGCCCAATCTCATGCGCTTTGCACAACCCGGCCTTATTCACCACCAGCGACACATCATCTGCGTCCCCGCCACGCACAGAAGAAATTTCTTTAATCAGACTGCGGCAAAACCGCAAAGACGTAATCGTTGGCGTCGTCACAACAATAATCTGATGCGCCCGTGTCAGAACCGCCTTGCACAAACCTGAATCCGCTGCTGATAAATCAACCAGAACAACCGGCGATTTTACCATCAAGGCATTAATAATCGCCTCATACTGCTGACCCGATATTGACGCATCCAACATCGCATCTGACCCGGTTGCAACAACACGCAACTTGTCTGTAACACTATAAATCATGCGCTTAAGCGCCTCTTCATTCTTGGCCTCAGTCGCGCGTGACACCTCAGACAATGTCGCAGATGGATCAAAACCCATCCCCACACTAAGTGATGACCACCCTCCGGCCCCATCCATTAAAACAGTCTTATGTCCCAATTTTTCGGAAATCGTCCATGCTGCTATCTGGGCAAGCGCAGAAGTCCCAACACCGCCCTTAGCTCCAATAAACGCAATCAACCGGCTATCGGAAACGCCAAGACGCGTGATCAAAGCCTTTGCAATCACCTCGGATAAAACTTCTGGACGCAGCGGACGCACCAGATAATCACTCACACCCATTTCAATCAACTGGCGGTATAGATAAACATCATTAACCGGACCAACAATAATGGCCGCCGTTCCCTCTTCACAAAACTCTGACAATGTTCCCAGACTCTCGATGAACGCATCATTAATATCATCGGTTTGAATAATTAACAGGTCAGGCGAAGTTTGTGTTTTATACGTTTCAATAGCATGCTCAACGCCGCCTTGCGCAATCGCGACATCAACCCGCGCAAACCGCCAGTCCTCTTGCAACAAAGCGGCCGATGAAATCGTCTCCGGATCATTGGAAAAAACAGAAACGCGTGCCCCCGGAAGAAGGATGTCGCTCGACTGATTCTCTGCCTCACTCATGAAAAATGTACCCTATGCTATGCCCGAAGGGGCAAAAGAATTATTGCTCAAGATGGACGAACTCCATCATCATCACTCTAGCATCTGGCTCTTAAAATTCCCCTAAGAGATATTAATTTTTTACACCCAGATTAAGGAAAATCATTCCTCACCTGAGGCACTCTCCCCATCCAGCGCCTCATTCGGCGCACCGGTGCGATAGGCATCAACGATGTTCGTGGCGCTTCTACCATCGGTCTTCAAATCCGTATTCCCTCGTCCCATCAGATCAGATGGACGTGATACCTGCCGCGCCATTTGTGTCTTGATAGAACACCCCATTTTATAGTCTTTCTGAGGCGACACTTCTTGATTATCAATGCCAGGCATCATATGTCCGTCACAATCCTTAGGCGCCATTGCATCATATGTCTTATACGACACAATCATACGCCCGTTATTCCCCTGCGCCTTGATCGGCAGGACACCAATCTTGACGTGATCGACGCCGCTCTCACGCAAATAATCAGCTATTTCCGACGCACGCGTGCTGGCACTCATTGCGGTGCTATATTCTGATTTCGGATCATACGTCACCGTAATATCCATGGCACTGCCACCATGGCGGGAATGATGCTGCGCCAAACCACGCAACAGCTGATCATCAACATCATCAAGCGATATATTCTCCCGCATCATACCTTCCTGAACCTGCATGGGTGCACTCTGGATTGCTGAAGGCTCATACATGATATTCTTTTTGCAACCCCCAAGCGCAAAAGCCGCAACACAAATCATCGGAAGACTTATTTTATAACGATCCATAGACGAATTTCCCATATCTAATCAACTATATAACCGGCTTGCGTAAACAACTCATCATCTTTCTCGCCGTAACTCCGGCGAATATTCGCCGCAAAAATCTTGGAAAGTTCGCGCTGTTTTTGATCTGGAATCTTCTCTGCACTCTGTTTATTCGCATAAGGCTCAACCAGATATCCTGTCACAATAACAACAAGCTCCGTCTCATCTCGCTGAAAGCTATCAGAAGAGATCAAATCCCCTAGAACTGGCGTGTTGCGAATACCCGGCAACCCAGAAAGCCCCTGCGTAGTCTGCGATTGCAATAAACCTGCAATCATTAAACTCCCCCCGCTTGGTATTTCAATAGTCGTCTCTGCGCGGCGAATATCAAGCCCCGGTACAACAAGATCGGCTAGAACCACCGCATTCGATTGGTCCAAAGAAGACACCTCAGTATTCAGCTGCAAATTAATTCGATCATCAGACAGAACAATCGGCTTAAAATTCAAGGAAACTCCAAATTCACGGAACTCGATCGTTATGTTCCCAAACTGGTCACGACCTGTCGGCACAGGGAATTCACCCCCGGCAAGAAAGCCCGCCTGCTGCCCGGAAACGGCCGTAAGATTAGGCTCCGCCAGAACGTTAAGCAGATTTTCCTCTTCAAGCGCTTGAATAAAAAGCCCAAGCGTCCCAATACCATCAACCCCAGAATCCAAATATGCCGCCAGATTACCAACGGAATCCTGTGAGAGCGACAGCCCCGGCCCACCACCAAAACCAAGTGAGTTAGGACTACCCGCCACACTACCCAGAGGTGTTGCACCGAACAAAGTCGTCACCGAAAGCTCATTTGGATCATTCGCATTAAAATCAACACCGAGCTCACGAATAATGCTCCGCTCTGCCTCAATAATCTTGACCTGAAGCATCACCTGCTGCTCACCGCGCACCTCTAGTAAATTGGAAATCAGGAAATCAATCGTTCCCTCAAGATCCTGCAAATCACTCACATAATGCGCCACCAGATTTGCAATTTTTGAAGCCGTCTCTGGATTAGACACTGTCCCGGTCAGAATAATCTGATCGTGCACCGCGCCAACCTTTACCTGCTCATCTGGAAACAGACGATCAACCATACTCTGAATAGCCTGCAAATCATACGTTACATGGATGTCTAGGCGCTTAAGAACCTGCCCTGCTGCATCTAATACGATAATATTCGTATCGCCAATCTGCAGCCCCACTGCATAAAGCCGGTTAGACTGAACCGCCTGCACATCAATAACACTCGGATTGGCAACAAGAACATCCGAAACACCCTCCGGCAAAGAAATTATATCCGCTTTACCCAAAGTAATTTCCATAGGCGCGTGATGAACAGTAGCCCGCTCCAAAGGCATCAACTCTCCCTTGGCTGCATAAACCTGAGCACCACCGACAAGAGACGCACAGGCCATAACGCAAAGCGCGCCAAACGCAACCGGAGATAATGTTGTTTTACTCATGGACATACTTTATTCACCTTAACTTGACGCATACACATAACTAAAAAAATTATTTCACAGGGATGTTTATAATCTCTGCACCGTTGTAAATTTTCACCCGATTCGCATTGATTCCTGTATTCGATTCGGATCTTAGTTTTTCATACTCTTCATAAATCTCATCTGCAATCGACGTCAGGCGCGCATCAGAAACCGCCTTTGCCTTTTCATTGGGCGCATCATCACCTAATCCCCGCATTGCAAGGGTAATCTCGCCAAGCTCGGAAGCCAGAGCTAATTTCTCCGCATCACGTATACCAACCGCAAGCGTTACAGTCTTACCAACCTTGATCTTATCGTCTTCCTTAACTTCCGCCTTCTGATCAACCGCTAAAACGCGCACGCGCTCTAATATTGTCTCGGTGGCCACATTGCTGATATTCAGCTGAACCATCTCCTGCACCTGCGGTGAATCATCATCAATATTCACGCGCTGACGGTACGTTAAAATGACATCAACATAGCTACCCGGATTGATAAAACCCGCGACCATACCCTCAGCCTTGACCTTAATAGAAACCGCACGCTCCCCTGGCTGTAATCGCGCCAAAACAAAATTCTGTGTTGTTTCTGTAAGAATTCCGCTGCGCACCATCGCCTCGCCTTCTGAAAAAGAACGCTCCAAACGGCCTGTAAGCGCCTCATCGGCAGGCTCATCACCTTTGCGCAAAATTGCGCCCCTAAACAGATTGCCCTCCGGCCACTCCTGCCAACGCATATCGCCTTCTCTAAGCTCATCACCGGTCTTCAAATCCCTTGCCGCCACAAGAACCAACGACGCATCAGCCTCAACCACGGCCGGTTTTTTATTCCCGCTCAGGGTGACCTGAACAAGAACGGCAACAAGTACAGCCGCAAGAACCGCACCGCCCAGCACAATGAGAATATTTTTATTCAATTTCCTTGCCCCCGTTTCAGGACTAATAATATTCATGACTTCACTCAGACTTTGGGACTAAATTAACGAAAAGACGAATTAATACTCATTCATCATATAGTGCGTTCGTTAAAAATTAATGAACCCAAAGACCCTTATTTTGGCTCCAAAAAAGAGGCCAAAATATCGGGTGAAAAATACTCAGCATAAAGAAACGCAGCGAGCAAACCGCAAAATATAGCAACGCCATAAGGCACCTTATCTGCGCCAGTTTGGACTTTCTCAACCCAACCCCCAGGGGTTGGCGATTCGAACGGTTTGTTATGCTTAATGTATAGCGCAAGCAAACCCAGCACACCACCACAAAGCGTCATATAGAATAAAAAGATGGGGAGAAATTTTACACCCACCCAAAGCGCGCACGCAGAGCCGAATTTCGAATCCCCCGCTCCCAGCACGCCAAAGCTAAATAAGGCAAATGTGACCAAAAACATAATTACTGCAGAAAGCACATGCGAACTGAGCGATCCAAAAACATCGCTGCGCCCTCCAAAATACAAAGCCCCATAACATAGTGCGAATCCTGCAATCACAATGACACTATAGCTATTGGGTATAATCAACCTGCGCAAATCCGACACACCGGCCAAAACGCCTACGCCCAAAGCCAAAAAAATGCCCGCCAAAAAGATAATCAAAAAAACCATGATAAGACTCTAAGTTCTAAAAGGACAAAAAGAAAGCCCGCCAATCAATCTGGCGGACCCTCGCAAATTTAATAATCGTGGATTAATCCAATGTGGATTAACCACCATCACCACCAGAGAGGTTTGAACGGATTGTCTCGAACAATGTGTTAAGGTCTGTACCAACCAAAACAACAGTCGCAGCAATCGCAACAGCAATACCAGCAGCAATCAGACCATATTCAATCGCTGTAGCGCCGTCTTCGTTTTTAATATACGCATTTTTAAGTGCAATAAGTTTCAACATGTTTATCTCCTTTACAAGATAGTTTAAGTGATTTCGGTAAACCCATACTTCATAAAACGTGTGAAGTTCCTTACCCGATACAATAAGAATATCACACCTATACTTAAAAAAAACTTAACGCAGATTATAAAAATTTTGTTTTATTACAGTTACTTAGATAAAATTTTAGCTAAATTTTACTCTAAAACATTAATCCTTCATCGGCGTTAATCTTAGTCTGTAATGTGTAAATTACTGAGCTCACGGCTAATCGTTTCGAACACATCAATCAGATCTTCCTGATCAGGAGCATCATAATAATGCGACTCAGACGTTGCACATTCTTTGTAATAATCCTTGGTTGCTTGATTAACACCAGAGTAGAACGTCACAGTATATACAATAACCCCCTTCTCCTTAAGATTATCGCAAACCTCAGCAAACCTACTATTCAAGTGATTCTTATTAAGATTATGACTCGCGGTAGGGCCATATGCTGAATAATGTGGATGCATTGTGTTTTCACCATCCGTCATCATAACAACAGCCTTACGCCAATACTCATTCTCCCATGGCACGCTCTCCTCGAAGGGGAATTCCGGTGAAAGCACACGGTATCCCCAAACCATTCCAAAGTTACCATAGGTGTGTCCTGAGGCATTCATCTTATTGATCGCCTTTTTCTGCGCTGTCGGACTGGACGATAGAGGTGTTATGGGCGTTCTTGGACAAATATAATTTGGCCATCTGTTTGGATAATATGTCCCATAGTTCCAGTATCCATCACAAATAGTATTTCCATCATCATCTTTACAGTAACGATACATATCCCACGGCCCCTCCTGATCAATCGTATCCCCTGGATAATCATCGGCTAAGACACACCCAAACCAGTTATTACTGTTTGCGTTGGTTGTATAGGATAAATTATCTGGATTATTCACAAAGGGCTCACCATAATAATCACCATACAAATCCTTACCCAAACCATATGGGCCAACATTCACAGATGTACTGTACGGGACCATCCCGACCTTGATTAAACTCTTATCACGCGTCGCCATACTATCTAAAGAGTCCACGCTTGCAGCTGCACCAGCATCGACATCAATCCCATACATAATGTAAACGAAATTCGACGCCGCATTGCGCAAAGCCTGAATATTGTTATTTGTAGACATAGACCCAGTGTTATCCATAACAAGGACCACCTCAATCCCCTGCACTTCCCGAACAACAGTTGTCTCGGCACTAACATCCAGAACATCAATGCCAATAACCCGCAAGAACAAGGTATGATATTGTGCATAACCGGTCACCGTAACCTCATCGCCAGCCACAGAGACAATAGGATCAAACGTTACACCCAACTCGGAGACAGGATAATTCGCTTCAAAAAAATCAAGAACTTTTTGTCTTATTGCTGCCTCTCCTTGCTCTGACGCAACCGCAGCCAGTGCAGCCGAATCAAGTGCCTGCGCAAGACGCTGTTTGACAAGATAGGCCTGCGAATAATCAAGCGACATGCCTGCAACCCCGATAAGAATCGGTGCCATAATACCAAACATCACTGCCATAGATGCCGTCTTATCGCAACAATAAGAAATCGCTCTTCTCAACACTTTGTCAAAAATTATCATGACACTATCCTTTCACGTCCTAAGACACATTAAAACTCAAGGTATTTGCTGTACTACAGCACTGCCGCGACCACGGCTAAAAGCGATTTCCCGCATATTAATCGTATCAATAACAAATCCGGCAAAAATCGGCTCAAACTGGTACTCCACTGAAACCATCACAACACCCTCATTAGGTGTCTGTAGGGCTGCAACAGCCGCTATCGGATCAGGAAGCGAGGTCATATTGCGTGTTTCACGCCATACAATACTGGTCTCAGCATCATCATCAAACTGCAAGGAGACTATATCAATCCCGTATGTGCCATTATTAATCGGCTCAAACGCAAGTCGCCCTGCCTCAATCGCCTCACTGACATCTTCAGCACTGGCCGTCTGCTTACGCGCAATGAGGTCCGCAACAATCTGAGATGCGCGCACCGTCTTCTGGTTCGCAAGAATAGCGTTCCCCACATCAAAAACACCAACCAGTAAAACCAACATAGCAGGAAAAATCATTGCAGATTCAACCGCCGCCAACCCGCTCTCCTCATTATACCATTTTGAAATCATGCGCATCATAAAACTCATCCGGCTGCACTCCCCTGAAATTCATAAGGCTCTGTTTGCATCACAATCGTGGAGACAAACAAGGTTGATCCATCTTGCCCATTCAGTAGGCTACCAACAATAGGCGTAATCATGGCGTATCTGTAAGCAACGCGGATTAAAACCTTACTGTTCGATCCGCCCGCATCAAATTCCCCCGGAACAAGATTGCCACTAGCATCGTAAACAGGATCGGTAAAATCGCCGTAATTGTTAATCACAGAAACATCAATAACAACGTTTTGGCAATCGATTAAAACTGTTGCAAACTCGCACATCGCATTTCTAAACAATGTCTCAGGATCTTCATTCGAGCGCTGCAATTTTCCTGTTTTTATCAGCCGCGAGGCAGAATCCGTTGCCCCCTCAAGCAAACTGGCAGAAGCAAACATCAAAGAAAGCTCCATAATGCCTAGGCTGATCAGCATATAGGGCATAAACAACATGCTGAACTCAATCGCTGTTGCTCCGTCTTCTCTTTTAATCCATTTACGTATTAAACGTAACATTTTTAGTCCACCCAAACCCATAAATACGGATTTTATTAAAATTATATCTTGTTTTCAGGCACAAAAAAGGCGGCAAAACCGCCTGATACGCGCACCTCGTAAGAATATAAAATCCTCACAACCTGTATTGTAATATGAAAATTATAAACAAACCCTTAACAAGGCTTTATGTATGATCATCAGAACTTATTTTTCCAGACACCTCTTGCCCCCACTGCTCAATGAGAACTTCCTGCCTTTTCCGAATATCTTTCATACGGTTTATGCCCTTCTGATACAAAAAAGACGCCACAATACCTGTAACAACCCACTCTATCAAATATCCAAAAGCAGCAGCCATATACATCACAACCAGATAATTCGGATTGGAAAAAATCTGCACACTTGTGTCAAAATCATTCTCAGAAGACCACAATTTGAAAACAAACGGAATACACCCCGCCAGATTCATCGCAACGATCGTTGAAACCCGCTTACCTATCAAAAATGCCGCAACACTTGGCAATAACCCAACGAATAACAGCATCGACGTTGGCAAAAACAAAAGCGACAAAAACAACCCAACAATAAAGACCAAACGGGCCTTGAGGCTCATGCCTTTCTTCTTCTTTTTATCAGCCATAATTTTTTGTATGGCCTTATCTTTCTTGGCCATCTAAAAAATCCTATACCCTGATAAAAATGAGAGAACAACCATCGATGTAATCAACATGGCACACCCCCATGAAACAATCGCCGCAACATTGCGCCCATTCACAACACCATATGTTGCCCTGTTGCCTAACCGTCTATTATATTCATTATATTCCGCCTGAAGCATTTTATACTCCTGCATCGCCATCATAAACATTCTGTTATCCTTAATGCGCGTATTGTCATCTTCCAGAAACGACACCATTTTAACCAGGCTCCCCTCCTGCGCAGCAGCCCTGACAGCTACCTCAACTTGCGCCCGAAGTTTTTTATTCTTAAATACCTTATAAACACCACTTAATGAATCCTGAAAAACTGCCCCAATCTTCGGAACCAGCATGCCCTTGCATCTGCTTTGCAAAATGGATAAGAACTTCAAATTCCCGAAGATCTGACTATCCTTCTCCGCCGCATTAAAATCCGCCAAACATCTCTCCATAAGCGCTGGACAGAAAACAGAAAAAAATGCAATCGCCTTGGAATCCATAAACAACGCACTTTGCCCCTTCTGTCCCGCCAATACCTCATATGTCACCAACGCAGATTTATAATCATAAACAAAATACCCCTTCAACTTTGGACTCAAACACGGCGCGCTCTTACACAGCAAATGAATACATTTTTCAATACCCATACCCTTCTTTTTATGACGCATCGCCGTCCGGCACCGGTCATATAATTTCGAAATCGCTGTAATCTCTATAACAGGAAGGCCCTTCATTCCCACCGCAAATTCCGGTAAAGACAGCATTATGGCCTCTTTAAAAACAGATAAATCCTTATCCTCATAGGCCGCCACCGCCATCAAAGCCCCTAGCCCATCATAGGTAAAACGCCTTTTTTTGTAGTAAATCGGTAACGCCGGATTAAGCACCATGCGCAAATGCGTCACCAGCGAATCCTTATCTTCCGACGCTCCTCCAATACGTGTCAGCGTATTTTCATAGGCCTCATACATATGCTTATCCGTCAGCGATTTTTCAATCCACCGCCCCAACTCCTCACTGACAACGAGCTCCGATAACTCGTTTGGATTCTGAAACAAATCAAGCGCCAGCAAATCGGCATAAAGATATTTTTTGCCCATAAACGTGATGGGACGATTGGCCTTCTTGCGCTTGGCTGTAGGTGCAGGCGTCAATCGTGAGCCATCCATCCATGAAAAAATATCATCAACAGACCACCGCAAAACAGGATCATCATGCAAAACCCCCCGCAGCAGCTCAAGGAACGAAGCCTGAAAACGCTCCGCACCAATTATAGCCGTATAACTGCCAAGCTCCATCTTACGACGCACAATATCGTCATCACTTAAGCCCGCAAACTCGTTACCCCGCCGCAAAAATAGTGCAAGACTAACCCCGAAGGCATAAACATCATCCGAAGGCACACCCTCACCGCGTCCCATAGGATCCGCAAGTGCCCGATCAATCGGTAACATTACACTGGGCTGCGAACTATGCGTAAAGGTTGAAAGACAATCTCCCAAAACAACCGCACTATTGCGGTCAAACGCAGAATAGAAAATATTATCCGGCCTGATTGCTCCATGACAAAACCCTTTATCCGCCATTTCCTTGAGCATCCGCGCCATGGGCTGCACAAAATGAGCAACCACATCCGGATGCCGCCAGCTCGAGTGACTAAATTCCCCGCGCTTAACCAAACACTGCCCG
Source organism: uncultured Micavibrio sp. (assembly GCA_964351365.1). GTDB lineage: Bacteria > Pseudomonadota > Alphaproteobacteria > Micavibrionales > Micavibrionaceae > UBA1672. Next base: position 80,462 of record CAYGNP010000005.1, read on the forward strand.
ATATCGGCTTGATACAACAATACAAATTTCTGCTCATTTTTCGGCGGCCACTGCAAAATCCCGCTGCCCATAAGCCGCAAGAATGACGGATCAGCAAGCTTGCTATACGTGCTCTCTGATTCCGTGCGCGGCAGACACTCCACGCCGCAAACCATAGCTATGAATTTTTTTGACTTTTCCCGCTCATCAAACGCCTCATACGCCTTCGCCAATCCCTGATCCAGATGAGGCAGGCGATGGCTCGCCTGAATTTTAATAGTCTTCCCAAACGGAACCAATGTCCCCTGCGGAATGATATCTGGTTGTTCATCAGACACAAAAACCCTCATCTAGCGTAAAACACAAACTGCAGATGCACGAACGCATATCGCAACATTCTGTTACAAATCATTACCAGTCTAAAATGTCACTGCATAAATGTAAAACCCGTTCGGGCCATATGAAAAGATATCCAGAGCAGATATATCTCAGGGCCCTGGAGAATCAAGCTCATCCTCGGGAAGCCCAACCCCTGCAAGATGGTCGGACATCCGAGCCGCTTCAATTTCAGACTGGGCCTCAAGAATTTTATTTTCAATGCTCCTCAAAAGATTACTGAATGTACTATCAGTCCAACGAGTAGCATGCTTTTTTAGATAATTAACAAGTTCATCTGTAACTCCAGAGTCATCCTTTGCCCATTGTTTTTCAATAAGCTTTGCAACCGCCAATGTTTCAAGAGCAGTGAAATGAACTTCAACAGTATATCCCTTTTCTTGATAATATGATCTACCATTCGCAAGAACAGTGTGATTTGCATCCTTTGCCAGAATCTGAACCGATAAATTTGGATCTGGATCGTCATGACAAAACCCCCAACTTTTAAGATAGCGAACATGCTTTGGCACAATTTCATTTTTCTCTAATGCTTTTGAAATATTAAGCATTTGGGCTCCAAAACCAATTCCGCCCTTTTCCCTAACTTTTAGTCTAACCTTAATTTTTAACGCTCTAATTTCATCATTATCACCCTCGGCAGGCGCTTCTGAGAGCTTCTCTCTCAACTCTGAAAAAGTCACAACCTTGTTCGGTGTCGTGGCCAAAATACGCAAGATTGCATATTGCCAATCTGTAAGTCTAATATCTTCCCCGTTCAGGCGACAACCAGATTTTTTATTTTTATCAATATGCAATCCCGTTCCCATTTTCTCCGGCTTCGATCCTGGTATATCTTGCCCCAAATGTTTCATCACATCTGCGATCAGTCGCTCAGTACCGCGCTCGTAAACAGGCACACCCAATGATTGTGCATCTTTAAAAACGTCTCTCAAACTGGGGTCAACAATAACAGCACGATATATAGAAGGATCATCAGGTAACTGATGCATGACATCGACACCAATATTGGCAACAGTAAATTCAGCCTGCAAAGCAGAGACAAAATTTTCTCTACCATCCGGAACGACAATCGCAACGCGCATAATAACCCTCACAATTATATTTTTCATATAAAATACGGTGTTTTGACCCCAAATTGCAAGGGATTTCTATTTTAATCCACGAACGGATCACGCATTAAAATCGTGTCATCCCGCTCCGGACTGGTCGACAGCATCGAAACCGGCGCTCCGATTAGCTCTTCGATATGACGCACATACTTGACCGCCGCCGCTGGCAATTCATTCCAGGTGCGCGCCCCATAAGTGCTCTCGCTCCACCCCTCCATCACATCATATATCGGCTCCACCGCCGCCTGATCGATCTGCGATGCAGGGAAATAGTCAATTTCCTGGCCATTTAATCGGTACTTTGTACAGATTTTAATCTCTTTCATCCCATCAAGAATATCAAGCTTCGTCAGCGCAATCCCGTGGATACCATTCATCTTGATCGCCTGACGCACCATCACCGCATCAAACCACCCGCAGCGGCGCTTGCGCCCGGTATTGGTTCCAAACTCCTTACCCCGCTCACCAAGTCCATTGCCCACCTCATTATTCTGCTCGGTTGGAAACGGCCCCATCCCGACGCGCGTCGTATAGGCTTTGGTAATCCCCAGCACATATTTCACCGCATCCGCGCCCATCCCCGACCCGATCGCCGCCTGCCCAGCAACCGTGTTCGATGACGTCACATAAGGATACGTCCCATGATCAATATCCAGCATCGTGCCCTGCGCACCCTCAAACAAAATCCGCTTGCCCGCGCTGCGCGCCACATCCAGATCACGCCACACATCCCCCGCAAAGCGCAAAATATCGGGCGCAATTTCCATCAACTTGTCATACGTCTCGCCCACATCAATCGGCTCCGCCCCCATCCCGCGCAGCAGGATGTTATGATGAAACATCATTTTGGTAATCTTGCTCTTCAGCGTATCAGGATGACGTAAATCACAAACCCGAATACCCCGGCGCGCCACTTTATCCTCATAAGCCGGGCCAATCCCGCGCTTTGTGGTTCCCAATTGACCCTCACCCCGCGTCATTTCCATCGCCTGATCCAACGCCTGATGCACCGGCAAAATCAAATGGGCATTTTCCGCAATCTTGAAATTCTCCGGCGTAACCTTAACGCCCTTCTCCTTGATCATCGTAATTTCCTTGAGCAACGACCACGGACTAATCACAACGCCATTGCCGATATAGGACTGCTTGCCCTTGCGCACAATCCCCGACGGCAGCAAGTTGAGCTTATACTCAACCCCGTCAATCACAAGCGTATGTCCGGCATTATGCCCGCCCTGAAACCGCACAACCACATCCGCACGGCTCGACAGCCAGTCAACAATCTTCCCCTTACCCTCATCACCCCATTGTGATCCGATTACGGCAACATTGCTCATGATTATTCCTTTTCTCTAGTCAAATTTCAGTGATTCGGCTGTTTTTATAAACATGCCCACACCCTTGCGCCGGCGCAGTCTTAACATCACCGCGCACGACAATCCAGCCCTCATTTTGCAAATCCCGCACTGCGCCCCATGAAACCTCCGGCCCCACCATAAGCCTCTTGCCCGAATCGCCATCCGGCAAAACCCGTGTCAAAGTATCCATATACAGCGTAAATCCCTTGGCTGCCTCGCCTTTTTCCGCCGTGCCAAAATGCACATCATAACTGCCCCCGCGCCCCATTTCCCCGCGCAAGTTTGATGAAAACAGCGTAAAGCCAAAACTGTTATGATACTCAAATCCCGCCTGCTCCAGAACATCCAGACTAAGTTTCACATCTTCAATTTCCATCTCCGCCAGCGCCTTGTCCACAGCCTGATACAGCGCGTCCAAATGCTTGATCTTCTCCCCCAGCGCGCCCTTAAATCCAATCTTGGCCAGCACCCCGAGCGCCTCACCGGCGTCCCCGCATGCCTCCATCGCGCTTGCTATCATCGCCGTTTTCGCCAATCCCATCGCACGCAAGGCATCGCCATCGCGCTGCGCCACCGCCTTAAGCAGCTCGTCCGTAATCTCATCCTCCGCCATCACCGCGCGCACAAAGCCAGGAATGGTGAAATCCATCGTAATGCCCGTAATACCAATCGCCTTAAGTCCCAATATCGCCAGCATACATACCTCGACATCGGTATAAAGATCGCCATCTCCCCCGATCAGCTCACAGCCAATTTGTGTAAACTGCCGCTCGGTGCGAATCTGGCTGCCGCGCGTGCGCAAAACATCATTCGCATACATGAGCCGCAAAGGCCGCGCCTCCTGCGCCAAACGGGACGACGCAATCCGCGCCACCTGCGCTGTAATATCCGATCTGATCCCAAGCATTCTGTGCGACGCCGGATCCATCAACCGGAACGTCTCAGGCGCCAATCGCTCCCCCGGCCCCGGCGCCAGCAAACTATCCTCAAACTCCAGTAACGGCGGCTTGATCAACTGATACCCAAACCGCCCAAACACCTCCATCATGGCGCGTATCGCCCGCGCCTCGCTCTGCGCATGCGGCGGCAAAACATCCACAAACCCGTTCGGCAACAAAGCCAGACCATCACTCTTTTTGCTCATGTAAGACAAACTTTATCCTAGCGTTACAGACGAGAAGCACGCTAAACGAGCCCCACCCTTTTTTCAATCAATAATACACCCAAACCAATAAGCGCCGCAGGCATCCACTTAAAAACTCTGCGACCTCTGTGGTTAAAATCCCTACCCCGCTGCTTTTTCAATAACCTCACATAAATCATTGACGGTTTTCTCAACCACCATCGCATCATCCCCTTCCGCCATCACGCGGATCAGCGGCTCTGTTCCCGATGCCCGCACCAGAACACGCCCCGATCCATTCAGGTAATTCTGCGCATTTTCAATTGCCTTGCGAACCGCATCGGTATCAATAGGGTTATGGCCGGAATATTTAACATTCTTAAGGGTTTGCGGCAAAGCTTCAAACATATTCAAAACCTCACTTGCACGCTTTTCGCTCTGCTTGAGTATCGTAAGAATCCGCAGCGCCGCAAGCAAACCATCCCCCGTCGTTGCATGATCGCTCATGATAATATGACCCGACTGCTCCCCGCCCAGATTATACCCGCCCGCACGCATCGCCTCCACCACATGCCGGTCACCAACGCCCGTGCGCTGCAGGTGCAATCCCTCGCGCTGCATCAGCCGCTCCAGCCCCAGATTGGACATCACCGTTGCGACGATCCCGCCCCCACGAAGCATATCCTGCGACTTATAGGAAAGCGCCAGTGCCGCCATAATCTGATCACCATCCACCTTGTCCCCCATCTCATTCACCAGAATAAGACGGTCCGCATCCCCATCCAGCGCAATCCCAAGATCCGCCTTATGGTCCACCACCGCTTCTTGCAACCGCGCCGTCGCCGTTGCGCCATAGCCATCATTGATATTGCGCCCATCCGGTGCATTACCAATCGCCACGACTTCAGCCTCCAGCTCCCACAAAACCTGCGGCGCAACCTTATACGCCGCCCCATGCGCGCAATCCACAACCACCTTCAGCCCGTCAAAACTATCCTCCCGCGGGATAGATCGCTTCAGCGATTCAATATACCGCCCCAGCGCATCATCAAGGCGCGTCGCCTTGCCCAGATGCTCCGGCTCGACGCGCTCTGCGGCCAGATCCTCATCAATTTTGACCTCAATACGCGCCTCCAGCGCATCATCAAGCTTATACCCATCCGGGCCAAACAGCTTGATTCCGTTATCCTGATACGGGTTGTGTGAGGCCGAAATCATAACCCCCACATCCGCCCGCAAACTCCGCGTCAGCTTGGCAATCCCCGGCGTCGGGATCGGGCCAATCAAAATCACATCCATCCCCATAGAGATAAACCCCGCGCTCATCGCCTGCTCCAGCATATAGCCGGACAAGCGCGTATCTTTGCCGATTACCGCCCGATCCATATGCTTGCCCGAACGCGTATGCCGCACAACGCTTGCCGTGGCCATCGCCACTTTCAGCGCCATATCCGCGCACATAGGGTGCGCATTCGCCCTGCCCCGTATGCCATCCGTCCCGAAATATTTTTTAGGCTTTGCCTCTTGCTTGCTCATGCCCGCCAGTCTATGACTGCCTATCCCCTTTTACAATAGGGAATTTTTAACAAAACCAAGGCATACTGCCCTTAAGATGAGCAATCCGTGCCCACCACTTCTGAACGCCAAAGACCCCGCCCCCATCACCCAAAAGGCGGGAAAATCGGCGCTGCTCTTTACCGGCCCGCATAACGGCAAGGCTGTTCCGCATTGCCTCTCACCATGCCTTGGCACTTGCAAGGAATGGTTCAAAACCGCCCACGAAGCCAGCGACGTGCACATGGACGAGATGTTTGAACACCTTCAAACCCACTTTACAGACGCAAATTTTCTTGCTGGCTGCTATTCTCGCCTCGTCTGCGACTTGAACGCCCTACCGGATTATGCCGTACGCGACCGCTCCTCCGAGCATGACCACCTGAAAATCCCCCAAAACCAGCCTGAATGCTGCTGCATGAGCGAACGCCTGCGCAGGCTGGAGGCCATATACACCCCCTACCATGACGCAAAAAAGGCGCTCGTAAACACAATCCGTAAAACGCACGGCCATATACTCGTCCTGGATATGCACAGCTTCAGCCCCACATGGCGCGGTAACGCGCGGGAAGTGGAAATCGGCACCATTCGGTCTGAAAAAACCCCACTCTCCCGAGCGTTCGAGGAGTTCCTTAAAACACAAAATGAGTATAGATTCATCTCCGGCCAGCCCTACCGCGTCGCCGAGCGCCCCAGCAACGCCGCCCCCATGGTCACAGAAAGCCTTGATCTGCAATATCTCGGCATCGAAATCCGCAGCGACCTCATCGATACCCCCGAAAAACGCGAAGAAATAACTGTTTTTCTTGAAAAATGCATCACCCACCTGATGACCCACCCCCAAAAGGATGACATCACCAAAAACCGCAGCCTGACATTGGAAACCACTCCACAACCCGCAAACATCAGCTGGTCAATCTAAAAACTTGCACTTTATATGAAAAACAAATATCATACTGGAAAAATATTTATAAGAATAATTGAACTAAGGTGATAAAATGGCAAAAGAAATTCTAATGTCGTCAGACACGGAAGCCTTTCTGGGAAAACCTCTGGTGGATTTTATCAAATCCCTGCCAGATGATCTGATACCTCGCGCTATTTTCTCCCCCGTTGATGCTGATAATACCGGTTTTTGGGACGCCACGGGTGACCAGGCATGGCGCCATGCCCTTGTAACGCAAATCGGCGCCGATTCAAAATTTGAACAAAGGCTCGTTTCATCCTTGCGCGGCGAGAACCGCTCCCCCGCAGAAGCTTACCCTTCCTTATACGCAATCAGACTTGCGAAAATTGATGATAAAATGGCCTTCCTTGCGCAAATAGCTAATCTCCCACCCGGCTCTCTCAAACCCGAAGATTTTTCTGTTACAGAAAGAGATTTGGAAACATTCGTGCTCTTCCACGAGCTAACGCATATCAGCAAACATATATTTGCAGACGCTAGCGCCGAATATGAAGGCGACAAATTCGCATTTGAATTATACAAACAAGCCTATGAAAAAGGGCTGGTAGAAGCAACGCCAGCGCAAATGATGGCAGAGTGGGAAAAAATTCGCGCCCTGGCCGCACCTAAACTCATGACCAATAACGATCGTAATCATTACTTAACCACGCTCGCCACAAGAGATGGCGAGCCATTTGATCAAGATACGCTAGACGCCTTAACTGATGAATTTCTGCATTTAGGTGACCAAATTTCTCTGGCCGCTTCTCGTGACGGCGACGTCTCCCCTGAAGACCGGTTTTCATATTACTATTCATACAGTCTTACAGATGGTCAATCAGATCGATATACAGAACTAAGCATGGATGAAAATTTAACTGACGAACAGAGAATCAAACTCTTCATAGAGACCGCGGGCTTAACACCCGAACAGCGCGAAGAAGCTGAAGCCGAAATAAATAAAGAACTCATAAAAAAAGGCAATGTTCGCTTCGATGCTGACCCAAAACTGCAATATAAAATCATCTCGGAAATGCTGGCAAACGGCGCATTTGAAAACTCCGAAGAAGTCACCTACGTGATGCAAAAATTTCTGGACTCTGCCCGCGAACTCGCCCCCGAAACATTCGGCGTAACAGCAGCAGAGCAAAACGCAACACCAGCCGCTACACCAGCCCTCCAAGCCAAACCCTAAGCAGTCGTCGGAACTCTTCCACCTTTTTTGCCACCACCGCTCGGCACACTTCCTCCGCCCGAAGGCACAGAAGAGCGCGGCTTGTCATCCTCATCATCATCCGGATCATGCCGCAGCAACGTCTCCCCGCGCAGCAACGACTTGATCTCATCCCCGCTCAACAACTCATATTCCAGCAAAGCTTTGGCAATAATATGCAAATCATCAATATTCTCGGTTATGATCTTCTTCGCCTTATCATATCCCTCATCAATAAACCTTCGCACCTCGGCGTCAATCTTGTTTTCCATCGCCTCGGATATACGCCGCTCCCTATAACTCGACGGATCATCACCATAATTGACCATACCAATCTCATCACTCAGGCCCCATTGCATTACCATCGCCCGCGCCATCGCGCTCACCTGCTGGATATCGCCGGACGCGCCGTTGGTTACATGCTCCTTACCAAAAATGACCTCCTCGGCCACGCGCCCGCCCATCCCGACAGACAAATTCGCCCGCATCTTCGCCAAAGAATAGCTATACCGGTCACCTTCAGGCAAGCGCATCACCATCCCCAAAGCCTGCCCACGCGGAACAATCGTTGCCTTATGGATCGGGTCAGATTCCGGTTCATGCAGGGTCACAAGCGCATGCCCCGCCTCATGATACGCGGTCAGTTTCTTCTCCGCCTCATTCATCGCCATAGATCTGCGCTCCGCGCCCATCATGACCTTGTCCTTGGCATCTTCCAGATCATCCATGCCGATCACCCGCTTATTGCGCCGCGCCGCAAGCAACGCCGCCTCATTCACCAGATTCGCCAGCTCCGCACCGGAAAATCCGGGCGTACCGCGCGCAATAATCGACGCATCAACATTATTCGCCAGCGGCACAGTGCGCATATGCACCTTCAGAATTTTCTCCCGCCCCTTCACATCCGGCAAAGGCACGGTAATCTGCCGGTCAAACCGGCCAGGACGGAGCAACGCCGGGTCAAGCACATCCGCCCGGTTCGTCGCGGCCAGAATAATCACACCCTCCGTGGCATCAAACCCGTCCATCTCAACCAACATCTGGTTGAGGGTCTGCTCGCGCTCGTCATTCCCTCCGCCATAGCCTGCGCCGCGGTGACGGCCCACCGCATCAATCTCGTCAATAAAGATAATACACGGCGCATTCTTGCGCCCCTGCTCAAACATATCGCGCACGCGGCTTGCACCAACGCCGACAAACATCTCCACGAAATCTGAACCGGAAATACTGAAAAACGGAACGCCCGCCTCACCGGCCACCGCCCGCGCAATCAAGGTCTTACCCGTCCCCGGCGGCCCAACCAGCAACGCGCCCTTCGGAATTTTCCCGCCCAGTCTCTGGAACTTCTGCGGATCTTTAAGGAACTCAACAACTTCCTCCAGATCCTGCTTGGCCTCTTCAATCCCCGCAACATCTTCAAACGTAATCTTTCCCTGCTTCTCCGTCAGCATCTTCGCGCGTGACTTCCCAAACCCCATCGCGCCGCCGCCGCCTTTGCCATTCATCTGACGCAAAATAAACAACCAGAATCCAATCAACAAAATGATTGGGAAAAACGAGAGCAACACATCAAAAAACCTGTTCGGCGGATCAGGCTGCTCCGCAGAGATCGAAACATTTGTCCCATTCAACCGGTCCACAACATTCTCATAGGGCGGAACCTTCACCGTAAACCCTGTGCTCTGGCCGGCATATTTGCCGTGCACATCGCTGCCCTTGATAATCACTTCTGAAATCTTGCCACTTTGCGCATCACGCATAAAATCGCTGTAGCTAAGGGTTTCACCACCACCCAGAGCGCTCTTGTTAGCCTCCTGCGCCACATTCAACAGCACAAGCACCACAAGCCCGATCACCAGCCACAAAACAAGGTTTTTATTAATATTATTCACGAAGATCCATCCTGCATTTTTACAATAAGACCCTTATCATAGGCCGTATTCATAAAATTACAATTTACAATTTCGTAATCTTAAGAAATCCATGACCTTTATATTTGCAATAATCATCCCGCTCAAACGAAAGACCCCCAAGCGTGCGCTTGCGAAAAGCCCCCGCCTGCATCAAATCACGACACAAAGCCTCCACCCGCGACAGGCGCGCGCCGTAATCCCTGCCTTCTGCTAACCGCTCCATCGTCATCAAAATGACCCGCAGGACAATCTCCTCAGGCAAATCACGGAGCAAATCATACTTAAATACGATACGTTTTGAACTAGAGGAAAATAAACAATTATCATAAGAACTTAAAGCGATTCTCTCTAACGCATCGCGCGCCCGTGCAAAGCGCGCCGCCGCTGTTACAATCCTCTGCGTTGTGAAACCCTCCCGCGCCAGCACATCCATACTCCCCCGCAGCCGCACCCGCGCAAAAGCCTCACTCTCATTTGATGGATCCTCCACATAATCAATCCCCCGCGCTGCGCAATACGCCAGAATATCGGCCTTGCCTAAATCAAGCATTGGCCGGCACAAAATCATATCCCCCCGCTCCTGCCGGTGCGCCATACACGCCAAACCATCAAGCCCGCTGCCCTTGGCCAGCCGGAACAAAAACGTCTCCGCCTGATCATCCCTATGATGCCCCAAAAACAAATGCATAAGGCCGCGCTCTTTCATATACCCCTGCATGAGATCATACCGCGCCTGACGCGCCCGCTCCTGAATACGCGCCGCCGCGCCATCATGCTCCCGCGTCAGAATATGCGCCTGAATCCCTTCAATGTCCTGCAAACGCCCCCAGACACTCGCTGCCTCCTGCGCGGAATTCTCTCTCAATCCATGATCCACAATCAACGCATGCACCGCCCCCTCGTGATGCGCCCGCAACGCATGCACAAGTGCCATGCTATCCGGCCCACCGGAAACACCCACGGCGACACCGCGACTTTTATCTATATCTGGAAAATTTTCGCTCAAAGAGCGCTTGAACACATCATCAAAATCAGAGCTCACCATAAACGGCCCACCTGACCACAACCACCCCTTTACTGGCAGTCAATCTTCTTCATTTCCGATTCCGTGCGGTTCAAAACCGGCAGCGACGAGTCCGAATATTCTTTCTTGAGCTGCTTGAACGCAATACACGCATCATCACTCTTACCAAGCCCCGCCAGAGACATGCCAAGCTTCAACAAATTGCTCGCCGCCTTTGATCCCTTCGGATAATCCTGATACCCTTGCGCAAACGCCCGCGCCGCGCGGTCATAATTCCCCCGCACATAAAATGTCTCGCCATACCAATACTGCGCATTAGCGGCCAGATCACTATCTGAATAATCCCTCAAAAACGTTGCAAACTCTTTTTCCGCCCGCTCAAAATCACGCGCCTTGATAAAAGAATACGCATAATCATACGCCCTTGGCGCCCCATCCTTCGAGGACACATCACCGCCTTGCGCAGATTGACTGATCGTCCCCAGAATTTGCCCCTCAGAGTCAGACGCAGAAATCTGCGCCCCACCCGCCTGCGGCTCAGGATCGCTCTCAAGAACAGCAGCAGGCGCATCAACCAGCTCCTCTTCTTCCTCAATCACTTGCGGCCCACCTAATGATACAGGCGCATCAGATCGCTCAGCGCCCTCTTCACCAAACCGGCTGTTAATGCCCTGTCGCACCGCATCCAGCTCGTCGCGCAGTCGCCTGATCTCGTAATTTTGTTCCTCGATCTGCCCGGTCAAACGCCGGATTTCCTTCTCCAGCTCCTGAAACCGGATCTCTGCCGCCGCCGCTTGCGACTGCGCAAAAGCAGGAACTCCCGAAAACGGAAAAGCAGCCCCCCCGCAAAGAAGAGCCGCTATAACCAGACTATGTTTAATCCCAATCCGCATACCTTACCGAACTTTCGTTACGCTCCGGCGATTTTGCGCCCATGCATTTTCATTAGATCCAGGAACAGCCGGACGCTCCTTACCATAGCTCAATGTCGTCACGCGTGACGGATTAACCCCAAGCGCCACAAGATAATTCTGCACCGCGTTCGCACGGCGCGCACCCAGCGCAAGGTTATACTCACGTGTGCCGCGTTCATCCGCATGACCTTCAATCACAACACCCACATTGGTATATTGCGCAAGCCACGCCGCTTGGTTCTCAAGGGTCTGGCGCGCATTCACCGTCAAATCAGAGCTATCCGTATCAAAGAAAATGCGGTCACCAACATTAATCACAAGATCCGCCTGAGATCCCGGAACAGGCGCAGTTTCATCAACATAGACACTATCTGCATTCCCAAGGCCGACACCATTTGGGTCAAACTCATTTAGAGGAGCATCAGTCTTAGCCTTACTCGCACACCCACCGACCAGTAAAATTGTCCCTGCAATCATAACATAACGCGCAAACATCTTTGTGTTTCCTTTCAAACTCAAAATTTAAATCTTGTATTATAGAGTTAATACCGAATCATCTCGCATGCAAGCCCTCCTCAGGACTTCTCCCCGTGAAATAAAAAAAATATCACGGTGATGCATCTATGCAACTACCACTTCGTCATTCTGACCACCCCCCTGTCATTCTGAGCAAAGCGAAGAATCTATTACCCCCTCATCCATGCCTCTCTTGCTGTAACCCTGCCCTAAACCCTGCCCTGCAAATCACGCAAAAGATTGAGCGCCTCCTGCCGGTCATAATGATTGGGCGCGCGCTCCACATACCCCTCCAGCGCCGCAATTGCCTTCTTCGGAGAATCCGTCCGCGCATAAAGAACACCCGCATCCAAAAGCAACCTGTATTCATCCGGGCACAACATTCTCATCCGCTCCACCACCTCCAGCGCGATCGCATAATCCCCCATCTCGATGCGCCGCAGCTTCAGCACATTGCACACATCAACAACAATGTCCCGCGCCGCCCGCACTTGAGTGTAGTCTGATTTGATCTCCGCCTTGGCACCAAGAATTTCCTTCACGGCCGCACGCATATGATGGGCCTCAACGGGCATACACCCGCGCGCCGGATCAAACAAAACCCGCTGCCCCGCATGCTCCATCCTGCAAAATATCTGCCCCGGAACGCTCAGGGCGCATACATCCCACCCCGCATGACGCGCCGCATCCAGGCACAAAACCCCGATCATCATCGCACTCCCGCTACCCCGCTCCAGCGTGCGCATAACATCAAAACTCTCCAAAGGCTCATGATCGGGCGGATCAAGCTGATAAACCTCAAAAACATGCTTGAGTGCCGCAAGGCGCACCCCCCAATCATCCGCACTGCCAGCAGCAACAAGCTCATCATAACGTGCCCGCACATCCTGCACATAGCGCTTTAACTGCCGGTTATATCGTAAAGTTTTTTGAGCCGCCTCCCCACCGGCCACCACAGCAAGCAAACACAGCCCCAAATCGACATCTTCCTCAACCGCCTGTGCGGCCTTCTTCAAATAGGATACTGAATCAAACCCCTCATCCATCATATTACTGATAGACACTGTCCTCACTCCACTGAATGGGCTTATTGCTCGCATTCCCACCCTGATTGATTTCCCCCTGCTGCTGATAATCAGGCGCGCTATTTGCAATTTCCGGCTGCCCAACCAACTTCACATAGCTCGCAACCCTGTTCACATTCGGGATATTACGCGCAATATCAATCACATGATCCAGCTCCGCCTGATTCTGCGCAAAGCCCATCAGGTAAATTGTCCCCTGTACCGTATCAATCGAGTAATTAATCGACTCCACCTCTTTGTCAAAAATCAGCGCGGTGCGCAAACGCCCACTAATCCATGCATCCTTGGCATAACCGACAAACCCCTCACTATCGGCAACCTTAATCTCGTTAATCACCTGCACAACGCCTGGTGTCTGCCACGCAAGACGCACGGCCTCAACGCGGTGCTGCGGCTCTTGAACAACTCCCGTAATCAGAACCCGCCCCTGATTAACGGTCAGGTCAAGCTTGGTGAACATATTCACATTATAGGAAAACCATTTCTCATTGATCTGCGTTTGTATCCATGCATCACTGCCCGCGCGTGATATCCCGCCTTCCTGCACAGCGGCCGTGCCAACGGCCACTCCCGCACCCACAGCCAGAGGCGCACAGGACGAAAGCGCAAACCCCGCCAAAATAAGTAGAGGAAACCTTGAAGAGCTGCGAGGGGAAAAAACCATATCTTTAAATCCAATATCTAGTGATTCTATATCCTCTATTATGCCCCTGCTTCCCACGCATTGTCCAGATGCGTAATCTGAAACGGCTTTGCAATCGCAATCACATCAAATCTCATACCCCGCCCCATCATCTCAGGATGTTCACTCAAATAATAGAGCGCCGATTTCTCGATGCGTGTGCGCGCCCTCGCAGTAATAGACTCCAGGGCTTCTGCAGTACTCTGGCGAATTTTCACCTCCACGAAACACAAAATATGCTCTTTTTCCACAATCAGATCAATTTCCCCGAATTTGGTCTTATACCGCCGCGCCAGAATATTATAACCCTGCTGCAGCAAATACTGCGCGGCCATATCCTCACCCTGCACGCCCACCGCGTGGTTTGTTGAATGAATCCCCATCAGATTTTCCCCTCCGACACTTGCAACACCAACGCATAAACATCCGATTTTTTCATCCCCGTCATCCCCGCAACATGCGCAGCAATTTCAGACGTGCGCATGTTTTTTAAAGCTGCTTTGATCATCTCAATAACCTCCGCCTCATCATATGCACGCTCAACCGGCGGCGCAATCACCAGCACGATCTCCCCCTTCGGCGCGCCATGAGCCTCATAATGCGCAATCAAATCCTGCACACTTGCCTTGCGCACCTCCTCATACATCTTGGTAATCTCCCGCACCACCGCAACAACGCGCGCTGGCCCCATCACCTGTGCAATATCCGCCAAAGCCGCGGCTAATCTCGGCGCAGTCTCAAACGCCAAAATCGTGGACGGCACCCGCGCCCACCGCTCAATCACCTCGCGCCGTGCCTTGGTTTTAGGCGGCAAAAATCCGATAAACGAAAACGCATCGCTCGGCATCCCTGAAATCTGCAACGCCGCCAGCGGCGCGCTCGCCCCCGGCACACTCGTCACAATAAGACCTGCCGCGCGGCAATCCACCACGAGCTTGTACCCCGGATCATTAATCAGCGGCATCCCCGCATCACTCACCAGCGCAACCGCCATTCCCCCTTGAATATCCGCAACAACGCGCGCCCTCGCATCGGCATCACTATGGTCGTGATATACCCGCATCCGCGTTTCAATGCCATGCGCCTTCATCAGCTTGCCCGAAACACGTGTATCTTCGCACAAAATAATATCCACACTCCGCAGCGTATCAATCGCCCGCAAAGACATATCGCGCAAATTCCCGATTGGCGTGGCCACCAGATACAATCCGCGCGCCAAATCGTGATTACCCTCTAGATTTTTCATGAAACCTTCTCTACTGTTTCAAAATACCCATATCCTATATTAAAGAGAATAACAAACGCATGCGCGCACCATCAAAAAAATTTATTGTTCAGAAATTCGCCCTGCTATCTTTGATTGCACTGATAGCGGCCTGCACAGGCGGAACAACCAAACCCTGGCTAGACCAGTCCGGCGGCGCCAATCGTCCTGCACAACAATCCCCAAGTGATTTGACCATCATGGGTGTTGACCGCGAAACTCTGACCGCCCCGAACAACGCAACACCATCAAACCCCACCGGACAGCCCGTGACAAAAGTCGCCATCCTGCTCCCGCTGACCGGCCAGCACGCCAAACTCGGCCAGGCAATGCTCAATGCGTCCCAGATTGCGCTCTTTGACCTGGGTTATGAACAATTCGAACTCCTCCCCAAAGATACACTCGGCACCGCCGAAGGCGCACGCGAAGCCGCGATTGCCGCCATGAAAGACGGCGCGCAAATGGTGCTCGGCCCCCTCTTCGCCCCATCCGTGCGCGAAGCGCAATCCGTGCTTCAGGGCACCAAAGTCCCCATGATCCCCTTTTCCACCGACTGGACACTCGCAAACCGCAACACCTTCCTAATCGGATTTCTACCCTTCGATCAGGTTGAACGTGTCACCCGTTTCGCCGTGGCCAAAGGCTACACACGCCAGGGCGTCCTCAGCCCTCAAACCAGCTACGGTGATGGCGTAGTCTCTGCATATCAGGCCATATCCCGCTCGGCTGGCGTTGAAACTTTCCGCATCGAACGCTTCAATCTTGACGGTAAAAATCTCGCCGGCATCATGAGTGTTTTTTCCAACTACGACGCCCGCAAAAAACATCAGGAACAGCAAAAACTTGGCTTCGCTCTCAACGGCACAGACAAACCGCCCTTTGATGCCGTGCTTATGCCCGTGGGCGGCGCGCTCGCCCGCCAGGTCGGCAGCTTCCTGAACCATTACGACATGCCCCCGCAACAGGTCAAACGCCTCTCCACGGGCGTAATCGATGACCCCGCCATCGCCAATGATCGCTCCCTGGAGGGCACATGGTTTGCCGCCCCTTCCCCGCGCGCACTGCAAAAATTCGAAGATCGCTACACCGGTGTGTATAAATCACCACCCCCGCGAATCGCATCGCTCGCCTATGACGCAACCGCGCTCGCCGCAATATTGGCGCGCATGGGCATCCAGAAAGATGGACGCCCCGCCTATGATCATGCCTCCCTCACAAATCCCAATGGCTTTGCCGGTGTGGATGGCATCTTCCGCTTCCGCCCGAACGGCATTTCCGAACGCGGCCTTGCAATTTTGGAATTCAGAAACGGACGTATCGTTGAAATAGATCCCGCCCCCAAAACCTTTGAACAACAAGGCTACTAGCAGCGCGTCGTGACAACTCTAACCCACAATAAAAAATACATCACCGCCCTCGCCCTCCTTGCGATGGCCCTATCCCTGCTTGCAACCATCACCCCGCTCTGGGCTAAAAATAACGCCGGCACATCCATCCTGATCTGCACGGCCTTTGGCTCAAAAACCATCACCATCGACAAAAACGGCAACGAATTACCCGACCTGCCACAAATCCCTGCGCACGCCAAAAATAATTGCGCCTTGTGTTTGGCGGCTTCCGCTCTGGCCACTCTGCCCCCCAGATCAGCGCACTTTGCGCTAAAAACAGATCAATCGCGCGCATCAGCGGTTTTTACTCTCGCGCAAAACCCAATCACTTCACCTCAATCAAACGCGAACGCCATCCGCGCACCGCCCAGCCTTTCCTAAAATTAAAAAACAATCAATTTCAATTTTTTTAAATACGGAAAGGTTTTCAACCATGAAAACATCATTAAAACTCTGCCTTCTCGCAGGCGCCCTGACACTGGCCTCAAACGCAAACGCCCAGGGCCCTGACCATCATCACCAGGACGCACCACCCGCCCCTCTGGAAATCATGGGCGACCATACCCACGCCAAAGGCGAATGGATGCTCTCCTACCGATCATCCTTCATGCACATGGACGGCAACCGCCGCGGCAACAACAATATATCCCCGGCGCAAATCGCCACCACCATCACCAACCCCAATGCACCACCGGCAACCGTGCGCGTTGTGCCCACGCAAATGGACATGACCATGCATATGGCCGGTGTGATGTACGGCGCGACCGACAAACTCACCCTCATGGCGATGGCCATGCATATGCACAAGGAAATGGATCACATCACCTTCATGGGCGGCTCCGGCTCAACCCGGCTTGGCACCTTCACCACCAACACCAGCGGTTTTGGCGACACCACCTTTGGCGGCACATACAAACTGATAGAGCGTGACAACCACACCATAAACCTCAATATGGGCCTCAGCCTGCCCACCGGCTCGATCAGGAAATCAGACACCGTCCTCGCCCCTACGGGCGCAAGACCGCGCCTGCGCCTGCCCTACGCCATGCAGCTCGGATCGGGCACCTATGATGCCCTGCCCGGCATAACCTATGCAGGGTATGACGGTGATTGGGGCTGGGGGGCGCAGGGCTCCGCCATTCTGCGCCTGCAAAGCGAAAATGACGAAGGCTATCGCCTCGGCAACGCCTACACCCTCACCGCTTGGGGTGCGCGCCGCCTCTCAGACGGCCTCAGCGTAAACGCCCTCCTTTCCGGTGAAACCAAAGGCAAGATCAAAGGCTCTGACCCGCTCATCACGGCGCCCGTCACAACGGCAAACCCTGATAATTACGGCGGAGAGACCCTTGAACTTGGCCTGGGGGTCATCTACGAGCCAAATTATGCCAAGGGTCTGGAGCTCGGCATCAATGCCCGCACACCCCTCTATCAAAATCTGAACGGCGTGCAGCTAGAGCGTGATTTTACCCTCACCGCCGGACTAACATTCCGATTCTAACCGATTCGTTTTGTGGCCATAAATAACAGATACGCACCTGATTGATTTCAGGTGCGTTCACATAATAATAATCACTTAAATTAAAAAGAAAACATTATAAAATATTGTTATAAAACAAAAATTATATATGAAACGAATGCACTCAAAAAACAAAAAACCGCCCCTTGCAAACCCCAAAAATTTCAGGCATATTTTTACACATCCTAATACGACACGATAAGTTTTGTTCTGCGCAAACCGCGCTTAAACGATGGAGAGAGACATGCCCGCCGAAGCAACCGCAAAAAAAGGCCGCCCACGCAGTGAGAAATCACGCAAGGCTATTCTGAACGCCACCAATAAATTACTCTTGCAAACCTCCGTACAGGAACTCAGCATCGAATCCATCGCGAAAAAGGCAAAGGTTGGCAAAACAACAATTTACCGCTGGTGGCCAAACAAAACGGCTGTGGTCATGGACGCACTGGCAAACCAGCCGGGCATGCAAACACCCCTGCCCACCGCCTCCAGCCACCGCGAAGCCATCACCATGCAGCTCGATAAACTCGTGCGCCTGGTCGACAGTAATAACGGCAAAACCATCGCCCAGCTCTTCAGCGAAGCCCAGGCCAGCAAAGTGTCATTGGAAATCTTCAAGGATAACCTCCTCGAACCCCTCATGGACGCCATCCGCTACAGCATCGATGAAGGCCAGAAAAATGGCGAATTCCGCACCGATATCGACGCAACTCTTGCCATTGATATGCTCTGTGGCCCGATCTTCTTCCGCCTGATGGCCCACCCGAAAGATCTTGATGACGAATTCGGCGAGAGATACTCAAGCGAAGCCATTAAAATCATGGACCCCTCCAGCGCGAATTAAAACCCTACGGAAGTCATGAATTCCTGAACATCAGGGTCTTGTGCCTCATGCCCCTTCTTATCTCTAACCGTATCAAACCAGCCGAATACCCGCGGCTGAGCAGAATAGGACCCATCCCCTCCACGCTGAAAATGAGTATTGGCAAGCCAGCTAAACCGGTCTTGAAAAGGGCAACTTGTGATACCACTATCTGTTACCGCCCGAAAAGCTGATTCTGCATGAATTCGGCGTAAACCTTCACCCATGTGACGCCCCTCCAGCGGGCATCCCTGCGCATTTGCGTCCTCCACGGCTTTTGAACGCGCTGCATAAAGCACAGCGACATGAAAAAGCCCACCATCTTTTATCGGCTCAAACGCGTCTGCAATTCTAATAGCGCGGGGTGAAAAAATTTTTCTAAGAAAATATCTTCCATCAGAATCCAGAACAAGGCGTCTATAAAACTCAAGAAATGCCTCCATAGCCCGAAACGCCTCTTCAATTTCCGGATTCTGAAGAGCAGCTTTTTGTGCTATTTCTATCTCCTCTGCAGCCATGGGGTGTTGCCCAATTTGGATAACCTTGCGGCCACGCTCATCTGTAACAGACTGCTCTGGCTTTAAGGCTGTAGGTAAAAAAACGCCCCCAATTGCACGCTGAGGGCTACTAGGATGATCGGCAGGCGCTATCGACATTACTGGAGTAATAACAGATCTTGCCAACCACACACAGGCGGCGTCAAGCATCAAATCCTTTGGCATCAATATACGCAAAACCTCCGCAAGCTCATCGGGTTTTTCCTCGTAAACACGATCAACGGCCTCACGAATACGCCCCTTAACACGGGCTATACCATCAAATGTCATTCGATTATTATACATCTACAAATAATGACATAACAAAAACCTAATGCGCAATGAAAATTTACCACGCTCCCGTATTCCCCATGCTCGCCCATGGCTCCGCTGGCGCCAGAGCCTCCCCCCGCTGCAACAGCTCAATCGAGATATTATCGGGACTACGCACAAACGCCATATACCCATCGCGCGGCGGACGGTTAATCACCACCCCCGCATCCATCAACGCCTGACATGTGTCATAGATATTATCCACGCGGTACGCCAGATGCCCAAAATTCCGGCCCTCGCCGTACTGCTCGACATTTCCATCCTCATCCGGCCAGTTATACGTCAGCTCCACCATCGGCGCCTTATTCGCCCGCGCCGCCGCTTCATCGCCTGGCGCTGCCAGAAACACAAGCGTAAATTTCCCCGCCGCAACCTCTTTGCGGCTGATCTCAACCATCCCCATCTTGCCGCAGTAAAAATCGAGCGACACATCCAAGTCCCGCACCCGCACCATCGTGTGTAAATATTCCATCGCCATACTTATCCTCCTTATCTGAACTAATTGCCCCCATCCTATTGGCGCACAGATAAAAATCAACTAGACTCACACATAAATGTTAGATGAATTCGAAAAAACAGATCCCCTCATGACCCTGAACACCATCATAGAATGGTGCAGCGCCTTTTTCACACAGCCCAATACGATGTATCAGGGCATCATCATCATCATCGCCTTCGTGATCGGCTTCACCCTTCACCAGATTCTAAGAAACCCCGCACGCGAATATATCGAAAAATCCGACTGGCCTAGCCGCATCAAACGCATGGCCAATAATCTGCGCCGGCTGCTCTTCCCTTTCCTGACATTGAACGTCATGTTCATCCTCAGCAAAATCGCAGGTTCAGACATCATGCACGTCAACGTCACCCTCCTTGATGGCATGATGAAAATCATATTCGCCTGGATCGTCATCCGCATCCTTGTGCAACTGATCGACAATAACGCCGTGCGTAACGTCTTTGCCATTACCATCTGGGCGGTCGTCGCCCTCAGCATTGCCGGACAACTCGAATACGCCGCCCAAACCTTGGACTCCTTCGGCTTCACAATCGGTGATTTCCGCCTCTCTGCTTTGGCCGTCATAAAGGGCGCGTTCTATCTCTTCACGCTTCTTTATTTTGCTACCTTCGTGTCCTCCTTCGCCGAGCGCCGCGTATTAAAAATCAATGGCCTCACCCGCTCCTCACAGGTACTCATCGCCAAAATTGTGCGCGTTGCATTGGTGGTCATCGCTCTGCTGATCGGCATAACCAGCTCCGGCATAGACCTCTCCCTCTTCGCCGTCTTTGGCGGTGCCATCGGCTTGGGGATTGGTTTTGGCCTGCAAAAGGGAATCTCGAACCTCTTCTCCGGCATCCTTCTGCTCACCGACCGCTCCATCAAGCCCGGCGACGTCATAGAGCTTGAAAACGGCACCTTCGGCTGGGTGAATCACATGGCCGCCCGCTACACCGAAATCGTTAGCCGCGACAATAAATCCTACCTTATCCCGAACGAGGAATTCATCACCCAGCGCGTTGTAAACTGGAGCCACGGCAACTCCCTCATCCGCCTCGAAGTCTCCTTTGGCGTCCACTACAAATCAAACCCGCACGAGGTCAAAGAGATCGCCGAAAAAGCCGCCGCCGAGGGACACGAGCGCATATGCAAAAACCCCGCACCCGTCTGCCACCTCACCGAATTCGGCGACAGCGCCCTGAATTTCAAACTCCGCTTCTGGATCACCGACGCCGAAAAAGGCATCACAAACATCCGCGGCGAGGTTATGCTCGCCCTGTGGGACGCCTTCAAGGAACACGGCATCGAAATCCCCTACCCCCACCGCGAAGTTTACATCCATCAACAAACCACCGCCTGACACAATTATTACCTCTGTCATTCTGAGCCGCCCCCCTCGTCATTCTGAGCGCAGCGAAGAATCTAAATCGTCATTGCAACCGCAACAAAACACCCACACAAGCACCACTGGCATATATGTACCACTTATAGTGCGGGCGCAGCGCTCACATCAGAATTCTCAAGCCTCATCGCATATTGCGGATAACGCTCCGGATATAGAATCCCCATCACCATATTGAAAAATCCACCCAATTCCTTTTGCGCTCTTAAGCTACCATCCGGCTGCTCCGCCCAGCGCGTATTCCACAGCCGCGCAAAACTGCCCTCACTCTGCGCCGCGCTCCACGGGCAAGTAACTATCTTTTCCGCTCTATACGCAGTAAACCCTGAATAATCACCAAACAACCCCGCAACCCCCTGCGCCAGATCCTTACCCACCAGCGGACGATTTTCGTCCCGCGCCCGCTCTATACCCGGCGACAACGCCACCCCTAACGCGCCAATATGAAAAAAATCATTGCTAGATGATGCAGCTATATAAGAGCTTAGCCGATCTAAAAACCTTTCCGAATAAGACTCCGAAGAAAAATTACCATCCCCATCCCTTACAAAAGCATTAGTTACATTCAAATACTCTATAATAAAAGACTGCATTACACGAAAGGTCTGCTCAATTTCTGGAAACTTTCGTGCATTTTTCATCGACACACGAAGCTGCTCCTCTGTTTGCGGATGAAAATTAATCCTCCTGACATACCCCCGCTGAATCGAAAAGATATCCTTCGGATCAAGTGGGAATCTCGAAAACTCACTCCTCGATAAAGCACTTAGCGGACTCATAGCATGATTATCAGGCACAATTATAGCCACGGAATTCATCCTGCTTGTATTCTCATGTAAAAACCAGGCACCAAAAGCCTCTACCGCCGCAGGCGGCATTAAAAGCTCAAGAAGCTCTTTTTTTCTGGGATCACCAACAATATAACGGTTATCAAATAAATACTCTTCTTTCTGCCGCAATACCTCAAAAATTCGAAGAATCTGCGCCTCAAACGCCGCGAAAGCCGATCCGGAATAATTATTTTTAACAGCCACATTATTACTCATGCCACAATATGACATAATATGAAAATCCGCGTCAACCGCTCTCTTCTTGACATTATAGGAATATTAACCTATACTACAGCTTTCACCTCTAACGAAAGCCCCACCATGAACGAAGACATCCAAACCCCCGACTACACAGACACAGAGCTCGAAAAAATCGTCAATAGCGATAAACGCCTGCTCTCCCTCATTCTCGGCAAGAACATGCGCTACACCAACAACATCGATGATCTCGCCGGAACCATGCGCCTTCAGGCTCATTTGCTCGATCAGACCTTTCAGGAATTTATCTTCAACATCGATTTAAACGACAAAAGCGCCATCGCCACTTATGCCGCCGCACTTAAGGCGCAAAATCAATACCGCATGACGGCCATGTCCCTGCGCCAGCTCGTTCATGACGAACAAAAAGAACAGCGCAGATATGACCGTTAAATCAAGGGGTTGGCCGCCAAAACGCCGCGCGCAACAAGCAAAAAGATGCAAGCAAACAAAGCCATGGCTCAAAACCCGCGGCCCCAAAACCCCTGCGGGCAAAGCCAAAGTTTCGCAAAACGCGCTGAAACGTGGCATGCGCTCCGCCGCAATGCGCACAATTTCAAGGGTTCTCGCCGCGCAGCGCCGCTATATTTCATGGGTAAACGCCCTCATCCGCCTCTTGAAATATCTTAAACTAAACCGCAGCCCACCAAGAACCCTGCTCAAGCGTCTCGTACACTTCGCTCCCAAAACCCAATTAACGCGACGCCCGCCCCTGTGTTTTCGCTGTGACCGCTGTGGTTAAAAAAACCTCTACGAACTCTGTAGCCCAAAAAAACGCGCCCTCGGCTCAAAGCCGAAGACGCGCTTCTCTGTGGAGAGAGAGGAACCAGATATTTATGCTGCCTTCGCAACCACCGCGCTGCTTAGACCCGCTTCACCGGCCAGCACGGCTGCAACCGCCGCCACAACAGAGGCAATACGAACCGCTGTTTGAATCTCGGAGGAGCTTACCCCCTCCTTACGCAGCGCCGCCTCATGCGCATCAATACACATACCGCAACCATTAATCGCCGAAACCGCCAGCGACCAAAGCTCGAAATCAGCCTTATCAACGCCGGGATTGCCAATCACATTCATCCGCAACTTCGCGGGCATGCTGCCATATTCCTTATTGCTCGCCAAATGCACGAACCGGTAATAGACATTATTCATGCCCATAATCGCTGCCGCTGCTTTCGCGGCCTCAACCGCCGCCGGACTCAAATGTGCCGTTGCATCCGCTTCAACCGCTGCAATAACATCCGCATTCCCCGTCGCCAGAGCAGACGCCAAAAACGTCCCCCATAGCTTCTGAGCGCTCAGGGTTTCATCCCCCGCAAGCGAACTCAGATTAAGCTTGATATCCTTCGCGTAATCCGGAATTTGATTTTTCAATTCACCAATAGACATAGTTTTTCTCCTTAATATTTCTGTTCAAAGTATTTTGAGTCGAAAATGTTTGTTTTTGAGAACCGGCGCGCAGCGTATGTTGAATACGTGAGCACCGGAAGCTCAAAAATGATCATTTGCAGACCAAAAGACGCAGAACTACGCTGCGATCTTTTGTGCTTCGGCAGAGACATTAATCGTATCCCCACCAACCTGGCGGTTACATGGGCACAGCTCATCAGACTGCAACGCGTCCAGAATACGCAAAGTTTCCTTTGGATTGCGCCCGACATTCAGCGCATTTACGGAAACATGCTGGATCACATTATGCGGATCAACGATAAACGTCGCGCGATACGCTACGCCTGCGCGCTCATCACGCACACCAAGTTGATCAACAAGCGAACCGTTCGTATCGGCAAAGCTCCACTGGTTCAGCTTCTTCAGCTCAGGGTGCTCGCGTCTCCACGCCAGCTTCGAAAACTCATTATCCGTTGACCCGCCCATAACAATCGCATCACGATCAGCGAACTCTTCATTAAGTTTCGCAAACTCGACGATCTCGGTCGGGCACACAAATGTGAAATCCTTGGGATAGAAGTAAATAACCTTCCACTTACCCTCAAAGCTTTTTTCTGTAATGGTTTCAAACGCGCTCTCGCCATTTTCTTCGTGCTTCATAAAACCGGGCTTCACACCGGTCACTTCGAATTCCATAATTTCATCGCCTATTCCAAGCATAATATAATCTCCATTTCTAAATTTGATTTTTTAATATGCTCAAAATGCCCTGATTCTTCTATCGGTTCAAACAAGAAATTCCTTTATTTGTTATCGATTTTTTCGATGGAAAATAAAAATCATTAGTGATATGATCATCCCATGCCGCGCCCAACATTAAGACAACTGGAATACCTCATCACCCTGCAGGATGCCGGATCGTTCTCCCGTGCTGCCCAGGCCTGTAACGTCACCCAATCCACCCTCAGCGCCGGAATCAAAGACCTGGAAAACATCCTCCAAAGCACGCTCGTCAACCGTATGGGCCGCACCATAGCCCTAACCCCCCTGGGAGTGGAAATCACCACCGGCGCACGCTCGATATTAGGCAACGTCGACACCCTCACCGCCCGCGCCAGCCAGACACAATCCCCTTTGTGCGGAACGCTGCGCCTTGGCTTAATCCCCACTATCGCGCCCTATTATCTGCCCTCTATATTGCCTCTGCTCCATGGTGAATACCCGAACCTCGCCCTGCAAATCCACGAAGACCTCAGCGAGCGCCTCCTCGATCAAATCCACAGGCGCACATTGGATGGCGCAATTATCGCCCTGCCCTACGATACACAAGGGTTAGAGCAACATATTCTCTTCACCGAGGAATTCCACCTCGCCGCGCCAAAAAACAAGCCCGTGCCCAAATCCCTCTCAACAAAGGACATAACCCCGCAAGACCTGCTCCTGCTTCAAGACGGCCACTGCCTGACCGATCACGCGCTCCAGGCCTGCAAACTCCAACCCTCCAGCCAGCGTAAAACCTTCAGCGCCACCAGCCTCGCAACCCTCATCCAGATGGTCGATCACGGCTACGGCGTAACTCTACTGCCCGATATGGTTGTCAAAAACGCCCCTCTGCCGGAAAACGTCAAGACCCACAGATTCAAAGACCCCAAACCCACCCGCACCATCGGCATGATCTGGCCCAAATCCAGCCCGCAAAAACGCGACCTTCAGACTTTGTTTGACACGCTTCTCTCTATGAATTCATAAAACCAATCTATTATTTTACAAAAGTTTGCAAAAAAAAATTTCTTATGTATATAGTTCATTGACGAGAAAAAATAACGTTATGGGAAAAAGATAATGGGCGATGAAACGAAAGAATATATAGGGCACGATGGTAAAAATAACGTTTTAAACTCAGGATCAAACATCAATCCTGAAATTGATGGCAGCAATACTATAATTGATGGCAGCGCAGGAAATGATACAATCTTAGCCCGCGCAGGAAATGATAAAATTAACGGCGGCGAAGGCCGTGATATAATAAAGGGCCGCCAAGGCGATGATACAATCATAGGCGGCGAAGGAAATGATACAATCATAGGCGGCGAAGGCCATGACAGTATCTTCGGAGATCCAGGCTATGATTATATAGATGGCGGCGAAGGAAATGATAGATTATATGGCGGCCCAGATGATGACACCCTAGTCGGCGAGGAAGGCAATGATAGATTACACGGCGACCATGGCAATGATACGCTCTTAGGCGGTCTAGATGATGACGTTCTAGTAGGCGGTGCAGAAGATGACCAATTATTCGGCGATGAGGGAAACGACACACTGGAAGGCGGTCATGGAGATGATACACTGGAAGGTGGCCCAGGCGATGATACATTAAACGGTGGCGACGGCAGTGACGTTTTTGTCTTTAACAGGGCTAACGAGGGTGGAAATCCATCTGGTGATAGAATTGAAGATTTTGAATTAGGTAAGGACACTATTCATATCAAAGGAATAAGGCCAGAAAATTTTACAGCACGTCTGGAAGAAGGATTAAGAACAGGATCGATTGTGGCAATTTTCGCCGACAAAAACAATCCATCAGATAATCCTATTAGAGTTAATTTAGAAGATATGGGCGCTTTTGAACCCGCTGATCTAGAAATTTCAGGGACACCAGATCCAAATGGCGGACTGAATTACACTATCAACACAAAGCACTAGAGACATTCAACAGATTTAAAGACCTAAAACCCATCAGCATGATCTGGCCCAAATCCAGCCCCCAAAAGCGCGACCTTCAGACAATGTTTGACACACTTTTCTCTTTGTCATCCTGAGCCCCCTTGTCATCCTGAGCCCCCTTATCATCCTGAGC
>CAYGNP010000006.1:0-97578 GCA_964351365.1 uncultured Micavibrio sp.
TCCTGACAAAAATCGATATCAAAGTCCGGCATCGAAACGCGCTCAGGGTTCAAAAACCGCTCAAACAGCAATCCGAACTCGAGCGGGTCAAGGTCAGTAATCTTGAGCGCCCATGCTACAACCGAGCCCGCGCCGGACCCCCTGCCCGGCCCCACAGGAATATTATGATCCTTCGACCATTTGATAAAATCCGAAACAATCAAGAAGTACCCTGGAAAACCCATCTGATTGATAACATCAAGCTCAAACTCTAGCCTTTCAAAATAAGGCGCAGGATCAGCACCTTTAACAAAAGCATCAAGCCGCCATTTTAAACCCTCTTGCGCCTGCGCGGTAAGCTCTTCAAACTCACTGCGCCCCCCATCCGTTTCAAACGCGGGCAAAATCGGATCAATAGGCCGCAGTAAATAAGAGCAGCGCCGCGCAATCACTAGCGTATTTTGAACCGCCTCAGGAATATCGGCAAATAATGTTACCATCTCCTGCGCAGACTTAAAGGAATGCTCTGGCGTAACTTTGCGCCGGTCGCTCTCGGTCACATACCGCCCCTCAGCAATACAGAGCAGCGCATCATGCGCCTCATACGCCGCCCGATCTTTGAAATAGCAATCATTCGTTGCCACCAAAGGGACATTATGCGCATACGCTAAATCAATCAGCCGCCCCTCGACCTGATCTTCCTCCGTCAAACCGTGGCGCTGTAATTCAATATAAAACCTGTCGCCAAAAACAGATAGGAGTCGCAATAGCTCAGCCTCAGCCTTTTCCATTTGCCCATGCAGAACATTTTGTGCAACCGCGCCCTTCATCCCGCCGCTCAAGCAAATCAGCCCCTGACCATGATCCTTCAAATGATCAAACGTAACATCAACTGCCCCGCCGCTCATATACGCACAAGAGATAATCTTGCATAAATTTCGCCACCCCTGCTCGTTCTGCACAATCAGAACCAACTGATGCCCATCTATAGAAATCTGACACCCCATAATCGGTTGGACACCAGCCCTGGAAGCTTCTTGCGCAAACTCCATTGCCCCGAATAAATTATTTGTATCCGTTACCGCCACAGCCGGCATCTTGCGTGCAACACAAAGATCGACCAGATCCTTGACCTTGATCGCCCCTTCCGCCAATGAATAGGCGGAATGCACATGCAGATGAATAAATTTATTGCTCATAAACCAAGACTAACAGAATTGCGCCGATCCTTAAAACGGTAAAATACGTCCCATTTTAACCTCTAAAATCCGGTCCATTTCATTGGCCAAATCCATGTTATGCGTAGCAATCAGCGCGCCTATGCCGAATTTCCGCACCATATTCAGCAGAATATCAAACACCTCTGCCGAGGTTTCCGGATCAAGATTACCCGTCGGCTCATCTGCAAATAGCAGCATCGGTTCGTTGATAAGTGCGCGCGCAATCGCAACGCGCTGCTGTTCCCCGCCCGATAAAGTTGCCGGGCGATGCTTAAGCCTATGCCCAAGCCCCATCTGCTCCAGCAATGCCGCCGCCTTGTCATTGGCATCTTTTGTTTTAAATCCCGCGATAATCTGCGGCAAAGCAACATTCTCCAGCGCCGTAAATTCAGGCAGCAAGTGATGGAACTGATACACAAATCCAATATGTTGGCTTCGAAGGCGCGTACGCAAACGCTCAGATATTTTAGATATATCACGCTCCTCCATCATAATTTGTCCACTTGTGGGTGAGTCTAATAACCCCAATATATGAAGAAGCGTTGATTTCCCCGAACCACTCGGCCCGACAAGTGCCGCGATTTCCCCCGAATAGATGCGCAGATCAACGCCGTTTAAGATATTAAGGCTCTTACCAGCCTGTTTGTAAACCTTGGTTAAGCCGCGAACAGACAGCAAAAGATGCCCCTCCTGCTCATTATGAACCACAGTCTCTGGCAAATCAGAGCTGGAATCGCTAGAGGAAACAGCGGGGTTAACCGGATCCTCTTCCACAAGAAAATCATCCTCTAGATCATCATCTTCAAGATCAAGATCATCTTCATCTTCTAATTGCTCATCATCCAGCGGATCATCATACAAATCAGGAGCAGCGGTAAAATATTCACCACTTTCATTCTTTGCGTTACAAGCCCTGTATTTTTCAAAAATATCTGTCAAGCGCATATCCCATTAACCATTACTATTCATAGCGCAACGCCTCAACCGGATCGAGCCGCGCTGCGCGCCAGGCCGGATAGAGCGTTGCAAGAATAGAAAGAAAAAACGCCATACCAACAACGCTTACGACCTCATGCCAATCAATTTCAGCCGGAATTTCAGACAAAAACCTGATCTCCGCATCCCACAATGAAAACCCGGTAAGACCCTCAAGAAACGCACGAATAGTTTCAATATTCATCGCAAAAGAAATACCAATCGCCGCCCCGACAAAGGTACCAATAAAACCAATACTCGCACCAGTCAGCATGAAAATACGCATCATATTGCCCCGCGTTGCACCCATTGTACGCATAATAGCGATATCGTGCCCCTTATCTTTCACCAGCATGATCATCGAAGAAATAATATTAAACGCCGCCACCAGAATGATTAGAGACAAAATCAAGAACATCACATTACGCTCCACCTCCAGCGCATTAAAAAAGCTCTTATTAATATCCCTCCAGTCATAAACCGCGGCCCGCCCCTTTATCTCAAGCTCAATAGTGCGCCTGATTTCATCAAGTTTTTGCGGCTGACTGAGGAACACCTCAAGCGAACTTACACTTTCCTTAAGCTGAAAAAATTTCTGCGCCTCGGGCAGAGGCATAAAAACAAAGCCACTATTATACTCATACATCTCAACATCAAAAATCATGCCAATCTCAAAACTGCGCTGCGTCGGAACCGTACCAACAGGTGTTGTGCGCATCACAGGTGAAGTCAGCGTCACCTTATCACCAATATTCAGATTATATTTTCTGGCCAGCACCTCACCAATCGCAATTCTGAACCCCCTAAAATTCTCAAGCTCACCAGCACGGATACTATTATACAAAATATCACGCTCTGCAAAATCCGCCTGCGAAATTCCTCGCACCATAACACCAGTCGATCCCACACCAAAAGACAGCAAAGTCTGACCTTCTATAATGGGGGTAACGTCCTGAACACCTTGTATGTCTTTTATAGACTGAGCAAGATCCTGATAATCAAACAAAGCGCCGGATTGCGAATAGACATTCATATGTCCCCCAAGCCCCAGAATGCGGCTAAACAACTCCTCACGAAAACCATTCATCACACTCATGACAATAATCAGAGTAGCAACGCCCAGCATAATCCCGGCAAACGAAAACCCCGCAATCACCGAGACGAAACCCTCCGCCTTCTTGGACCGCAGATAACGCCAGGCTACTGTACGTTCAAACTTTGAGATCATGGGTTAATAAGCCTTCCCGATCAGAACCTTTTGACCATCATCCTCAAACGGCATACACCGCGTAGACAATGCATGAGCCTTCATCATGGCTTCAAGTTTCTCATCTTTTAGGACACTCAGCGGAACGCGGACAAGGCCAACTTTATCCGCCTTGAAGAAATCATCAACATCCGTCAAACCTGCTCCATCAAAAGTATGATCCAACATGAATTTACGCGAGCGCGCCAGCATGCCATCATGAATAGAATCCAGCATCCCCTGTACCTTGCTCACGAATACATCAACACTCATGGTCTCCTTGGACTCTTTACCCAAATCTCGACGCGTAACAGTCACATCGCCGTTTTCCATCTCGCGATTACCAATCTCAACCCTAAGCGGTATACCCTTCTTGACGGCTTCCCACATCTTATCGCCGGTGCGCAAATCGCGCTTGTCAACATGAACGCGCAAATTTTTGCCCTTCAGCTCAGCCGCGATCTTATCAGCAAAGCCAAAAACGCCGCCATCCTCATCAACATTTTTAACGACAGGCAAAATCACAACCTGCTGCGGGGCAATGCGTGGGGGCATCTGCATTCCGTCATCATCCCCATGCACCATAATCATGCCACCAATCGCACGCGTACTAAACGCCCAGCTCGTCGTATAAGCATGCTCATCCACACCATCACGCCCCTGAAACGTGATCCCGCAGCTTTTAGAAAATGTTTGTCCCAAATCATGTGAGGTCGCTGCCTGAAGTGCCTTACCATCTTGCATAATCGACTCAATCGCATAGGTTTCAATCGCACCGGGAAAGCGCTCCTCCGGCGTCTTAATGCCCCGATATCCCGTCAGTGCGAGATAATCTTCAAAAAATTTATGATACATATCCAAAATAGTCAGGCAATCCTGTTTCGCTCCCTCTGGTGTCTCAAAGGCATTATGCCCCTCATGCCAGAAAAACTCAGACGTACGTAAAAACATACGCGTACGCATCTCCCATCGCAGAACATTTCCCCACTGGTTGAGCTTCATTGGTAAATCACGATAAGATTGAATCCACCGCGCCATCGCCTCTCCGATAATCGTCTCAGAAGTCGGACGCACAATATAAGGCTCCTCCAGCTTCCCCGCAGGCACAAGCCGGCCATTTTCTCCGGCCTCTAATCTGTGATGGGTTACAACCGCGCATTCCTTGGCAAACCCATCAATATGCTCAGCCTCTTTCTCCAGAAACGATAGAGGGATCAGCAGCGGAAAGCTGGCGTTCTGCACACCATACTCCTTAAGCTCCTTATCAAATATACTCTGCATATTCTCCCAAACAGCAAACCCGTAAGGCTTAACGGTCATGCACCCCCGTACAGGCGAATTTTCCGCCATATCTGCAGCCTTGATAACCTGCTGATACCACTCTGGGAAATCTTCTGCGCGTGTAGGTGTAATGGCGGTGCGTTGTTGCTTACTCATTAAAATAATCCTCTGACAATTAAGGCTTTTGCCCAATATTTTGATCGCTAGAGGGTAGAGGATTAGCGCTTTCTTGTCCATGCTCTTCCGCTCGCTCTAAGCAGAATGTTTTCGCCTGATCAGAGATATCCTGCCCACCAAAATCAACGCGCCCATCTGCAAAAACTTTAATCTCGCCCAGAACGCTCTCGGAAAACAAACCCTCTGGCAAATCAAGCCCAGCCTTATTCAGTAAGTCCAGTTGAATTGGAATAATAATAGGATCATTCAAAAATTTAGGGCCATCATCCGCAAGATCCGCCGGTGCAACACTCCCGCCATTTACATCCACACCTGGAACATACTCCGCCCCTGAAACCCGTTCATCCGGCGATGGCTTAACCTTATCAAGATATCTGCATAGAACATTAAACTCTGGAGTATTTTCCTCCGCTAGCCCGCTAAAGGGAAAAATAAGGATCAAAAAAACTAAAACTTTAAGAAGACCCATTCCGAACCATCTCCCTGAAATCGATAATGTCCATATTAATCAAAACGCAAATAATTAGCCACAAAACAAAAGAAACCACAGTTGTAATAAGAAGCTTTTTCTTCATATTTACATTTTTAGGAGCTCCCGGTGCTATATACTCGCCCTCATCGGCTTCTTCCTGCGTTGTAGATAGTCCGATCGGCAAAACGCAAAAAATGACCGTCCACCAAATCATAATAAAAACAACAACACTTGAGACAATACTCATAACTCCTCCATCTATTAAATGCATATTACATGAACATTGGTTTTGGGTTTAATCCCAAGCTCATGGTGTACATACCTGTTCACACAGATGCGAATATCTTCCGCAATCCCCTCTTCATCCTCTTTGACACAATCTTCAAGACAATCAAAAACGGCGCGCTCTATATCGGCAACCAAGCAATCATTATGCCGCTCACAACTCAAACCAACAGTAGCAACCTTGATATTACCCAATACGTTATAATCCTCATCCAAAACCACTGACACATGAACCGTGCCAGAGAACTGCAATTTGCGCCTTGCTGATATTGATTGATGGGTCACGGGGATGATGCGTCTCTGATCAAGTGCTAAAATTCCAGTCTCCACATGATCCACAATCGCCGGTGCACCAGGTGCAAGTCGGATCACTGAACCGTTCTGCGGCACCAAAACATGGTTCACCTGACATTGCTCCGCCAGCACCCTTTGCGCATCAAGCTGCATTCGCTCACCATGAACAGGAATAACACATTCGGGTTTCACCCATTGCAACATTGAAATAATTTCCTCACGGCACGGATGTCCAGAGACATGAATTTTATTCTTTGTATCCTGCGGAGAGATAACACAAACCCCTGCTGCACTGAGGTTATTTTTCACAGTATTGATACTGCGCTCATTCCCTGGTATCGCCCGCGCTGAAAAAATTACTGTATCCCCGCGCCGGAATGACATACCGCGATATTCTCCGCGCGCAATCTTCGCTAGCGCAGCCATATACTCCCCTTGCGATCCGGTCACAATCAAAACCAGATTATCATCTGGTATAAGCCCGATATCATGATCATCAACAAAATCAGGTAAGCCATTTAGATACCCGCACTCATACGCCGCACCAACCATTCGGTGCAGAGAACGCCCAACCAGGGCCACACTGCGTCCAGCAACTTCTGCTGCGCGTACAATGCTAATCACGCGCCCTATATTCGATGCAAACGTAGTTACTGCAATTTTACCTTTATGACGCCTAAACTCCTCAGCCAGGCCAATGGCAACATCCGCCTCGGAACCAGCATACCCATCCACCTGCGCATTTGTTGAATCCCCGATGTAGGCAAGAACGCCCTCTTTGCCTATCTTTTGAAAAACATTGCCTTGCGTTTTTTCACCAATAATCGGAGTCGGATCAAGGTTCCAGTCCCCGCTATGCAAAACATTTCCGTATTGAGTTTTAATAAGAACAGAACAACTATCCGGCACGGAATGCGATACAGGAATAAACCTAATACCATAATTCCCAATCTCAATATCATCATGCGATTTGATAATATGCACCTCTGCACCACGAATACCCTCTTGCTCGAATTTTCGCCTCAAAACCGCTGCCGTAAATCGGCACGTGTAAATCGGGCAATCAAAACGGTCGTATAAATGCGCAATCGCACCAATATGATCCTCATGGGCATGCGTAACCACAAGTCCGGCAAGCTTGTCCTTATTGTCCTCAATCAATGAGGGGTCAGGCAATAATAAATCAATCCCCGGAAAACGCTCATCCGCAAATCCAATCCCACAATCAATCGCTAAAAGCTGTCCGTCACAGACATACAAATTCAAATTCATGCCAAACTCTTCACTTCCCCCAAGCGGCACAAAATGCAATCCTTTATCTTTAAATAAATCACCCATTATGTCTTCTTATCTTTATGTTTGTTATAAATTTCTAATAGCCCATACAACGTTAAATTATGATCAATCAAATCAATCACATCGGTATTCTGCGCATAAAGCGGCGCCAGCCCGCCAGTTGCAATAACATAGGGTTTACCCTCCAGCTCCCCTTGCACCTGCTCTAATATTTTCTCTATTAACCCGATATACCCCCAATACATACCCGATTGCATCGCCCCGCGGGTATTGCGTCCAATTGCACTCTCAGGCTGTTCTATGGTGATTTGAGGTAACTTCGCCGCTCGCTGCGTCAGCGCGCTCATCGACAAACGTACACCCGGTGCAATCACACCTCCACAATAAACACCAGCCTTATTGATAATATCAAAGGTGGTTGCCGTACCAAAATCAATAACTACAACAGGCAAGCGTTCCTTATGTTTGGAAACAACCGCTGCCGCATTCGCAAGACGATCAGCCCCCGCTTCCCCGGGCTGGTCGATATCCACCCGAATACCTGCATTTTTTGCCGACACAAAAAACGGCTCTTGATTCATATATTTTCTGCATAGCTGCTCAAGATTAAAATGCGTATCAGGGACAACAGAGCCAATAATCACACCCTTGACATCACCCCAATCTACACCAACAAGATCAAAAAGCTGCTTTAAAAAAACAGCATACTCATCCGCCGAACGCGCAGTTTCTGTTTTACACCGCCAGGACTGGCGCAATGAGTTTCCCTCAAACAAAGCAAAAACAGTATTCGTATTTCCCACATCCAAAGCAAGCAGCATAATAATTTAATCTGTCAAAAAGACATCTCCAGAGGTTACAATTCGGCGCTTCCCGCTTTTATCACAGAGCATTATAAGATTACCAGCACTATCAATCGTCTCGAAAGCTCCCGTAACAGGCTCATCCCCAATTTTTACACTGATTTTAGTCCCCGGAGCATAGCTCCGCTCTAGCCATTCCTTGCGAATACCCTCAAAGCCATGCGCACGCCATTGCGCGTAAACATCAGAAAATATGGCTAAAATCCTATCCCTAACCTCATCAAGTTTAATCGCTTGAGGCGTATAATCTGCTAAACAGGCGCCTCCAGCAATCCCCGTAACATGAACATTCAAGCCAAGGCCGATAATAATCACCTCTGCCCTATCATGATCAATCCGTGCACTATCAACCAAAATGCCGCAGCATTTTTTCCCTTCAATTAGGACATCATTTGGCCATTTTAGATCAGCCCGCACATATCCCTCAATCGCGCGCGCAACACTTAAACCAACCGCAAGAGAGATTTGCCCAAGACAATCAAGGCGGCACTCTGGACGAAGCAGAAAAGACATATAAAGGTTACCTTCAGGACTCTGCCATATCCGCCCATGCCGTCCACGGCCACCAGATTGAGTGAGCGCGCAAACAACCTGCCCCTCTGCCAAATCAGGATCATCTTGAAACTGTCTTCTTAAAAAATCCTGAGTGCTGCTAAGGTGATCATGCGTATCAATCAACCAATCAATGGACATTACAGAAATAATGACTCCGCCGCCAGCATCGCACTTTCAATAAGGAAAGTTGGCTTGAAAATAAACCCAATTACAAAAATCATACACAGCAGCAAGATAATGCGTTTTTCAAGGTTAATTTTTTGATCAATCACATCTGCCGCCTCATCAAAAAACATAACCTTAATAATCCTTAGATAATAATAGGCCGCGACAACAGACGCCACAATTCCAAACGTAGCAAGCACATAAAGCTCTGATTTAATAGCAGCCTCAAAAATAAAGAACTTCCCAAAAAATCCCGCCAAAGGTGGTATACCGCTCATAGAAAACATCAAAATAGCCATAATATAAGCCAAAATTGGACGCGTATGCGATAGACCGGCCAAATCATTGATACGTTCAAGTGCCATGCCATCTCGTCGCATACACAAAATCACAGCAAAGATACCTGCCGTCATAATAACATAAATCACAAGAAAAATGATTGCCGCCGCAATGCCCTGTGTCCCACCGGCAATTAGGCCAATAAGAATATAGCCCATATTCCCGATTGAACTATAGGCAAACAGGCGCTTGATATTACTCTGCACTATCGCTGCGAATGAACCAACAACCAAAGAGCATAAACAAACAAAATATAAAATCTGCTCCCATTGCACACTGGCCGCCTCAAAGGGAACAAACAACAGCCGGATTAAAAGCCCCAGAGCCGCGACCTTGGGCACAAGAGCAAAAAACGCCGTCACGCTAGTAGGAGCACCTTGATAAACATCAGGCGTCCACATGTGAAACGGTGCAGCCGAAATTTTAAACACAAGCGCGGCTATGACAAAAACCATTCCCACTGTAAATCCGGGCGGAATTAAATCCTCCCCGTGTAGAGAGTCATGAATAACTTGAAAATCCAGACTGCCAGAAAAGCCGTAAATCAAAGAAATTCC
Source organism: uncultured Micavibrio sp. (assembly GCA_964351365.1). Lineage (GTDB taxonomy): Bacteria > Pseudomonadota > Alphaproteobacteria > Micavibrionales > Micavibrionaceae > UBA1672. The sequence continues at coordinate 9,705 of CAYGNP010000006.1, forward strand.
AAACAGCAACATCCCGGAAGACAGCGCTCCAAGGATAAAATATTTCGCCGCGGCCTCCCCTGATTTCAGGGAATTACGATGAAACGCAGCGAGCACATACAGGCTAAGTGATTGCAACTCCAGCGCCATATAAAGGCTCAGAAAATTTGTCGCAGAGACCATCAATAACATACCAATTCCGGCAAAAACCATCAAAACCGGATACTCAAATCGCGCAATACGCTCTTGATAAATATACTCAACACACAGGACCAAGGAAAACAGCATACCGATAATAATAATAAGCTGAAAAACGGCGCCATATGCATCAAAGATCAGCATACCATCCATGATGCTCTGCGACCCCCAATCGGTACGCAAAATCATCAGCGCCGCAATCACAAAACTCAAACACGCCGACCAGCAGAGAACATCCGTCGTCCGATTACCCTGAAAAACACCAACAAGCAGAAAACCAAGCCCTGTCAAAACCAGGAATATTTCAGGCATTAAAAGCATAATGTTCATGTGATCCATTACTGCTCCTCCTGCCCCGGTTCAGTGGTTTCTGGAATTTCATCAGAAAAATCTGTGGGAACTTCATCAAAGAGGTCCTCAAGTATTTCAGGATCAAGATCAGGATCAACCGGCTTTTGTAAGTTTTCAAGAACATCAAAAACCGCAACAAGCTGCGCAACCGCAGGCGACGTCGTCTCCAAAACCTTCGAAGGAAAGACACCAAGATAAAAAACAAGTCCGACAAGCGGCAAAAGAATAAGCTTTTCATTATTATTCAAATCTTTCATCAAGCCCGCATCCTGGTTTTCCTGCGGCCCAAACACAACACGGCGATAGAGCATAAGCATATAAGCAGCGCCCAAAACAAGGCCCGTCGTGGCAAAAACAGCGACAACAGTATCTGCCTGAAATGCACCCATTAGTGTTAAAAATTCACCCACGAACCCACTCGTCCCTGGTAAACCAACAGAGCCAAGCATGAAAATCATAAACACAGTTGCATAAGCAGGCATATTTTTAACGATGCCCCCATACCGTCCGATCTCCCGTGTATGCAGCCGGTCATAAACAACACCAACACAAAGAAACAATGCTGCAGATATGACACCGTGGCTGATCATTTGAAACACAGCACCCTCAATACCTTGATGCGTAAAGCTAAAAATACCAAGAGTAACAAAACCCATATGCGCAACAGATGAGTAAGCAATAAGCTTTTTCATATCCTCCTGCACCAACGCCACCAATGATGTGTAAATAATCGCAATCACACTCAGCCACATTACAAATGGCGCAAAATAAACGCTTGCATCAGGCAGAATCGGCAGAGAAAAACGAAGGAAACCATACCCCCCCATTTTCAGCAGGACACCGGCAAGAATAACTGAGCCCGCTGTCGGCGCTTCCACGTGTGCATCCGGCAACCATGTATGCACAGGCCACATCGGCATCTTCACCGCAAAACTTGCAAAAAAAGCAATCCAAAGCCATTTTTGTAGCCCCAAACCAACATGATTCTGCATCAACTCTGGAATATCTGTTGTCCCGAGCTGCACATAAAGCGTCAAAAGCGCGAGCAACATAAGAACCGAACCAAGCAAGGTATAAAGGAAGAACTTATAAGATGCGTAAACACGACGCGGCCCACCCCAGATACCAATAATCAAAAACATCGGGATCAGAACACCTTCAAAGAACACATAAAACAAAATCGTATCAAGCGCAGAGAATGTTCCGATCATAAAGCTTTCCAGCACAAGAAACGCGATCATATACTCCTTTACACGAACCTTAATACTATCCCAACTCGCGAGAATACAAATCGGTGTTAAAAATGCAGAGAGTAAAACAAAATAAATCGACAAACCATCAACGCCTAGATGGTAAGACATCCCCGCCCCAGGAAACCATTGTTTCTTCTCAACAAATTGAAAACCCGATTCATTGGGATCATAGGCCTGATACATAAAAAATGCGAAAGCAAATACGAAAATCGAGCAGAACAAGGCAAGACGTTTGATATTTTGCTCTACAACAGCCTCATCACCCTTTTCACCGCGAATAAAACAAATCATAAACGACACGATCAAGGGCAAAAAAATCATAATGGATAATACAGGTGGAAACATTACTGCACGCCCCCTAAACCATAGAATGACGGATCAGCCCTGAATACAAACCAGGAGATCAGGCATATTAATGCCACAATCATCACAAGTGCATATTGATATACAAACCCGCTCTGAAATCTCGAAAGTCCACCAGCGCTACGCTGTGTAAATCCTGCAACACCATCCGGCCCCACGCCATCAATAACACTCTTATCACCGCGCCAAAATAAGCGCCCAAGCCATAGGGCAGAACGAACAAACACGCGGTGGTACAATTCATCAAACCACCATTTGTTGAAGAATAAGTTATGCAGCGGCTTGAGATGGCGAACAAAAAGCCCCGCCGCGCCAGGCTTCACAATATAAATCAGATAGGCACATAATATGCCGAGAAAACCAACAACAAGCGGCAGCTTTTTAACCCAGTACGGTACATTGTGCGCCGCTTCAATTGTGTTATTTTCCGGCAATACATACAAAGAGTTATGCCAGAAATAATCATACGACCAGAGATTAACCATCGGCTTGGACTGAGCATGGTGTTGCACTTCTTCTCCAGAAGCAGGCTCAATATCATTATGATCTGCAATTGATGCGTGCTTGTCGTGATGAACACTAGACGAGCCCACAAATCCGCCATAAAACAACCCGCCCGCAAAAATAGCACCAAGCGCAAGTACAACAAGCGGTGTTAGCATTATAGACGGACTTTCATGAACATGGCTCATAATCTTCTCACTCGCTCGCGGTTTGCCATGGAACGTCATGATAATAAGCCGCCATGAATAAAACGCCGTCATAAACGCCGCTGCAATCCCCATCCAATAAGCATAACGTCCAAACCAGCTATAATCCGCCCAAGCCGCTTCCAGAACAATATCCTTGGAATAATATCCTGCAAAAGGCCAGACCCCTGCCAAAGCAAGAGAACCAATCCACATCATCGCATAGGTGACCGGAATTTTCTTCCATATCCCGCCCATATTGCGCATATCCTGCTCATCCGACATTGCGTGAATAACTGACCCCGCGCCAAGAAATAAGAGCGCCTTAAAAAACGCATGCGTCATAAGATGAAAAATCGCCGCGCCATAAGCAGAAACACCAAGCGCAAAAAACATATACCCAAGCTGACTCATTGTGGAATAGGCAATCACACGCTTGATATCAAACTGCGTCATACCAATCGTCGCAGCAACAAACGCTGTACTTGCGCCAAACACTGTAACAGTCATAAGAGCAACTGGCGCATATTCAAATACAGGCGAAAACCGCGCGACCAGAAACACTCCAGCCGTCACCATTGTTGCAGCGTGAATAAGCGCAGAAACAGGTGTTGGCCCCTCCATCGCATCCGGCAACCATGTATGTAAACCCAGCTGTGCCGACTTACCAACCGCACCAACAAACAGCAACAAGCACACCACCGTGAGCGCATGCAAATCAAAGCCAAAAAAACCTATCATCACATCCTTATATTGGCTTGCACGCTCAAATATTTGATCAAACTCAATCGTGCCAAACACAGCAAACGTAGCCATAATCCCTAGTGCAAGCCCAAAATCACCAACACGATTAACAATAAACGCTTTCTGCGCTGCCGCATTAGCCGAATGCTTATGATTCCAAAAACCAATCAGCAGGTAAGAGGCTACGCCAACCCCCTCCCAGCCAAAAAACAGCTGCAACAAATTATCTGAGGTCACAAGCATCAACATCGCAAACGTAAACAAACTGAGGTACGACATAAACCGCGCCTTGCTGGCATCATGGCTCATATAGCCAACAGAATAATAATGCACACACGCCGAAACGATGTTCACAACGCACATCATTACAACTGCAAGCTGATCAATCTTAAGCGCCCAATTAGCCTTAAAATCGCCAGACGCAACCCATGTCGCAAGCGTAACCTTATATGCGCCATTAACCATCCCATCGGTCAGAATAACGTCAAAAAAGAGCTGAATAGAGGCAAAAGCAGCCACAGTAACCGCGCCGCATGTAATAATTTGCACGCCCTTATCACCAAGCTGCTTAGCAAAAAGCGCCGTCACAATAAACGCTACAAAGGGAGAGAATACGGCCAATAGTTCCATCTGCGCCTACCCCTTCATACCAGAGAGGTCATCAACTGCAATTGAGCCTTTATTGCGGAAAAAAACAACAAGAATAGCAAGCCCAATCGCAGCCTCAGCCGCAGCAACAGTCAGAATAAACATCACGAAAACCTGCCCTACAAGATCATTCAAATAAGCAGAAAACGTAACAAAATTTATATTCACCGCCAAAAGCATAAGCTCAATGGACATCAAAATAACAATCACATTCCTTCGGTTTAAAAAAATTCCAAACACCCCAATTGTAAAAAGTGCTCCGGCCAGTATCAAAAAATGCACCATCCCAATCATAGCTACACCCCTGTCCGTGACGTAACTTTTACAACTTCAAGAACATCAGAGGCCTTGCGCGCCTGCTGCTCGGAGACATTCTGCTTGCGAACACCTGGCCGCGTGCGGTGCGTAAGAACAATTGCACCAACCATAGCAACAAATAAAATTAATCCTGAAACTTGAAATGCAAAAACATAATCCGTATACAAAACAAGTCCCAAGGCCTTGGTGTTTTGCAATTCTCCAAAACTATCAATAGGCAAAGCCAAATTGCTCTGCACGCCCTGCGCAAAATGCCAATACGAATAAAGTGCAATAAATTCGAATAACAGCACGCCCCCAATAATCAGCCCGATCGGCACGTAATGCAGCGCACCTTTTCGCAAATCAGAAAAATTAATATCAAGCATCATGACAACAAATAGGAAAAGTACTGCAACCGCCCCCACGTATACGATCACAAGAATCATTGCGATAAATTCCGCACCCAGCAAGATAAAAAGCCCGGCAGAATTAAAAAACGCCAATATCAAAAACAAAACCGAATGCACAGGATTACGCGCAGTGATCACAAACAATGCACTGGCAATAAGAATAAACGCAAATAGATAAAAGGCGAACGCCTGAACGACCATAGATATGTCTCTGTCTTAATTCCTTATTGTATGTAATCTTTTCTAAAGGCATCCGCAAGTCACCTCTCAAAAAAATATACCTTTTGTATTCAGTTTTAGAAGCCTTAAATTACTGATACGAAATCTCTTCTACATACACAAGCTCACAGGCTCCCTTGCCCACATCTCCCCGCGTAATAGAGCTATTCCAATGCCAACCACTTCGCTCGCTCACAGCATTTACCAGATACCCCTTGATAGTTACGATATGGCCCCGGCGCACCTGCTTCAACGTTTCCGCCACCGCTTCATTCGCAGGAATCATATGCATATTAGCGCTGTTTATTTCAATATCGCGTTTTGCAATAGGTGGTGCATTATCATACTTAAAGTAATAAAAACGGTTATTTTGTGAAATATGAATTAAGTTCAGCGGAGCCGGATTAGACATCGGCCCCCACCCAAGCGCAAGATCAACAGGCGAGAGCTTTGCCTCCTGATCAAAATAATAACGCCTGCTTGACAGCACAACCGCGGTAAAATCAAACTTGTAATTAGATTTAAGATTAAACCCTTCAATCTGCCAGGTTTTTTCACGCCTTAGCTTTCTTTGAACAGGTACATCAGGAGCATTTTGCCGTGCCTCAAGATGATCAAGTGATCCATAGGTTAAAATACCATCCCCGTAAAACCAGAAAACCAGACCAATAAAAGCAATAAAAAGTACCATTCTCATGGCAATTTCCTAACTAACGGTAAGGCGCATCAGCAACAATATTCAACGCAAGCTGAGCTTCCCAACGATCTCCATTATCGAGTAATTTATCTTTATTGTAGTAAAGCTCCTCGCGCGTCTCAGTTGAGAACTCAAAATTTGGCCCCTCAACAATTGCATCCACGGGACAAGCCTCCTGACACAATCCACAGTAAATACATTTGGTCATGTCAATATCATATTTCGTCGTACGGCGTGATCCATCCGCCCTCGGTTCAGCCTCAATCGTAATCGCCAGAGCCGGACAAATCGCCTCACAGAGCTTACACGCAATGCAGCGCTCCTCTCCGTTGGGATAACGACGCAAAGCATGCTCACCCCGGAAGCGAGGAGAAATCGGACCCTTTTCATACGGATAATTAATTGTAACCCTTGGCATAAAAAACATATATTTCAGGGTCAGCAAAAACCCCTTCACAATTTCTGTCAGAAAAAACGCGCGTGCAATATTATCCATTATATAAACTCTCTCATTTCGGCAACGCATCAAAACTCATAAGTATACCTGCCATAAACACAACCCACACCAGCGTAAACGGCAAGAACACCTTCCATCCAAGGCGCATCAACTGGTCATAGCGGAACCGTGGCAAAGTCGCACGAGCCCATATGAAGAAGAACAAAACAGCACAGACCTTAAGTGCAAACCAGATAATTCCAGGGACAAACGCAAGCGCTGTAATCCCAAACGGAGGCAACCATCCCCCAAGGAACAAAATTACAGCCATCGCACTCATCAGGATCATATTCGCATATTCACCTAGGAAAAACAGCGCAAAAGTCATCGCGGAATACTCTACCATAAATCCGCCGGTAATCTCTGATTCGCCCTCGGGCAAATCAAACGGCGCGCGATTGGTTTCTGCCAAAATTGAAATCAAAAACACGATGAACATGGGAAACAACAACACCTGTATCCAAAATGGCCGCGGCGCCAGAACAATTTCTTGTAAATTCAGTGATCCCACCACTAGCAAAACACAAACAATAATCAGCCCCATAGAGACTTCATAGCTCACCATCTGCGAGGCAGAGCGCAATGCGCCCAAAAATGCATAACGAGAATTTGAGGCCCATCCGGCCATAATCACGCCGTAAACCCCCATCGATGAAATTGCAAACAAATAAAGAATCCCGACATTCAAATTCGCCAGCACCCATCCCTTATCAAAAGGAATAACCACCCAGGCAATCAGCGAGAGCGCAAACAGCATCATCGGCGCCAGTAAAAACACCACACGGTGCGCCTGAGAGGGAATTATCGTTTCTTTGGAAAACAGCTTGATACCATCGGCGATCGGCTGCAGCAAACCAAAAGGCCCCACAGTCATTGGTCCCTGCCGGCGCTGCATCGCGCCCATAACTTTACGCTCAGCATATGTAAGATAAGCAACAGACAAAAGCACGCCAACTGTCACAAGCAACGTGTAAAGCACAGTACGGACAATCCAGAAATCCCAAGCCCATAGAAAAAATTCATTCAAAGCATCCATCTACGCTGCATCCTTTCGCGCATTAATAAACTGCACCAGATCCGGTTTAAAATAATCCGGTCCCTTAAGAATTTTACCGTCCTCTGGACGCACAATTGGCTTGCCATCGGCGCCAAGCTTGCTCATGTTCGAACGGTGTACCTCATCGAACGCAGCCTCCTTCAATCCGTGCATGCCAAAAGACAAAAACGCTCCGTCCAGCACGTATTGCAAATCAATAAGCGCATCCAGCGTCTCAACCAGATCACCCGCCGCCAAAGCCTCACGCAATTCATCCAGCTCTTCAGCCAGCAAATTAATCCGCAGAGCATTGACCTTTTCACCCGAAACATCGGCTCTGTCCTTAACTGGTAGTCCATAAGTCTCATGAAATTCACGCACCTGCTCTAATGTTGATCTACTCATTCCGCCGCCTCCCGATAAGCAGTGCGCTTATCAAAAGCGTGAACGCATTCACTCATCGTTTCTGACGCACGGCAAATCGCGTTATTCAGATAATAACTCTGCACCGGGTTAACAAAGGCATCCTTGTTTACCTTACCTTTTGCCGTAATCTTTCCCCATTTCGAAGGAATAATAACATCTATAGATTTAAACACAGACCATTCCCGCTTGATCCGCGCCCGCAGCTCCGCAGCCGAGTTATACGGCAGAGGTTGAGCACATAAATGCTCTGACAATGCACGCAAAATCGACCAGTCCTCCCGCGCATCCCCGGGCGGAGAAACCGCGCGCCGCGCCATCTGCACACGCCCTTCGGTATTCACATATAGCCCATCCTTCTCGGTATATGCCGCCGCAGGCAAAATTACATCCGCGCGCTCTGCCCCATGATCACCATGATGCCCTTGATAGACAACGAAGGTCTGCCAGCCAATATTGACGCGCGCATTAAACTCATCTGCGCCGAGCAAGAACAACGCCTTAATCGATCCGTCTTTTGTACCGTTAATAGTCTCAACAAAATCTTTTCCGCCCTTTTCCGGCAAAAACCCAATATCCAGACCGCCAACACGCGAGGCCGCCTGATGAAGAATATTAAAGCCATTCCAATCCTCACGCACCACGCCGAGATCCACCGCCGCCTTATACAACATCGCATGCACTGCCAGGCCGTCATCACGGCGAAACGCACCCGATCCAATAATCATCATTGGCTTTTTCGCATTCAGCTTCCCGGCATAATTGCTGACCAAAGCCTCAAGATCACGCGGGCCCTCACCAACATGCTCATACGGATAAGTCAGATCACATGCCTCGCCAATCAGCGATATCGGAATACCCTTCTCTAGCCAGTTTTTGCGGATGCGCGCATTCACGAGGCTCGCCTCGTGACGGGGATTTGTTCCAATCAGTAAAATCGCATCTGCCTCATCAATCCCTGCAATTGTTGAGTTAAACAAATATGATCCACGCTCAGTCACAGAAAATAAACCACCATCGGTGCGACAATCCATATTCGGTGAACCAAGCGAAAGCATCAAATCCTTCATCGCCGTCATGGCCTCAACATCAACCAAATCACCAGCCAGTGCAGCGATTTCAGACCCCTTAAATCCAGAGAGCTTTTGCGAGATATGCTTAAAAGCCTGCTCCCAGCTTGCTTCAAACATCTTGCCGCTTTTCTCATCGCGAATATAGGGCCGGTCAAGGCGTGCCTTTCCAAGGCCGTCATAGGAAAACCGCGCGCGGTCATCAATCCATTCCTCGTTAATCTCCTCATTCAGCCGCGGCAAAATGCGCATAACCTCGCGCCCGCGCGAATCAATGCGGATATTGCACCCAAGTGCATCATGCACATCGATGCTCTCGGTTTTCTTAAGCTCCCAGCTTCTTGCCTTAAATTTATAGGGCTTGGAGGTCAGCGCCCCCACAGGACAAATATCAATTAAATTCCCGGACAACTCGGTATCCAGTATCTCTCCGGTATACGTCCCAATCTCCGCATCTTCACCACGGTTAAACTGCCCCAAAACAGGTGCTCCGGCTATTTCCTCGGCAAACCTTACACAGCGCGTGCAGTTAATACAGCGCGTCATAATTGTCCCGACAAGCGGCCCAAAGTCTTTATTACCCACTGCGCGCTTGTTTTCATGATAGCGCGAGCGATCAAACCCATAAGCCACAGCCTGATCCTGCAAGTCACACTCACCGCCTTGATCACATATCGGACAATCAAGAGGGTGATTAATGAGCAACATCTCCATGACGCCTTTACGCGCTTTTTGCACCATCGGCGAATCAGTCTTAACCACCATACCCTCACCGCACGCCAGAGCGCACGAAGCCTGTGGCTTAGGCGGGCCGGGTGAAACCTCAACCAGACACATCCGGCAATTCGCCGGAACAGAAAGCTTGTCATGATAGCAAAACCTGGGAATTTCAATACCAATCTGCTCCGCTGCCTGCAAGATGCTGGTCCCCGGGGCAACCTCAATTTCGGTATCATTAATTGTAAGTTTTGGCATATCTATAAGTGCTCTAAATTAGAGTATTGAAATCATAACTGAAGTTCTATTTAATCTGCGCAAGTTACGCAACCAATAAGAACAACGGAATTATATGCACACACGCATCGAAATTCTAGCCCATAAAGACGATGGTCGCTCGAAAAACATAGAAAAGATTCTAAAAACCCTGGATGTTATTGCATCTGTGCGCGCAGTTGATGTCTATTCCTCGGAAAATCCAAAAGCGTCTTCGCCCGAATTTGCAAATGCGCTGGCAAATCCTGTCACACAAAAAATAAATCAAACGCCGAACGATTTCGACTGGGCATTAGAGATAGGGTTCTTACCCGGAGTAACCGACAATGTGGGCCATACAACCTCTGAATTACTAGAGCTAGCAACAAATGACAACGCACCCTGTTATTCATCAAAACTCTATCTTATCAAGGGCAAAGCCACACGAGAAAAAATAGAAGCTCTCGCAAGCAATATCTCAAATGCGCTTATCCACCGCATCTCAATCAAAAGCAAAGAAGACTTTATCCGTGATGGCGGTATGGAAACAATCATTCCCAAAGTAACTTTGGATAACAAAGGTGCAGTGGCCGATGATGTTGATTTAAACATCCCCGATGAAGCCCTCGCCGAACTTGGGAACAAAGGGATAAAAAATGCCGATGGCTCATATCGCGGCCCACTAGGACTGTCTCTGCATTACATGAAGGCAATACAATCCTATTACAAGGCACAAGGCCGCCCGGCAACAGACATCGAGCTTGAAACTCTTGCCCAAACATGGTCAGAGCATTGCAAGCACACCATTTTTGCCTCCCCCATAGATGATATAAAAGACGGCCTTTATAAGCATTACATCAAACGCGCAACTAAGGAAATCCGAGAGGAACGCGCAGAAGATGACATATGCGTTTCCGTATTCTCAGATAACGCAGGCGGCATCATCTTTGATGAAAATTACCTGATCACCGATAAGGTCGAAACCCACAACTCCCCGTCCGCTCTTGACCCCTTCGGCGGTGCAATCACCGGCATTGTCGGCGTTAACCGCGACTGCATGGGCTTTGGGATGGGCGCAAAACCGATCTTGAACCGCTATGGCTTTTGCCTCGCAGACCCAAAACTAAAGCCAAATTATTTCCGAGACAAAGAGTGTACAAATGCCCTGCTCCCACCCGCAAACATCATGCATGGCGTCATCGCAGGCGTTGAATCAGGCGGAAATTGCTCCGGCATTCCAACCCCGCAAGGCTTCGTGGTCTTTGATGACCGCTTCGCAGGCAAGCCCCTTGTCTTTGTTGGCACAATCGGCCTGATCCCGCGCGAAATTAATCGCAAGCCAAGCCACATCAAAAAAGCCAACCCAGGCGATAAAATCGTCATGGCAGGCGGAAGAGTTGGCGCTGACGGCATTCACGGTGCAACCTTTTCATCCGTCGCACTCGACGAGGGCTCCCCCGCCACGGCCGTGCAAATCGGTGATCCCATCACCCAAAAGAAAATGTCCGATGCGATCGTAAAGGAAATACGCGAAAAAAATTGGTACAGCGCCATAACCGATAACGGTGCAGGCGGCCTGTCTTCCTCAGTCGGAGAAATGGCCGAGCAATCCGGCGGCTTCCATTTGGAACTCGACAAAGTCCCGCTCAAATATCCCGGCCTCGCACCATGGGAAATCTGGATTAGCGAATCTCAGGAACGCATGACCCTTGCCGTTCCTCCTGAAAATACAGATAAACTGATAAAATTCCTTAAAAAACGTGGCGTCGAGGCAACCGTTATCGGTACATATACGGACTCTGGGCGTGCAAATATTTCGTGGCACGGCGAAACTATTCTGGATATCGAGATGGATTTCCTCCATGACGGAAATCCAGAAACACCGCTCAAAACAACATTCACTCGCGGCGGAGAACCCGAGCCTGATCTCAAAGAACCAAAAGATTATGCGCAAACACTCAAAGACATGCTCTCACGCCTCAATATTTGTTCACGCGAATTTATCGCCGCGCAATATGACCACAACGTGCAAGGCTCCGCCGTCCTCGGCCCCCTTCAAGGAAAAGGGCGCGTCTTCGCCGAAACGACAATCTCGCGCCCCGTTTTCGCATCACCCAAAGGCGTTGTCCTCTCGCAAGGGCTATTCCCCCGCTACAGTGATATTGACACCGCCGCTATGGCCGCCGCTGGACTAGACATGGCCGTGCGTAACGCCATAGCCGCCGGTGCAGATATAAACCATTTGGCCCTTCTGGATAATTTCTGCTGGTGCTCCTCCGACGAGCCCGAACGCCTCGGCCAGCTTAAACGCGCCGTTGAAACCATTTATAATATGGCCGTAAAATACGGTACACCCTTTATCTCTGGCAAAGATAGTATGTTCAATGATTTCAAGGGCTATGACGCAAAAGGCAAAGCGATAAAAATTTCCGCCCCGCCGACTTTACTTGTCTCATCCATTGGAGTTATCCCAAACATTGACCGCGCGATCTCCCTCGCCCCCAAAGCAGCAGGAGATCTCGTCTACCTGCTTGGCGCGACCAAAGACGAACTCGGCGCTTCAGAATATTATGATATGCATGGCAAGCTTGGAAATAACGTGCCCGAAACAGATGCACATGAAAACTTGCGCCTCTACCGTCTCTATACCCGCGCCAGCCGTGACAAACTCATCGCCTCCGCGCTTGCTCTGGGCTATGGCGGTCTGGGCGCAGCCCTCGCTAAAAAAGCGATCGCCAGTGGATTCGGGATGGATATTGACCTCTCATCAATTGCCCTTCGCGCTGATAAAGCGCTATTTTCTGAAAGCACAGGCCGCATTCTTGTTACCGTCGCCCCGCACGCAAAAAAAGCCTTCGAACGTAATTTCAAAGGCTTCGCGCAATGTCATTACATTGGCTCAGTCGCGCACTCAGAAAACCTCTTCATCCGTGATGTTCTTAAGGCCAATATCTCAGACCTCGAAGAAGCCTACAAAACCCCATTGAGGGATTATTGATATGAATGGAAACAAAATTTCTTCTAAATATACAACTTTTTTGAAAAAAAAGTTTTTAATCATTATTTATATTATTGTGACAATAGCAGTTATAGTAAGCTTATTGCATAAAGATAGTGCTTTCAATACAATCGAAATTACATATTTACTTTTTGGCATTATTTTTACTGGTCTATTATCTCTATCCATACAAAAGAATATTTTTGATAACATAGCAGATGAAGTGTATGACTGCGGAGATTATTTAAGAATTATATATAATAAGCGGGATGGAAATTTATATTTAAAAAATATAATCAATGTAAATTTTGGAAATCATGAAGGCGGAGCCAACACAAATATTACATTACAATTTTCAGAACCATTTTTATCAGGCATGAAAGAAAATAAAATCTCATTCATATTAGAACATAGCTTAACACCCTATGGAGATAATAACGCCCCAGAACGACGTAAATACATTGAAACACTAATCCAACGCATCGACGAGGCCCGCCGCAATGATAGCTAAAGCACTCATCCTTTCAGGCTACGGCCTCAACAGCGAGGAAGAAACCCTCCATGCTTTTAAATATTGCGGCCTTGAGGGGGATATAGTCCACATTAATGATGTCATCGACTCCCCAAAAATGTTGGAAGATTATAATATCCTCGCGATTCCCGGCGGATTTTCTTATGGCGATGACACGGGCTCCGGCAATGCCTTTGCACAGAAAATGCGCCTGGCACTCATGCCCCAGCTTCTCGAATTTATTGCGCGCGACACCCTCACCATCGGTATATGCAACGGATGCCAGATCCTTGTTAATCTCGGCCTTGTCCCCGCGCTGGGCAATTACGGCGAGCGTGATATCGCCGTCACTTACAACGCCTCCGCCAGATATCAATGCCGATGGATTGATTTAAAAATTCAGAGCAACTCCCCGTGGCTGCGCGGCATTGACACAATTCATATTCCCGTAGCCCACGGCGAAGGCCGATTCATGATGGAGGATAAAACCCTCAAAGCTTTGCAAAAAAATGGCCAGATTGCAGCCCGTTATATCAAAGAAGATGGCTCAAGCGCGCAGGAAGAATTCCCCTATAATCCTAACGGATCAGTTGATGACATCGCCGCAATGACAGATAAAACAGGAAAAATTCTGGCGATCATGCCCCATCCTGAGCGAGGCATGTTTACATGGCAACGTGATGATTTCGCAGAACTCAAAGACCGGGCACAGCGCACAGGCACAAAATTACCCGAAGAAACCGATGGGCTTAAAATCTTCCAGAATGCGGCAGAATATTTTGAGAGTAACGCAAAAACCAGTCGCGCCATAAGTCACTGAAATAAAAAAGAAAAACAGCGTCCTTTAGTTCGTTTTTATTTTTAAAAGACGTACGCCCGTAAACCAAAACACGTACATGTTTGACAATAGCAAAATTCAGCAATAATCACAAATTTAAGTTCAAGCCGCCATCTTGCGATACTGCAAAATGCGTGCTTCCATCTCCGGGCGGAAATGTTTGATCAACCCCTGCACTGGCCATGCCGCAGCATCCCCAAGCGCGCAAATCGTGTGCCCCTCAATCTCCTTGGTCACTTCATAGAGCTGGTCGATTTCCTCGATCGTAGCATTACCCTGCACCATACGCCGCATCATGCGCCACAACCAGCCGGAGCCTTCGCGGCAAGGCGTACATTGCCCGCAACTCTCATGCATATAAAATTGTGACAAACGGCAGATCGCCTGAATAACATCGGTCGATTTATCCATAACAATAACCCCCGCAGTCCCAAGCCCCGTCCCAACGTCTTTAAGAGAGTCAAAATCCATTCGCACCGTATCACACGTCGCCTTGGGAATCATCGGCGTTGATGAACCGCCCGGAATAACCGCGAGCAAATTCTCCCACCCACCGCGAACGCCTCCGCAATGTTTTTCAATAAGCTCCTTAAGCGGAATGCCCATCTCTTCTTCAACATTACAGGGGTTTACAACATGTCCTGAAATACAGAATAACTTTGTACCAGAATTTTTCTCATCCCGCCCAAGCCCAGCAAACCATTTTGCCCCGCGCCGCATGATCGTCGGCGCCACAGCAATCGTTTCAACATTATTTACAGTCGTCGGGCAGGAATACAAACCTGCCATCGCCGGAAATGGCGGCTTGTTGCGCGGCTGACCTTTATTACCCTCAAGACTTTCAATCAGCGCAGTCTCTTCTCCGCAAATATACGCCCCAGCACCGCGGTGGACAATCACATCAAAATCCCATCCCGATCCCGCAGCATTCTTGCCCAATAGACCAGAATCATAGGCCTCATGTACGGCCTTCCAGAGATTCGAGCTCTCATGATAAAACTCGCCCCGCACATAGATATAAGCCTTATGTGCACCCATCGCAAACCCTGCCACTAGCGCACCCTCGATCAGCTTATGTGGCTCATTGCGCAAAATATCGCGGTCTTTGCATGTACCCGGCTCGGATTCATCGGCATTTATAACCAGATAATGTGGCTTCGTGCCAATTTCTTTTGGCATGAATGACCATTTGAGACCAGTCGGAAAACCAGCACCCCCACGGCCACGCAAGCCTGAGGCCTTCATCTCCTCGATAATTCCCTCACGGCCTTTCTTGATAATATCAGCCGTTTTATCCCAATCCCCGCGCGCACGTGCCTCAGGCAGAGAAAAACTCTCCCACCCGTAAATATTCGTGAATATTCTGTCTTTATCATCAAGCATCTAAGCCACCCCAACTTTCTGCGCAAGTTTCTTCAAGCTTGTTGGCCCCGCCGCAGACATAGACGCTTTGCGCCCGGTCTGAGAACCAATGCTAGGCTTAATACCTTCCGCAAGATTGGTCAGAACCTCGCGCATATTATCCGGCGTTAAATCCTCGTAATAATCATCATTAATTTGCACCATCGGTGCGTTCACACACGCCCCCAGACACTCAACTTCCATCAGGGTAAAAAGGCCGTCTTTCGTTGTCTCCCCCAAACCAACGCCAAGATGATCGGTCGTCGCCTTGACGATATCCGCAGACCCACAAAGCCAGCATGGCGTGGTTGTACAGAACTGCACAAGATTTTGTCCCACCGGCGCCGTATTATACATGGAATAAAAGCTCGCAACCTCATAGACCTTAACCTTGTGCATACCAAGAATGTCAGCAATTTTATCCATCGCCGCACGCGGTATCCATCCCCCATAAGGTGGATCAGCCTTCATACCTTCCTGCGCTACCTGTCTTTGCGCCAGATCAAGCAACGGCATAACTGCAGATTTCTGCTTCCCCGGCGGGTAGAGTGCAATAATTTCGGCAATATGCTTCTCATACATTTTGTCGAATTCAAAATGCTCCGGCTGGTAATCGGCGTTTAAATCAAATGGTTTTTTCATTTTTTTTCTTCTATAACTTCCCTGTGTCCCAAAGCCAAGCCATACTTATTTTCCTCAGGTGATCCCGGAATCCAGCCTGGAATTGTTAGAGATAATAGCATTAAAACAGCAATAACCACCACAGGCAAGATATCAAAAAAAGCTGCAACGTATGAATAATCTCTCTCTATGGCAAAAAAATCATAACTCGCCCAATTATTTTCAAACTGCAAAAGAAACATAACGAGGCCAAAAATAATAATATTTAAAAAAACAGGATATCCCAACAAAGCAATCCATGCTGATTGTCCAAAATCATGAAAACGCTTAATATGTACAACAGCTAATGGCCATAAGGTCAGTAAAAGAAATATTTTAAAAACTACGCCATCTTCATCAAAAATTATATTTATAGGCAAAAACAAGACAATATAAGGCAACATAAATTTAATGAGAAAGTCCTTTCTACCAATTCTACCTTTTGGTGAAAAGTAAAAATCCCGCCAATTCAACGGTCAATCTCCCCGAACACAATATCAAGCGAACCAATAATCGACACCGTATCCGCCAGCTGATGCCCTCGGCTCATAAAATCAAGCGCCTGCAAATGCGCAAACCCCGGAGCGCGTATCCGGCAGCGATACGGTTTGTTCGATCCATCAGACACCAGATAAACCGCGAACTCACCCTTTGGCGCTTCCACAGCAGTATAGGTTTCTCCCGCTGGCACGTGATACCCCTCTGTAAACAATTTAAAGTGGTGGATCAGCGCCTCCATAGAGCTTTTCATCTCGGCGCGCGGCGGTGGTGAAACCTTATAGTCATTAACCTTCACATAACCTTCAGGCATTTTGGCGATTGCCTGTTTCATAATCTTGATGGATTCATACATCTCCGCCATACGCACCAGATAGCGCGCGTAACAATCACCCGTTTTACCAACGGGAATGTCAAAATCCATCTCCTCATAAACCTCATAAGGTTGCGCTTTTCGCAAATCCCAAGCTAAACCTGATCCACGCAGCATCGGCCCTGAAAAGCCCCAATCCTGAGCATCTTCTGCCGTTACAACGCCAATATCAACTGTGCGTTGCTTAAAGATACGGTTATCAGTCAATAATGTTTCAAGATCAGTAAGAAACTTTGGCAAATCCTCACACCACTGCAAAATATCATCCGCCAGACCATCCGGCAGATCCTGAGCCACACCGCCGGGCCTGAAATAATTCGCATGCAAGCGCGCGCCGCATACACGCTCATAGAATTCCATCCCCTTCTCGCGCTCCTCAAACCCCCAAAGCGCCGGAGTGAGCGCGCCCACATCAAGCGCAAAGGTGGTAATGTTGAGAATATGATTTAAGACCCGGCCAATCTCACAAAACAATACGCGGATATATTGCGCACGCGGCGGCGCAGTAATCCCAAGCAGTTTCTCTGTCGCCAGAGCAAACGCATGCTCCTGATTCATCGGCGCAACATAATCCAGACGGTCGAAATACGGCACCGCCTGCGTATATGTTTTATATTCAATCAGCTTTTCCGTACCCCGGTGCAACAAGCCAATATGAGGATCCGCCCGTTCAACGATCTCACCTTCCATCTCCAGCACAAGCCGGAGCACCCCATGCGCAGCCGGATGCTGCGGCCCGAAATTCATCGTATAGGGCTTGATCTGCGTTTCATCAGACAAAACCACATCCGGCGTTTCACTGTAGGTGTTATTTGATAACATTAGCGATCAACATCCTTTCCTGATTTTTCTTCAGCTTCTCGCCGGATACGCCTCTGCTCGTCTTCAGACTGTTCTTCGGCCTGAGCACGTGCTCTATCACAGGATTCGGATGAGAGACCTTCCACCTCAACACGTTTACCATCAAGTATAACATATCCATCTTCCGCGACCTCACACATGCTCTTACCACCAAAAGTAATCCGCGTATCCGCAAAGCATGAAAAACTAAAAATATTCAGCGCAATCAATATAAAAACAGATAACTTCATTTTAATATACCACCTATGGCGTCATAATTAACAAGTCGACCAAAAATTAAAGCCTGCTCTTTCGATAAAAGACTGTTTTTTTTACGATTCTCAATCATAATACTAAGACCATCCGAAGTAATAATCTCAAAAGCTGGCTGAGGATTACCTAAGTTTGGTTTGTTTATCTCAACCAAAGAACCATTGCAACGACGCAAATATTTTATATTGTCCCTACTCGATACCTCTCTAATGACAGCTGTCTTTTCTTCATTCACAAATTCATCTTTTTCTGATAACTCGATAAATAATTTGTTGTCGGGAAAATAAGGAACCAGGCGTAGAAAAAACATCATGGAAATTTCCTGATCACCCGAAACATATATTCTTCCCGCAAAATAATGATAATAATTATGACCTGAATTCATTAGCGAAGAGAGCTCAAGCTTGGGCTCGGCCAATTCCCCAAGCCCCCGATCATAAGTTAAATGAGAAGTATCACCCATAATTTCATCCACAACGGACTGCGCAGAAGATAAAGAAATAATTTCACGATAATATGCATTGCATCCATCCGGCGCCACTAAACCACGAGAAACTGTATTACGAAACTTAATATATTCCTCATTAGACAGTTCTTGTAACGGTAAAACATCCCAACCATCAGGAGCCTGCGGAATGAACCTATCAAGCGCCTCTCCTATGCTGCGTGCATAAACACCACTAAGGGCAAGACTACTTCTCATTGCTTCAGCATAACTGTAATTCAAATTAGCCTTATTTAATAAATCCATATAATGATCGATATTCTTTTTATATCCCATAACTTCAAATGTAACGGGCGGTGGACTATTATTATCACTCACAGGCTGACCCTCCGAAGTTGTGATATGAACCCCCTCATTCAGGGTATCTTGAGTTCCAGAAAAAGCACTACTAACATAAAAAACCAAAAAAAATAAAATTACCACAAACAACTGCATTCAAAGATCACCAGACTTGCGCTTCTCAAGCGTTTCTTTTGAGTTTTTCCAGCCTTTTGGAATAGCGGCCTTCTCATCCCCAGGCAACATGACATCCGTCATACCTTCCCACGGCGAGACAAAATCAAACTTGCGAAAATCCTGCTGCAATTGTACCGGCTCATAGACCACGCGGCGCTGCTCCTCATCATAACGCAGCTCAACATAACCTGTGAGAGGAAAATCCTTGCGTTGCGGATGCCCCTCAAACCCGTAATCAGTAAGAATGCGGCGCAAATCAGGATTACCAGAGAATAAAATGCCATACATATCCCACGCCTCGCGCTCATACCACAAAGCAGAGCTAAAGAGATCAACAGCACTGTTAACCAGAGCATCTTCCTCAACTGCAATTTTAACACGCGCCCGGTTATTCTGCCGAAGCGATAGGAGAGAATACACAACCTCAAAACGCTCAGGACGATCAGGATAATCAACCGCGCACAAATCAACCAGAGTTGTAAAATCGCATTCCTTGTCGTCGCGTAAAAATTGCAATACGCGCAAAATATCATCAGCGCGCGCAACAAACACAAGCTCATCTTTTTCAAAGCCAGTGGATATAATACTCTTATCCAGCTTCTCAGACACATACTCGGCCAGATCTTTCAGAGACTCATCGGGCAATGCGTGTATCCTCCCGCTGAATTTTTTTCTGAAGCTGCATCAGCCCGTAAATCATGCCCTCCGCAGTCGGCGGACACCCGGGAATGTAAATATCAACGGGAACAATGCGATCACAACCACGAACAACAGAGTAGGAATAATGATAATAACCCCCTCCATTCGCGCAAGACCCCATAGACACAACCCAACGCGGCTCGGGCATCTGGTCATAAACACGGCGCAAAGCAGGCGCCATTTTATTCGTCAATGTCCCTGCCACAATCATAACATCAGATTGGCGAGGTGAGGGCCGTGGAATCATCCCAAAACGATCAAGGTCATAACGGCTCATATAGGCATGAATCATCTCAACCGCGCAGCAAGCAAGGCCAAATGTCATCGGCCAGAGCGATCCCGTACGCGCCCAGTCAAACAACCGGTCTGCATTCGTCAGAACAAAACCCTTTTCATCCAATGTTTTAGATATAGCCGCGGGAACAACATCCTGCTCAGCCGCAGGCGGCAGCATCGAAGCACTACCGGCCTTGTATTTTGGCGCCTCTATAATATGTTTATCGTGTCCCATACCCTATTCCCAATCGAGGCCGCCCTTTTTCCATTCATAAATAAACCCGACAGTCAAAACACTTAGAAAAATGACCATAGACCAAAACCCAAAGACCCCGATTTTTCCAAGCGTAATAGCCCAGGGGAAAAGAAACGCAATCTCAAGATCAAAGATAATAAACAAAAGCGTTACAAGATAAAACCGAACATCAAACTTGCTGCGTGCATCTGTAAAGGCATCAAACCCGCACTCATACGCTGACAACTTGTCCGCATCAGGCTTGCGCACACCAACAAGCAAAGAGCCCATAATCATCGCAAAGGAAATTCCACCGGCAATTGCCATGAAAACCAAAATCGGCAAATATTCCAATAAAAAATCTGAAGGGGCCATAAAACGCTCGCGTGTAAGATAACTACACAAAAAGTTTTAACAGGTAATACCCCTAAGGGGAATACCTTGCATGATAATAATAAAAGGAAAAATAACAAAAAAATCTCAAATGGCGCGAGTGACGGGACTTGAACCCGCGGCCTCCGCCGTGACAGGGCGGCGCTCTAACCAACTGAGCTACACCCGCGCATCTAAGATGAAAGTGTGATAACAGGCTCCCTACTTTTCGTCAAGCATGAAAAATACGACTTATGTATTAAACATCGTATGGCCGGGCGTATATTCCAGCCCTAGAGATTTAGCCACCGCATTATTGGTAACGCGCCCTTTACAAATATTCAAGCCATGCGCAAAGTTAGAATCCGCTGCCAAAGCCCCTTTCCAGCCTTTATTCGCCAGCTTCAAGGCATAAGGCAAAACCGAATGATTAAGCGCCAAAGCAGACGTCAGCGGCACCGCACCTGGCATATTTGCCACGCAATAATGTACAACCCCATCGACGTCATAAACAGGCTTGTCATGGGTTGTCGGCTTGCTGGTTTCAAGACACCCTCCCTGATCAATAGAAATATCAACAATAACCGAGCCATTTTTCATAGACTTTAGCATCTCGCGGTTTACAAGCTTTGGCGCCGCTGCTCCCGGAATCAAGACCGCCCCAATCACAAGATCAGCGTTCACCAATTCCTTTTCCAGCGTATCAAGATTGGAATATACAATATTCGCCCGCCCATGGAAATGCTCATCCAAAAACCGCATCCGCGCATTGGATTTCTCGAGGATCGTGACATTTGCCCCCAAACCAGTCGCCATTTGCGCCGCATGAAAACCAGACACCCCACCACCGACAATCAGAACCTCCGCAGGCTTCACACCCGGAACGCCGCCAATTAAACGGCCCAAACCACCCATATGTTTTTGCAGATAATAAGAACCCACTTGAATAGACAGCCTCCCCGCAATTTCACTCATCGGCTCCAGTAAGGGTAATCCCGTACCTTGAGGCCCCGTGACAGTTTCATAAGCAACGGCAATACAGCCAGAATCAATAAGACCTTTTGCTTGCGGCGCATCCGCCGCCAAATGCAGGTAGGTAAATAAAATCTGCCCTTCACGCAGCATTTTACATTCCTGTGGCTGCGGCTCCTTAACCTTGACAATCATATCGGATTTTTCAAAAACTTCCGGTGCATTTTTAGCAATTTTTGCACCCGCCGCCTCATAATGCGCATCGGTAAAATTAATCGCCGCCCCGGCGCCCGTTTCAATCAAAACCTCATGCCCATTCGCAACGAGCTCCTTGACCGATGACGGCACAAGCCCCACGCGATATTCTAATGTTTTAATCTCTTTTGGAACGCCGATCAGCATAGTTGAATTCTCCTTCTTAATGTAAACTCACATTAAACAAGCAGGCACCCAGAAGAAAGAGGAATAAATATTGCGGCGCGATAATTAAAGGCCACCCATGGAGACATATTTAATCTCAAGAAATTCATCCAGCCCATAAAGAGAACCTTCACGTCCCATACCAGAGTGCTTAACCCCCCCAAAGGGCGCAACCTCAGATGAGATTGATCCTGTGCTAACTCCGACCATACCATACTCAAGCCCTTCTGCCACGCGCCAAACACGCCCGATATCACGGGAATAGAAATATGACGCCAAGCCATAAATCGTATCATTTGATTTTTGCACAACCTCCTCATCACTGGTAAACTTATAAACCGCAGCAATTGGACCAAATGTCTCTTCCTGTGCAGCCTTCATATCATGATTCATATCCGTCAGCAGCGTTGGCTCAAAAAAAGTACCTCCCTTAGCATGGGGCTTGCCACCAAGAATAAGCTTTGCACCTTTTTCAACAGCATCAGCAACGTGATCTTTCACCTTATTAAAGCCGCTCTTATTAATCAGTGGGCCAATATCACTGCCCTCTTCAAATCCATCTCCAGAAGTAATTTTTTTAATCGCCACAGTTAACTTAGACACGAACACATCATGGACAGAGTCGTGAACATAAATGCGGTTCGGCGCGATACACACCTGCCCGCAATTGCGAAACTTGCCAGCCATCAGACCTTGAACCGCCGCGTCCAGATCCGCATCTTCAAAAACAACAAACGGCGCGTTCCCGCCAAGCTCCAATGATAGCTTTTTCATTGTCGGCGCGCATTGCTCCATGAGAATTTTACCTACCTTCGTTGAGCCAGTAAAAGAGAGCTTACGCACCTTATCGCTCTCACACATTGCCTCACCTACGACAGATGAATTGCTAGTTATAATGATGTTAATAACACCTTTAGGAAAACCAGCCTCCTCCGCGAGTACCGCAAGAGCAAGCGCAGATAAGGGCGTATCTTCCGCCGGCTTTGACACAACTGTACAGCCCACAGCCAGAGCAGGCGGCATTTTGCGCGTAATCATAGCAGAAGGAAAGTTCCACGGCGTAATCATCGCGCACACACCAACCGGTTGTTTCAAGGTAATAATGCGGTTTCCGTGGGTCGTACTTGGTATAACATCACCATAAGCGCGCTTGCCCTCTTCAGCAAACCATTCAATAAATTCTGCTCCATAAACAACTTCGCCAATAGCCTCTTTTAAAGGCTTACCCTGTTCCGCCGTCATAATAGCTCCAAGATCCTCTTTATTCTCAAGAATGAGGCTATACCATTTCTTTAAAATCGCCCCACGCTCTTTTGGCGTTTTCGCAGCCCACTCGGGAAAAGCCTTGTGGGCTGCATCAATTGCCTGATTAGTCTCAGCTGCGCCCATATCCGGAACACTCGCCACCACATCGCCAGTTGATGGATTAATAACATCAAATGTTTTTGACGACCCAACCCATTCGCCGTTAATATAGGCTTTATCCCTTAAAAGTGTCTTATTCTTGAGCTTCATGCTGCCTCATCGTTATTCAGTTTGCTTACAAACCTCTTACGAATATAGCCTTCAACAAGTTCCATGAATTCCGAAGAAATATTATCACCTCGAAGCGTATGCGCCTTCTTGCCATCAATAAAAACCGGAGCTACCGGACTCTCGCCTGTACCGGGCAGAGAAATACCGATATCCGCGTGCTTGCTCTCCCCCGGCCCATTCACAATACATCCCATAACTGCAACTTTCATCGTCTCCACACCCGGATATTGCGATTTCCATACCGGCATCTTTACATCTAGATAACGCTGAATTTGCTGCGCAAGCTCCTGAAACACCGTGCTTGTCGTGCGCCCGCATCCGGGACAGGCACTAACCTCTGGTACAAAGGAACGTAAACCAAGGCTCTGCAAAATCTCCTGACACACCCGTACCTCCGCAAGGCGGTCACCGCCCGGCTCCGGCGTGAGAGAGGCACGGATGGTATCACCAATCCCCGATTGCAACAAAATCCCCTCCCCCAAAGCGGTCGCCACAACCCCCTTAGAGCCCATGCCCGCCTCAGTCAAACCAAGATGCAAGGCGTAATCACAGCGCTGCGCCAAGGCTGTGTATACCGCAATCAAGTCCTGTACGCGCGAAACTTTGGCCGAGAGAATAATCTTATCCGCGGGCAACCCAATCTCCTGAGCCTTTTCCGCACTCATTAAGGCCGATTGCACCAACGTCTCGCGCATCACCGCATCAGAGGGCCAAGGCTCATCGCGCTTGGCATTCTCATCCATCAACCTCATCGCTAAAGCCTGATCGAGCGAACCCCAATTCACACCAATGCGAACCGCCTTACCGTGTTCAATCGCTGCGCGAATAATCTGCTCATACTGCACATCTTTTTTCTTCCCGAATCCCACATTCCCTGGGTTAATCCGGTATTTATCAAGCGCCCGCGCCATATCAGGATAATCACTCAGCAGCTGATGGCCATTATAATGAAAGCAACCCACAAGCGGCACATCCAGCCCTTCAGCCTCCAGTTTCGCACGCAACGCAACAACGCCAAGCGCCGCCGCATCATTATTCACCGTCACACGCACAATTTCAGAACCCGACAGAAAAAGATCCCGCACCTGCACAAATGTACCTTCAACATCCGCTGTATCTGTATTGGTCATGGACTGCACAACAACGGGCGCGCCCCCGCCAACCGTAACGCCACGCACACGTACAGCCTGTGTTTTATGTCTCTTTATTTCCTGCAGTGCAACCATGTGCGCTTTATAAAACAATCTGTTTGCAAAAGCAATTTCTTAAGATAATCCTGTTAGACTGTATCTAGGCAGATTCTAATTCGGAGCAACAATGCTGAACAAAAACAACAAATACACCCTTGCCTTCGAGTTCTTCGTTCTCTGTATTGCCTTGCCAACATTGATTATATACGCCTCACTTGGATACTACATGATGTTTTTCCTTTGGGCCGCCGCTGCATATTGCAGCTACCACCTGTTTTACGTCGGACACGATAATTTTACAAAAGACACCTGGAAGTGGAAATCTGTCAACCGCGAGAACATGAAGCTTATTATCCCGCGCTGGATACTGGCCTGTATCGGCATGTGTGTATTTATGTACTTTTACGCCCCTGAAAGAATGTTCACTTTAGCTTATGAACACCCCTTAAAAATTATCATGATATTCACAATATATCCGATCCTCTCAGCCCTGCCGCAAGAGCTTATATTTTGCAGCTTTTTCTTTCATCGCTATAAAGGGTTTTTCAAAACACCTATGGTACGAATCATAATGAGCGCAATCGTTTTTGCCTATGCGCATATGCTCTACATCAACTGGATTGCACCAACATTCAGCCTTATTGCAGGGCTGATATTTGCCCACACATATTCAAAAACAAAATCATTGGCGCTAGTAACGGTTGAGCACGCCATGTATGGGAATGCAATGTTCCTGATCGGTATGGGCGTATATTTCTGGAGCGGCGGTATACCGCACTAATGCGGTGCGTTAATCAAAAAGTGAACACTAATCGCTGCCACGTACCCAATCAAAATAAATGGGGTCCAGCGTAAATGCGAAAAGAACGTATAATACCCGCGCGCAACCCCCATCAATGCAACCCCCGCCGCAGAGCCTATTGAGAGCATACTGCCCCCGACCCCAGTCGTCAGCGTGACCAACAACCACTGAAAATGATCCATCTCCGGGTTCATGGTTAAAACCGCAAACATAACCGGAATATTATCAATAATCGCCGAAGAAAAGCCGAGGAAAATATTTGTCGCACTAGGTCCCCAACCAGTATAAAGCGTGTTTGACATCATCTCCAGATATCCAAGATAACCAAGGCCGCCTACACTGAAAATAACCCCGAAAAAGAACAAAAGCGTATCCCATTCCGCAGAAGCGATATTCTTGAAAATATTAAAATCTTTATCCCGGTCTTTGCCTCTATGGCTGATAAACCAAGACGTTATCATCAAAAGGGACAAGCCCGTCATCATCCCCATAAAGGGAGGTAACCCAACTGTTTGCTCTAACCCCACAGCAAGTGCAATCGTGGTAAAGGCAAGCGCAATAATAACTTTTGCTCCACGCTTCATTTCTACATGCTCATCAATAGTCTCTGGTTGCTCCTTAGGAATAAAAAACGTCATCATTGCCGCCGGAACGACAAAACAAACCAAAGACGGCAAAAACAGAGCAAAAAATTCAAAGAAATCAACTTTTCCTGCCTGCCAAACCATTAAGGTTGTGATATCTCCAAACGGGCTAAATGCACCACCTGCATTGGCGGCACAAACAACATTAACACACCCAAGTGTGATAAACCGCGCATTAGAATGCCCAACAGCCATAATAACCGTGCCCATAACAAGGGCCGTCGTCAAATTATCGGCAACCGGTGAAAGGAAAAACGCAAGAAACCCCGTTGCCCAGAATAACTGGCGTAAACTCATCCCGGAAAGTACAAGCTTCATACGAATTACCGCAAAAACTCTACGTTCTTCAAGTGCACTGATATACGTCATCGCCGCGAGTAAAAAAAGCATAAGGCTTGCGTATTCCTCAAGCCCATGCGATATCGCTTCATGAATTTCGTGCTTATCCACACCATAGCTCGGCGCAACCAACGCAATCACAAGCCAGATCAGACCCGCGCTCAGGATCACAGGCTTAGACTTGCTCATATGAATATACTCTTCGCCCAAGACAACAACATAGGAGAAAACAAATATCAAAATACATAAAATACCCGGCCATTGCCAACCGATATGAATAATATCACCCTCTATATGCTCAACCATTTGTGGTGCAGCAAAGACAGGCAGAGCCAGAAGCGCGAAAAAAGCAATTACGGTTGTGAAAAAAGGAAACAAAAGCTGTTTGAAGGTCATATGAATATCTGCTCAATAAATTACCTAGGGTAATTATCACAAAACAGAGCAACAACCAAGATCAACAAAATTATTTAGATGTTTTTTTGATATGTGCCTCAAATGCCTTCAGAGTTTCCATGCTAACATGATGCTCAACCCCCTCGGCATCAATCTCCGCCGTTTCGTCGCTCACACCAAGAGATTTTAGGAATTCAACAATCAGCAAATGCCGCTCCTTGCTCTCCTGCGCCATCTTTTTACCCTTATCAGACAAAAAAAGCGAACGGTAGGGTTGTGTCACAACCAAACCTTCTTTCTGAAGCCGCCCTATTGTTTTATTCACTGTTGCATGTGATATCCCAAACCGCGTCGCCAGATCAACAATCCGCGCTTCGCCATTCACCTCGATCAGATCAGCAATCAACTCAACATAATCTTCTGCTGTTTCAGTCTGATGCGCTTCCCGCACACGCTCAAAGCGTGCTGCCTGTTTCTCTGCGGAAACTAAATTTATATCTTTTTTCTTACTCATGCTCAATCATCATAATGTTGCCTTAGCTAAACTTTTATATTATAATGAATAATATAGGATATGTTAAAGATTAAAAACATGAAAAAAATTATTTTATCCATACAGCTAATGCTGGTTTTCTTTTTACTCAGCGCTCCTGCGGCAGCTGAGTATAAGAACGTGGAAAAAATTAACATTATAACTACGACTTCGCAGGTTGGCGATCTCGTAGAAAACATTGCTGGCGATGCCGCAAAAGTAACGTTTCTGATGGGTATAGGCGTAGATCCCCATTTGTATCAGCCCACACGCAGCGATATATCTAAGCTCAATGAAGCAGATGTAATATTTTATAATGGCATGAACCTGGAAGGCCGCATGGAAGAATTGCTGGTAAATCTAGGCAAAACGCAGAAAACATTTTCAATTGCCGATGCATTATACAAAAACTCCATAACCGCACTCAGCAGCGACAAGGGCTTCGATCCGCATATTTGGATGGACGTTCGAAACTGGATTATGGGGGGAGAAAAAATAACAGCATATCTCTCTGTTCAATATCCTGAACACGCGCAGAAATTTTCGATGAACTTCGATCGTTACAAAGGTAAGCTGATCGGTCTTGATGCCTTCACCAAGGCGGCTATAGGCTCGATCCCTGAATCAAATAAAATTCTGGTGACCGCCCATGATGCCTTTGGGTATTTTGGAGCCGCCTACGGGATAGAGGTCGTCGGGATACAGGGAATTTCTACCGAAAGCGAGGCAGGGCTTAGAAAAATTGAAGAAACCGTAGACCTCCTTGTTGAGCGCAAAATACCTGCAGTTTTCGTTGAAAGCTCAGTGGGCGATCACAACATCAGAGCAATCATCGAGGGTGCAAAGGCACGTGATCATGATGTTGCAATTGGCGGCACACTCTATTCTGATGCCATGGGTGAACCCGGCACTCCAGAGGGGACTTATATTGGGATGATGCTGCATAACGTCAAAACAATAACAGCCGCACTCAGCGGCATCCCCTACACAAGCGGCTACGAGTACGTGATTGATGAAGAAATCCTCAAAACCCCAAGAGAAGTAAAAAAATATGGAGAATAAGCCCTTGGAGATCAGTAATCTCTCCTGCCGATACGCAGGCCAGGAAGATTATGCCGTTCATAATATCTCTGCCTCAATCTCCCAGGGAACAATTACCGGAATTATCGGCCCCAACGGCGCGGGCAAATCCACGATCCTAAAATCAATCCTCGATCTAATCCCCCATGAAGGCGAGGTAAAGTTTTTCGGCCAAACTCTGGATCAAAGCCGCAGTAAAATTGCCTACATCCCTCAGCGCAAGGACATAGACTGGAGTTTCCCTATCAGTGCACTTGATGTTTGCCTTATGGGACTATACCCCCGCATCGGCTGGCTGGGGCGCATTCAAAAAAAGCACAAAACCCAAGCCATGCATTATCTGGAGACGGTAAAGCTAACGGATCACGCCCATAAACCCATCGGCGCGCTCTCCGGCGGACAACAGCAACGTGTTTTCGTCGCCCGCGCATTAGCACAACAAGCCGACTTATTCCTTCTCGATGAACCTATGACAGGCGTAGATCAGACAACACAAACCCTGCTTTTTGATCTATTCCAAACACTGAAACATCAGGGCAAGACGATACTTATCGTCCATCACAACTTACAAAACGCACACGATCATTTTGATGACATCTTGCTTATTAACAAAACGCTGGTCGCTGCTGGAAAAGCCGCCATAGCATTAACTCAGAACAATCTCAATAAAGCCTACGGCATGATCGCGGCCTGATGATGCTTACCGACTTATTCACACAAAATTACAACACCATCATCGTTTTAATAACAACGGCTGTTCTTGGCTTATCGGCCGGTCTGGTCGGATGCTTTTTGGTGTTGCGTAAAGATGTTCTCGTCTCAGACGCCATCAGCCACGCAACATTGCCCGGCGTAGCCATAGGCTTCCTGATTGCCTATGCTTTAGGATATAACGATGGACGATATCTCCCATTATTGTTGATATGCTCCGCATTCACCGCAGCGCTTGGCACCCAAAGCGTAAGGTACATCACAAACCACACCCGCCTGAGCGCCGATACCGCCATAGCAAGTGTCACAAGTTTCTTCTATGCCTTCGGCCTTATGTTATTTGGAGTCATTCAAAATTTGAGCGGCGGCAACCGCGCGGGACTAAACTCATTCCTCTTGGGTCAAGTCTCCGGCCTGACACAAAGTGATCTGATCATGCTTGCCCTCATAGCACTGATCGTCACCCTCCTTATAACAATATTTTTCAAAAACCTGCGCCTGCTCTGCTTTGATAAAACCTACGCCGGCATGCTCGGTATGAATATAAAATCAACCGAGCGGCTTCTGCTCGCCCTCATAATTTTGGTTGTATGCGCCGGTTTAAAAACCGTAGGACTAATCCTGATTATTGCCCTGCTCATCACCCCCCCCATAACCGCTCGCCTATGGACAAACCGCAGCGGTATAATGGCGCTTCTTTCCGCCGTCTTTGGTGCGTTCAGTTGCATGATCGGCGTTTACCTCTCCAGCTCCATCGCCGATCTACCGACAGGCGCAACGATAGTGCTTTGTGCTACGGCACTTTTCACCCTCAGCCTAATCATTACAAAAACAAAGGCATACATTAATGGCTGAACAATTCTGGATCATCGATTTCCCAGCCCTGATTATCGTTGCCCTCGCCAGCATGCAATGCGCATTGCTCGGCAGCTTCCTGATCCTTAAAAAGCAAGCCATCATGATTGACGCCATCAGCCATTCCGTCCTGCCCGGCATAGTCATAGGCGTAATGCTCTCTGGCTCGTTATTCATGCCCTATATTATAGGCGGAGCCATCATCGCCTCCCTACTCGCAGTCCTAAGTGTAAATCTGCTGCAAAAAATAGCAAAAATTGAGCAAGGCGCGGCCATTGGCATGGTTTTTACAACCTTTTTCTCAATCGGGGTCATATTGCTTGAAACACAAATGAGCTCCCGAATCCATCTCGATACTCAGCACGTGCTCTACGGTGCGTTGGAGCTAATATATTGGCAATCGCCCTTTGATTGGGCTACCATGCCGGCACAGATCAAAACCCTCAGCGTAATGCTATTTATCAACACCATCCTCATAGGATTATTCTATAAACAACTTCGACTCGTTATTTTTGACCCCGAATACGCCAAAACACTAGGGCTTAACGTTTTTGCCTATAACACCATGATTATGTCGCTCTGCGCTTTGCTCGCCGTCAGTTGCTTCGAGGCCACAGGTTCTATCCTCGTAATAGCCCTTTTTGTCTGCCCCGCCGCCTGCGCGCGCCTGATCTGCAACCAAATGCACACGCAATTAATAACAAGCATGCTGATAGCCTTAATCTGCGCCGTTATTGGATATACATTTTCCGCCCTGATACCCTTGTGGATTGGCCTGGATTCAACCCTGAACAGCGCCGCGACAATCGCCTTTTTCTGCGGCCTGAGCCTAATATTCACAATTATCGCTCATAAATCTTGACACAGCCCGCCATATATGATTATTTCTGCGCTCGTATTTATAGTTAAGGACATAAGAAATGTTTGCGGTAATCAAAACTGGTGGAAAACAGTATAAAGTTCAAAAAGATGACAAGCTTCTTGTTGAAAAACTTGACGGCAATGAAGGCGATAAAATCACACTTGATAACGTGCTGATGATTGCCGACGGCAAAAAATCAACTCTTGGCGAGCCATTGATTAAAGGCGCACAGGTTGAAGCCACAGTGGTTGCCCAGACACGCGGCCCCAAAATCACGGTCTTCAAGAAAAAGCGCCGTCAGAATTACCGCCGCAAAAAAGGCCACCGTCAGGATCTTACAATGATCCAGATCACAAACATCAAAGCAGCATAAGGATAACAACTCATGGCACATAAAAAAGCAGGCGGTAGTACCAGAAACGGTAGAGACTCGGCAGGCCGCAGATTAGGCATCAAAAGATATGGCGGCGAAATGGTTCTGGCCGGTAATATTATTGTCCGCCAGCGCGGCACAAAATGGAAGCCCGGCAAGAATGTTGGCCTTGGTAAAGACCACACGATATACGCCCTGTTAAATGGCGAAGTTCTGTTCACAAAAGGCAAAGGCGAGCAGTCAATCGTGAACATTGTTCCGGCAAACGACAGCGCACAAGCTCAGGCAGCTGAGTAGCCTTCTTTAGAACAATAAAGAATTCGAGGGAGGCACTGTCCTCCCTTTTTTAATGAAGAAGATTAAAAGCGATGAAATTTCTAGACGAAGCAAAAATATACCTCCAAAGCGGCAAGGGCGGCCCCGGCTGCGTATCCTTCCGCCGCGAGAAATATGTTGAATTCGGCGGCCCTGACGGGGGAAATGGCGGCAAAGGTGGCGATATTTACTTCGAAGTCTTCGACACCCTGAACACCCTCATTGATTTCAGATACCAACAACACTTCCGCGCAGATCCCGGCCAACATGGTATGGGACGCAATAAAACCGGCGCAGGCGGACAAGATTGCATCATTAAAGTCCCCGTTGGCACACAAATTCTGGACGAATATAAGGAAACCGTGCTCCTTGATCTCACCGAGTCAGGCCAAAAAATCAAGTTCCTAAAAGGCGGCGATGGTGGTTTTGGCAACGCCCATTACAAAAGCGCCACAAATCAGGCACCGCGTAAATTCACACCCGGCTGGCCGGAGCAGGAAATGGCCGTCTGGCTGCGCCTGAAACTCATTGCCGATGTCGGGCTTGTAGGCCTTCCCAACGCTGGAAAATCCACATTCTTGGCCGCATGCTCGAACGCAAAGCCCAAAATTGCCGATTACCCCTTTACGACACTCCATCCCAATTTAGGTGTTGTCAAAGCCGGAGATCGCGATTTCGTAATCGCCGATATTCCCGGCCTGATCGAGGGTGCCCATGAAGGCCAAGGTCTTGGCACAAGGTTTTTAGGCCATGTTGAGCGCACATCCGTCTTGCTGCATATTATCGACTGTACTCAGGATGACCTGATCGGCGCATATAAAACCATTCGCCACGAGCTTAAAGAATACGGCGCAAACCTTGAAGATCGCCACGAAATCATCGCCCTGAACAAAGCCGATGCCCTGGGCGAAGAACTAGCCCGTGATCAAGCAAAAGAACTCGAAAAGGCACTGGGTAAAAAAGTATACCTTATGTCCGCCGTCTCAGGAGAAAACACAAAAGAAATTTTATTCGAACTAGCCAAAATTGTTTATAAGGAAAAATATGGAGAGCCCCAAACCGGAGCATTTTCTCCATGACCCAGACCGTTCAGGAAACGCTGAGCAAAGCAAAGCTCATTGTTATAAAAATCGGCTCTGTTCTTGTACGTGGCCAAACCCTTGATACAGTAAATCAAAGCTGGATGGACAGCCTCGCCAAAGACGTACACAGCCTGATCCAAAGGGGTAAAAAAATCGTCATTGTCTCCTCTGGCGGCATTGCACTTGGCCGCAAAGCTCTTAACATCCCTGCCGATATGCCCCCCGGAAAAATTCCACTAGCGAAAAAACAAGCCTCCTCTGCTGTTGGTCAATATCATATCTTCAACGGCTACCATAAAGCCTTTGCCGCCTGCAACATCACCGCCGCACAAGTATTGCTCACCATGAGTGAAACAGAAAACCGTCGCATGAACCTCAACGCCCGTGAAACTCTGCACACCTTGCTCGACCATAATATTATCCCCGTCATAAATGAAAACGACGTTGTCTCCACGGGAGAAATCCGTTTTGGCGATAATGACCGCCTTTCGGTACGCGTCGCCCAGATGATTGGCGCAGATTCTGTTGTTCTGCTATCCACAACCGATGGATTATACACAGATAATCCAGATAAAAACCCTCAAGCGCAGCATATTCCTTTAATTGAAGAACTGAACCAAAGCCACACGGACATGGCAGGCGAAGCCATATCAGGCCTCAGCTCTGGTGGCATGAAAAGCAAGATCGAAGCCGCAAACTCCGCTACAAAAAATGGCATTCACCTCATCATCACAAACGGCCTGGAAAACCATGCCTTGGCTAATTTATGCAATTCCGAAAAACGCGCCAGCCTCTTTCTTGCCCAAAATTGCGGCAACAATGCCCGCAAAATCTGGATCAGCGCCCATATGAGCCCCAAAGGCGCCATCACCATCGATGACGGAGCGCAAAAAGCCCTAAAATCAGGCAAAAGCCTGCTCCCCATAGGTGCAAAATCCTGCAGCGGAAATTTCCAGCGCGGCGATGTGATTGAAATAAAATCCCTTGAGGGCAAAAAAATCGGTATGGGCCTCAGCGCTTATAACATAGACGACACCCGCAAAATCATCGGCAAAAACACCAGCGACATCGCAAGCCTGCTAGGCTACATCGGACGCGAAGAACTCGTCCATCGTAACGACATGGTTTTAGAAACCTAAAGCCCTTTGCACACCCTCCATTTTCCGCCATGATAATGGTTCATTCGAATCAAAAAGAGCAAATCATGCGTACCGATACCCCAAAGACGATTTACCTCAAAGACTATAGCCCCTACCCTTTCACCATAGAAAATCTTGATCTGAATTTCGACATTCATGACGGCTACACGATCGTTACCGCCAAAAGCAAATGGATACGCACCAACCCAAAGGCCAAGGATATTTTCCTGAACGGCGAAGACCTGGAACTCTTAAGCGTGAAAATCAATGACAAAGAAATCACTAATTACACCAAGAATGATGTGTCTCTGCGCATACCCTGCCCTAGTGATTCCTTCACCCTTGAGATTGAAACCAAAATCTACCCCGAAAAAAATACACGCCTTGAAGGGCTATACAACTCTGGCGGCACATACTGCACGCAGTGCGAAGCCGAGGGCTTCCGCCGCATCACCTATTATCCTGACCGCCCTGATGTATTAACCGTTTTCACAGTGCGCATAGAGACCGATAGGAAATACCCTGTACTGCTGTCAAACGGTAATTTGATTGAAAAAGGACTTTGTCATCCTGAAGCGCTTGCGCTGAAGGATCTAAAAGATTCTTCAGGCTCTGCGAGTCTTCAGAATGACACAGAGAACACACTAAGACATTACACAATTTGGGAAGACCCCTTCCCCAAACCCTGCTACCTCTTCGCCCTCGTCGCCGGAGACCTCACGCATATTCACGATACCTTCACCACAAAATCCGGTAACGAGGTCGATCTCTACATTTACGTGCGCCCCGGCGATGAAAGCCAATGCGCACACGCCATGGACAGCCTCAAACGTTCAATGAAATGGGATGAAGACGTATATGGCCTTGAGTATGATCTCGACATTTTCAACATTGTTGCCGTCAGCGATTTTAACATGGGCGCGATGGAAAATAAATCCCTCAACATCTTCAACACCGCCCTCGTCCTTGCACAGCAAGAAACAGCAACCGATACGGACTTCATGCGCGTTGAAGGCGTCATTGCCCATGAATATTTCCACAATTGGAGCGGCAACCGCGTTACTTGCCGCGACTGGTTTCAACTCTCCCTGAAGGAAGGGCTCACCGTCTTCCGAGATCAGGAATTCTCCGCCGATACGCACTCCCGCGCTGTGCAGCGCATCGATGATGTCACGCATCTCAGGCGTTTTCAATTTGCCGAAGACGCCTCCCCCCTTGCGCACCCGATTAGGCCGGATAACTATATTGAGATCAATAATTTTTACACCATGACCGTCTATGAAAAAGGTGCAGAAGTCATCCGTATGCTGCACACAATTCTGGGCGGCGAAAATTACCGCAAGGGCACTGATCTCTATTTTGCACGCCATGATGGCCAAGCCGTTACATGCGAGGATTTCATAAAAGCTCTGGAAGAGGCAAGCGGCGCTGACCTGACCCAATTCCGTCTCTGGTACAGTCAGGCCGGAACGCCAGAGCTAAGCTTCAACGGATCATATGATCCAAAAACGCAAATCTATACAGTAAAATTGTCACAAAAATTGCCCGATACCCCCGGCCAGACAAACAAAAAGCCTATGGTCATTCCTGTCGCACTTGGCCTCATCGGTGAAAGCGGCGAAGATTTAATTGGCACGGAAATTCTCATGCTGAAGGAACAGGAACAAAAATTCGAGTTCAAAAACATCCCCGTGCAGCCAATCCCTTCAGTCCTGCGTAATTTCTCTGCCCCCGTGACGCTCAAAACCAACATCAGCGATAAAGACTATATCCGCCTGACCCAAACCGAAATATATGATGGCTTCAACCGCTGGGAATCAGGGCAAATTCTGGCGCGTAAAGTCATACATAATATGCTGGACAATGACCAGGCCTCCCCGCCGGATGAATTTATCAAGGGCTACGGCGAAATTTTAACAGACAGCCTTAAAGCAACCGGCAACACCAATGATATTGGCCTGCTTTCCCGCGCAATGCACCTGCCCGATATTTCACAAATCGTGCAAGAACGCCAAAACGCCGACCCACAAGCAATATACCAAGCACGCCACGCCATTATGTGTGCCCTCAAACGCGAGCATAAAGACGGTCTTGAAAAACTTTACGGCCTCTATGAAGGGGATAAAACATTTTCCATCACGCCAAACGCGATTGCAAAACGAGCTCTGCGCAACGCCGTATTATCATACCTGACCGCAACCAAGGGCACAGGATGCGCCCGCCGCGCCAAAGAACACTATGATAACGCAAACAACATGACAGATCGCGTCGCAGCCCTTGCCTGCCTCTCTTCAAATCCATACGAGCAGCGCGAACAAGCCTTCGCTGATTTTTACAACCGCTTCAAAGATTACCCCCTCGTGATTGATAAATGGTTCTCCCTCCAAGCGACGGCAATCAATGACAATACCATCGCACATTTAAAAACCCTTCGCGATCACCCAGACTTTAATATCAAAAACCCAAACCGGGTGCGCTCGCTTTTCGCCGCATTTGCCATGAACAATCCGGCATGCTTCCACGACGAAAGCGGTGCGGGCTATGAGTTCCTTAAAAACGCAATCATAGAGCTAAACACCATAAACCCCCAAATCGGCGCGCGCTTGCTCACCCCGTTCCGTGAATGGAAACGCTTCACCCCCACCCGTCAGGAAAAAATGAAAGCTGCGCTATCAGAGATTTTAGGAATCAAAGACATCGCTCCCGATATTTTCGAAATTGCGAGCAAGAGCTTGGGAAAATCATGATTGTAAGCTCAATGAAACAAGGCTCTGACGAATGGTATAGGGCGCGTTTGGGCGTTGTCACAGCCTCTAATTTCAAAGCTATTTTAACCAAAGGCTCAGGCAAAACCCGCGCAAATTATATGCGCCGCCTCGCGCATGAAATCATAACAGGCAGCCCTGCCCCCCAAAGCTTCGAAAGCTCCGCCATGCAACGCGGCAATGATCTTGAGCCACAGGCCCGCGACGTTTATCAGAAAAAAACAGGGCTAAATGTTCAAGAAGTCGGCATTGCCTACCTTGATCATACAAAACGCATCGCCGCATCCCCAGATGGCCTAATCGCAGAAGAAGGAGGGCTAGAGATAAAATGCCCCCTACCTCACACCCATGAGAAATATTTGCAAGAAGGCAAAATCCCGCACATCTATATCCCCCAAGTGCAAGGGAACCTTTGGGTTACAGGTCGAAAATGGTGGGATTTCGTAAGCTACGCCCCCGAATTCAAGCAAAACACAATGATCCACCGCATCTACCGAGATGAGGCCTATATTAAGCGCCTCAGCACCGAAATATTCCGCTTTATCGATGACCTTGACCACCTTGTAGATGAATATGTTGAAACCAGAACAAGCCGCGCCTGATTTTTCCCTCGAAGACCAGCATGAGGGCCTTGTCTGCGGGTTAGACGAGGTCGGTCGAGGCCCCCTCGCCGGGCCAGTCGTCGCAGCCTGCGTCATCATTCCCAAAAACATGCGTACATTTGATTTCATCAAAGACATAAATGACAGCAAAAAGCTAAGCGCCGCCAAGCGTGAAAAGCTCTACACCAAAATTACGCAACACCTCCCCCACGCTATCGCCGAACTCTCACCCGAAGAAATTGACACACTCAACATCCTCCAAGCCAGCTTAGAGGCTATGCGCCGCGCTTATGTTCAAATTGAAGGCATCACACATGCCCTCGTAGACGGCAACAAAGCCCCAAACCTGAAATGCCCCTTAACCACAGTAATCAAAGGCGATAGCAAATCCAAATCCATCGCCGCCGCCTCCATCATCGCAAAAGTCCACCGTGACCGCATCATGCAAAACCTTGCCATCGAATTTCCCGAATATGGCTGGGACCGCAACGCAGGCTACCCAACCCAGGAACATCGCACCGCCCTTCAAACACATGGCATCACCCTGTACCATCGAAAAAGCTTCGCACCTGTGAAGAACATTCTACAAACATCTAAAATATAAAAAATTTCCTTGACCGCAGACTCCAAATGACTCATGATTCGCTTCTAATTCATAGAGAGGATCACATATGTCGAGTCCAAAAGAAAAATTATCCACAGAATCTATAATTATCGGTGACTGCGTTAAAAATATGCGCAAAATCGCAAAGGAATCCGTGGATTGTATCTTCGCCGATCCACCTTATAACCTGCAGCTTGGCGGAGACCTTCACCGCCCAAACAACTCAAAAGTAGACGCCGTCGATAATGACTGGGACCAATTTGAAAGTTTGAAAGCCTATGATGATTTTACAAAGAAATGGCTCAGCGCCGCGCGTGATACACTCAAACCTGACGGCTCAATCTGGGTCATCGGCAGTTATCACAACATCTTCCGCCTTGGCTATATCTTGCAGGATATGGGCTTTTGGATACTCAATGACATTATTTGGCGCAAATCAAACCCCATGCCCAATTTCCGCGGACGCCGCTTTACTAACGCTCATGAAACCATGATCTGGGCTGCAAAATCAGAAAAATCCAAATATTATTTCAATTATGACGCCATGAAATCCCTGAACGAAGATCTGCAAATGCGCTCGGACTGGTATCTGCCGCTCTGCACCGGCGCCGAACGGCTCAAAGACGATGACGGCAAGAAAGCCCACCCCACACAAAAACCGGAAAGCCTTCTACACCGCGTACTTATGGCCTCCACAAAGCAAGGTGACACAGTCCTTGACCCCTTCTTCGGCACAGGAACAACCGGCGCAGTCGCCAAAAAACTGGGACGGAATTTCATCGGACTAGAGCAAGATAAAACCTACGCAACCTACGCCAAAGAACGCATTGCAGGAATCCAGCCGCTAGAACAAAACCTGATCACCAATCAGCAAAAGCGAGAATTACCTCGTGTCCCCTTCGGCTCTCTTGTTGAGCGCGGCCTCATAAAACCCGGCGCAGTCCTAACCGATGCACAAAAACGCCACAAAGCAACAGTCCACGCGGACGGCTCAATTATGATCCAAAACCATATCAGCAAAGCCCGCGGCTCAATCCACAAAGTCGGCGCAGCAGCACAAGACGCACCCTCATGCAATGGTTGGACATTCTGGCATTATAAAGACGGACGCAAGAACCTGCCTATTGATCACCTGCGCGAGCAAATAAGAGCCGAAGATGATCATGCCTGAAAGCACAGATCAGGTCTTCATCCGTGACCTCATAGTTACAATGTCAGTAGGCATCTACGACAGTGAAAAACAAGCCCCGCAGCGCGTGAGCATGAATATAACCCTTAATGTAAAAAGCAATAAAGCCAAAAATCTGAAATCAATTGATGATGTCGTCTCATACGAAAAACTGACAAACGACATAACCTCGCTATGCAGATCAAAACATTTCGAACTTCTTGAACAATTAGCAGAAGAGATTGCCTCTATTTGCCTAAGTGATAAGAGGGTTCAAACGGCAGCAATAACACTGGAAAAACCGGATATCATAATGGAAACAAAATCAGTTGGCATAAGCATCACCCGATCCAATAAGTAAGAAACTACTCTTCTTCCTCATGCAAAATACCCCTACCCTGAGAACGCTTGGTCAAAATATCATACTCATCCTGAAGTTTAATATCGAGCTTACCCTTATTTTTGTTGGAAACATAACTTTCCGAAAAAAACAACTTTTCTTTATAAGGGTCTTCATAAATCTCATACCCCTCAAGTACAGCCATCATCTGCACAACAGGGTATTGATACATATTCAAGCCCATAAACTTGCCATGTGTAAAAATCTTAACTTTTATAGCAAGATAGGCATCACGAAAAGAATACATACGTTCTTTGTTCCGCCACCGTTCTTCAACTTTCTGACGAAATAAAGCCTGCTTTCGCTTGATATAATCATTCGCTTCATTTTCTTCCATCGCAAAACTTTCAAGAGTAAACGGACGACTAAACTCAAGAATCAACGAGCGCGGATAACCTTCCTGAGGGCTGATATCATCATTACATTCACGAGCACGAAAATCGATGGCATAAACCTCAAAACGCCTCAAAGAATCAATAACAAAATCATCTTGCAATTGGAAAACTCTACGCTTTGTATCATAATCCTTAAGCTTGATAGGCATTAAAAATTCAAAGCGCGTGGGAAAATCATTCTTATTTTCCAATATAAAATTCCTCCCAGCATCGCGAATTCTGCCCCACTCAATTTCATCGCCTGAAAAGTTTCTGTAAATATCACATTCATTAAACCGCATGAACTCATCAACAGCCAGATTATCACTGATATCATATAGATTAACCGCCCAATAAAGATGCGACAAAGCCTTCATCGTTGGAGTTTCATAAATATAGCTCGTCGTAATATTTTCAATATCATTAAAAACTTTTTTTGCACCTGGCCCTTGGTCTTGATCCAGCAATTTATCCTGATACCCGTCAAGATACTCAAGCTGCGCATTAGAGGGCTGCACAAAAAACAGGAGCGAAAAACAGTAAAACACAGCTACAAATAAATATTTTTTCATGAAAACATTATACGTGAAAAAGAGGCAAAAACTCAAGAAGAAACGCTTTTTACAACCTTTTGAAAAAGCGAAGGAAAACCAATTTTTTCAAATGAATCAGCGTTTTTCCATTCATAACCAGATATTGCCGGATTTCCAGCAAGCCGCGCAGTATAGACCTCAAGAAATAACTCAAAATGAGTAAAAACATGCGTAACAACCATACCATGCTGTGCTATTTCATCAAACTCAAGATGTTCTCTATCTAGAGCATTATTGACCCAATCAGATGTTGGAAGCCCATACATCCCACCCAACAGCCCCTTGCTTGGGCGCTTATGTACCAAAACATTGCCATTATTATTCTTTATCCAATACACATACCCATAGCGTTTCTGCTTATCCTTCTTCGCAGGCCTTACCGGATACAGCGCAGGATCACCTTCCTGATACCCCAAACAACCCTCATTCAAAGGACATAAGGGACATAACAACTTTTTCGGCGTACAGATCGTAGCTCCCAAATCCATCAAACTTTGCGCATAATCACCAGGACGGTTATTAAACCCGCCAGCATAACAAGCCGCTAAATCCTTTACCCCCCTCTTATCCCCTGCATAAGCATGATAACGAGCCATCACTCGTTCAATATTACCATCCACAACAACGGCAGGCTGGTCATATGCAATCGAAGCAATTGCCGCGCCGGTGTAATCACCAATACCCGGAAGCTTTTTAAGTGCCTCTATCTCCTGCGGAAAAACCCCGCCCATCTCCTGCGAAACAAGCTTGGCACATTTGTGTAAATTTCGCGCCCGCGCATAATAACCAAGACCTGCCCAAGCGCTCATCAGATCATCATGAGATGCTTGCGCCAAATCATGAATACTAGGCCAGCGTTGAATGAATTTCAAAAAATACGGAATAACCGCCGGAACAGTCGTTTGTTGCAACATCACCTCAGACAACCAGACATGATAGGGATCAGGCCGCGCCCCAGCTAAACTCCGCCATGGCAAGACGCGCGCATGCCGATCATACCAATCCAGCATTTTTTTACGAAACAACGCTGCGTCATCTGTGTTTTTATCTTTAACTATGCTAGATATCATCATATGCGCCCACTATCCGAAGCCACATCCCGCGTTGCAAGTAAAAACTTCAGCAAAAAATACATTGCCATCGGCAGGCTCGTCGAGCAATGGACGGACATCATGGGCGAGGATTTCGCGTCAAAAGCCCAACCAGTAAAGATTCACTACCGCAAAACAAAAGACCAAAAGCCCTGTGCACGCCTTGATATTGCAACATCACAATCCTACGCGACCATCCTGGCCTATCAGAAAGATTTAATACTCGAGCGTATAAACCGTATTTTTGGTGATAAATGGATCACTGAAGTAAAATTTGTCATATCACACACCATTGATCCCCCTCTAACCCCTAAAAAAGCGAATACCCCCTTGACGCAAGACGAAAAAAAATATCTATCAGATGTTCTGGATCAGATCAGCGATCAGGACTATAAACAAAAGCTCGAAAGCTTGGGCAAGGCACTTTTAACGGACTTAAAGAAATGAAAGTAAACGCAATCACACTCAGATCAGGGCATGTTATCGAATATAACGGCAAGCTCTGCGTCGTTGTCAAAAACGAAATTCAACAGCCCGGTAAGGGCGCATCTGTTTCACAAATAGAATTGCGAGATATCCGCACAGGAAATAAGGATAACGTGCGTTTCCGCACACAGGAAACCGTGGAGCGCGTGCGCCTTGAGCAAACAGAATACCAATATTTATATACCACGGGCGATGAAATTCACCTGATGAATACACAAAACTATGACCAAATCACGGTGACCACAGATCAAATGGGCCATCAGGCCGTATATCTGCAGGAAAATATGATTATTGAGGTCGAAAGCCACGAAGGTAACCCGCTTAGCTTTACCCTGCCCGACCGCATCGTTATGCAGATCATTGAGGCAGAACCGGTAATCAAAGGCCAAACCGCAACAACATCCTACAAACCGGCTATCATCGAAAACGGTGAAAAAGTCATGGTTCCCCCCCATGTTGAATCTGGCACAAAAATCGTAATTAAACTCGAAGACGGTGTCGGCACCTATGTCGAGCGTTATAAAGGCGACTAGGAACTATGGCTGTAAACTCCCCATTAATGACCATTATGCTGCGCGCAAGCGAAAAGGCAGCCCGCTCTCTGCTACGAGATTTTAATGAGGTAGAACACCTTCAGGTATCACGTAAAGGCCCTGGCGACTTTGTCTCCGCCGCCGACAAGCGCTCTGAAGAAATCATCTACGAAGAACTTAAAAAAGCCCGCCCCGACTACTCTTTCCTTATGGAAGAATCAGGCGCCATAGAAGGAAAAAATCCCGAATATCGCTGGCATATTGACCCCCTTGATGGCACAACAAACTTCCTGCATGGCATTCCACACTGGGCGATATCCATAGGTCTTGAATATAAAGGTGAGATAATTGCCGGTCTTGTTCACGACCCCGTGAAAGACGATATTTTCCATGCTGAAAAAGGCAAGGGTGCATTCGTGCGCCGGCGCCGCCTTAGGGTTTCAGGGCGAAATGACGCCGAGAGCTCCATGGTCGCAACAGGCGCGCCCCGCCGTGCCAAAGACAAAAGAGACCGCTTTGCCAATGAATACAAGGCCATGCAAGATGCCGGATTTTCAATGCGCCGATTTGGCGCCGCCGCCCTTGACCTTGCCTATGTGGCCGCAGGCCAGTGCGAAGCTTTCTGGGAGAGAGATTTAAAATCATGGGATATTGCCGCCGGAATAATTCTTGTAAAAGAAGCTGGGGGTTTTATTTCGGATATTGATGACATTCGTAAAAATCCAATGGATACTAATAGCATTCTGGCAGCAAACGAGAATCTGTTTGATCCCATCGCCAAAATCTTAAAAAAAGCGTGATTTATTTGATATAAGGAGGATAAAGTGCGCATCTTACTATTTATCGCACTTATCAGCCTCACCCCCCTCAACGCAGCGATTGCGCAGGATTACTGGTACGAGCAGGAAACCATACCCATACCGCGCAAAAGGCCAAATATTCTAAGCGTTTCCCCCGCTTATATCGAATATCTTAAAAATCGTGACGCCCCCAAGAAGGAATATTATGAATTCGATGTCAGCACCATTGAACCCGCCGCAGGTGAAGAGTTTTTTGATCCCACAATACAGGATGAAGACGATATCGAATTAAAGAAAGAGCAAATCAGGGATGTGTCATCTTTGGATGTTTTAAAAATGCTCGAAGATCCCCAAGGCACTCAGGAACCTGAGATCGTGCCTCCTCCAATGCCAAATCAGAAATACGCAAGTATCAATGAAACCATATACGATGAGCAGCCTCAGGAATTTATCCCGATCCCTGCGCACAAACCAGGATCAATCTCACAACTACAAAATGCCTATATTCAAGATGAAATCTTGCAAGAAGAGCCTAAAATTCAGCCCGTTGAAACGCGCCTGGTCAGTTTCACCCTTCCCCCGGAAGAGGTAAAGCTCGACAAAAATTTGGAAAAATTCCTGAAAGATCACGCCCTAAATCTATTTCAGGAAAATAGAAATCTGAAGTTGGATATTCAGGCCTTCGCCAGTACTTCAAATGAACAGGAATATAGTGACGTGCGTATATCCCTTGCCCGCGCCCTGGAGGTCAGGCGCTATTTGCTTGACCACAATGTCGAACCAAGCCGCCTGAAACTTAGCCCACGCGGTGAAGACAAGGAAAATAACACAGACGATCGAATCGATCTGGTGTTTATCGATATGCCATAACCCATGTGGACAAACTATACCAAAATATGACACATCCTTGACGCAGCGATCGAATTTTATGCTATA
This sequence comes from uncultured Micavibrio sp., assembly GCA_964351365.1. Taxonomy (GTDB): domain Bacteria; phylum Pseudomonadota; class Alphaproteobacteria; order Micavibrionales; family Micavibrionaceae; genus UBA1672. The sequence continues at coordinate 54,088 of CAYGNP010000006.1, forward strand.
TAGACTCATTCATAACACGGAGTAACGATAATGACCTCACCTGAAAATAAAACAAAAGGAACACCTCTCATGGCTATCTTGATCATCTTTGGAATCGTTGCGATCATTATCACAGCAGGATTAGTTCAGCGTAGCTCACAAACACAAATAGCCTCAAGCGCCAGCGCAGCGGAACCGGCAGCACAGTCTTTGGATATTGTTAATGATGCTGCATCTGAAGAAGAAGAATCAAAACAAACGGCAAATAGCAACGATATTCAGCTTGATATCGAGCAGCTTGGAACGCCACGTATATTGGGAAATCCAGAAGCGCCACTGAAAATTTCAGAGCACAGTTCCTTCACATGTGGCGCCTGCGCCGCCTTCCACAAAGGAAATTTTAAAGAAATCAAAAGAGATTATATCGACACTGGCAAAGCCTATATTGTCTTTGACGATTTCCCCCGCAATCGCCCTGATGTCCTTATCGGTGCCGCCGCGCGCTGCGTTCCCGATCAAAACTATTTCAACTTTGTCCAAGTCGTATTTGAAACCCAAAAAGACTGGTCTGTCATGGGTGAAAATTTTCTTGATCAAATTAAAAATACCGCCCGTTTTGCAGGCGCAAACAACGAAAAACTCGAAGCTTGTATCAACTCACCTGAGCTTCAGGAAATTCTGGCCAAACATCAACAGGCTGCCTCAGAAACATACGGCGTAAACAGCACTCCAACACTCGTGCTCAACAACGAAGTGGTTCTAAGCGGCCTTACACCATACGAAGATCTTAAAAAAGCATTTGACGCAGCCATTGCAAAAAAAGCTGCAGAATAAAATCAGATAGGATCAAACCATATGATCCAGTTCACAAAACTTCGTATCAGCGGGTTTAAATCCTTCGTTGAACGAACTGAACTTGATATCGGCCCCGGCCTCAACGGCATTGTCGGGCCAAATGGCTGCGGAAAATCCAATCTTGTCGAAGCCTTGCGATGGGTAATGGGAGAAAATTCAGCCAAACGTATGCGCGGCGCGGGCATGGAAGATGTCATTTTTGCCGGCACAGATAAACGCAGCGCCCGCAACTTTGCCGAGGTCGCCCTCCTCCTTGATAACACCACCCGCAAAGCCCCAAGTACTTACAACAACTCAAACGAAATAGAAGTCACCAGAAGGATTGAGCGTGACCGCGGCTCTTCCTACAAAATCAACAATAAAAATGCCCGAGCCCGTGACGTACAGATGCTGTTTGCCGATACAGTAACCGGCGCAAACTCCCCTTCAATTGTTTCACAGGGCGATGTCACACGCATGATAAATGCCAAGCCTCACGACCGCCGCCTTATTTTGGAAGAATCCGCAGGCATAGCAGGCTTATACGCCCGCAGGCACGAAGCCGAAATCCGCCTTAAAGCCGCAGATACTAATCTGGCGCGTCTTGAAGATATTACCGGAAGTATGGAAAGCCGCCTCACAAGCTTAAAACGCCAATCCGCCCAGGCCGCTAAATATAAAAACCTGAGCGCGCAAATCCGCCAGCAGGAACTAGTTATTACCTATCTGGAATGGCAGACCCTCCTCCAGAAACAGAAAGAAAATAAAGCCATATTTGCCGCAGCAGAGAGCATTGTTGGCGAAAAAATGCTGACCGTGACCCAGCTCAGCAAAACACAGAACACACAAATCGAAGACATGCCAGCCCTTCGTAAGGAAGAATCTGAAATCGCCGCCAGCCTGCAAAAATATAAAATTGACATCCAGCGCCGCGAAGAAGAAATAACCCGTCATAAAAACGCGCTTCAGGATTTAAAAAACCAGCTCCATCAAGTCACCATGGATTTCCAGCACGAGGAACAAACGCTCGAAGAGGCCACTCAAATGCTCTCCCGCGTCGAAGAAGAGCACCAATCCCTCATAGAAGACCAAGGCACAGGCGAAGCCGAATATGAGGAAAAACAAACCGCCCAAAAAATTCTAAAAGAAAAACTGGAACAGCTTGAGCATAACTACACTACGCTGAAGGAAAATGCCGCCACAAAAGCAGCACAGCAAGACGCCCTTAAGCGCCAAATTAAACGTCATGAAGAACAGCTTGAAACCTTAAAAACACGGCTGAAAAATACACAAGAAAAAAGTGACAGCCTATCTATTGAAACCGGCGCAAAAGAAGAAATTCAAAGGCTTGAAAATCAAGCCGCAAAACTTGAACAAAACATTCAGGGCACGCGCAAAGAACAAGAAAACACACAAGCTAAAATCACCGCCGAAGAACAACACACCGAAGAAGCACGCACGAAATTATCAGCAATCGAAAAGGAATATGCACAAATTTGCGCTGAGATTAAAACACTTCAAACTCTATTTGACTCCGATAACGGCGAATCAAATTTTGAAAATGTCCTGACACAAATCGAAACTCATCCAGGCTTTGAAATCGCCCTCGCCCGCGCACTCGGTGACTCGCTAAGCGCCTCCCTCGACAGCAACGCTCCGGCAAGTTGGAAAGCAATAAACACTAAATCCGCACATCCATTACCCTCTAATATCCCTGCGCTCAGCCAATATGTTCAGGCCCCGCAAGAGCTGCACCTCGCCCTTTCACAAATAGGTATAGTCGAGAATTTCCAGGCTGGAGATAACGCAAAAAACCAACTCACTCCCGGTCAGTCTCTTGTCTCAAAAGATGGCATCTACTGGCGTTGGGACGGATATCATGTGCAACAACATGCCGCTGACCGTAACGCCATATATCTTGAGCAAAAATCAAAATTGTTGGCTCTAAAGAAAACTGAGCTGGATATTCAAAGTGCCCTGACAAAGCATAAAGAACTTTTCACCAACGCCGCACAGACTCTAAAATCTGCGAAAGATCAGCGTGATCTTCTTGCCGCTGATACAAAAGAAAAAGAGCAAAAACTAAAAGAAATCCGCCCTGCTCTTCAAAAAATCAAAGAGCGCTCCATGCGCATAGAGGCCGAACAGAAAAGCGCAAGCGATCAGATTATAACCCTGCTAGAAGATATTAAAACCACACAGGCAACACGCGATAAGGATCAGGATTCACTCAAGGCTCTGTCTTTGGACGAGCAAGATACCACCAAACGCAACCAAGACATCGAACAATTAAAACAGCAACTTGAGCAGACCAAAGAGCAATTTCAACATGCCGTGCGCACCTTCGATCAGCTCACTCAAGCACAAAGCACCCGCAGCGCCCGTATGCAAGCATTGGCTGATGAGCGAATCTCTCAGAAAAACCGTGCCATACGCAGCCGTGAGCGGATTAGACAAATACAATCCCGTCAAAAGGAATTAACCGAAAAACTTGAAATCCTTGAAAAAAACCCAATCGTCCAATCCGCCAGCAGCGAAGACACACTGACCACCATCGCCGCATTGGAGCAAAAACACAAGCAGGCCATTGAACGACTAAACAGCTGCGAGCGTGATATTGAAGCCACCAGAAAAGCCCTGAAACAGGCCGAAGACATTTTAGGGCAGGAACGTGAAAAACGCGCTGGCGCTAATGCTATGCTTGCTGCAATCAACGAACAACTGAGCGCCATGGAACAAACCATCCTCGAGCGCCTTGAAATCCGCCCGCAAGATATCCCGCAGCACGCGGCAATTGATCTCGTGCAATATCAAACTGGTGACCTTCCTAAACTTAAGGAAGAAAAGGAAAAACTTGCCCGCGCGCGAGAATCAATCGGCCCTGTAAATTTACGCGCCGAGGACGAAGCCCTAGCATTAGAGAAAGAGCTCACCACCCTCCTCCACGAACGCGCTGATTTAATGCAGGCCATAGATGAGCTGCGCGGCGGCATAAGCAAAATCAACAAAGAAGCGCGGCAGCGCCTTCTCATTGCATTCGAACAAGTGGATTCGCATTTTCAGAAATTATTCGAACGCCTCTTCCGTGGCGGCAAAGCCCACTTAAAGCTCATTGATTCAGAAGACCCCCTCGGCGCAGGGCTTGAAATTTTTGCCCAGCCCCCCGGAAAAGCACTCCAATCCCTCTCCCTTCTATCCGGCGGCGAACAGACTCTGGCCTCCATCGCCCTTATTTTCGCAATGTTCCTGACCAACCCTTCGCCCATCTGCGTATTAGATGAAATTGATGCTCCACTGGATGACTCAAACGTGGATCGTGTCTGTGACCTGCTTGATGAAATATCCAGCCGCGGCGAGACGCGCTTCCTTATTATCACGCACCACCGTATCTCCATGGCACGCATGCACCGGCTTTATGGCGTGACCATGTCAGAGAAAGGGGTCTCACAGCTCGTCTCGGTCGATTTACAATCGTCTTTCGAATTCATAGATAAGCAGGTTGCCTGACATGAAGGATAAAAGCGATCTATCAGAACGCATTAAGGCCGCCCGCAAGGATGTCGACGATACAAAAGAAAAGTACCAAGGCAAAATCTCTGAAGAAACAATCGATGAAAAACGCTCAAAACGCGCCGCATCGGAGTTCTTAGGTCTTGTAATTGCCGGTGTAATTGTCGGAATATTATGCGATAAGTTCCTCAACACCGCTCCATTAGGGCTATTTTTCTTCATAATTATGGGATTTATCGGCGGAGTTTTCCGTGCAAACAAATTAACTCAAAAAAATGACTGAACAGGCCAATCACCCTCTTGTTTAATAAATTAAAATGCTTTAAAACACTCGCAAATAAACAAAAGCGGAGCAGAAATTGGCAGGCCCGATTGAACAATTTGTAATAAAACCCCTAGGTGAACAAATCCTGGTCTTTGGCCAAGATATATCCTTCACTAACTCCGCACTTTGGATGGTCACAGGAGCTTGTTTATCTGCCATTTTCCTTAGCTTTGCGATGCAAAAACGCGCAATGGTTCCTGGACGGCTTCAAATGTGCGCCGAAATTCTTTACGAATTCGTCAGCAAAATGGTTAATGAAAACATCGGCAGCCATGGACGCCAATATTTCCCCTTTATTTTTACCCTGTTCATGTTCATCCTCATGGGTAATGTGCTGGGCCTTCTGCCTTACGCATTTACCTATACATCACATCTAATCGTTACAGGCATTCTTGCTTTAATGGTATTTTGCATGTCTATAGGCTTTGGCGTATACAATCACGGTACAAAATTTTTTACACTGTTTCTGCCAGCAGGTGTTCCATGGTGGCTCGTACCCTTTATTATTCCACTTGAGCTTATTTCTTTTGTAATACGACCCCTTACTCACTCTGTAAGGTTGTTTGCAAATATGATGGCCGGGCACATGATCCTTAAAATTGTTATCGGGTTTGCGATATCAGCAGCGAGCGCTGGCGGCGCTTGGGTACTTCTGGGAATATTTCCAACATTGTTTAATGTCATCATGTTGCTGTTTGAGTTGCTTGTTGCTGGAATTCAGGCCTATGTTTTCGCAATTTTAGCCTGCGTTTATTTAAAAGATAGTGTTGAACTTCATCATTAAATATGTATGATCGCGAAGGTTTTAATAAAAAGTTTTTTAACGTCTAGTAAAAAGGAAAAAACAAAATGGAATTAGATGCTGCAAAAGCAATTGCTGCTGGCATGGTTGCACTTCCCGCATTTGGCGCTGCTATTGGTTTGGCGATGTATTTTGCATCGTACAACAATGCGATCGCACGCAATCCGGAAACTCAAAAAATCCTGGATTCAAAATTCTTCCTGGTTGTTGCGTTTGTCGAAGCGCTCGGAATTATTCCAATCGGTTTGGCTGCATATATTCTTGCAAGCTAATCATCTGGAAAAGCCGATGCGTAGATCACCTTTCATTATATCTGCATTATGCTGCATATACTCGGCGCAAGCATTTGCCGCTGGTGGTGCATCTTATGATGGTGCAGAGCATGGAAAAGCATCGAGCGGCTTACCGCAACTAGATCCTTCATCTTACGCCAGCCAGACTTTCTGGCTGGTTGTAGTTTTTACCTTGATGTATTTCTTCTTCGCAAGAAAATCATTGCCAGAGATTGCAAGCACTATTGAAAACCGCGCCGAGCGTATCAATAACGATCTTGACTCAGCACAGCGCATCAAAGAAGAAGTGGACGCCGTACAAAAATCCTATGAGGAAAGCCTCAATAAATCTCGCGACATCGCCGCCAGCTTGTTCAAAAAGATCGAGCAGGAAACAAAAGCAAAATCAGAAGAAAACACAAAAAACTTTCAGATAAAATCGGCAGAGCGCATCGCCGAAATGGAAACAAATATTTCAGCTGCTCGCAAAACGGCTATCGAGCAAATGAGTGACGTTGCGGCAGAAGTCGCAGCAGAAGCTGCAGAAAAAATTATCGGCGTACGTACAGATACGACAAGTGCTAAAGCTGTCGTTGAGTCTCTTAATAAGGCCGCATAAGGACAAGAAAATGGAACAAATGCTTCAAGACTCATATGTTTGGTTTACATTTTCATTTATAATTTTTGCCTTTATTATCTTAAAATATGGCCTGCCCGCGCTTATAACGTTACTTGATGCGCGCATTGCTCAGATCAAGGCGGATCTTCAGGAATCAGAAAATCTTCGTGTTGAGGCTCAGGAAATGCTGGCACAATATCAACGCAAACATCGTGATGCCGTCCAAGAAGCTGAAAAAATCCTTGCCTCTGCACGTGAAAATGCAAATCAGCTCAAAAAACAAACAGAAGCCGAATTAAACGAAATAATGCAGCGCCGCGAGCAGCAACTGACCGAGCGACTGAAACGTATGGAACAAAACGCAATAAATGAAATTCAAGCCTATGCAGCAGAACTTTCCATCAATGCTGCCAAGCAAATCATTATTGAAAAACTTGACAAAAAGACCAATGCAAAGTTAGTTGATGAGGCAATTGGAAATCTTCAAACCAATATGCATTAAAATTATCTAACCATCTAAGGGGTATTCAATGCCTATGGCCGCCGCATCACACTCCCCAGAAGATATTGTGAATGAACTTGGCCGTAAAGCAAAATCAGCATCCTATATTATTGCACAAACGCCAACATGTGTAATTAATGACGCGCTGACCTCATTAGCACAGAACCTGCGTAAAAACGCCCAAACCATCATTGCAGAAAATAAAAAAGACCTCGCAGCCGCGAAGCAAAAGGGTCTCACCGGAGCCATGATAGATCGCCTAATGCTTGATGAGCAACGCATAGAAGGAATAGCAAAAGGCGTTGAAACCGTCATTAAACTTGATGATCCAACAGGCCGCATCCTCTGGGAGCAAAACCGGCCCAACGGCCTGAATATCCAACGTATCTCCTGCCCCATCGGCGTACTTGGAATGATTTACGAATCTAGGCCTAACGTCACGATTGATGCCTCCATCCTGTGCCTGAAATCACACAACGCAGTTATTTTGCGTGGCGGCTCTGAAAGCCTGCACAGTTCACTTGCGCTGCACAAAATCATTCAATCTGCCCTTGAAGAACATAATATGCCGCAAGCCTGCGTCTCCATGATCCCCACCAGCGACCGCGCAGCGGTAGGCGCCATGCTGCGCGCCAGTGAATATATTGACGTTATGATCCCGCGTGGCGGCCACAGCCTGATCGAACGTGTCATGAACGAAGCCCGCATGCCTGTTTTCGGTCATCTTGATGGCCTATGCCACATCTATATCCATCCAAGCGTTAAGCCCAGCATAGCGCGCGATGTTACCCACAACGCAAAAATGCGCCGCACTGGAATTTGCGGAGCGATGGAAACATTACTCCTCGATCGTGCCCTTGATAAAGCCATCATCAAAGACGTTCTGGCCACATTGCTGGACTCCGGCTGTGAGATCGTTGGCGATGAAGACATTCAAAAATTCGACCCCAGGATTGGCATAGCGACACTAAGCGACTGGACTACCGAATATCTGGATAAAAAACTAAGTTGCAAACTCGTGAACGATGTAACCGATGCCGTGAATCACATCAATACCTTCGGCTCACATCACACGGACAGTATTCTCGCCGAAGATAAAACGGCAACAGAATATTTTCTCAAATACGTAGACAGCGGAATTGTCATGCAAAACGCATCGACACAATTCGCCGATGGCAGCGAATTTGGCATGGGCGCAGAAATCGGAATTGCCACAGGCAAAATGCACGCGCGCGGTCCTGTGGGACTGGAACAATTATGCACATACAAATATCAGGTGCGCGGCAACGGCCAGACGCGGCCATAAGCACATGGCCATATTCCCCGAACCACATCTGTTAAATGCCGCGCGATGGAAAAACATGCGCATTGGCATCCTTGGCGGCTCGTTCAACCCCCCGCATGAAGGCCATGTCCACATTTCAAAACTTGCGTTAAACGCTTTAAAACTTGATGCTATATGGTGGCTTGTTACCCCTCAAAACCCTCTCAAGTCAAGCGAGGGGCTTCTCCCGCTGGAAAAAAGAACGGATCTGTGCCGCAAGCTCACGACTCATCCAAAAATAGTAGTAACAACACTGGAACAACAATTAAAAACGCCCCACAGCTACGCCACGGTAAAAGGATTAAAGCATCATTTCCCGCACACTAAATTCGCCTGGATTACCGGCATGGATAATGCCCATAACTTGCATCTGTGGAATAACTGGCGCGAGCTTTTGAGTGAGATTTGCATGGTACACGTAACACGTCACCCCCCCGTGCGCCTCGTGCAACAATGCCCCGCGCGCATGCTTTCCACCCAAAGGCACATTATCCTCGATCACGGCGGGCACGTCCCACTCGAATCACACAGAACCTACTGGCTCTTACAAAAGAAAATGGTCAATATTTCCTCCACAGAAATCAGAAATAAAAACCCTTTAAAAACAGCCGCCTAAGTCACATTCATGCGCTGCACCTATCAAAAAACCTTTGAGATAACCTCAAAAAGAGCTATAATGTTATTATGAGGTTAAACATAACACTTCTGTTGAAAAATAAAATTAATGCATCATTTTTGCAATGGCTGGGCTTATATCAAAAAGCACAGCCTTTTTGTTTTCTAAACCCCAAAAAGGAGAACCGACAATTATAAGACAACGCAACGCTGCCTCGCTTGGCCCCTACGACATAAAGATGCTTATTGAATCATCTTTGGATAAAGACAAAGCAGAGGAGATCATCACCGTTCCCCTCACTGACCAATCCGCCCTCGCTGATTACATGATTATCGCCACCGGCACATCCTCACGCCATGTAAACGCCCTCGCCACAAAAATCAGAGAAAAACTTCACAAAAACGGTATTACTGAGGTCAATATTGAAGGCCTGTCGCAAGGCGACTGGGTTGTAATTGATGCAGGCGATGTCATCGTCCACCTCTTCCGCCCCGAAGTCCGTGCGTTTTATAATATTGAAAAAATGTGGTGTGCACACCCCGCTTTCGACGTCATAAGTACGCAAATACAGGCTTAAGGACATAACAAATTGCTTCGTGTTGATATCATCTGCGTTGCGCGGGTTAAAAAAGGCGCACACCTAGACTTAATCCATGAATACCAAAAACGCATGCAATGGCCTCTAAACATCATAGAAGTTGAATCAAAACAAACTGATGCCTCCAAACGCCAGATCGACGAACAGGAAAAAATCCAAAAACATCTGAGCAATCAAGCCGTTATTATTGCCCTTGATGAACGTGGCCAAAATATGAAATCGCTTGATTTTGCCAAAAAGCTTGAATCCTTCGCCCAAAACGGCCAGCCTCACATTCAGTTCATTATCGGCGGCGCTGATGGCCTCACGCAAAACTTGCGCGACCAGTCAAATCTTTTAATCAGTTTTGGAAAACTCACTTGGCCTCACCTTCTCGCGCGTGTTATGCTGCTAGAGCAAATCTACCGGGCACAGCAAATCCTTGCAGGCCACCCCTATCATCGGGAATAATACAAATTATGCATATTCTGGCTGTATTTTTAATAGCATTGCTTTTCCCTGTGCTCGCCCATGCTCTGGATAATCCGCCCATACCCAAAAGGAAGACAGAGGCTCTAAATCTCTATGAAAATCAACTTTCAAAGGAAAGCCAAGCAAAAGAACAACTCGAGCAAAAAATAGAATCAGTGACTTCTGATCTAAGCTCTACAAAAAAAGATCTTATTAACACCGCGGCCATCATCCAAAAAAATGAGCGTGACATAAAATCTCTGGAAACCCGCATCGCTAATCTCGAGATCAAAAAATCTATTCTGGACGATCAGGTCAAAGAAGATAGAAAAACAATCGCCTCCATAATCAACGCTCTCCAAAAAATTCGGCGCACCCCCACAGAGCTTATGCTGGCACGCCCAGACACACCCTATAGAACTGCCCAAAGCGCAATGCTCATGGGTCAAATCATCCCCTCCCTGAACCGCCATGCGGAGAAACTAAATAACACCTTCGAAACAATCGACCGAGTCGCAAGAGAATTAAAAAACGATCAGGCTGAGCTCCTTGCACAATCACACGCCTTGGAAGAGCGCCAAAAAAACCTGGCCACACTGGTCGATAAACGCCAAAACCTATATTCAAAAATCGATCAGGATATAAAAATCCGTGAAATCACAATCCAAAAAATCTCCATGCAAGCAAAAAACCTGGAAGACCTTGTCTCCCGCATCAAGGAGGAAGAGCGCCTGGAAGAGGAACGCCGGAAAACCGCTTTTCTCATACGGCCAAAAGCCACGCCCCCAGTGCCAGAACAACCTGAATACTCAGGCGATGCGCGCATGCCAATTTCAGGTATAATACGCATAAGCTACGACCAGACAGACGATGTCGGCGCAAAAAGCAAAGGCATAACCATTGAAGGGCGCAGCGCAAGCCTCGTCGTCGCCCCTATGGATGGAAAAATTCAATTCGCCGGAGCCTTCAAACGCTACGGCAATATCGTCATTATTGAGCATGGCGGTGGTTACCATAGCCTGGTGGCTGGACTGGATAATATTAATGTCGCCGTTGGCAGCACCGTAAAATCAGGTGAACCAATTGGCACCCTGCCAAATTCCTCTTTAAATCCTCGCCCAACACTATATTATGAGCTAAGGCAAAACGGTAACCCCGTAAACCCGGCCAAAAAATTTTCTGATTTAGGGTAATTGTGTAATTAAACTTAGGACTTAGCCATCACCATGAAAAAAATCATTGTCATCTCCCTGCTTGTTTTTTCTGTCTTTACAGGAACGGCACAATACATATCGATTGCTCAGGAAAACGAAAAAACAACAAACAATGAAGGCTACAGCGAAACCTACAAACAATTAAACCTGTTCGGTGATGTCTTTGAACGTGTTCGTGCAGATTACGTGGAAGAAGTCTCTGACAAGCAACTCATCGAAAACGCTCTGAACGGTATGCTCTCCAGCCTTGATCCCCATTCAGGCTATCTCAACGAAGATAAGTTCAAGGAAATGCGTGTTGAAACGCGCGGTGAATTTGGCGGACTTGGCATAGAAGTCACAATGGAAAACGGTCTCGTCCGCGTTGTCTCCCCCATCGATGACACACCAGCCTTCCGCGCAGGTATCCAGGCCGGGGATTATATTGTAAAAATTGACGATGAGGCTGTTATGGGCCTGACGCTCTCTGACGCTGTTGAAAAAATGCGCGGCAAAGTTGGTGCTCCAATCGATCTTGTCATTAACCGGGAAGGCGAAGATGCACCAATAGAAGTAACTCTGGTGCGCGATGTCATCCAGATAAAATCTGTTCGCTCTCGTGTCGAAGGTAACGTTGGTTATATTCGTGTTACCACATTTAGCCAAAATACTGGCCCCGGCGTTCGCGATGCAATCAAAGACATAAAAAAAGAGCTCGGAAACAAAGTCACTGGTTATGTTCTTGATCTAAGGAATAATCCGGGCGGCCTTCTCTCACAGGCTATCGAAGTCTCTGATGCATTCCTCGATAAAGGCGAAATCGTATCGCAGCGTGGACGCTATGAAGACGACACGCAACGCAGCAATGCAACCCCTGGCGATTTAACCGATGGCGTGCCCCTTGTTGTGCTTATCAACGGCGGGTCAGCCTCTGCATCGGAAATTGTGTCCGGCGCCTTGCAAGATCATCGCCGTGCTATAATTTTAGGCACTCAATCTTTTGGCAAAGGCTCCGTTCAAACCGTCATCCCCCTTCCCGGAAACGGAGCAATGCGCCTCACTACCGCACGCTATTATACACCCTCTGGGCGGTCAATTCAGGCTCAAGGAATTACCCCTGACATTGAGGTTGAACCAGCAAAAGTTGAATCATATTCCTCTATCCGTTTGCGCGAATCTGATTTGCACGGTGCTCTTGACAAGGACACACAAAAAGATCCTAGAAAAGATGCAAGAAAAGCAGCAAATGACAATAAGAACAGTGAAGATAAAAAAGCAGAAGACGTGCAGGACTATCAGCTCACACGAGCAATAGATCTATTAACAGGACTCTCACTATTCAAAGAGCAAGGTAAATAATTCATAAACAATGAAGGCCTTATCCCTAGCACAGAATATCGATTTTAAAAATCTCCTAAATGGATTAAAAAACATCGATATTCGCGCTCTTTTGATGGGCTTGGGTCTGCTTTTTGCATTTTATGCATGCCTTCTCACTTTTATTCTCCTCCAAAGTAAAACAACAGTGCAGCAACTCGAAGCAAAACTCACCTCAGAAACAGTCACAATAACAGAGCGCCAAGCAGCACCCACAGAGCGTGACCTCCGCACAGCCGCCTATGTTAAAAACGACTTCTTGATTGACGGTCTGCATGTTGAAGAAGATGAAGGAACACTTCCAGTCATCCGAAAATCAGATTACCTCACAAGCTTTCGTGCTTATCAGACCCCTTTCAAATACCCACAGACACTTACCAAACCAGTCATATCCTTCGCCCTGATGAATTATGGCCTCTCAAAAGAAAACTCAAAGCTCGCCCTTGATCTCCTTCCAGAAGAAATCTCGTTTATATTATCCCCCTACGCAAATCTGCCGGATGAATGGCTAACCCTTGCACATAACGAAGGGCACGAAATCTGGCTGAATGTCCCCTTGCAAAACGACCAGCAATCAATTGCAGGCGTGCACACCATTTTCCACCACAACCCGCTTCCAGAAAAGCAATCTAAACTGCGCGCTGTTCTGGCAATGACGCGCGGCTACGTTGGTGTTACCAGCATAACAGACGACACCCTCGAAACAGCGAAAGATGACTACAGTCAAATCATTGATGAAATTTATGGACGTGGCCTTGCCTTTCTAGATTTAGGACAAAAAAAATCTAACATCATAAGCAGTAAAGCCTTTGCAAAAGGTGCGCCCTATATTCTCGCAAACACAACGATCCATCGCATGACAGGCTCAAATTCTTTTGAATCTCTCGAAAAATTAGCGCAGGAAAATGGTCATGCCATCGCTATCATTCCTCCCTACCCAGAAGCAATTAAAAATCTGGCAACATGGATTTTAAAAGTTGGAAAAGTTGACTACGTCATTGCCCCTGTTTCCGCAATTTACGATCTCCCATCAGGCCCAGAACCTTCATCTCTTAATAACGATGATTATCAGCTCCCCAATGAACAACAGCCCTAAAATGTCCGCAGAAAAACTTTATCGCCCCTGCGTTGGCGTAGCGCTTTTCAACAAAGAGGGAAAAGTCTTCGTCGGAGAACGCATAGACACACCCGGTGCCTGGCAAATGCCACAAGGCGGCATTGATTTCGGTGAAACACCGGAGAAAACGGCCCTGCGCGAACTTCAGGAAGAAATCGGAACCAACAACGCCGACATCATTTATACCGCTCCCTACAAAATCCGCTATGACCTGCCAGATGCGATTGCACAAAAACTATGGAACGGAAAATTTTGTGGTCAGGAACAAACCTGGATTGCTGCTCGCTTTAGAGGCAAAAACACAGATATAAATCTAAACGCACACACACCACCAGAATTTTCAGATTGGAAATGGGTCTACCTCGAAGACACGCTCGAACTCATCGTCCCCTTCAAAAAAGACCTTTACGCTCAAATCATAGAATTATTTAGGCACATAAATCCCGATTAAGGCGGGTTAATTGGAGACCACGCCGGATCAGAACCATCACGCGGCGTGCGCAACCAACGCTCATTATAACCCGTGATATCAATTGTATAAAGCCGCGCTGAATTCCCATTAGCCGATGGATTCTCTTTGAAATATGTCAAAACCCGACCATTAGGCGACCAACTTGGCCCCTCCACGTGATACGCATTCGTCAAAAGACGCTCCGCCTTGCCATCGGGTTGAATAACCCCAATATAAAACTTACCTTGATGCATGCGCGTAAACGCAATCAAATCTCCACGCGGCGACCAGACGGGATTCCCATATCTCCCGGCTCCAAAGGTCAGGCGGTTCAAACCCGATCCATCCAAATTCATGATATAAAGCTGCTGCGTACCGCTTCGATCAGACTCAAACACAATTTTCGACCCATCCGGTGAATAGGATGGCGCAGTATCAATTGCATTACTGCTCGTCATCCGCGTAACTTTGCGGCTATCAAGATCAAGTATAAAAATATCGGTATTCCCTTTATTCTCCATACTCATGACAACTTTTTTGCCATCAGGTGAAAAACGTGGCGCGAAAGTCATTCCTGGAAAAGTGCCAAGCATCTCATGCTTACCGGAGTTAATATCATACAGATAAACGCGCGGCAGCCCCCCCTTGTATGACATATAAGCGATACGCTGGCTCTCTGGCGAAAAGCGCGGCGTAAGAACAAGATAACTTCCATCAGTCAGATATTTATGATTCTCCCCATCCTGATCCATCACAGCAAGCTGCTTGACACGCTTATCCGCTGGCCCATATTCGCCAATATAGACGATGCGCGTATCAAAATAACCATCCTCGCCCGTAATACGTTTATAAATTTCATCAGACATAATATGTGCAATCCGACGCCAGTTCGCAGGTGTTGTCGTATACGCCATACCAATCAGCTGCTCTTGCGAAAACACATCCCACAAACGAAACTCTACACGCGTGCGCCCTTCATTATCACGAAGCACAGTCCCAGAAACCAGAGTCTCCGCCCCCGTAGCACGCCACTCAGGAAAACGCACACCTTCACGGAATATTGAGTCCGGCGTCTGCACAAAAGCTTTATCGCTAATAGGGTTAAATAACCCCGAACGCTCAAGATTAGCACGCACAATATTCGGAATATCCCGCGCCAACTCATCAAATTCAGATGAAACAGCATGAAAATCACTCACCGCTATCGGGCGCGGTTTGAAGGTTCCCTGCTTGAGAGTTGGATTAAACTCCTGCGCGCGTGCTCCGTTAAACGAGCCTGCAAAGACCATAAAACCAAGCACCAAAAAAGCAATTTTCTTCATCATACATCCATCCATCATTATTTAAGTTTATAGTATTTCACTCGGATCAAAAGTGTAAGGAAAACTTTTCCAAATTTCATATTTCTCCGGCGGCAATTGCAAAGGCCAGCAATCACGATCAAGAAGCGCCCTGCGCGCTGCGTCCGCCGCCGCCTTGTAATGCTGATCGGAATTATACCGCGCCATGTCTTGTATCTCCACGGAGCTAACCGTACGGTCACGCCGCACATTCACTCGTACAACCACAATTAAATCCCGCGCATTGCGCCCCCCTGCGTTGATATTCCAGCATTTCCGAATCCCCGCATTCAGCGCCGCTTCATCACTGCTGGTCATGACGTTTGAAACCTGCCCCTCCTGCGCAGACTGCCCGCCTTCATTTTTTGCTTCTGGCTTGGGCGGAGCAGGCGCAGGCTTCGAATCATCCTCTTCAAGGCTGCGTAATAAACTTGTAATATCACGCTCATTATCCGGCTTGGCCTCTTCAAGTTTTGGCTTAGGCTCAGCCTTTGGTTTGGGTTTTGAAACCGGCTTTGGCGGTGTTTTAATCACAAAAGGATCAGGCTCTGGTTTCTTTTTGACAATATCTGCTTTTGCCTCAACAATAACATCTTCAACAGGCTTATCTTCTTCTGCGGCCGGCTCAATATCAGGCACTTGCGGGGTAAGTAAATCCGGCGCACTATTAGCTTGATTGTAAACCGGTTTGGGCTTGGGCGGCTCCGGCATATCCTCATCCGCCTTCTCGGCGTCTGCCTCACGAATAGTTTGCATCACCTCATCAAGCATAAAAATCTCAACGGCAATCGGTGTGTCTTGCGTAACAGGTTTCTTGGCAATATACGGCAGGCCCATAGTTGCAAGAATAAAAACCGCAACATGCAGGAAAAAAGAAACCGCAACTGAATACGTCACATCCGGCGCGTGATAAGCTTGAGACCGTCGTATAGCAGCTGCGTTCATAGAGCCCTATCCCCTCGGCTTGGAAATCAGGGCAACCTTGCGAAAACCTGCCCCGTTCAGCTGACCCAGAACATCCATAACCCGACCATAATTAATCCCCTGATCCGCACGAACATAAATCCTGCGCTCAGCATCACCCTCCGTCGACGCCCTCAAAACCGAAACCAGCGCACCCTCTTTAATCTCCGTATCCGCCAGATAAACCCGGCCATCTTTATCAACCGTAATTTCAATCGGCGCATTATCTTCGCTCTGTATCGCATTGGCATTACTATCAGGCAAATCAATCGGTACGCCAGAAGAAAGCAAAGGCGCTGAAACCATAAAGATAATGAGCAACACCAGCATAACATCCACCATTGGCGTCACATTGATCTCCGCTATAGGGCGGAAACTGCCGCCTGTCCTGCGCCGCCTTGATTGTGTCTTTCCTGGCAAAAGTGCACTCATTTAGATTTTTTCCCCGCACTCAGCTCATGCGAATCCAGATGGCGTGATAAAATTGCCGAGAATTCATCTGTGAACGCCTCAAGCCTGTCTGCATAGCGGTTTAACTTGCTGGACAACACGTTATACGCAATCGCAGCAGGAATAGCGGCCACAAGCCCTATCGCTGTTGCAAACAAGGCCTCTGCAATGCCCGGCGCGACAACCGCAAGGCTTGTATTATTGCTCGCTGCAATCGCCGTAAAACTGTTCATAATCCCCCAAACCGTGCCAAACAAACCGATAAACGGCGCAGAAGAGGCCACACTGGCCAAAAATGTCATACCACTCTCCATCTGGTTCATCTCCCGTCCAATTGCAACCGACATAGATCTCTCCACGCGCTGACGCAAACTAGCCTGTAAACTCTGATCTGACGGCAATCCGCCAACAATCCCAGCCTTCCATTCATCCATCCCGGCGGAAAATGTGCGCAGCATTGGGTCTTCCTTACTTTTCTGAACCCGCGCATAAATCTTATCCAGCGGCTCACCTGACCAGAACGAATCCTCAAACCGGTTCGCCCGCCGATTAAGCTTCACAAGCAACCCGCGTTTTTGAAAAATAATCGTCCAGCTCCAGATCGATGCGCCAATCAAACTCAGCATAACAAGCTTAACAACGATATCCGCCTGTAAAAAAAGCCCAAGCGCGCTCATATCATGAGAAGACGTAGCACCAATAGTTTCCGTAATAATTTCTGCAGCCATATGTGGTTCCTAAATTTGGAATGATTCTTAATACGCTAGACTACGTGTTCCTGATAAATCTGAAAAGCCTCTTTTACGCTTTCCGGCAAACGTACAGGCTTATAATTTTTCGTATCAACACAAACCAGAACGACATGAATATCAGAAATTTTTTCTTCCCCACGATAGAGGCATTGATGCATCACAAAACTCGTATTTTTCATCTCAAGAATAGTTGAGCGCAGCGTCAAAAGATCGTCAAGGATTGCCGGCTTCAGATAATCTATTTCAATGCGCCGCACGACAAATATACAACTAAATTCAACGGCCAGTTCAGAATTCAAAAACCCGACATGGCGTAAAAATTCAGTACGCCCACGCTCGGCAAAATTAAGATATTGCGCGTGATAAACAATGCCCCCGGCATCTGTGTTTTCGTAGTAAACCCGTATGGGTATATCATGCTGCATCATTCCCCCAATAAATCTGCCTGTATTCCGCCTTTCGGCGCAAGCCCGAGATAAGTATAACCCTTCGCCGAAATCATACGCCCGCGCGGGGTGCGTTGTACCAATCCCTGCTGCATCAGATACGGCTCAATCACATCCTCAATCATGTCGCGCTGCTCTGACAATGCCGCCGCTAGCGTCTCCACCCCAACAGGCCCACCATCATAATTCTCTGCTATGCACGCAAGATAACGCCTATCCATCGCATCCAGCCCCGCCCCATCAACATCAAGCCGCCCAAGCGCCTCATCCACAAGCGCCGCACTTGCTTGCTGCAAACCAGAAGCGTCAAAGAAATCACGAACGCGGCGCGTCAAACGACCTGCAATACGCGGTGTTCCACGTGATCGTTTCGCAATTTCAAATGCAGCCTCCCCGCTCAGCGGCATTTCAAGCAATCGCGCTGTACGCTCCACGATTAGCGATAATTCCTGCGGATTATAAAATTCTAGACGCAGCGGAATACCAAACCGGTCCCGCAACGGCGTGGTAAGCAAGCCGCTACGCGTCGTTGCCCCGACAAGCGTAAACGGCGCCAGCTCTATCTGCACAGAACGCGCCGCGGGTCCCTCCCCGATAATCAGATCAAGCTTATAATCTTCCATCGCCGGATATAAAATCTCCTCAACCGCTGGATTCAAACGATGAATTTCATCAATAAACAGCACATCATTAGGCTGCAAATTCGTCAAAATTGCTGCCAGATCACCAGATTTAGCGATCACCGGCCCCGAAGTCGCGCGAAAACCCACACCAAGCTCCTTGGCAACAATCTGTGCCAGCGTTGTTTTCCCAAGCCCCGGAGGCCCAAAAAACAAAACATGATCCATAGCCGCACCACGCGCACGCGCACCTTGAATAAAAACCTCAAGATTACCCCGCAAAGCCGCCTGGCCGATAAATTCATTCAAACATAAAGGCCGCAAAGCCCCCTCAACGGGCAAATCTTCGATGCTCTTTTCCTGCTCCAGCTCTATATTTTTTACCGCCTCACTCATGCGCTCAACTCCTGAAGCGCTAGCCGGATAAGCGTCTGTAAATTATCATTGGCTTTATCTTTACTGGCCTGCACGGCGCGATACGCATCCGCACTGCCATACCCCAAATTCGTCAGTGCCGAGACCGCATCCTGATCCAATCCCGAAGGCAAAGCCGCCGCAATAGGACTAGCCCCGCCGCCGCCAAGCTCCAAC
The DNA here is from genome assembly GCA_964351365.1 of uncultured Micavibrio sp. Taxonomy (GTDB): domain Bacteria; phylum Pseudomonadota; class Alphaproteobacteria; order Micavibrionales; family Micavibrionaceae; genus UBA1672. The sequence continues at coordinate 73,219 of CAYGNP010000006.1, forward strand.
CCGCCAGCCTTATCCTTAAGCTCTGTCAAAATCCGCGCAGCAAGCTTGGGCCCTACGCCATCCGCCCGCGTCAACGCTGCTTTATCCTGTGAGGCAATCACAAAAGCCAGCTGATCGGCCGGGCATGCTGCTAATATCGACAAAGCTGCTTTTGCCCCCACCCCTTGAACAGAGGTCAAAAGCTTGAACCATTGCTGCTCAATAGCATCTGCAAACCCATAAAGCGTAATCGCATCCTCACGCACATTGGTAATCACCAACAAAGACGTAACATCACCCACGCTGCCAATCTTGGCCAACGTCCTGCTGCTTGCATGAACAAGATATCCCACGCCTGACACATCTAAAATCAGGTGCCCTGCATGGAAAGAATCAATAATACCGGAAAGTTTGCCAATCATAAGACGTGCTGCCAGTTATAAATTTTAGTCACAAGAATCACAGTTTACACAATCTCTTGCAACTTGTAACTCGCAACTTGCAACTACAGATGATGCGCATGCGTAATCGCCACCGCCAATGCGTCCGCCTCATCCTCAGAAATCACCCCACTCGCCGGAAGCAAAACCTTAATCATCATTCCCATTTGCTGCTTGGCCGCATGCCCAGAGCCAACAATTGATTTTTTTACCTTATTCGCCCCATATTCCCCAACACGTAACCCCCGCAGCGCAGGGGCACAGAGCAAAACCCCGCGCGCCTGCCCAAGCTTGAGCGCGCTCGCCGGATTTTTATTCACAAATGTCTCCTCAAGGGCGACCGCATCCGGAGAAAACTGGTCAATGACCGCCAAAATGCCGTTATGAAGCTGCGCAAGGCGCGCGCACATGTCACCCCCAGCATCTGTTTTGATTAAACCACTCGAAACATATCCTAAAGTATTATTATTATACGAAATGACTCCCCAGCCTGTTTTCTGCAATCCCGGATCTATGCCAAGTATTTTCATACAATTTACTCAGCCCGCCGCTGCGACCTTCTCCATAACCTCATCACTCATTTCAAAATTCGCTGTAACCTTTTGCACATCATCATTATCTTCAAGCAAATCAATCAGCTTCATTACAGACAACGCCTGCTCTTCATTGACATTCGTATACACATTCGGAAGCCAGATCAGCCCCTGACGCTCAGGCTCACCGTATACGGCCTCCAAAGCATCGCGGACACTTGCAAAATCTTCGACGGCACATGTAATAACATGGCCCTCCTCATCACTTTCTACATTGCTCGCGCCAGCCTCGAGAGCGGCTTCAAAAACGGCATCCGACCCCGCAACATCTATGGGAAAAGCAATCTCGCCAACACGGTCAAACATAAAATTCACCGATCCTGTCTCCCCCAGATTACCGCCAACCTTAGTAAAAGCACCACGAATTTCCGCAGCCGTACGGTTCTTATTATTCGTCAAACACTCAACAATCACCGCCACGCCGCCAACCGCATAGCCTTCATACCGGATTTCTTCATAATTCTCATCATCCCCGACATTACCCGCACCTTTTTTGATATTCTTCTCAATCGCATCTTTAGGCATAGATTGCGCCCGCGCCGTTAAAACCGCCAGACGCAAACGAGGATTCATCCCCGGAGCATCCCCCCCCAGCCGCGCAGCTACGAAAATCTCGCGCCCCAGCTTGGAAAACAGCTTCGCACGTTGCGCATCAGCCTTACCCTTGCGGTGCTTTATATTTGCCCATTTCGAATGTCCTGCCATCGCCTTAATCACTCTTTTACGTTTATAGGGTTATGATTAAACGCAGTATAGTCAAAGCTTTGACACAGATAAAGACAGTTTTTAAACCAAAAAGGCGCAAGAGAGTGAGCATGTCATTTAAATTTAAGCACCTCAGAGTACTTGTTATGGATGAAAACCACCAAATGCTGGAGCTCATAAAATCTGTTCTGGTGTCATTTGGTATGGACAAAATTTTTCTGGCAACACACACAGATCAGGCATTCCGGCTTTATTGCAAGGAAAGACCGGATTTAGTGATCACAAACTGGAACATAGAAACCCTAAGCGGCCTGGAGCTTACAAGAAAAATTAGAAACTCTCCGACTAGCCCAAATCAATATATACCTATTATCGCAATGACCAACATCACAGAGAAAAAACTGGTCTTAAACGCCAGAGATACCGGGATAACTGAGTTTTTGCGCAAACCTTTCAACGCCAGAGACCTTTACAAGCGCATAGAAAGAATGCTTGAAAACCCTAAGAAATTCGTTCGCTCCGAGAATTTCTTTGGCCCAGACCGCAGAAGAAAGAAAAAAAGAGCCCAATATGCAGGCCCCCTACGCAGAAAACACGATATAATGGACGAATCCACACTCTACACTCCACAAAATCAACATATGAACACAGACCAACACGCTTAAATATCAGGTATGGTTTCGCTCAAGATGTCTCCGACACGAACTGGCGCTATTGAACGCCCACGACCCGTCTTATCATCCGTAACCACCAAAGCCCCACACAGCATCATATTCTCGCTCGCTGGAATAAAATGCTCCCCCGGCAATTTGGTCGTAAAACGGTGAATAGCCATTGCTTTTTTCACCCCGATAACGCTGTCATAATCCCCGCTCATCCCCGCATCGCTCATATAGGCCGTACCGCCTTTCATGACATGCGCATCCGCTGTAGGAACATGCGTGTGCGTACCGATCACCGCCGAAATCCGGCCTGAAAAATGATGTCCGAATGCCATTTTTTCTGATGTAGTCTCACCGTGCAAATCAACAAAAATCGCATCAACATTTTTTCGCAGAACATACTCCTTAAGTATAGACTCCATGCAGGCAAACGGATCATCCAGCATATCCATAAACAGACGGCACATGATATTCACAACCAGAATTTTACGCCCATCTTGCAATTCATGAACATATAACCCCTGCCCCGGCGTTCCCTCAGGAAAATTTGCTGGTCGCAACAATTTCGCATCCCGCGTGATATATTTCAAAATCTCCCGCTGATCCCAAACATGATTACCTGTCGTAATCACATCCGCCCCCAAACCATAGAGCTGCTCACAAATCTTTTCTGTAATACCCCGTCCATGCGCCGCATTTTCGCCGTTAACAATGGTCACATCAACATTCAGATCCGCCCGAAGCTTTGGCAAATATGTCTCCACAGCCTCGCGCCCTGCGCGCCCCATAACATCCCCGACAAAAAGAATTCTCATACCTTACTTTCTACTCAAAACGAAAAAACGCCCTGCTCAGTGACAATCCAGTCCATCCGGACATCATGCGCCTCATTGGGCAAATTAAACAAACACGCCTGTTTAGCATACGCAAGGCCCACAGCAAGAACATCTTTGCGCTCTCTGTACGCCGCAAGCGTCGCATCATAATACCCCCCACCATACCCAAGCCGGCTCCCCCGCCGGTCAAACGCCAGCATCGGCACAAGAAAAACATCCGGCTCAAGCCACTCCGTCTGATCATTAATGACCGGATGCGACACGCCAAAAGCTCCACTGGACATATCAATGCCCTCATGCCAGCGCGCAAATTTTAAAACAAGACTGTCCTTCTCAATCACCGGCAAAGCAACCCAATATCCGCGTTTAATGATGGCATCCATCAAAACCTGCGTATCAAGCTCGCGGCCCTTCGGCCAATATGCTGCGATAACTGTCTTTTCAGACAAAGGAACATTTTCAAAAAACAGCGTGCATAAACGCTCTTGCTCATCACCCGAGAGAGACATAAGCCCGCGCGCCCTCTTAGCCTCCGCGCGAAGAGCTTCCTTTTGTGTTTGCACATCGTTCATGACAAAAGCACCTAAAACATAAAACAAAAAAAGTGCCGCGACAGCCGTGTGCGTATGGTATCTTCGCGGGGTCCTGAAGTCAGGTGGGCGCCGTATGAAAAAGCCCTACAGCCAAACTGGTGAGCCTAAACAGGGACAGCTCCCTATGCGAAAAAGCATCGACCACCGAGATAAAGACGCATGCACGCACTGCGCAGCACAAGGCGTTATACCATATTAACTGCAAAAAAACAGAAATTTTTAGGCCGCTTCCGCGCTTTGGATGCGCGCTGCAATATGCTCTATCTTGCCGGCCAGATGCTCAATGGCACGCACCGCTAGGTCTTCATCCTCTGAGACGCCGCCAGACAGCGCTCCTTGTTGACGAATCTCATCAATTTGCTGGCGCAACTCAAACACCTCATCCGCCAAAACCAAAGAGGCCAAAACCAGAAGATGCGACTCCGCGCTCGCTGCCCCGGCAGCAGCAATATCCCGAACACGAGAATCAATATAATCCGCAAGGTCGAGAATACGCTCCTCTTGACCCGCATCACAAAACACATCATACCCACGACCGTTAATTTTAAATCCAACCTGTGGCATAATTATTCTCCCCCTCTTAATAAACTCTCAACAGTCGCAATGGCCTTATCCAGACGCTGTGCCATAAAATCAACATCAATCACATTACCGCTCCCATCAACGAGGGCATCTTGCGGCGGAGAATAACTCTGCAAGGCCATTTCGACATTCGTAACAGAAGAATCAAGCTTGCCGACAGCATGATCAAGTTTTTCAAGGGCAAATCGTATTGATGACATAAGCAACTCATAAGGTAGGACTAAACACAGCCCCTAGTATGAAACCTCAGAAGTTTTATTCAAGTCAGACCAACCTTTTTTCCAAATTAAACCACAGCAATTTGTTCCTTCTCTCTTGACCTTACCCGCGCGACATTGCATGGTATGCTCACTTTTCGACCATATAGTATAGGAAAACATGAATGACACAGGCCACTGCCTCCACTGTGCCCCAAGACCTTAATAACAAACACTTAAAAGACATGGCAAACGCAGTGCGCGCCCTCTCAATGGACGCGGTTCAAAAAGCCAACTCAGGCCATCCGGGCATGCCGATGGGCATGGCAGATGTCGCCACAACGCTCTATTCAAAATTTCTTAAATTCGACCCAAAAACTCCCGAATGGCCTAACCGTGACCGCGTCGTACTCTCTGGCGGACATGGATCTATGCTCCTCTACGCCATAAATTACCTCACCGGCTATGAGAAAATGACCCTTGAGCAAATCAAAAATTTCCGCCAGATGGGTGCCATCACCGCCGGCCACCCTGAAGTGGAACATGACGCAGGCATTGAAACCACCACCGGCCCGCTTGGCCAGGGAATCGCAAATGCTGTGGGCATGGCCCTGGCAGAGCGTATCCTGAACGCCCGTGAAGGCAATGACATATGTAATCATTACACCTATGTGCTCTGTGGTGATGGTGACCTGATGGAAGGAATCAGTCACGAAGCATGCTCCCTTGCCGGACACCTGAACCTCTCGAAACTGATTATGCTCTATGATGATAACGGCATCTCGATTGACGGCTCAACCGATCTAACGTTCATTGATGATACCAAAAAGCGTTTTGAGGCATACGGATGGGACGTACAGCAAATTGACGGCCATGATTACAAAGCCATAGAATCCGCCATCGCCCACGCTCAAACAACAAAGACGCCCAGCCTGATCTGCTGCAAAACCAAAATAGGATATGGCGCACCAACCAAGGAAGGTAGCGCCTCCTCCCATGGCGCGCCATTGGGCGAAGAGGAAATCAAAGGCACGCGCGAAAATCTTGGCTGGAGCCACCCGCCCTTCGAAATTCCCGTTGATATTCTGGCAAATTGGCGCAGCTTAGGCACAAAAGCCCCGGCAAAAGCACCGCAATTTAAAATTGACCTGACTAAACTGCCTGCAATTATCGCAGAGCTCAAAGCCTCCTTCGCATCCGAAAAGCCAAAAAAAGCAACGCGCCAGACCTCAGGCATGTGCCTTGAAAAACTGATCCCCGCACTGCCCTGCCTAATCGGCGGATCAGCGGATTTAACCGGCTCGAACAACACAAAAGTCTCGGCCTCCAAAGTCATCGATAAAACAAATTACGCCGGAAACTACATCAATTATGGCGTGCGTGAACACGCCATGGCCGCCGCGATGAACGGCTTGACCCTGCACGGGGGAATTATTCCCTACGCAGGAACCTTCCTGCAATTCGCCGATTACGCCCGCCCTGCAATCCGCTTGGCTGCTCTGATGAAACAACGCGTCATCCACGTTATGACCCATGATTCGATCGGCCTTGGCGAAGATGGCCCGACCCATCAGCCCGTAGAGCATCTGGCCTCCCTTCGGGCCATTCCGAACACTTATGTTTTCCGCCCATGCGATGGCGTAGAAACGGCAGAATGCTGGGAAATTGCTCTCAAAAATGACAACGCCCCCTCTATTCTTGCCCTCACCCGCCAGAGCTTGCCTACATTATGTGATAATCGTAAGGAAAACATGAGCGCGCGCGGTGCGTATATTTTAAAAGAGTGTAAGGGCAAACCGGATGTCACCATATTCGCCTCTGGCTCTGAAACTCACCTTGCCATAGAGGCCGCCGAGCAAATCAAAGCCAATGTGCGCGTTGTATCCTTGCCCTGCCTTGACCTATTCTGGGAACAGAGCGAATCTTACATCGAAAATCTGATTGGCAATGATAGCATTAAAATCGCAGCCGAAGCGGGAATCCGCCAGGGGTGGGACGCTATAATAGGCAGAGAAGGCACCTTTATCGGCATGAACAGCTTCGGCGCATCCGCCCCGGCTGAAGAACTCTTCGAGCATTTCGGCATCACCACAAAAGCCATTGTCACAGCAGCAAACAAAAAACTAAAATAGGGAAGAAACCATGACACTAAAAGTTGCAATCAACGGATTTGGCCGCATCGGGCGCCTGGTCTGCCGCGCCATCATCGAATCTAAACGCACCGATATTGAAATCGTTGCCATTAATGACCCCGGTGGAAATTTCTTCCCACTGCTCAAATATGATTCAATCCACGGACGTGCGCCCTTTACCGTAGAACGTGATGGCGATAACACCATCATTCTGGACGGAAAACCCATCCATAGGTTCCGCGACCGCGATCCTGAAAATCTGCACTGGGCAGAGGAAAACGTCGATATCCTCATGGAATGTACCGGAAAATTCAAAGACCGCGAAGGGGCAAACAAACACCTTGCCTCCGGCGCGAAAAAAGTCCTCATCTCTGCCCCTGCTGACGGCGAAGATCTTACCGTTGTTTACGGTGTAAACCACGACCTGATTAAGGCAGAGCACACAATGGTCTCAAACGCCTCCTGCACGACAAACTGCCTTGCGCCCGTCGCCTACGCCCTCCATAAGGAAATCGGCATAGAAAAAGGCTTCATGACAACTATTCACGCTTATACCGGAGACCAGAATACCGTTGATTCATCACATTCCGACCCCTACCGCGCCCGCGCCGCCGCAATGAACATGATCCCCACATCCACCGGCGCAGCAAAGGCAGTCGGCAGAGTGCTGCCTGAGCTAAACGGTAAACTGGACGGTGTCTCCATCCGCGTCCCGGTACCAAATGTTTCAATGGTAGATTTCAAATTTCAGGCATCCCGCAAAACAACCATAGAAGAGGTCAACGCCGCCGTTACAAAATACGCCAATGGCAAGCTCAAAGGCATTCTGGGCGTATATGACGATCCCTGCGTCTCCACTGATTTTAACCACGACCCACACTCGGCAATGTTCAGCCTGCACGGCACAAAAGTCATGGACGGCGATTTTGTGCGCGTTATGGCATGGTACGACAACGAATGGGGCTTCTCCTGCCGCATGATCGATACCGCACTCGCCATGCATAAAGCGGGCTACGCATGACAATAACATTGCGCCCGTTAATGCCATAAGATAAAATAGAACCATGAGCATTATGAAGCAACAAGCCAAGAAAGTTATGGCCACACGCGGGCAAAAATCCTGCGTTGTCTTCGACCATCTCGTTCAGGCACTGGCCGGTGACCCGTCCTCATCTCTGCGCCGCGCACAAGTCCTCAACATGATTGACGAAACCCCCGGAATCACCCAAACCGAAATCATGCATAAGCTGCAAACCACCAAATCCGCCATGAATCGAGAGATTGAATGGCTCTTCAATTATGGTTGCATTACCCGCCAGAACGCCGAAGATGATGGCCGCGCCATAAAATTAGAGGTCTGCGGCTATGCAAAACGCGCTCTGGAACAAGCTTTGGATTATTTTCCTAAGTCACATCAAGGCTTGCATAAATTTTTGAATGAGTATATACTGCTGCTTAAGCAGGATCGTCCGACGCTTAGAGATGCAAGAATAGTTGCAACACTCTATGACAAGGGAGAAGCCGATAAATCAGAGATAATGGCTAATCTTTACAACGGTCCGGCAACAACAGATAACAGAGCGTATAACAAGCTCTTAGACGATGGGGTTATAAAAGAATGACTACTTTAGGTTCAGGAACGTATTTACAAGTAGTGAAAGCTGCTGAAGGTGCATTTGGGAATACAGACTCAATTTCTCCTGGCTTTGGTTTCGCAGCAGGCGTTACTGCCAATTTTGATCAAGCAGCAGAGGTCCTCCTTACAAATAGTATGACCTAGGGCTGATTTGTACAAACAAAATGAATGGCGCGAATTCACCTTCTAAATCAATGCGTTACAGATATACAATATGATAAAGGCCCAAAATGATTTGAGGCCTTTTCTTTTGCGCTCAATTTGATAAAACATTCTCAACTGTCATCCTGAACGAAGTGAAGGATCTAATCGATTACATCACTTTGCTCAAAATGACAAAGACACACTAGGAAACAGAGGAACGCAAAATGGCCCTAACCCCCGCAGTTAAAAAAATCATCGGCAATTACGAAAACGAAAATGCTGGCGTAAAAACCAACCTCGTGCGTATGCTGAACAACGGCGCCCTTGCGGGAACGGGAAAAATGGTGATTCTTCCTGTCGATCAGGGCTTTGAGCACGGCCCCGCGCGCTCCTTCGCTAAAAATCCGGCTGGCTATGACCCTCATTACCATTACCAACTCGCCATCGATTCCGGCTGTAGCGCGTACGCAGCCCCCCTCGGCCCCCTTCAGGCCGGCGCCGACACATTCGCCGGTCAAGTGCCCACAATCTTGAAATACAACAGCTCTAACTCACTGGCCTCCAACAAAAATCAGGACGGTAATCAGGCCATCACAGGCTCGATTCAAGACGCACTGGAACTCGGCTGCTCCGCAGTTGGTTTCACCATCTATCCCGGTTCTGACTACCAGTTTGAAATGATGGAAGAAGTGCGCGAGATGATCCGCGAAGCCAAAAATTGCGGCCTGCCCTCAGTTGTCTGGTCATATGCCCGCGGTGAAGGCGTCACCAAGGACGGCGAAACCGCCATAGACGTTATCGCCTATGCCGCGCACATGGCCTGCCTGCTTGGCGCGCACATTATCAAGGTCAAACTGCCAACAGACCACATCATGCAGCCTGAAGCCAAAAAAGTCTTCGAGGAAAACAAAATCGACATCTCAACCCAAACCGCCCGCGTAAAAGAAGTCGTACGCTCCTGCTTTGACGGGCGCAGAATCGTTGTCTTCTCCGGCGGCGCAACCAAAGGCGAAGATGCTGTATATGACGATGCAATCGCAATACGCGACGGCGGTGGCAATGGCTCTATCATTGGCCGCAACTCATTCCAGCGCCCGAACAAGGATGCAAAGGCCATGCTAGCCAAAATTATGGATGTATATAAGAAATAAGCTTCACACCGTGAATTGAACGTCTCGAACATCATTCGCGCCCGTAATAACCATAACCAACCGGTCAAAGCCGAGCGCAATGCCTGCGCAATTAGGCATATGCCCAACAGCCTCAAAAAAAGCCTCATCCGCCGGATAGCGAACACCATAGAGTTTTTCCTTCAAATCCATCTCTGCCGTAAACCGAACCCGCTGCTCGGTTTCATCCGTAAGCTCCGAAAACGCGTTGGCAATTTCAACCCCGCCCATATACAGCTCGAATCGCTCCGCAAACCGTTCATCATCAGGCTTCTTGCGCGACAATGCCGCCATAGACGACGGATAATCATAGAGAATCGTAAGCTCTAACCGCGGCTCGATTTTCTCCGCCATCACCGCATGGAAAATATCTTCCCACCCATCAGCTTCAATCACGCGCACCCCTGCCACAGCCGCAAACCCGTCCCGATCCTCAAGCACCCTTGCAAGATCAATTCCCGCATAACGCTCAAACGCGGCGCACACACTCAAACGCTCACACGGCGCAAAATCAAACAGCCCCAGCAGCGCATCCACCTCATCCATCAGATACGTATAATCCACACCCACCCGGTACCACTCCACCATTGTAAATTCAGCCGTATGCAGCCTTGACCCTTCCGCATTGCGAAAAACAGGGCAAATCTGATAAATCTGCCCCATCCCCCCGGCCAGCAGTTTTTTCATGGCCAACTCCGGGCTGGTCTGCAAATAAAGCCTATCAATCGGTGTGCGGTCAATCGCCCACAGCGCGGTCTCAAACGCATGAATATGCGCATCCATACTCGGACAGACCTGCAAAACCGGCGTATGCACCTCAACATAGCCCCGCGCCTCAAAAAAGCCACGAAGCGCCTTAAGCGCCCTCGCCCGCTTTTCCAAATATGGCTTTTTCTGAAAAAATGCTTGCATTACGGCGCACTTAACGCTAAAACTTCGCTTCATTCAAGAGAAGAATACGAAAGTAAAAGCAATGAAAGCAGAGATACACCCCGATTACCACGAAATTACAATCGTGATGACAGACGGAACACAATATAAAACACGCAGCACATACGGCAAAGAGGGTGATGTGTTGAACTTGGATATAGACCCCCTGAATCATCCTGCATGGCAGGGCGGCACAGGCAAAGTTGTTGAAAAAGGCCAGCTCGACAAATTCCAAAACCGTTACGGCAATTTTATGGCTGGCGGCAATGCAAAAGCCGAAGAAAAGAAATAATACTCGAAAGTTAAGTTGAGAGTAAAAAAACGCCTCCTAATTAATTTAAAGGGGTGTTTTTTTATGCTTAATGCATACCCCCAGGGCCACCATGATAACCCCCATCATCCACCGGTGGATCACGCAAAATAGGTGTAGGGGGTAAAACATAATCCTGCGCAAGCTGATTTTCACCAGTAACCCACTGCAATTCAATCGGCGCCATCCAATCTGCTTGCCGTTGATCAACCAAAGCTCGAGAGTCACTCTCTGCTTTATACTGTGCCTCCACACTCATCTGAAAAAAAATTGGAGCATACGGAAGCTCACCCGGATCAAAGCCATAAATTCTATTGCTACCATCTGGCAACTGCAAAACAGCAACTTCATCAAAACCATAGACACCATCATATATTGTGCCTTCTGTAATTTTTTTAAAATATTCCTTTAAGACCTTTTTCTCATCATCTGCAAGCTTAACAATCTGCGCCAACGGCAATTCCTCAACACGATAAGATTTTTTATCAGGAAGACTGCCATCTATTCTAAAATCTGCAGGCTGTATGAGACCCGGAAATTCTGAACGTGATATATCAGTAAGCTTATCACCTGTTTTGGCAAGATGTGACCCTTCATGATGGCCAATACGCAAAACAGAAACATAACGCCCCTTATTACGCGCCAGAACAGCAACCGTTCCTGTCCCACTGGAGGCGAGATAAGCAAAACCATCGTAACGCGCATGATTGCCAATAATACCCTCTAACGTCTCTGCCGCTTTCTCAACATTATAGGCACTACCGCTCAACTGCTTAGAAAACATCATTCGAAATAAATCATCAGGAGTTTTTTTATAGGCCTCCGCAAGACTTCCCCATTGGATATCATCAATACTAACCTGATCAGGCCCAATTGCTGCAGGAATTTTTCCATATCTTGGATGATCTACAAACTTTGCTCTGCCTGATATAGCTGTACAAACTTCATTCAATCTTTGTCTGAACGCATTATCAATCATAACCCAACCCTTTATTATTAAAACCTAAATCACCTGCAGCTGTTTCGCTGCATTTTCCAATTTTTGCCGCTTCGTGAGCGCCTCACTTTTACGACTTTTCTGCTCGTTTATAACATCTTCCGGTGCATTTTGCACGAACTTTTCATTACATAACTTTGCATCTATCCCCTGAATATCCTTATCCAGTTTTTCGATAACTTTTTTCAGGCGCTTTCGCTCCGCATCCAGATCAATAACACCAGCAATCGGCAAAATCAGGGTAATATCACCCACAACCGTCTGAAGTGAGCCCTTAGGCGCCTCGCTGACGGGCGTAATGCTGTTCAAACGCGCCATCCGCATCAAAACATCACCATAGGCTTCAAAACGCCCCTGCATAGCCGAAGATGCCCCCATAACCTGCAAATCAATCTTCGCCCCCGCAGGAACATTCATATCAGAGCGCACAGACCGGATCTCCACAATCACAGATTTCAACCACTCCATTTCCTCTGCCGCGGCCTCATTCTTCAACGCATCGGCATAAACAGGCCATGAATGCGTCAAAAGCCTCTGATCCCCTTGCTTATAGCCAAGGTTTTCATACAACTCCTCAGTAATGAACGGCATAAACGGATTAAGCAGAATAAGGATCTGCTCAAGCGCCCAGCTCGTGGTTTGCCGAACCTCCCCCGACGCCGCGCCGCCATCTTGCAGCACGGGCTTTGAAAACTCCAGATACCAGTCACAAAACGTCCCCCAGACAAACCCGTAAACCGCGTTCGCCGCCTCGTTAAACCGGTATCCATCAATCGCCTTTTCAATCTCTTCTTTTGCCTGCACAACCTCATGCACAATCCATTGATTGGGCGCAAAACTAACCGCCGCCGGATTAAATCCCTCATGCCCCAGAGCCTCGTTCATCTCGCAATAACGCGCCGCATTCCATAGCTTGGTCGCAAAATTACGATACCCCTCCAGGCGCTCCTCCGACATCTTAATGTCCCGCCCCTGCGCCGCCATCGCCGTCAAAGTAAAGCGCAGCGCATCCGCACCATATTTCTCGGTCAAATCCAGCGGGTCCATGACATTCCCTTTGGATTTCGACATTTTCTGCCCCTTCGCATCCCGCACCAACGCATGCATGTAAACAGTATGGAACGGCACATCCCCCATAAAGTGAATGCCCATCATCATCATGCGCGCAACCCAGAAGAAAATAATATCAAACCCCGTCAGCAACACATCGGTTTTGTAATATTTCTCCAGCTCCGGCGTTTTATCCGGCCAGCCAAGCGTCGAAAACGGCCATAGTGCAGACGAAAACCACGTATCAAGAACATCCTCATCCCGGCGCAGCATAACCCCTGCCCCGGCCTGCGCCTGCGCTTCCTCTTCGCTCTCGGCAACATAAACCACGCCGTCCTCATCATACCAGGCGGGAATCTGATGCCCCCACCAGAGCTGACGCGAAATACACCAGGGCTGGATATCCCGCATCCACGAATAATAGGTATTCTCCCACTGCTTGGGTACAAACACGGTTTTGCCCTGCTCCACCGCCTCAATAGCTGGCTTAGCCATCCTCTGCGCATCTACATACCACTGATCCGTCAGATATGGCTCGATCACAGTACCCGACCGATCCCCATAGGGAACCTGATGCACATGATCTTCGATTTTATCAAGGTAATCCAGCTCCTCGAAATCCCGAACAACCTTCTCACGCGCCGCAAACCGGTCCAGCCCGACATACCCTTCCGGACAATTTTCATTCATCTTGCCATCTTTGGTGAACAAATTAATCAGCGGAATTCCGGCCTCTGGATGACGCTTATACACCTCAAAGTCATTAAAATCATGCGCAGCCGTTATTTTTACAGCGCCTGATCCAAAATCCATTTTCACATAATCATCGGCAATAATTGGAATAATCCGGTTCACAACGGGCACAACCACAAATTTCCCGATCAAATGCTTATAGCGCTCATCCTCTGGATGCACTGCAACTGCGCCATCGGCAAGTATTGTCTCTGGACGCGTCGTTGCAATCGATATCGTGCCCGAGCCATCCTCATACGGATAGCGAAAATGATACATCTTACCTTTGATATCTTTATGCTCGACCTCAAGGTCTGAAACACTCGTCTGCAGCTTTGTATCCCAATTCACAAGCCGCTTATCCTTATAGATTAAGCCCTCTTTATAAAGCTGAACAAAAACCTTTAAAACCGCACGAGACAGCCCCTCATCCATCGTAAAGCGCTCACGCGCCCAGTCTGGTGTAGCCCCAAGCGCGCGCATCTGACGGACAATCGTCCCACCGGACTCCTCTTTCCACTCCCAGACTTTCTCAATAAATTCATCACGCGTTAAATCACGCCCACGCACAATCTGCTTGGCCTCCAGCTGCCGCTCGACCACCATCTGCGTGGCAATTCCCGCATGATCCGTACCTGGCTGCCACAAAGCATCAAAACCCCTCATACGGTGATAGCGGATTAATACGTCCTGCAACGCCGTATTCAGCGCATGCCCCATATGCAACGAACCTGTGACATTCGGCGGCGGCATCATAATGGTATAGGGTTTTGCGCCGCTAGCAGGGTTACAGGCAAAAGCGCCAGAGTCTTCCCACTTTGGATAATGTTTCTCTTCTATTGTTTTTGGATCAAATGTTTTATCCAGCATAACGAGCCCTTACCTTTTTAAACGATAGGGATCATACGATTTTTACGGGGAAAAACAAGGAAAGAATGACAGAAAACCTAATCTTCAAGCACGCGCTTAGACACACGCTCCAACTCTTCTTGGACAAGACGCTCAATAACAGTCGGCAAATGTTTATCAAGCCAGCTGCGAAGAAGAGGTTTAAGCTCCGTACGCACAATTTCCTCAAGAGTAATAGCATGAGAATGGTCAACAGCCGTTTTACGCACCAAAGTGCTCATGGCAGTAAAAGCTGCATCCTTGGCCTGATCGGTTAATATCTCTTCACTCTCTTCCACAACAACCTCCTCAGGTTCGGGCTCCGGGATGGGTTGAGCTACAGGCTCTGGAACAGGCTCTGGAATAGTTTCAGCTTCTGGCTCTGGCTCTGGCTCTGGCTCTGGCTCTGGCTCAGGGACAGGTTCAGGTACTTCAGCGGCAACGGGCTCTGGCTCTGGTACAGGCTCAACAACCTCCTCCGGCTCGACCATATCAACCTCTAACTTGCCTTCGCCTGTACCAACAAGCTCAGTCAGCTCCAGCGGCTCCTCCTCTTTATCTTCAGTCGGCGCGTCAAAATCCATAGCATCAATAGCAGACTGCCCCATAGGCTCCTCGGCAACTGCTTCAGGCTCAGGGACTGCCTCGGGCCGCGAAACCGCAGGCTCCTCGTCCCCATCATCGTCCTCAGAGATAATCTGGCGTATCGAGGCCAGAATCTCATCAAGAGAGGGTTCATCTTCAGTTTGTTTATCGTCGGACATATTTTGGATTTTAATTTATAGAACAGTTGGTAGGAATCACTCGATTACAGTTTGTTACATCACATTAGCATTGTCAAAGGCCTTAAGCGTTAGCCCCCTGATGCTATCCACATTTAATTCACCTTTTACACACAACAAGATGATTTAAAACTGAAAAACCGGTTCAAGCTGAAATTCTGGCAAGACAGGCAGCCCAACCTCAAAAAGCGACTTAGAGGAAACGCCGCCATTTTTATTTTTCATGAAAAGACAAGCCTGCCCAATCACATCCTCAGCCCCCTGAATAACGCATACTAGACGTCCATTGACATCAAGCTGTTCAAGAATAACCTCAGGAACACGAGGAACAGCGCCATTAATAACGATCAAACTGTAGGGAGAATTTTTAGGCCCACCTTGGCTGACATCCCCCTCGATCTGCACAACATTCGCAAGGCTGAGCGCAGACCACAATTTGCTCGCCTTATCAATCTGACGCTTATTCTTCTCAACTGCTATAACGGTTGTAACCAATGGCGACAAAATAGCAGCGCCATAACCAGAAGCAGAAGCCACATCAAGCACAACATCCTGCGGCCCGATATGCGCTTCCTGCAACATACGTGCATGCGCTATGGGCTCAATGAGATAACGCCCCTGCCCTATATCTAGATTTTCATCCGTGTAGGCAACGCCCTGCAAACGCTCAGGAACAAAAAGCTCACGTGGCACATAGCCAAAAGAACGCAATAAAGGCCCATCAACCACACCAGCCGTGTGGATCTGGCAATCAATCATATTTTCACGTGCTTTAGAGAATTTGGGCATAGTAACCAACATAATAAGATGAAACACAATCAGGTAATACCCTGATTTAAAAAATGAAGCCATATTTTTTTACTAAATTATCACTCTTGCCCACTTGTATATTGACTTTATACAGGCATTTCCTCTAACTGTGTTGAGCAATATTAAAGGCGCGGTGGCAGAGTGGCTATGCAGCGGATTGCAAATCCGTGAACACCGGTTCGACTCCGGTCCGTGCCTCCAATGTCCTTTTATCCACATTCATTAACATTCATTACTAACCGTGCACCCCTTAAAAATCAAACAGGTTAGTCAGTTTATACCTGCTCGTAAACCCGGACGACGGAAAATGATTGGCAGGAATACCATTAAATTTCCGCATGTGCCGCTTGACCTGGTTCCAAAAATTCTTGATCCCGTTTATATAATTTTTCTGATCGACAAACAAAACCGAGTGATTGATCCGGTAGTGTTTGAACTCTGACACAGCCACGAACATTAAGACGTTAAGAATGAATGCAGGCAGAGATATTCTTTGCCCACATTTCATTATAGATATGCAACAAAGCCTATGATGGCGCACGCAAATAATGTCAGCAGCATGTTTGTACGGAAGCAAAACACAGCTGCGATTGCGCCAGCAGTCAGTGCCAGAGCAAACATATCCAGCGTTTGCCAGACAGGAACATCCAAACTCATCCCCATTCCTTGCCACGGCTCAACTTGTGTAAATAAAACATGAATCGCAAACCATAGCCCCAGATTTAGTACCACACCGACCACAGCGGCAGTAATTGCAGACATGGCCCCGGTCAGGGCCTCGTTGTCCCGCAGTTTTTCAATGAACGGCGCACCAAGGAAAATCCAGAGAAAACAAGGGATGAACGTCACCCATGTCGTCAGGATTGAAGCCAGCGTTGCAGCCAGCAGCGGTGAAAGCCCTCCGGCTTCCCGGTAAGCGCCAAGAAAGCCAACAAACTGCACAACCTGTATCAGAGGCCCCGGGGTGGTTTCCGCCATACCCAGTCCATCCAGCATCTCGCCAGGTTCCAGCCATCCATAATTTTGTACCGCTTCCTGTGCGACATAGGACAAAACCGCATATGCGCCGCCAAAGGTTACGACCGCCATCTTGCTGAAAAAGAGGGCAATCTCAGTGAACACATTGTCCGGCCCCATCGTCAAAAGCAAAGACGCAATAGGGATCAGCCACAACACCACGAAGATAAAGCCTATCTTCAACGACCATGCAAAATTGGGCCGTGCATGATCCGGCACAGCCTCACCAAGAGCAGAGTCCTTGTCTTCCAGAATAGAGCCGCCGCTTTTGCCGTGACCACCACCGACACGAAACATTTTTGATCCCGCGCGTCCGCCGCAATAGCCGATAAACGCCGCCGTTATCACGATCAGGGGAAAAGGGATATCAAAAGCAAAAATGGATATGAACGCGCAGACCGCAATTCCGATCATGACCTTATTCTTCAATGCCCGCCCGCCAATGCGCAAAACGGCCTGCAGAACAATCGCCAGTACTGCCGCTTTCAGGCCAAAAAACATGCCTTCGACCACAGACACATTGTTGAAAATCACATAAATATAACTGAGCGCGAGAATTGCCAGAAAACCGGGTATTATAAACAGCGTTCCCGCAATGATCCCGCCCCATGTTTTATGCAGCAACCAGCCGAGATAAACCGCAAGCTGCTGTGCCTCCGGCCCTGGCAATAACATGCAGTAATTCAACGCATGCAGAAAACGATTCTCGCCGATCCATTTTTTCTCCTCCACCAAAATGCGGTGCATAACAGCGATCTGTCCCGCCGGGCCGCCGAAGCTTAAGGCCGCTACGCGCAGCCAGACGATCAGGGCTTCCCGGAAAGAAATGTTATGAGAGTGTGAATTCATCTGCGGCTTTCCTTTTATGATTTTGAGAATCATAAAGGATTTTTATCCAAAAATCTCCTAGGCTCAGGATCTATAAACAAGATTTCCTGGACTGTTAAATTATGATTCACTTGTAATGATACGCCTTCGCCATTCTGGCTATGGCGCACAAGGGAGGATTTCATCATGAGCAATTTATTCTGGCTAACAAAATCACAGCTAAACAAGATCAAGCCCTACTTTCCGCCATCTCGCGGTGTGCCGCGTGTGGATGATTTGCGTGTCATCAGGCGTGGCCTTCAATGGCGTGATGCCCAGAAAGAATATGGGCCGCCCAAGACGCAGTATAAACGTTTTATCCGTTTGTGGCCGGATAGGGTGTGTTCAATCACATCTTCGCTGCACTGGCGGCGCATCGCTACAAGCCACTGCGCCCATAACCTCTTCTCGAGCATCTGCATCGCTGCAATCAACATCTTTTATCTCAACTTATGAGTCCTGATCCCAAATGGCAGGAATTTGAGTCTGCCGCAAATTTTCTTTCGTTAAAATGAAGTATGATATCACACGCACTTCCCGCACAGGCCGTGAATTTCCAAATTCCAGCGTGAAGGCGTGAAGGTATTTCTGGCTGTGCTGTCTTTGAGCGGCTGAGGAAGATCGCACAAATGTGCCTCGGTTACTGTGCCGCAATCATCGCAGATCATGAATTGCGAGCCTTTATGCTGATGCCCGGCTTCACAGGAGACATAGGCGTTCAGGCTTTCGATACGGTGAATAAAGCCGTGTTCCTGCCAGAATTCGAGAGCGCGGTAGGCTGTTGGCGGCTTGGGGTTCTTGATCGTTTTTCCCAGCTTATCCAGTATTTCATAAGCGCCTAGCGGCTTGGCGCTGGCGGCTATAATTTTCAAAACGGCCAGCCTTGGTTCCGTCAGGCGATGTTTATGTGCCTCGCAATAATCAATGGCTTTCTTCAGTATAGCTTTGGTCATTTCACAATCTCCGCATCTTTCAGGCGGTAAAAGACATTATATTCATCATCTCTTGGCACCAGTTCAAGCTTGCCTTTAATATTTACAGCGTCATAAGAAAAGGCAAGCGGCTTTTTAGCATGCGCCTCTATAATCAGATTGGGTGTGACATGGTAGTGATACGGACAACTCACCGGAAACGGCCCCAATAAAAATAGAAGCTGCTTCTCTTCCTGCCCCAGCGGGAACATATAACCCTGGATTAGAATTTCGGTGCCATCCAGCGTCTTGAGATTTTCAGAAAATTCTGGCCGAACCCCAATATATTCGAATTCATCATCTTCTTTGTATGAAAATTCATGCTGCTTTGTTTCACCAAAAACATTCCAGGATATTCCTCCCTCGGGTGTTTCAACAAACTGGGGAATGACGTCCAGTAAATTTATTTCTGGTGGCTCAATTGTTTCTGAGAATTCAAATGTCTTTGTAACAAAAGAGTCAAACTCTGTTACTTCTTTATGTGAAAGCGGATTGCCTGGGTCTTTCAAGCCCCCTGTCAAAAACGGTAAAGTTATTGCCCCGGCAAGCGCCACTACAAAGAACGATTTCACCATAATTTTCCCAATCCATTTTACTTTTTCTGTATTCATCGCCAGCCTTTTAAGCACTGCGCGAGAGCTGCCGCGCCACATCCACGCGGGATGCGCGCAAGGCAGGAAGCATCGCCGCAATCAAACCAGCAAGCATGACGGCCAAGAGTACCAGAATAAAGTCGCTCGTGAAACTGATAGACGCGCCGCTGGCCTCTAATGGTGTCATGATTCGTGTGAGGAGCGCAAAACCACTTAATCCCATCACAAGACCGAGGACAAGGCCGCTGATAACGATGATCATGCCTTCCAGCGTAATGATTTTAAACACCCGCCGCTTGGAATAACCAATGGCGCGCAGTACTGCCAAATCGCCCATACGGTTCTCTAGACTGCCCGCCAACCCGGCAAAGATGCTGAGGGCGGCGATTGCGATGAGTATGGCGGACAGAGCGGCAAAACTCTGCGACCCCAGTCCCAACATAGAGGTAAGCCGCGCCATTTCCAGCGCGGGGTTGGCGGCCTGTAACGCGCTTTCGCGGTTGATGCTGCGCGGCAGGTTGATGTTGGCGATTGGTGATTTTGTGGTCAGCAAGAGCGCGGTGATTTCCGGCTTTCCGGCTTTTTCATGATCATGGCCTTCATGCGTCTCATGTTTATCATGCTCATGAGCGTGTTCTTCTTCATGGTGTCCATGATCGGCATGGGCGTCTTCTTCGTGATGATGTTCATGTTCCAAACCTTCAAGCCCATGAATTTCGAGAACAGAGTCGAGAGAGGTCAGGATCAGACGATCCAGCACCGTCCCCGTGGGTTTCATCACGCCGGTGATTTTATAGTGCTCTTCCTCATGTTCATGCCCGCCCGCCATCAATCCATGCGCGCCGGAAAATTCATCACCGATTTGAAGGCCAACAGATGATCCAGCCACGGCCTCGAACGCTTTGCCCCAGATACGCCCTTCGGCAAGCTCTGCGCCGTAATCTGCCATATAATCGGGCGTTGTGCCGACAATCCGGTATCCTTTCCAGTTATCGCCCAGTGCCAACGGAATAGCGTTTTTGACCTGCGGATGCTTCATCCATTTTTCGGCCTCGTCATAGGGGATGTTTCCGGTTGGGATGTCGATATGATAGACCGAAGACAGGATCAATTGCAGCGGGCTGCCCTTTGCGCCCACGACAATATCAATGCCTTGCCCGTCCGCGCTCAGGCGGTTCTGGATATGATGGCCAAACTGGATGATCAGCAGCGCCAACATTACGCCGAACGCGGTCAGGAAAACCGAAAGAAGGCTATTGAGCCAGCGGGATTTGAGGGAGGATAAGATCAGGATAAAATCGCTCATGCTGTCATCTCCAATATTGTTTCAAACCGTTCTTTAATCCGCCCGTCATGCGTGGCCGCAATAACGGTTGCGCCTGTCTTGGCTGCTTGGGTAAAAATCAAATCCATGACTTTTGCGGCATTCGTATCATCCAGGGCCGAGGTTGGCTCATCCGCAAAAATCACTTTCGGGTTATTAGCCACGGCGCGCGCAATGGCCGCGCGCTGCGCTTCGCCCACGCTGAGATCACGCGCTTTTTGCGCTTCCTTGCCCGAAAGGCCAAGATCGTTGATGAGCGTTTGCACGCGCGCTGGATCAGGCTTTGTTTGCGCCAGCGCGATATTTTGCGCCAAAGTTAAATGTCCGATCAGATGCAGTCTTTGAAAAACGAACCCGAAATTCTGCGCCCGCAGACTATCGAGATCGCTATCCGAAAGGGACGTATAGTTTTTACCATCAAAAGACACGTCGCCGTATGACGCACGCAAAAGCCCCGCCATGACATTCATCAACGTTGTCTTCCCACAGCCCGATTGGCCGAGCAGCAGGAGATGCTTGCCCGCAGAAACGCCTAGCGTCTTTTGCCCCAGAATAAACTGGTCTTTTTCTTTGTATTCTGCGTTTTTTATTTCAAAGAGCATGATTTTTCTTCTTATTGGCGAGTTTATTAGAATATCATTTTACCCGAATTCTGGACCATTTAAATTATTTGATGCACGTCCCGCAAGTCTTAAATCGGGGCGTTCATCCCAAGCTTTCTTGGCAATATTGTATGCTTGCTTAAAATGTTCGGGAGGAACACCATGACTTGCAATGTGATATGCTATCAGCAACATCGCTCCGCGGTCTTGATCGTGCACAGACCTGTCCCCAAAAAACTTACCATATATAAGTTTCCATGCATCCCCAAATGGGATTCCGTGGGTTTGATCAAGTGAAGCATAAAAGCCAATGGTGGGCGCGCCGGTTCCAGGATGCAGCAATCCAATATCCATATTCACCTTAGGCCAAATTCCAAATACCGGCGTAAATACATTATCAGGTTTGTAAGGGTAAGTATCCATTGTGTATCCTGGAGATTCAGCTTTGGAACCAGAGGGTATCCCAGAAACAGCAACAGCAGAGAGCGCACCGCCAAGAAATTGTCTTCGATAAAGTTCTTCCATATTTTTTCCAGTTTCAAATTTTACTGTTGACATTTTTATGTTACAATATAACATTAATCAAGAAAAAGATACAGGAGTATACAAAATGTCTCTGGCAAATAGCAGTTTAGCAGCTGTTGGTTTAGGTGTTTCCTTTGAGTTGGCAACGCACATTTTAGTGCACTACACCCTTCAGGGCGCGGCATTGGCAGCATCCATCGCTTTGGGCGTTGCACCTTTTCTTGAGGGTGTCGGGCTGACAACGGTTTTTTCTGCCTCTGCAGGAGAAACTGCAATTTCCTCACTTTCTCCAGATTCCCCTTTCATGCAGATACCAGGCTTGGAGGGCTAATCCGGCGCTAGACCCGGTATAGTCAAAAAATCTTCGGGCATATCTGACATATCAATTATATCTGACGTACCATGGCAATGAAGGCGCGGACCGGTGTAATGGCAGTTCGGCTGTGTAATATTAGCGTAGTATGCAAGGCCTGCTGCCAGAAAGGCACCACCGAGCCATCTCGGTAAACGTTCTGCATCGGGGCTAATTCTCTTAATAATCCAAGGATGTGTTGCTGCAACAATAGCCCCGGCGGAACCTGCGAAAGCCGCCATATGAATTTGCCCTTCAGTTGTTCCTATATCCAGATTAGCAGGGACACCGGCACCACTAAGAGCTAAACCGCCACCAACAACACCTATTGTTGCGACTGTACATCCTGCAACTGCACCCCAGGCCATTTCTTGATAGCCTTTTTCTTTTTTAGCCTTAGCCGCAGCTTTCAAAGTTAGAGTGAGCTCAGGCGCGGCGAAAGCTAATGCCGCAATACCGGCTCCCGCAGCAGTTGTACTTATGCCAATGAGATCCGCCTGCGCTAGAACTTGATGTCCCAGCACATGGGCACTGGCCGTTAAGGCAACAACTGATCCGCCAAGCTTTAGAAGAAGGGGATCTGTCATCCTGGCATATAATGTTGTGCGGGCAGGAGGATGTCTATGACCAGAATGTTCGTGCCTGTGGGCATGCGCACCATGGTGGCTATGATCATGCTCTTCATGGGAAATATGGCCTTTGTGATCACCATGAGTAGCATGGTCGTGACTATGGCCATGACTATGTCCGTGTCCGTGCTCGTGATCATGATTATGATTATGATCTCCAGCACATGAATCCCCGTGAATAGCACAAGTTTCGCCTGATATAACCCTGTTATAAAGATAATAGGTTCCACCTCCAATCATTGCTGCGCCAAGATAAGGATTGAATTCTCCGCTCACTATTTGATATCCAAATGCTCCGCTAAGGCCAGCAATTCCTAACGCATGAAGCTTCCATGTTGTTTCCTGACCTCTTCCTATACCACCGATAACGGCAGCGCCCCCAGCCATTAACAATATATGTGAGGCATTGCTGCCCATAACACTTGAGACAGCCAGATCAGTATTTCCGCCGATGGTTGCTAAGGAGGAAAAAACGCCCTCGCTTACTGTATGGCCAAAACCAACTGCCGTGCCAACAACACCACTGGAGAGATTTTGTGATTCCTTTAGATCGCCTGTAATTTCAATAGTATCTTCAGAAGCATCATGGGCTATTGCGGTTGCAAGAACCAGCAGAGCTAGAGATGATACAGTAGATGAATTTGTTAGCATGTAATCAATTACAGCCGTTGTTGAAGCTAAGCCAATCAGCGCTTTTTGCCGATGTCTTTCCAGCCACTCTCCTGATCTTCCATCAATGTGGGAAAACAGGTATTTCAGAACGCCGTTATTGTAACTATTGTCATTATTCATTAGGCACCATATGTTATAATATAACATTAATGGTTGCAATAAAAAAGGCTGTCAATGATTTTATGGGTCACAATTTAGCTATTTCTATGTCTTGCAATTTCATAGTTATCAGATATATATATGTTATATTATAACATGAATTACAATCAAGAAGGCTTTATTGTTATGCTGCAAACTGTTCAGAAAAAACTTCCCGTTACTGTTTTGTCCGGCTTTTTAGGGGCTGGGAAGACAACGCTGCTCAATCATGTGCTGAACAACCGCGAGGGCAAGCGCGCGTTACGCATCACGATCACGCTGGGCTGACCTAGCGCTTTGAGCAAAAAATCCTTGATCCATATGCTGACCAGAGCCGTGTTGCATGATCCTTTTAACACGACCAGCGCCAGATATTCCCAACCGCGCTGCGCCATGATCAAATTCACGTCCTTTTGGTTATTGCCGGAGACATCGCCGTAAAATTTTTACCACGCACATTTTCATCCTGTGAGTGTCTTATAAGGAGGCCTAAACAGTGACGA
>CAYGNP010000007.1:0-95282 GCA_964351365.1 uncultured Micavibrio sp.
GTGGTGAAGGGCGGGGTCAATGGCGCCGGCAAGGATAATCAGTCCTGCTGTTTTTTCAGGGTAATCGATTGCGATTTGCAGCTGTAGCGGGCCGCCATAGGAATGGCCCACCAGAATGAATGGGCCGTCATGTTGCTTAAGCGCGGCGTTCATTATTGCCTTTGCCTGATTTTTGAGATCCGTGTTTGGTTTTCCAGCGCCGGAGAAGGAATAGCCTGGGCGGTCTATGGCGATCATGAAGGCCTTATCCAGTAAGTCTTTGTCACCAATATAGCGTCCCCAAGCCTGCCAGTTGCCGGGCGCGCCGTGAATGAAGATTATCGCGGGGTTGTGTTTTTCCCCTGAATGGATGCCGTGGGTGGGCTGCTGATCTATCACATGGTTGAAGGTTTTGAAATTCATTGCCTGTTTTGCCTGCGTCTGGCCAAGGTTTTCGTCATAGGGCGGTACTTTGCCGCATGAGGCAAGGGATAAAATGAGTAAAAAAACATATATTTTCTTCATCGATGTTTTAAGGTTTCCCTTGGGGCGTTTGTGATTACTTTACCATGGGGGCTTGAGTGTGTATGCCTATAATATGCGTGTTTATTTATGGCATGTTATCCCGTAATGTTGTATTACAATTAACAGTATTAAGAATATTTTTAGAGAAATAGAGATGGCAAAAAAGACAAAAACTTCGATTGATTCACTGGCGGAGGCCAGCAGAGGCGTTGCAGATTTTTCTGGGCATGGGGCTGCTTTGGGCGCTGCGGGCTATAGGGTTGCGAGTGATCACCCGGAAAATTGCGAGTTTTTGAGCGAGCCCGGGCAAAGCATTGCTATTTCTCCGGGTAAAGAGGGCTTTGACTCTATGTTGATTGGCGTGACGTGGGATAATATCCGCACGCAGGAATCTGGGTTTTTTGGCAAGTGGTTTAAGAAAGTCGCCAAGGTTGGTGTTGATATTGATATTGGCTGTTTGTACGAAATGCAGGATGGGACGCGCGGTTCAATTCAGGCGTTTGGTGAGAAGTTTGGTGATTTTAATACTGCGCCATTTATCTCGCTTTCGGGGGATGAGCGCACGGGTGATGCCGAGGGGCATGATGAGTATTTGCTTGTGAATGGCCGGAAATGGCATGAGGTCAAGCGCGTTCTGGTATATCTCTATATATATCAGGGGGCGCCGGCGTGGTCTCAGGTTAGGCCGCAGGTTGTCATTGATGTGCCGGGGGAGCATGATTTTTATGTGACGCTTTCTGAGCATAATGATCAACATTGTCTTTGTGCGGTGGGTGAGTTACATAGTGTGCGCGGGGGGATAAAACTGACGAACCGTACAGAATATTTCCCGGGCCATGAAGAGATGGACCGCGCCTTTGGGTTTGGTCTGGAATGGAAAGACGGGCAAAAGCGGCCTGCGTAAATATTAATAGAAAGCCGATTTCATGACTTCTCTCAGTTTTTTTGATATGACGATGCTTTCAATGGCGTCGTTGCTGCTGGGTATTATTCTGCTGGTCAGGGGCGGGAACTGGACAATTGATGCGGCAGTTTTTGTTGCACGGCGCTATGGTGTATCGCCGATGGTTGTTGGTTTTACAATTGTTGCTTTTGGGACGTCTCTACCGGAGCTGATTGTTTCTGTTTTTGCGAACTTGCAAGGGTCTCCGGGGATTGCGATTGGAAATGTTCTGGGCTCTAATATTGCTAATATATTGATGGTTTTGGGTGCAAGTGCACTTTTTGCGACATTAAAGGCGAGCTTATCAAAAGAGCTGTTCCGTGATTTGAGCTTCATGGTTGTTGTCACGCTCATTCTTGCGGGATTGCTTAACTATGGTGAAGTTTCGCGCTTATCGGGGTTTTTGATGGTTCTGGCTCTGGTTGCTTATGTGTTTTACCAGTATAAATCTTCGAAGCCTGAAGAATTTGAAACACAGGATGATCCCGAGCCGGTTTTTGACAGCGATGCTCTTGCATATCTGACATTGTTCGTCGGGCTTATCACGATTGCTGTGGGGGCAGAGTTTCTGGTGCGCGGGGCTACGGTGAGTGCAGAGCTTGTGGGGGTTCCTGATTCTGTCATTGCGCTGAGTATTATTGCCTTTGGGACCTCTTTGCCGGAGCTTGCTACCAGTATTGTTGCTGCGCGCAAAGGGCAGTCGGAGTTGGTGATTGGCAATATTGTGGGTTCTAATGTGTTTAATGTTTTGATGATTATTGGTGTCTCAGCAATGGTTAAACCGATTATTCAGGGTGGTTTCTCGCCTCAGCTGGCCAGCTTTGATGTTTGGGTTACTTTGGGTGTTTCGCTCACGCTTGTTGGTGTTTTATCAATTTTTGGGCGTATTGGATTTATTATGGGCGGTTTGTTTTCTCTCTCCTATATAGGTTATAATATATTAATTTTTGCAATGAATATGGAGTCTTAGGCGATGCCTGATATCTTTGATCCAGAAGTTGTCGATGTGAATGTCCAGATAAGCGACAATTTCATTTTTAAAGGCGGAGAGATTAATCTGAGTAAGGTTGATCCGACCATGACAAAAATTATGGTTGGTATTGGTTGGAAACTCAATGCTTTTGACGCGGACTCGATTGATCTGGACATGAGCTGCTTCCTTCTCAATAAACATGGAAAAACCAGAGAAAATGAGGATTTTATTTTTTACAATAATCTTCAATCCAGTGAGGGCGCCATTGTTCATAATGGTGATTGTCTTACGGGTGCGGGGGATGGTGATAATGAGACTATCTCTCTAGATTTGAACAATATTCCCTATGAAGTTAGCGAGATTGTTTTTGTTCTATCGATCTATCGGGGAGCGGAAAAAGAACAGGGCATGCATAGTGTCCGTGATGGTTATTTGCGCGTTGTCAATGCATCAAACAGCCATGAAATTGCACGTTACAATCTGAATGAGGATGTTGAGGGTAGCGAAGAGACGGCGATGATTGTGGCCTCAATTTCTCGTCAGGGGCCGAAGTGGCACTTTAAGGCGATTGGCGAGTTTGTTGAGGGTGGTCTTGCGAAGATTGCAACAGATTACGATATTATCGTGCAGGAGGGTTGAGGCCCTATTTCATTCCAAAGGTCATCGGTTTTTGTTCAACCTTGAAGCCTTTTTTACCCACTTTTCCCTTACGTCCTCGACCGCCTCTGCCGCCATATT
Source organism: uncultured Micavibrio sp. (assembly GCA_964351365.1). Taxonomy (GTDB): domain Bacteria; phylum Pseudomonadota; class Alphaproteobacteria; order Micavibrionales; family Micavibrionaceae; genus UBA1672. Next base: position 3,159 of record CAYGNP010000007.1, read on the forward strand.
CCGTGAGAATGTCATCTATAAGTTCATCAATATCAGGAATTTCACCCATTTGGATAGCACCGATGCAGGCGGAAAAAAACTCACAGCCGCGTTCGTCCCAGTCATGTATCTTATTCTCGTAATCTTCACCTTTTACTACCATCAGGCTGGCGGACCAGATATTATCTTTTGAGGGGCGGAAGCGAATGAGCATGATCTGCTCGGGGCCACCGAAGCCGGATTCATCATCATACCGTGCATCTTCTTCATCATATAAAAACTGGATTTCTGCCTCGACATCAGCCATGCCGGGGCCAACACGCACTTCGGCGCTGCAGCTTATGCCGCGTTCTTCTTCATAGACAAACCACGGACGCGTTTCATAGGGCGATAGGATGTGTCCGGTCGCCAGTTTTTCCATTAATTCTGCATATTCAATCCGCATGGGGCGATAATAGCCTTTATTTATTCTTTATGAATAGCAAAAAATGAAGTTGTAATCATGGTGTTAGAACAAAGTGCCCTGATTTTTACCAGTTTGTACTGTTTTCTTTGGGTCATTGTGGAGTGGTTTATCGTTAATAGTCGCATTTTTTTTCAGATTGTCCTTGAATTGAAGGGTCACGGGCTGGCCTGTTTTGAGTGTTGTGCCATCTGTTATAGGATTGTCGTTCATGTCTCTTATAACGACAAAGCCGCGATTTAGTATTTTTTCAAAGGATAAGAGCTCTAATTTTTCACCCGCGTGATTAATGCTACTTTGCTTTTGTTTTGTTACATTTTTACAGGCCAGCTCACAACGTTTTGCCAGATTATCCAGCATGATTGTCTTGCGCTGGATGAGTTGTGCGGGGTGCAAGAGGCGCGATTTTACGGCTGTTAATTTTTGTGTTCGGCGGGAGAGATAGGTTGTTATGCTGTGATCTATTTTGTTGCCGATCTGGTCTAAACGCTGGGTTTGAAGGTCGAGCAAGCGCGCCGGGTTTCCCATTTTTGCGTCGAGTTTTTCGAGGTGGTTGCGCCGCTCTGTGATGATCCGGCGTGCGCAGTGTATCAGGCGCGTTTCGTTATCATTGATTTGAGCAATAAGGTTGAGGCGTACAGGGACAGCCATTTCTGCGGCGCCAGTGGGTGTGGGTGCGCGCAAATCGGCGGCGTAGTCGATGAGGGTTGTGTCTGTTTCATGGCCAATGGCGGAAATAATGGGTATGTCGCTTTTTGCTACCGCACGCACGACATTCTCTTCGTTAAGGGCCATTAAGTCTTCGAGTGAGCCTCCGCCACGTGCGATGATGATAACATCCGGCCTGTGGCTGCTGGGCAGGGCGTTCATACCGTTTATAGCATTTGTGATTTCTGCGGCGGCGCCTTCGCCCTGTACTTTGACAGGCCAGAGCAGCACATGGCGCGGGAAGCGGTCGTTTAAGCGGTGGAGAATGTCGCGAATCACAGCGCCTGTTGGGGATGTAATAACGCCAATGCGCTCAGGCAGAAAAGGGATCTGTTTTTTGCGCTCAGGGGCGAAGAGGCCCTCTGCGGTAAGGCGTTTTTTGCGTTCTTCGAGCATTTTAAGGAGGGCGCCTTGTCCTGCCAGTTCCATAGTATCTATAACAAGCTGGTATTTTGAGCTGCCGGGGAAGGTCGTCATTTTGCCTGTGCAGATGACTTCCAGGCCTTCTTCGGGTTTCACGGAGAGCTTTGAGAGCGAACCTTTCCAGCAAACGGCATCGAGTACGGCGTTCTCATCTTTTAAACTGGTATAAAGGTGGCCGGATTTAGGGGTGGCGATGCGTGAGAGCTCTCCGCGTACGCGTACGCGCTCAAAATTTTCCTCGATCGATTTTTTAACGGAAAATGCCAGATCGGAGACCGTAAATTCAGGGATGTTGCTCATGGGTAATGATTCTTGTGTCATAGTTCTGATCTTAGGTGTAAAAATGCAGAAATTCCAGTCTTGGCATGATATAATAAGGTCATGATTTATCCTTTTTCTCCCTATTTATATGAAGATGAAAACCAGAGCATGGAGCGGGTGCTTGCAGGGCTTGAGTGGCCGGATGATGTCATGCAAGAGGTGCAAAGCGCTGCGTCTGGGTTGGTTTCACGTGTTCGCGATGCCAAGGGCAAGGCAGGGCAGCTGGAGGCATTTTTACAAGAATTTTCCCTGAGCAGCGAAGAGGGGCTTGCGATGATGGGGCTGGCGGAGGCGCTTTTGCGTATACCCGATGCCGCGACGGCGAATGCATTGATTCGTGATAAGGTCGCAGCGGCAGCCTGGCTGCAATCGCAGGGCGATGGGCATAAGGATTTGCTCAGTCGTGCGGCCGGTTTTGGAATGAGTTTGAGCCGTAAGACACTTGATAGCGTTTTTGCGCGTTTGGGGCAGCCGATTATCCGTGAGGCGATGGTTCAGGCGATGTATGTGATGGGCAGGCAATTTGTGTTTGGCGCATCGATTGAAGATGCGATTTCTCATGCGCCGTCATGGGAGAAAAGGGGCTATCGGTTGTCTTATGATATGCTGGGAGAGGGTGCGCGTGATGCGAAAACGGCGGAGCAATATTTTGAGTCTTATGCAGGCGCGATTAAGGTGATATCGGCCAACAATGGTCAATTAGATGCAGATAAACCGAGCATTTCTGTTAAGTTATCGGCTTTGCACCCTCGTTATACGTACAGCCAGAAAGACCGGTGCATCCCAGAAATTTCAGAAAAGCTGAGTCATCTGGCGCGCTTGGCTGCGGCACAGGATATGGCACTTACTGTTGATGCAGAAGAGGTCAGCCGTTTGGGCCTGTCGGTTGCGATATTTGAGCGTGTTTTGCAGCGTAAGGAGTTTAAGGGGTGGGACGGATTTGGCTTGGCAGTGCAGGCTTATCAGAAGCGCGCCCTGCCACTCATTGACTATATCGCCCAGTGTACAAAGGATACAGGGCGCAGGATACAAATACGGCTGGTTAAAGGGGCGTATTGGGATTATGAAATAAAGCGCACACAGATGGGCGGCTTTGAGGATTACCCTGTTTATACGCGAAAACGTAATACAGATGTGAGTTATTTGGCGTGTGCACAACTGCTTTTCCGCCATTCTGAGCGTATTTTTCCACTTTTTGCAACCCATAATGCCCATAGTATGGAAGCGATTAAGCTAATGGCCGGGGAAAAACAGTATGAATTACAGAGATTGCACGGCATGGGAGAGCGGCTCTATGAGCTGTTTATGGCTGAAAATACACATGTTAAATCAAGTATTTATGCGCCTGTTGGCCCTTATAAAGATTTGCTTCCTTATCTGGTTAGGCGTTTACTTGAGAATGGTGCGAACTCGTCGTTTGTGCACCAACTTTTGGATAAAAATGTCTCTATTGGTAACTTAGTTTCTGATCCTGTGGGTAGGGTTCGTCAAGATAAAGGGCATCGGCATAAGGCTATTGCCCTGCCTGGTGATCTTTTTGGGCAGGAGCGTAAAAATTCGAAGGGATACGACCTTGATGATCCCTATTCTACACAAAAACTGGTTGATTATGTTTGGTCTTATAAGGGTAGCTTAGATGCGCATTCTCTTGTGAGTGGCCAGGTGGTTAATAATGCTGGAAAGGGGCATATTGAAGATGCTCTTTCGTCTGCGGGGCAGGCTTTTCAAGCGTGGAACAAGCGATCAGTTGCAGAACGAAGCGCATGTCTGCGCCGATTAGCGGATTTGTATGAGGTGCATGCGCAGGAGCTGATTGCAATTCTGGTGCATGAGGCGGGTAAGGTGATGCCTGATGCGTGTGCAGAGATTCGTGAAGCTGTTGATTTCTGCCGGTATTACGCTGCGCAAGCAGACAAAATTTTTGATGAGCATGGCGTTTTAATGCCCGGTTATACGGGTGAGGCTAACAGGCTTAGGCTTGAGGGGCGGGGCGTTTTTGTGTGTATCAGTCCCTGGAATTTTCCGCTTGCGATATTTACGGGGCAGGTTGTGGCGGCTTTGGTTGCAGGAAACTGCGTTATTGCCAAGCCAGCGCCGCAAACACCATATGTAGCGCAGCGTGCGGTGGAATTGATGCATGAGGCGGGTGTGCCGCAAGAGGTGTTGCATCTTTTGCTGGGTGATGGGCCATTTGGGGCTCAGATTGTCGAGCATAAGCAGGTTGCAGGAGTTGCGTTTACAGGCTCTTTGGCGACAGCAAAGTCTATACAGCGGAGTGTGGCCGCGCAGAATGATGTGATTATTCCCCTGATTGCGGAGACAGGAGGGCAGAACGTTATGATTATTGATAGCTCAGCCCTTATGGAGCGGGCGGTTGATGATGTGATCCAAAGTGCGTTTGGGTCGGCAGGTCAGCGATGTTCTGCTTTGCGGGTGGTGTATGTTCAGGAGGATATTGCTGATTCATTTTTGGATTTGTTAAGCGGCGCAATGGATGAGCTTCGTGTCACAGACCCAAAATTTTTATCGGCTGATATTGGTTATATAATTGATATTAATGCAAATAATAAACTTAGCGTACACGCGGACAGGATGCGTTCGGAGGCAAAGGAAATCAAAAAATGTGCCTTAAATAGTCTCGATTCCAGAAACGGCCAATTTTTTGCACCGATTGTTTTTGAAATTTCAGGGCTTGATCAGCTTCAGGAAGAGGTTTTTGGACCAGTTTTACATGTTGTCCGTTTTAAGGAAAATAGTCTGAGGAAAATTATCAAAGATATTAACGATTCGGGTTTTGGGTTAACTTTTGGACTGCAGAGTCGGATTTCAAATCGTTGTCTTGATCTGGCACAAGAGGTTCATGTTGGTAATGTTTATGTTAACCGCTCTATGATTGGTGCAGTGGTGGGCGTACAACCTTTTGGGGGGATGGGACGATCAGGTACGGGGCCCAAAGCGGGGGGGCCGAATTATTTGTACGCGTTTTCACATGAAAAACATGTGAGTATTGATACAACCGCCTCTGGTGGCAATGCGAGCCTGATTGCATTGGGGGATGATTGAACAGAGCTTTGCGCTTTGTGATTTTCTGTGTTACCAAAAAGAGAGTTACACAAAGATAAGGGGCTTTATTCTATGAAGATTTTATTGATTGGATCAGGCGGGCGCGAGCATGCGCTGGCTTGGAAAATGGCGCAATCACCAAAATGCTCTGAACTTTATTGCGCGCCGGGGAATGCAGGTATTGAGGCGGTTGCGACATGTGTGCCAATTGCAGTTGATAAAATAGATGATCTGGTGCGGTTTGCAGTTAGTCAGGGCATTGATCTGGCTGTTGTCGGGCCGGAGGGGCCGCTTGTTGATGGTTTAGCGGATGCGCTGGCAGCAAAAAATATCCTTGTGTTTGGGCCTAGTGCCAAGGCGGCGCAGCTTGAGGGCTCTAAGGGGTTTATGAAGGATTTGTGCGCGAAATATAATATTCCAACCGCAGCTTATGGGCGCTTTACAGACGTACAAGCCGCGCAGAACTTTATTGAAAAAACCGGCGCGCCGATTGTTGTAAAGACTGACGGCTTGGCCTCAGGAAAAGGGGTTATTATATGTGATACTACCGCGCAGGCAATTGAAGCCGCGCGGGAGATGCTCTCGGGCGTGGCTTTTGGCGCGGCTGGGCAGGAAATTGTGATTGAAGAATTTTTGGAAGGCGAAGAGGTCAGTTATTTCGCCCTTTCCGATGGAAAACATGTTCTTCCTTTAACCTCTGCGCAGGATCATAAGCGCGTGGGAGATGGGGATACGGGGCTGAATACGGGGGGTATGGGTGCGTACAGCCCGGCGCATTTTATGACGAAGGATTTGGAGCGCCAGATTATAGAGAATTTGATTGAGCCAACAATTAAGGGTATGGCGGCAGAAGGGTGCGCGTTTACAGGGGTGTTGTTTGCAGGAATTATGGTTAAAGAGGGCAAGGCGGTTTTGCTTGAGCATAATGTACGTTTTGGTGACCCGGAGTGTCAGGCGCTGATGATGCGGCTGGAGGGGGATTTGGTTGATATTTTGCATGCGGGCGCGCGCGGGGCGCTTGATGAGGTTGCAGATCAGGTGAAGTGGGCGGATGATGCGGCGTTGTGTGTGGTGATGGCGGCCAATGGGTATCCAGGTGTTTACGCGAAAAATACGGTTATTCAGGGATTGGATGAGGCGAATCAGGTTACGGGTGCACATGTTTTTCATGCCGGTACAGCGCGCAATGGAGCGGGTGAGCTTATTAGTATAGGTGGCCGCGTTTTGGGCGTTTGTGCACGAGCGAGTGATGTCGTGCAGGCGCAAAAAGCCGCGTATAAAGCGGTGGATTGTTTGGATTGGCCGGGCGGTTTTTGTCGGCGTGATATCGGATGGCGGGCGATTAAGGCTTTGAATGAAGCCGCTTAGATTTGAAGAATTCTTTTAAGATTGTCCCGCATTCTTGTTCCATCAGACCATAAGATATGCTTGGTTTATGGTGGCATGTGGGTTGTTTGTAGAATTCTCCACCATGCAGAATTCCTCCGCCTTTTGGATCTGAGGCCGCGAAGATAATTTTTTGTACGCGTGCGAAAGATAAGGCGGCTGCGCACATTGCGCAAGGTTCCAGCGTTATATAGAGTGTTGTGCCGGGGATTCGTTGTGCTCCCCGTTTTTTGCAGCCCTCACGGATTGCAAGGATTTCGGCATGGGCGGTGGGGTCATTTAATGTACGTGTTTGGTTGTGCGCGCATGCCAATATTTCACCGTTTTCATCGGTGAGCACCGCACCAATAGGCACTTCACCCTGATCTTGGGCGCGTTTTGCCTCTTCCAATGCGCGCTGCATAGCGATATGGTCTTGGTCTGTAAAAGGATGTTTCATGGAAGAAGATAAGCATAAAGGCGAACGCATTGCAAAAAGAATGGCACGTGCCGGTGTCTGTTCGCGCCGCGATGCGGAAAAATTTATCCTTGCAGGACGTGTGAAGGTTAATGGCGCGGTTATTCAATCGCCGGCGCTTAATGTTTTGGCGCAGGACAAGATTTTTGTTGATGGAAAATTACTGCCGGAAAAAGAACAGACACGATTGTTTTTATATCATAAGCCGCCAGGTTTGGTGACAACGCATAAAGATGAGCGGGATCGGGATACGGTTTTTGGGCATTTACCGCGCGATATGCCGCGCGTGGTTAGTGTTGGGCGGCTCGATTTGAATACTGAGGGCTTGTTGTTGTTGACTAATGATGGTGAACTGGCGCGATTTTTGGAGCTTCCAAGTACGGGGTGGAGCCGGAAATACCGTGTACGTGTACATGGCAAAGTTAATGAAAAGCGCCTAGACTCACTCAAGAGCGGGATTACGGTGGATGGTGTGCGTTACAAATCAATTGAGGCCAAGCTGGAGCACGTTGATGAGCGGGTGCAAACGGGTGCGAATTCTTGGATTTCAATGACGCTGAGTGAAGGAAAAAATAGAGAAATTCGCCGTGTTATGGAGGCGTTGGGCCTGCATGTTACCCGGTTGATCCGCACAGATTATGGCCCGTTTACCTTGGGCAAAATGGCGCGGGAAAGTGTTGCTGAGGTGAAGGAAGAGGCTTTGATTGCAGCGATTCCTGCGTTTTTTAAAGATCATGAAAAACCGGAAAAAAGACAAAACTCAACGGTAAAAAAGCCATCAAGCGCAAAAAACAAACCTTCATTTTCAAAAAAACGTAAAAAGTCATGAAAATTGTTGCCGGAAAATTTCGAGGCCGTATGTTATGCAAACCTCAGGGCCGGGATATTCGCCCAACAAGCGATAAGGTGCGCGGCGCGGTGTTTAATATGCTGGAGGCGCGTGGCGCAGTGTCAGATATGCGTGTTCTTGATGCGTTTTGCGGCACCGGTGCATTGGGGCTTGAGGCTTTATCGCGCGGCGCTGCGTTTTGTACGTTTATGGATTGTGCGAAGTCATCACTTGCGCTGGCGCAGGAAAATGTACGCGCATTGGGATGTGAATCGATCAGTCAATTTCAGCTATGCGATGTGTTAAAATTAAAGCGCAAAAAAAATAATGAGGAGGCGTATGATTTAATATTTCTAGATCCGCCTTATCATAAAAATATTCTTTCAGGCGTACTCGACGTCTTGATCAAGAGTGAGTGGGTTAAGGATGGGTACATTGTCTGTGAGAGTGAGAAGGGTTATGACGTACCTGTGCTATCACCACTTGAATTTGTTTTAGAAAAAACATACGGCGATATAAAAATTACTTTATTACAGTGTGTTAGCCAATAACGCCAGTATAAAGGAGTATTAGAAGTACGCCTCCTAGCGCAATTCTGTATATTCCAAAGATTTTGAAAGTGAATCTTTCCAAAAACTTCATCATCACGGCGATTGAAAGCAGGCCTGAGATGAAGGCCAGTATTGCGGCTATTAAAGATTCCATGCCGAGCTGTGCATCTCCGGATTTAAGCAGGCTGAGGCCAATCAGAACGCCGGCACCGCTGATGGCGATGATGGAGAGGAGGAGGGAGTAATGCGCGCTCTCTGTGCGTGAGAAGCCAAGCGCGCGGGCTGCGGTCATGGTTATCCCTGAGCGACTGGTACCGGGGATTAACGCGATCATTTGAGCGAGACCGATGAGCAAGGCGTCTTTGAGCGTGATTGAGTCCAGTGTTTTTGTCGCAGTGTATTTCGCGTCTACCCACCAGAGAAGAATGCCGAAGATCAAAGTTGTCCAGGCAATCACGTACATGGTTTTAAGCCAGTCAGGCTCAAGAGCATGGAGAATAAAACCGGCGATGATGACGGGCACGGAGCTAAGTATGATGAACGATAAAAGTCTGGCGTTTTGTGTACGTACTTGACCGGTTGAGATGTCTTTAAGGCCGATAAACATTTTAATGACATCGCGCCAGAAATACACCAGTACAGCAAAAAGTGTTCCCACATGGACGGCAATATCAAGAGTTAAATTCTCTTCGTCCCAGTGCGTACAATGATCCGTGAAACAGTGGAATAGCCCTAAATGGCCGCTTGAACTGACGGGTAAAAATTCAGTTAGGCCTTGAATGAGGGCAAGTAAAATGATGTTATAGAGAAGCATGATTTGTCTCCTTGGTTTAAGATGTACTCCTTATAAAGGGAAAATACAATGATCTATTTCGTCGGGTTTCTAGGTTTAATCGGTGGGTTCATAGCGGGTCAGATGCTGCTTTATTTTTTATTACGGAATGTGAGTGCAGAGGACCTTTTAAATGACCCCTATATAAAGTGGAAATATGGATTATTGAACTGGGGTATTGCCATATTAGGTGTGTATAGCGCCGTTGAGACCTATCAACGCTATTTCTTTTAACGCTCGGTTTTTTGATGTGCAATTGATTTGAAACAGGCGTAGTATTATTTTTTATAATTTTATAGGAGCGTTCGATGAAAATATTCGGAATTTTGGCATTTGGATTTATACTTTTAACTGCGCAGCCAGGATTTGCGCAAGAGCCAGAGCGCTATAGTTTTGATAAGGCGCATACGCAGATCTTGTTTTTTGTTAATCATCTGGGTTTTTCCAATTCTCAGGGTGAATTTCACGATTATGACGGCTATTTCACGTTTGATATGGTTAGCCCAGAAAAATCCTATGTAGAGGTCGCGATTAAGACTGCGAGCATTGATATGGATGATGAAAAATGGGACGCACATATGAAGAATGCTGATTTTTTCAATGTTGAGGCATTTCCGGAAATGACCTTTAAAAGTACCAATATTGAAGTTACTGGTGAAAAAACAGCGGATATTACAGGTGATTTGACACTTTTAGGTGTTACAAAGCCTGTTGTTTTAAAAACCACTTATAATAAGTCTGGTGCCCATCCCTATAGCGGGAAGTTTGTGAGCGGGTTCTCTGCGACAGCGACGATCAAGCGTTCGGAATTTGGAATGGTTTACGGCATTCCTGGTGTCGGTGATGACGTAGAGATACGCATCGAAGTTGAGGGCGAGCGTCAAGACGCAGAATAATATGAGCTATAGCTTATTATCCAAGCTTATACATTGGAGCACAGCCCTTATTATTGCGGGCTTGCTCTGTATGGGTTTGTATATGAGCTCTTTGACATACAGCCCTTTTAAGGAGCAGCTTTATCTGCTTCATAAATCATTTGGTTTGCTTGTGCTGGTTTTGCTGGGCTTGAGGGTTGTTGCCTTTTTGATTCATAAAAAACCAGCCCTTGTTCAAGGGCATGCGAAATGGGAAAAAATGCTCTCCCGCGGGGTTCATATTTTTCTTTATGCCGCGCTTTTGTCAATGCCACTTTCCGGTTGGATTATGTCCTCGGCAGGGGATTACACCGTGCAGTTTTTTGGTGTGCCGTTGCCGGATATTGCCCCTAAAAATGAAAATTTATTTGATTTTTCAAAGGAGTTTCATGAAATTCTGGCGATAATTTTGATTATTGTTATTGGATTACATGCTATGGGGGCGTTTAAACATCATTTTATCGATAAAGACCAGACTTTGGCGCGGATGACGAGCTTTAAAATCGGTCATAAGGGCGCGCTTAGTTTGTTTGTTCTTGTTGTCTGTGTTGCAGGGGTTTTAGGTGTTTTAATTTTGGGCGGCGGCGGGGATGAGGGATCCGTGCAGGAAAGCGTTGAAAAAACGACGCAGACCATTTCTTTTGATCATGATATTGCGCAGGGTGAACGTGCGAAGCAATGGTTTATTGACTCTGAGCGCAGCACGCTCTCGTTTTTAGTTAAGCAATACGGTCAGCCGCTTGAGGGCGGATTTAATAATTTTGATGGGGAGATTTATTTTGATCCTAATCAATTGCAAAAAAGCTATGCGGTTATAAAAGTTGATATTTCCTCTATAAAAACAGGGAGTACTGATCGCGATGCTCAGGCTGTTTCTGGCACTTGGTTTGATGCGCAGGCTTTTCCATTTGCGGTTTACGAGGTTGAAAGTTTTGATGTTTTTGGGGATGAGGGCGATTATATCGCGCATGGATTTTTGACTGTACGTGATGTACGTGTGGCGGTTGATTTCCCCTTTGATCTCCAGTTTTCGGGGGATGGTAAAGAGGTTGAGATGAGTGCTCAGCTTTATATTAACAGGCTAGATTTTGGGGTTGGTGCTGATCAGGGTGTTGATGCGATCAGTAACAATGTTGAGCTCAATATTAAGCTTGTTGCAACATCGCCATAAGCGGTTATTACATTTTTTTGGTGTAAATTTGTTTTCGGGATTGAATTATTGATCTGCTTCGATAGAGTGTAACTATGCGCATATTATATCATTTTTGGCTTCATCCGTTTTCTCGTAAAGTCCGTATGGTTTTGACGGAAAAGAAGCTGGATTTCGATCTGCAGATAGAGAAAATCTGGGAGCGGCGCACAGAATTTCTAGCGATGAACCCGGCGGGAGATATTCCGGTTCTGGTTGAATCTGATGGGACAACCCTTTCTAATTCTCAGGTGATTTGTGAGTATCTTGAAGAGCTGCACCCCAATGTTAATTTATTGGGGCATGATCCTATACAGCGTGCTGAGACGCGGCGCCTGGTGAACTGGTTTGATCGTAAATTCAATAAAGAAGTTTCTGAATATTTGCTTACCGAGAAACTGATGAAGGCAATCTTGCAATCAGGCGAGCCGCATGGGCCGTCTGTACGTGCGGGACGTGCCAACATTAATTATCATCTGGATTATATCGGGTTTTTGACGGAACGTCGCCGCTGGCTGGCGGGGGATGTATTTTCGCTCGCGGATATTGCGGCGGCTGCGCATTTATCTGCGATTGATTATTTGGGCGATGTGCCTTGGCAGCAGCATCAGGCCGCACGCATATGGTATGAAAAAATAAAAGAACGCCAGAGCTTCAGGCCACTCATGGAAGAGCGTGTTCCTGGCTTTGATCCTCTTGTTAATTATATGAAAACAGGATAAGCTTATAAGAATAAAAAAAGCGAGGATATAGGGGTGCTTCAAGGTCATAAAAATCATTTATTTTGCTTTGGGTACGGCTATAGCTGTGAGTATTTACGTTTTTCTTTGATGAATGAGACTGGGTGGCGTATATCGGGGACTACGCGCGATCGCGAAAAAAGAGTAAATATGCGCGCGCAGGATGTTGCAGGATTTTTGTTTGATCATGACCAGCCTTTGCCAGATCCGCGCTATATTTTAAGGGATGTCACGCATCTTTTGATTTCTACGCCTCCTTCGGATGAGGGGGATCCCAGTTTTTTAATGCATGCGGCTGATATTGTTGAGTTGCCAAGTTTAAAATGGGTTGGTTATCTCTCTACGACCGGCCCTTATGGTGACCGTAGCGGTGGCTGGGTGGATGAAACGTCTGAAGCGCGGCCAACGACCAAGCGTGGTAACCGCCGTTTAAAAGCAGAAGAGCAATGGCTTTCTTTGCTTTATTCTCACGGTGTACCTGTTCATATTTTCAGGCTTGCAGGTATTTATGGGCCGGGGCGCAGCGCGCTTGATTCGATTCGTCTTGGTGTGGCGCGCCGAATTGAAAAGCCTGGGCATGCGTTCAGTCGTATCCATGTCGAGGATATTGTTTCTGTGCTTAAAGCTTCGATGCGTCATCCCAAGCCGGGCGAGATTTATAATGTATGTGATGATGTGCCTGCGCCAAGTCATGAAGTGATTGAGTATGCGTGCTCGCTTTTAGGCATTGCGCCATTGCCGCTTATACCCTTTGATTCGGCGGATTTAGCGCCAATTACACGTAGTTTTTATGCCGATAGCAAGCGTGTACGCAACGACAAGATCAAGAGGGATCTAGGGATTTCGCTCAAGTATAAAGATTACCGCGAGGGGCTTCGGGCGTGCCTTGAATATGAACGTATGCATGCTCGTTCGGATTTAGCTGGATAGGGCGTTATAGGGCAGACGTACGCTAACGGTTGTGCCCATATCTACTCTTGAATCAATCGACATTGTGCCGCCATGAAGCTCTACGAGCTCTTTAGTAATTGACAGGCCCAGACCTGTACCTTCGTGATCGCGTGTATATTGAGAAGAGGCTTGCTCGAAGGGCTTGAGCACTGCGGCCAGTTTGTTTGCGGGGATCCCTATGCCGGTGTCGCAAACTTTTATGGTGATGTATTCATGGGATTGAACAGTTTCTACCCAGACAGAACCATGCGCAGGCGTAAATTTAACGGCGTTTGAGAGCAGGTTGAGAAAGATTTGCGTAAGAGCGCGGCGATCCCCTGTGATGGTGATGTTGCTGCCCTCAAGGTCGCTTGTCCGCAGATTTACTTTCTGATCCTGCGCGCGGCCTTGTATCATGTTTATGGCACGCTCGAGGATGGTTTTGATGTTTACCTGTTCAAGATCAAGTGTGTGTTTGCCAGCCTCGATCTTTGACATGTCGAGAATATCGCTGATGAGATCGAGAAGGTGGTGGCCACTTTCTTTTATGCTGGTGGCATATTCGATATATTTTTCGTTGAAGAGGGGGCCAAGCATTTCCGATTCGATCATTTCGGAAAAACCAATGATGGCATTCAGTGGTGTGCGCAGCTCGTGGCTCATATTTGCAAGGAAGCGCGATTTGGCGGCGTAGGCCTGTTCGGAGGTGTCTTTGGCGCGCTTTAAGTTTTGTTCGTAGAGCATTCGCTCTGTCATATCCTGAATGATGCCGTATAGGGCGACGACTTCACCGTCTGAGTCTTTTTCGCAGCGTCCATCACAGGAAATGAAGCGTACGTCTCCGCTGGGCTGGATGATACGAAATTCCATGTCGTAGTTTTTTTCTTCTATAATTGCGCGCTGAAATACTTGAACGACGCGGCCTAGATCCCGCTTATGCACCATGTCTGTGAGGGTGTTGATGGTGGGGGTGAACTCGTTTTGATTGACGCCAAAGACGCGGTATATCTCATCCGACCATGTTATTTCATCATCCCCGATCAGCCAGCGCCAGTGTCCCATACGGCCGATTGTCTCGGCTTCGGTGAGTTGGCGTTCCCGGCGTTTGAGGTTTTCTTCCTGTTTTTTAATGCCGGTGATGTCGCGGCCTGAAAAATAGAGTTTTGCGCCGCTCTGGGCTTTGCGCCACTCAATCCAGTGTTTTTCATCGTTGATTGATGTTAGTACCGATTCGAAATAGGTAATTCCATCGGGGCTGCTTTGCAGCTCGGTTAAATCCTGATTCTGGAATATATCCTGAATGGAGAGGTTTTGGATTTCTGCCTGGCCGTAGCCGAAAATCTCTGTGAACGCGTTATTGGCGCTCAGGATATCGCCCTGTACGTTTGTAATCATCAGAATGTCATGGGTGATTTGCGCGAGTTTTTCGAGATCTTTTAAATCCTCTGATGAGGGCGGTGGGCTGATGTGTGCTTGATCGATACGCGCGGCAGAGTCGTGAATGCGGGCAATAAGTGTTTCAAGATCGTCATGTTGTTCGTATTCCAGATCATCGGCTATTGCGGAAACGATAAGGTAGCGCTTATTTTGCGCCGTTGTCAGCCAGTCGAAATAAAAGGATTCGATGAGGGCTTTGTCCTTGATATAGATATCGTATTCACCGGATTGGAGATCGGACAATTCCTGGTTCGTATCGAAGAAATTAAAGATGTCGAGTGCCCTGTGGGTGCGGGAGGCGTCGATACCGAGCAGTTTACAGAAGGGGTCGTTGGCGTAGATCACTTCGCCGTCTTCATCAATTGCGCAGCGGGCAACTTCGCTCTGGCCCAGAATCACGGGCGAGGAGGATAGGGTCTGTGGCTGCTTGATTTTATTTTTTAATTGCATGATGAAGCCCAAGAGTATGGATTTACAGTCTATCTGATAAAGTATGATTCTGACAAGCGCCTTTTACAAAAAAAGACCGGAGGCGGGGTGCTCCGGTCTTTTGGGATTAATTATTCAGATGGTTTTAGTATTTGACAGAGCAGCCATAGGGGGATGTCTGTGCAACTTCTACGGGTTTCCCGGCAGCAATATCATCAAGTGCGGCTTGAACAAGGTTTTTTGATGTTTCGATGACATTTGGATTTGGGCTTGGGTTATCATCGATTGCGCCCTGATAGACAACATTGCCTTCTGCGGAGATAATAAACATGTGCGGTGTTGTTTTCGCGCCGTATGCTTTGCCGATTTCACCAAGTGGGTCAAGGATGCGGGTTGTTGCGTTTGCGCCGACTTCTTTTTCAAGGGCGATGGCTTCTTCTGCACTCATGAACCCTTGCTTATCGGGTGCGGAGGAGACAATAGAAACCCAAACAATGCCGTTATCCGTTGCGTTTTTTTGCAGGGCCTGCATGTTGCCGCTGTCGTAATGTTTTACAACAAAAGGACATTGGTGGTTGGTCCATTCCAGAACGACGGTTTTTCCTTTTTGATCTTCCAGATTAAAGCTATTGCCGTGAATGTCAGTGACAGAGAAGTTTGGTGCCGGCGCGCCAGTTTCTACGGATGCTTTTACAGGGAATGACATCCAGCTGGATGTCAGCGCTACGAAGCCTGCGCAGAGGGTGAAGAGTGCTAGTTTTTTGAACATGATATGTCCTCCTTTGGGGGTTGGGTGATTCAAAGTATAGTTAAACTGTTTTTTATAAGCCAATAGTTTCCTGAACAATTGCCGGGGTTAAAATCTGCGGTAAAATCACGGCATCGGGGCGTTTACCGTCTTGATCCCGTGGGGGGTAAAATACATATAGCGGCACGCCGTTTCGCCCGTAACGCTTGAGATATTCGGTAATTTCAGGGTCATTGTTTGTCCAGTCTCCTATTAGATATTGTACGTTGTGATCCAGGAAAGCCTTCTTTGTTGAATCAATATTTATGGCGACAGCGTGATTTATTTTGCAGGTGAAGCACCAGGCGGCTGTCATTTCCACAAAGACGGGATCGTCCGTTTGCAGAAGCTGTGCCAAGCTTTGTTCGGAGAAATCAGCGCCAAAGTTAGACATGGCTTGGTGTTCAGGGGTGTATGTGTCTGCGTTTTTTAACGAGAACAGGGTGTAACACAAAGCCGCGAGGGTCAGCAGGGAGAGGATGCTTGTGATGGTTTTTGCTTTTTCTGTGCTCTTGAATTGAGTAAGCCAGACGAGGAAGCTTATGAGCAGAATACCGCAAAGCCCGATCAGCAGGCCCATAGGCCCTGCTTGTTGGCTGAGAATCCAGAGCAGCCAAATGGTGAAGGCAAACATTGGGAAGGCCAGAAATTGTTTAAATGTATTCATCCATGCGCCGGGTCTTGGTAATAGTGTGCGTGTTGCAGGGATGAAGGAGAGAATAATATATGGCAGGGAAAGACCCAGACCCATAGACGCGAAGAAGGCGATGGAGAAAGCCGCGCTTTGTGTCAGGGCAAAGCCCATTGCCGCGCCCAGAAACGGGCCGATGCAAGGGGTTGCTACGATTGTAACAAGGGCGCCGGTGAAGAAGCTGCTTGAGAGGGAATTGCCTTGTGTGAGTTTTGATCCTGCATTACCGATGCTTGTGTTGATATCAAAAAAGCCCATAAGGTTTAGACCGATTGCGAATAAAAGATAGGCGAGCGCCGATATGATGAGCGGACTTTGCAGGTGGAAGCCCCATCCAATGGAAGAGCCTGCCTGTTTTAAAATCACAAGAATTGTGCCGATGAGTATAAAGCTCAGTATAACGCCAAGGGTATAGGCTATGCCATATGCTCTGGCTTGTTTGTTTTCTTTTTCGCCCATTTTTACAAGGCTGAGCGCTTTGAGAGAAAGGACAGGAAAAACGCAGGGCATCAGATTGAGAATGAGGCCACCAAGTACCGCAAGAAGGAGCGCCGTGTACCAAGTGGTTTTTTGTGTTGTTGGAACATATTCTGCATTTTTGTCGTTTATTATTTGATTTGGCAGATCAGCGGGGTTTGCCGTGATCGCAAAAGACGTGCTTTTTCCTTTTTCCGTATTCTTTATAACGATGAGGCCATTTAGATTTTCGAGTTCGGCAAGATCGCGATCGCCGCGGGGATGTTTTATGGTTATTGTTCCGTTATCCATGGAGATCGTGGGGTCAGAGGTATATTTCACAATCCCCCACTCTTCTGGAAAAAATTCGAGGCTGCCGAGGTTCATATTCAGGTCATTTTGATCTGTTTTGAAGCTGAGGATAAAGTTTTGGTCTTGTTCATTGTACATAAAATCACCCTCAAGAACGGGCGGAATTTTTATTGTTTCATTTTGAATATAGGCGGTGTGATCCTCTGCGGGTTTTAATGGGTCATTAAGGGTAATTGAGATTTGATCCGATTCGGGGATGCAAATTTCGTTGCATACAAGCATGTCAATTTTTGCTGAGAGCGTTATCGGTTCATCTTTAAATTCATCAGGAAAAACAAAGCTCTGGAGAAGTACGACGCGTTCATAGTATCCGTAATTGGCCAATATTTCATATGAGATTTTATCCGGGGTGGGCCATTTTATGCCCTGTATTGTTATATTTTCGGGTGCAGACCACTGTACGTTCACGGGAATTCCTGAATCTCCGGGGTTTTTCCAGTATACGTGCCAGTGCGGTGCAAGAGTGATCTCGGTTGCAATGGTGATGGTCTCACCGGGTTGAACCTTGTTTTTTTCAGGAATTATTTTTACTGATGTATAGCGTTCATTCGGATCATCCGGATTAAATGCATGTGCATCCGTGAGTAATGCAAAGGTGCATAAAAGGAGCAAGAGTGCCAAGTATAAATTTTTGAATATCTTATTATTCTGCAAAATAATTACTCTTTTTTTAGTCTTCGGGTAAAATGCATATAATTTCATTCGATCAAACCTAATTTTTGTTACATCATGTGAGTTGGTATTATATTATTTTTCTGCGCAGTCTTAGTCACTCAATTACACAAGAATGGTATTACTATGAGCAAGATCCTATGGTCTCCTTCTGACGAACAGATTAAATCAACGCGATTATATGACTTTATGATGTATGTACAATCGCGAACTGGGGTTCTTCATGAGGATTATACATCTTTATGGGCGTGGTCTATTCAGGAAAAAGAGGGGTTTTGGGATGTATTGTGGGATTATTGCGGTGTTATAGGGGCCAAGGGGCAGCGTATTCTTGATGATCACGGCGGACAAATGTTCGGGGCGCAGTTTTTCCCCCATTCTACGCTTAATTACAGCGAAAACATGTTGCGTAACCGCAGTGATAAGCCTGCGTTTATTTTTCGCGATGAGATGGGTGCAGAGCGGGTGATGAGCTACAGGTCACTATATGAGCAGGTTTCGCTCTGGCAGCAAGGGCTTAAGGCGGTGGGTGTTAAGAAAGGCGATCGTGTTGCCGGGTACATGCCGAATATGCCGGAGACGATGATCGCTGCGCTTGCGGCGGCGTCACTGGGGGCGATCTGGTCGTCTGCCTCGCCTGATTTTGGTGTACAGGGCGTGGTTGATCGCTTCGGTCAGATTGAGCCGAGTGTTCTGGTGTGTGTGGATGGGTATTATTACAATGGGAAGAGCCTTGATGTTCTATCCAAGGTTAAGGATGTGCAGCCGCAGCTCGCGGGTTTGAAGAAGATCATAGTCGTGCCGTTTGCCGGCTCTGAACTCAAGGTTGGTGATCTTGCCGACAGCGTTACTCTGGATGAATTTACGCGTGATTTTACCCCAAAAACTGTCAGCTATGAGCGTGTTTCTTTTGATCATCCCTTGTTTATCATGTTCTCTTCCGGAACAACGGGTGTGCCTAAATGTATTGTGCATGGTCATGGCGGCACGCTGCTCCAGCACCTTAAGGAGCATCAGCTACAATGTAACATCAAGCATGATGATACGGTGTTTTACTTTACCACCTGCGGGTGGATGATGTGGAACTGGCTGCTTAGTGTTCTTGCGTGTGAGGCGACGATTTTGCTCTATGATGGATCGCCGTTTTATCCGAGTGGGAATGTGCTTTGGGATTATGCGCAAAAACATGGATGCACATTTTTTGGCACATCGGCGAAATTTATCGAGGCGATGAAAGATCAGGACATTCATCCCATCAAGACGCATGATCTTTCTGCTTTGCGGACCATTGCGTCCACGGGCTCGCCGCTTGTGCATACAAGTTTCGATTTTGTGTATGAGCAGATTAAAAAAGATGTTCATCTGGCCTCTATTTCCGGAGGGACGGATATTGTCTCGTGCTTTATGCTCGGTAATCCGGTTTCTCCGGTTGTGCGGGGGGAGATTCAATGTGCTGGTCTTGGTATGGCGGTTGATGTGTTTGATGATCAGGGGGGATCTGTTAATGAAGGTGCGGGAGAGCTTGTGTGCACGCAGCCTTTCCCGTGTATGCCGGTGTCCTTCTGGAGTGATGCGGATGGAGCGCGGTATCGGGCTGCATATTTTGAGCGCTATGACAATATCTGGACGCATGGGGACTGGGTTGAGAAGACAGCACATGGCGGATATATTATTCACGGGCGCAGCGATGCGACGCTTAATCCCGGGGGTGTACGTATCGGGACGGCGGAGATTTACAGGCAGATTGAAAAGATTAATGGCGTTACGGATAGCGTTGCGATCGGGCAGGATTGGGATGGCGATGTGCGCGTTATCCTGTTTGTGATGATGAAGGAAGGGTGCGCCCTTGATGATGAGATGATCAAAACAATCAAGGGGGAAATCAGGCGCGGGGCGTCACCACGGCATGTGCCAGCGAAAATTATTGCTGTTACGGATATTCCTCGCACGAAAAGCGGTAAGATCACTGAAATCGCTGTGCGTGATGTGGTGATGGGGCGTGCGATTAAAAATGTTGAGGCGCTGGCTAATCCAGAAGCTTTAGATCTGTATAAAAATTTACCGGAATTACAGAGTTAAAAAACTTGCAAAAAAATCAGTGTGGTGTTTAACATAGGCTTATGAAGACTAACGCGCTTTCATTTGCAGTTTTTTATTCAGCCGCAGCGGCAAACGCGGCGGGTTAGTCCCGCATATATCAGCCATAGCGCGGTGAGCTCGCGTATTCTCTCAAAAAAATAATTAAATTTGGAAATTTAAAAAATACGGGTAAGTTATCCCGTTGGAAGGTTATTTATATGCAAACGAATGAAAAAATACACAGAGAGCGCAGATTTAGGCCAGTGCTGCATGCTTTAACGGCTAATCCGGGAGCGGAGATGATGCGTTATGCAAGCGATAAGGATGATATCATCACGCTGGGGCAGGGTGAAGGTGATGCACCAACACCGGATTTTATCTGTGAGGCAGCGATACAGGCTATGCGCGATGGGCGTACGTTTTATGGCCCTGTCTTGGGGCGCAATGAGTTGCGGGCGAGTTTATCGGCGTATTATGCGCGCATATATGGTCTTGAGATTTCAGCGAGCCGCGTTTTTGTAACCTCTTCGGGCTCTACGGCGATGCATCTCTCGCTGGCGGCGCTGGTGGATAAGGGCGATGAAGTGATTGCGATTACGCCGATCTGGAAAAATCTGATCGGGGCGATTGAGCTTACGCAGGCAAGTACGAAGCAGGTTTCGCTCAGTTATATTAATGATTGCTGGCAACTTGATCTGCAGCAGCTTTTTGCCGCAGTGACAGAGCGTACCAAGGTTATTCTGGTTGTAACACCGTCTAATCCTACCGGGTGGACGGCAAGCCTTGAAGAGATGCGGGCTATCTTGAATTTCGCGCGCAGCAGGGGTATCTGGGTTTTGGCCGATGAGGTCTATGGGCGCCTTGTCTATGAGGGTGTACGTGCGCCCAGTTTTCTGGATGTGGCAGAGCCGGATGATCTGTTGCTGGTGGTGAATAGCTTTTCCAAAAGCTGGGCGATGACGGGATGGCGTTTGGGGTGGATTGTCGGGCCGCATGAGGCGGAGGATAAAATCCGCGATGTGGCGCTGTATAATAATCTCTGCCCGCCGTCTTTTCCGCAATTTGGCGGTGTTGCCGCGCTGGAGGGGGGGGAGGATTTCCTTAAACGCCAGCTTGATCTATGGCGGTCTAACCGTGATCTTGTTGTGAAGCGATTCGCGGGCATGGAGAATGTCCATATGTCCTATCCGGAGAGTACGTTTTACGCATTTTTCAAGGTGAAGGGGCAGGAGGATTGTATTGCCCTGACCAAGCGGTTTATTGATGAGGCGGGGGTCCTGCTTTCACCCGGATCAGCGTTTGGGGCGGCGGCCAAGGGGTATATCCGTTTGTGCTTTGCTGTTTCTGAGGCCAGGCTCACGAAGGCTCTGGACAGGCTGGAGCGGGTTATTTCGACATTATAACCGTTTTTTGATTTTGAGCTTCTGATGCTACGAGCTCAAGGCCATACTCGAGTATGCGTGGTATTTTGATTATTTGTAAGGGCTGGTGGTCTTCGTCATTGACCCCTTTCTAATCAGCGCGTTTTTTGGCGCATTGTGACGAATTCCTCGGCGGTGGTTGGGTGGATGCCGATGGTGCGGTCAAAATCTGCCTTGGTTGCTCCGGCGATGATGGCAGTTGCGAAGCCTTGAACGATTTCCGCAGAATCCATGCCCACCATATGCAGGCCGATGACTTTGTCGCTTGAGCGGTGAATCACCAGCTTCATTAGATTACGTTCATCGTTATCCGCCAAAATCATTTTCATGGTGCGGAAGTCCGTCATAAAGATATCAATATCATCGCCGTGTTTTGCGCGTGCCTGATCTTCTGTCAGGCCGACCGAGGCAACGCCGGGCTTTGTGAAGATGGCGCTTGGAATGTTTTCGTAGGAGATATGACGATGTTGATTGCCGTAGAGGCGATCAACGAGGGCGTGGCCTTCGGCCAGAGCGACGGGGGTGAGTGCGATACGGTCTGTAACATCACCCACGGCGTAGATTGAGGGTATGTTGGTTTGCTCGTCCTTATTGACTATTATTGCGCCGTTTTTATCTGTTTCTATGCCCAGTTTTTTGAGGCTGAGGCCATCGGTATTTGGCGTGCGGCCCGTTGCAAAGAGGATGTGGTCGGCGTCCAGTGTTTTGCCATTATCCAGATGGACACGTACACCTGATTTTGATTTTTCAATTTTTTTGATGTTGGTTTCGGGGTGGAAGTGGATTCCTTTTTTGATCATTTCTGTGTGTAGGAATTGGCGGATATCTTCATCAAAACCCTCGTTCAGGATTTTATCGCGGCGATAGATGACATGTGTTTCTGTACCAAGGCCATTAAAGATACTTGCGAATTCAAGGCCGATATAGCCAACGCCGATGATTACGAGTTTTTTTGGCTGTTTTTTCAAGTAGAAGATATCATCGGAGGTAATGCCGTATTCTTTTGCGCCTTCTATTGGGGGAAGCGCTGGTTTGCCGCCGGTGGCGATCAAGATGCGCTCGGCGGTTACTTTTTTGCCGTTGATCAGGATTGTGTGCGGATCAAGGATGGAGGCTTCGCCCCAGTATATCTGCACGTTTACCTTTTTAAGCATGCCTTCGTAGGCTGCATTCAGGCGTTTGATCTCTGCGTTTTTGCGCTCGATGAATTTGGGCCAGTCCAGTGTGGATTTGCCAATTTCCCAGCCATATCCGGCGGCGTCCTTGATATCGCCCGCGTATGCGGAGAGGTATGACATTAGTTTTTTGGGCACGCAGCCGACATTCACGCATGTGCCGCCGTAATATTGTTTTTCGGCGATGGCAACGCGCGCGCCGTGCGCTCCGGCCATGCGGGCGGCACGTACACCGCCTGATCCGGCGCCAATAACGAAAAGATCAAAATCATACATACTCATCTTTGGCCTTTTCATTCAGTGCTTCACGTTTGGTATCATGATACGGTTTATCTTTGTGATCTTGTTTTTGCGGGTGGTGGTCTTTATCTGCTGGTGGTTTATGAGGCAGATCAGAGATGCGTCCGCGGCCAATAATCAGACGTACACCGCGGTGTAAAGTCATGTAAGAGGTAATCCATCGCATGGAGACGATGAAGCGGTTGCGAAAGCCAATCAAGAAATAGACATGGGCCACACACCATAAAACCCAGCCAACGAAACCGCTAACTTTCATACCGTAAATCTCACCTATTGCACGGTTGCGCCCGATGGTGGCCATTGCGCCATAGTCTTTATATTTGAAGCCAGGGCGTTGTTCGTTGCCTGTGCGCCGCAGAATGTCTTTTGCCGCGAAACTACCCATTTGTTTTGCAATAGCAGCGATACCAGGAAGAGGCTTATCTTTGCCCTCTGGTATGAAGTGCGCAGTGTCACCAACTGCGTATATTTCAGGTAGGTTTGGCACGCACAGATTGTTATCTATGAATATACGTCCGGTCCGGTCTGTTGCGGCCTTGATCCATTTTCCAGCAGGCGAGGCCTCAACGCCTGCGGCCCAAATGATTGTTCGGGCGGGCAATGTCTCATCTCCAAATGTTACGAAGCCGACTTCAATATTTTTGACCATGGCGTTTAGACGAATTTCTACACCTAGGGATTCAAGATGGTTTTGAGCTTTTTGCGATAATTTCTCATCAAAAGCCATTAAAACGCGCGGTGCGGCATCCACTAGTATTATTCGCGCTAATTCGGGTTTAATGTGATGAAAATCATCCAGGAGCGTGCATTTTGCAAGTTCGGCAATGGCGCCTGCGAGTTCTACGCCTGTCGGGCCAGCCCCAACAATGACGAAGTTGAGGTATTCACGTCGGTCCTCTTCGGTTTCGGCCATTTCTGCTTTTTCAAAAGCGGTAAGGACACGCTGGCGGATTTCACGAGCATCCTCGATGGTTTTCAGTCCGGGGGCAAATTCTGACCAATGATCATTGCCGAAATAACTGTGGCGGGCGCCTGTTGCTAAAATGAGGTAATCATAAGGGAATTCGCGCCCATAGATTGTGCGGACAATTTTTTCTTTTGTGTCAATTTCACAGATTTCATTCATGTATACAGCAATGTTTTTTGCTTTTTTCATGATATGGCGAATAGGCATTGCTATTTCAGCGGCCGTCAGGGCAGCTGTTGCAACTTGATAGAGGAGCGGTTGAAAAAGATGGTGGTTATGTTTGTCAATTAGGCAGACGTCAACGTCTTTTCCGGCCAGTGTTTTTGCTGCTTCTAATCCCGCAAAGCCAGAACCTATTATCACCACCAACGGCTTTTTGTCTTTTGGCATTTCATCCCCATTTTTAATTGTGTTTTCAGAGTACAGGATTTTGGATTGATTAGAATAGAAAATTTTGTTTCGTCAGCGGAAAATTCTTGTGCGATGCACCCTTAAATTTATTGGTATTTTCAATTGAATTGGGCTAGACGAGGGCGGGCTTTTCCTAATATGATTGGCCAACAAAAATACGTTTCGTGGTGACATTTCATGAGTAAAGTTAAAAAAGAAATTAGTGTGCTTCTTAAAAATGCGCACAAGGCTCTGCCAGCTAAAGCGCCAGCTGGTTTGAAGAAAATGCTCGATATTTTAGGCGGCAAGATCATTGATGATGATTTGGAGTTTTTTGATGCGCAGATTTTGTCCGAGATGGCAATTTCGCATTGGGAGATGGCCAGAGAGAGGGAAAAGGGCGAGCCGAAGCTGCGTATATACTCGCCAGAGGCGGAGGAAGGGCAGCGGCGCAAAACGGTTATTGATATCGTGAGCGATGATCTGGCGTTTTTGGTAGACTCTGTTGCTGCAGATATTAACAAACATAATTATTTGATTGGTATTTTGATCCATCCCAATATTTACACTTCCTATGATCATAAGGGGGTGTTGAAGGATATCACTGCGCACGCCCAGGAGGGTTATTATCGCCAAGCGCATATTCATGTTCAGATTAATGAGACCTTATCTGAGTTAGCGGTTGATGATCTGGAGATCGGGCTTTACAGGGTTTTAGAAGATGTGTTTCATGCGAATGCTGATTGGCAAAAAATGCTTGATAAGCTTAAAGAGGCTTCAGAGCAATTGAATGCTGCAAGAACGCGACGGCCTGCAGCCGAAATTCAGGAGCATTGCGCGTTTTTGGATTATCTTTATGATAATAATTTTACGCTTCTTGGCTATCGTGAGTATGAGTTTATTGACGGTAAAAACGGCGTTAAAAGCAAAACTGTAAAGGGCGCCAGTTTAGGTCTTTTGCATGATGATGTAACGCCGGCTTATATCAGTGAGGCGGAGGAAGGTCTGCCGCGCAATCTTCAAGAGCTAAGGCGTAACTTGCCGCCTGTTTCTATTTCCAAGACGAACCGTCAGGCAACAGTTCACCGGCGTGTTCCTATGGATTGTGTGGCGGTCAAGGTTTATGATAAAAAAGGGAATGTTATTGGTGAAAAGCTGTTTTTAGGTTTGTTTACGTCTGTAACTTACTCACGCAGCGTGAGTGATGTTCCCTATCTTCGTCACAAAGTTGAGACCGCGGTGCAAGATTCCGGCTATCCGGAAGCGACGCATGATCGTAAGGCGCTGCGCCATATTCTTGAGAAATATCCGCGTGATGAGCTGTTTCAGATAGAGCAAGATGAGCTGCTTAAGACGTGTCAGGACATTATTCGTTTGCAGGAGCGTCAGCGCATAGCCCTGTTTTTGCGTAAAGATCCGTTTGGGCGTTATATTTCGTGCCTGGTTTATATTCCGCGTGATCGTTTTGGGACTAAATTGCGCATGGACATACAGGAGATTTTGGAGGAGGAAACTAAAGGCGTTTGCGCGAATTTTTATACAACGCTTGATGACTCCGTCTTTGCGCGTGTGATGTTTGTCATCAATGTTAATCAAAAGGTTCCGCCAAAAATTAGTGAAAAGCGCATTGAGCAGCGTTTGCGAGACGCTGGGCAGACTTGGCCTGAGCGTTTGTCTCAGGCGTTAAATGACGCGTATGAGGATGATATTTACATTGCCGATATGACGCTAAAATATGCTGATGCGTTTCCCTATTCCTATACGGTGACCTATCAGGCAAAGCAAAGTGTTTTTGATATTGAAAATATTGAAGCGGCGTATCGGGATGACCGAATTGTTCTGGATTTATACCGCCCAAGTGATGTTGATCTCAAGAAAATCAGGCTGAAAATTTTTCATATCGGATCACCGGTAACGCTCTCGGATGTTTTGCCTATTCTCGAGAATATGGGGTTGCGCGCGATAGCGGAGCTTCCGTTTGAGGTGCGTCCTCATGGATATGACGAATCGCTCTGGATCCATGATTTTTTACTTGAAACACCGGGTGTAGAAGATTTTGTTTCTGTGCGTGATGTAAAAGCGAATTTTGAGCGTGCTTTTGCCAAAACATGGTATGGGGATGCAGAAAATGATCGTCTTAACCATTTGATTTTGAGTGCTGGTGCGAACTGGCATGAGATTACGATTTTGAGGGCCTATGTGCGTTATGCCCGGCAGCTACGTTTGCCTCATAGCCGGTCTTATTTTGAGAAGGCGCTTATTGATAATCCTCGGATTAGCCGTCTTTTGATTGATTTGTTCAAGATGCTTCATGATCCTTCCGGTGCAGCAAAGGGCTCTGAAAAACAAATCGAAATTATTATGGGTGAGCTTGAGAATGTTCATTCCAGTGATTATGACCGGATTTTACGCTCGCTTGTAACTTTGATTGAGGCGACGCTGCGTACGAATTATTTTCAGCGTCAGAAGGATGGTACGGCCAAGACTTATCTCTCGTTAAAATTTGATTGTGCTGCGATTGATTTTATGCAAGACCCGAAGCCCATGCGGGAGATATTTGTTTACTCGCCGCGAGTGGAGGCTGTGCATTTACGGGGAGACAAAATTGCGCGGGGGGGTTTGCGCTGGTCTGACCGGCATGAGGATTACCGTACAGAAGTTCTGGGTCTGATGAAGGCGCAGATGGTGAAGAATTCTGTTATTGTTCCGATGGGCTCTAAAGGGGGATTTGTTGTTAAGACGCCCACACATAGCCGCGAGGAGTATATTAAAGAGGGGATTGAGTGCTATAAAATCTTCATTCGTGGTTTGCTTGACATTACGGATAACCGATCGGGTAAGAAAATTATTCCGCCTAAAAATGTTGTGCGGCGTGATGAGGATGATCCTTATCTTGTTGTGGCTGCGGATAAGGGGACAGCAACGTTTTCCGATATAGCGAATGGGCTTTCTCAGGAATACGGGTTTTGGCTTGACGATGCCTTTGCATCCGGAGGGTCTGCGGGGTATGACCATAAGAAAATGGCGATCACTGCACGCGGAGCCTGGGAATCGGTTAAGTATCATTTCCGTCTGTTTAATCATGATACACAAAACCAGCCTTTTGATGTTGTGGGTGTTGGCGATATGGGCGGAGATGTGTTTGGGAATGGGATGCTGCTATCCGAACATATACGCTTGATTGGTGCATTTAACCATCTGCATATTTTCTGTGATCCTGATCCGGACATTTCAAAATCATTTAAAGAGCGCAAGCGCTTGTTTGAATGTGTTGGTGGGTGGGATAAATATAATGAGAAGGTTCTTTCTGAGGGTGGGAGAATTTATAATCGTAGTGATAAGACGATCATGCTTACGCCGGAAATTAAAAAACGGTTTGATCTTGATAAGGATAAGGTCACGCCAAACGATTTGATTCAAGCGATCTTAAAAGCGCGTACAGATCTTATCTGGTTTGGTGGAATAGGCACGTACATTAAATCCTCAAAACAAAGCCACGCGGATGCCGACGATAAGGCAAACGATGCGACCCGTATCAATTCTGATATGGTTAGGGCACGGGTTATTGGCGAGGGCGCAAACCTTGCTGTTACTCAGCTTGGGCGTGTCGAGTTAGGTGAGCGCGGCGTATCGATAAACACTGATTTTCTTGATAATTCTGCTGGGGTTGATTCCTCTGATCATGAAGTCAATATCAAGATTTTGTTTACTGATGTGATGGCACAAAAAGACCATGATATGGATTTGAAAGCGCGTAATAAGCTGTTGGAGCAAATGACTGATGAAGTCGCTGAGCATGTTTTGCGTCATAATTATCAGCAAGCTCAGGCTGTGTCGTTGATGGAAATTCAAGCTTATGAAAATATACAGTTGCACGATGCCTTTATCCAAGTGTTGGAGCGTAATCACAGCCTCAATCGCAAAATTGAGGGGTTGCCTGATCAAGAAACTATAGAGCGCCGTTTGCGTACGGGTAAGGGTCTCATGCGTCCTGAACTTTGTGTTCTTCTGGCCTATGCCAAGATTATTTTAACCAAAGAGCTTTTGGCCTCGGACATTCCTGACAATGCCGAGATGAATTATTGGGTTATGGATTATTTCCCAGAGATTTTGGGCAAAAGGTATGAAAAAGAAATTTTAAGACATTTGCTTAAGCGCGAAATCGTTGCGACGATGATGGCGAACTCTATGATTAACCGTATGGGGCCAACGTTTTTGCAATCCCGTATGAGCAAAACCGGTGCGAGCGTCAAACAGGTTATGCAGGCTTATTTGATTGTCCGCGATGCTTTTGGTTTGCGCAAATTGTGGGATGCGATAGAAAAAATTGATGCGAATGTGCCCGCGCAGGTTCAGTTAAAGGCGATGAAGGAAATTGCGCATCTTTCTGAACATGGAATCACCTGGTTCTTAACACGGCTTGGTCGTCCGATGGACATTAACAGCGATTGTAAGGAGTTTAGTGCAGGTATTGAGGCGCTCTCTGCGCAGCTTAATGATGTCGTTACGCCGGGCCTGAAGGATGCCATCAAGCAACGTCAAAATGCCTTCATCAGAGATGGAATTCCTGAGCCTCTTGCTTATCAAATTGCTTTGATGCCTGTTTTGTCTTCTGCGTGTGATATCATCCGTATTTCTTCTGAGCAGGGGATGGATTTGAAAAATACTGCGCGTACGTATTTCGAACTTGGTGAGAGATTTCATCTGGATTGGATGCGACAAAAAGCCCGATATCTGCCGCATGATGATCATTGGCAGACAGAGGCGTCTAATGGTCTTATGGATCAGCTTTACAGTTCTCAGGCAGGTATGACGGTGCACATTTTGCGTGATGTTAACGGCAAAGGAAATAATAGAAAACTTGAAGCCGGGGTTTCTTCGATTGATTTGTGGGCAGAAAAGCACGTACATCATCTCAAGCAACTTGATACTCTCTTTGCAGATTTGCGCCGTGCAGGCACAGTTGATCTAACAATGTTGATGGTTGCGGAGCAGAGATTACGCAATCTCTATGGTGGGTAACGCTATGAATATTATAAGAGCCATACGCTTCAAGTCTGTTTTTAAGTATGTTTTGAGCGCAGGGTTACTTATTTTTTTGATTGCGCAGATGGATTTTTCTGTTCTGCTTCAAAAATCTATTCATTTGAATGCTTATTATTTGATACTGGCTATGATTATGGTTCTTTGTCAGATATTTTTTCTGAATCTCCGTTGGCATGTGCTGATGTCGGAGGGGAGAAGTGATATTTCTTTTGGAACAAGTTCATTGGTAAATATTGCCGGTTATTTTGCAAATATTATTTTTATTACTGCGGTTGGTGGCATTATTGCTAAATCCGGACTTGCCGTTCGTTGTGGCTTATCTCTACCAAGGGCTGTTTTTATAACTTTTTTTGATCGTCTTTTAACGCTTTTAGCACTCATTGTGTTGTGTGCCCTTGCCTTGCCGTTTTTATCTAATATTCTCGAAGCTAGGCTTATGTTTATGCTTGTTTGTACTGTGGGGGGTGTTATTGGCATTATTGGATTATTTGTCCTATTGTTTGGTTCTGGTGTTTTGAAGGACTTTATTCTTTCTAGTCGTAAGAGGGCGCGTATTCTTGTTATTTTGAGGGATTATACTGAGAATAATCATCTTATGATGTCTGTCATTGGGCAAAGTTTAATCGCGCAGATTTGTTTTATACTGAGTGTTTACTTACTCTCGCTTGGGATTGACCGTGGAGGCCAAAGCACTAATTTAGTTGAATTTCTTGCGTTAATGCCTGTTTTAGCGCTTATTTCAAGTCTTCCTATTAGTTTTGGGGGATGGGGTGTTCGTGAGGGTGCCTTTATTTATGGTCTTGCGTTGATAGGTTTTTCTATGGAGAGTGCTTTTCTACTCTCGGTTCAAGTGGGTGTTGTTACTTTAATTGCGCCGTTTATAGTGGGTTTGCCTTATTTTCTGAAATCTGATGTATCAGGGATATTATTTTCTGAGCGTCAAAAACAACGCTAATTGATATGGCTTTTTCTTTTAAAATCAACGCCCATAATATTTTTTATATCATTGTTTTTACTTTTGCTGTGGCTTTGCAGGTTCAGGTTACTCTTTTTGTTTCACCAGACTTTAAAGGTTTGCGTGTTGGTTTGGGTGATATTTTTCTGCCGTTTTTCGGGCTTGCCGTAGTTTATACTTTGATACGCGGTAGGACGTTATGGCCGCGCTTTTATAATTCTTACATGATCTTTTGGCTTATGGCTCTTATCGGGGTCATGACCATTGCTCTTTTTAATGGCCCTTTTTCTATGTGGGCTCTGGTCAATAAGTATATCGGTTTATGGCTGTTGGTTTCTTATTTTCTTTTTGGTGCGTGGATAGCACAAAATGTTACTGATCGAGCGCGCTTATTTAAGATATTTATGCATAGTTTTGCTGGATTTTTTGTTGTGACTTTAACTGCTATGCTCATTGTCTTTGTGTTGCAGTATTTTATTCCACTGCCTTTATGGCTTTCTGATTACCCATGGGATGGTTTTATGATGAACCGTAATGTTTTTGCGGTTCTGTTTGTGTTGGCTGCGCTCTTTATAATTTGGAGTTATAAGGAGCAAGAGCCTTTTATTTCAAAACATATTCGGTTTTTATTCTGGCTATTGCTTCCTCTGTTTTTTGTTTTTAATGAATCACGTACAGGATGGATTGCAGCGGTATTTTTGGCTTTAATTTTTTTGTTAAAAAAGCCTTTAGGTCGTTTAAAGGTTGCCTTGCCTTTGCTGCTGGCAGGGATAGTCCTTGCGTATAGCTCTTATTTTTTTGTGACCCATCAGAATGCTTTTGCTCTTAAGGGGATGCAGTTTAAGTATCTTATGGCATTGGCGCAGGATGACGATCTCAATTATATGGGCGATCGCAAGCGGTATATAGCGGTTGAAGATGGGCTTGAGCTTTATGGGCAACATAATCCTGTTTTTGGGGCGGGGCTTGGAAGCTATAAGCCTTTTCAGATTGAAAAGCGTGGTGAATATATTGATGTGATTGATTTCACGGCTTTGTGGCTGCTCGTTGAGACTGGTGCGCTTGGGTTGGCTGTCTTTGGGGCATTTTTTGTTGTTTGTGGCTATTCCTTATATCAGCAGGCGTTTGTAACTAACCAGAGTTCTTTTCACAGGGCGATGTTTGTTTTTTTGATTATGTTTGCAGGTATGTCTGTCCTTCACGAGCTGATGTATACTCGGTTTTTGTGGTTTGCGATGGGGCTTGCGATGGTTCGGTTAAATCAGGGTGATCAGGATCAGCAAACCCATGAGCGCGTTTGATTTGAAAATTCTCAGGCAGCTTTGTACGTTGTCCGGCTCCCAGGTTTTTATTTGCCAAGCGGCGTGGAGCGCCGGCAATAGAATTAGTGCGGTTGCTGTGGCATCTGAAAGAGATGATGCCATTGTGATGCACAGGAGGGCGGCGGCATAGAAAAATCCTATGGCTTTTTTGCTATGCTTGCCGAATTTCAAAGCGGTTGATTTTATGCCGATCAGTGCGTCATCTTCTTTGTCCTGGTGGGCGTATATTGTGTCATAGCCTATGGTCCAAAATAAGGCGCCTGCGTAGAGCAAAAATGCAGAGATATCCACACCGCCAGTAACTGCACTCCAGCCAATTAAGGCACTAAAATTGAATGTTATCCCCAGCATGATTTGCGGCCACCATGTTATGCGTTTCATGAGTGGGTATGTCGCAATTAGCGGCAATGTTATTATGCCCAAAAATATGCTGGTTTTGTTGAGTTGCAGGAGAATAAGTAATGATAATAGCAACAAAGTTGTAAGAAAAAATAGTGCCTGTTTTGCGCTTACTGCGCCGCTCGCAAGAGGACGGCTTTTGGTGCGTTCGACACGTTTGTCGAGATCGCGGTCCCAGAGATCGTTTATGATGCAGCCAGCGCCGCGCATTAAGACGGAGCCCAGGGTGAAGAGGGCTATGAAGTACAGGCTTGGCAGGCCGTCTGAGGCCAGTGTCAAGCCCCACAGGCCGGGCAAGAGTAGAAGCCAAATTCCAATGGGTCTATCAATTCGAATCAGATAGGCGTAGGGGCGTAAATTATGGGGCAGGAATTTTTCAATCCAAACTAACCTCTTGATATCTGTGTGCGGTTTTGTCTTAACTGTATGTATCATGATGGACACACTATATAAGATCCCGAGGCTTTATCTCAATCTCTCTTTTTCAGAAAAGACTGATATTCCCTTAGATGCGGGGCAAGCGCACTATTTGCGTAACGTTTTGCGCAAAGCAGAGGGGGATAGTGTACGTGTTTTCAATGGACACGATGGTGAGTGGTTGGCGCGCCTGGTTTTTTTGTCGAAAAAATCGGGTGCTCTTACGCTCACCAAACAATTAAAGGTACAGCCCGAGGAGAATCGGCGCGTAATGCTTTATTTTTCGCCAATCAAGAAAAACCGTATGGATATTCTGATAGAAAAAGCGGTTGAGCTAGGGGTGAGTGAGCTTGTTCCGGTGATTATGAACCGCAGTGAGGTGCGTAAAATTAACGAAGAGCGCATGTGTACGCATATTATAGAGGCGGCGGAGCAATGCGAGCGTATGGATGTTCCTGTTTTGCATCCGCAAATCCGGCTTGAGGCTGCGATAGGGGGGCGCATATTTGTGTGTCTGGAGCGTATGGATGATGTGGCGTGTATTGGTGCTCAGGATTTATCAGGGGCCGTGCGTTTTATGGTGGGACCCGAGGGGGGATTTGATGAGCAGGAGCGCGCTCTTTTGCTTGGCAGCGAGAATGTTATACCCATTCATTTAGGAGAGCGCATTTTGCGCAGTGAAACGGCCTGTATAGCTTGTCTTTCCTATATTTGTTTGTCGAAAGCTTGAACAAATCATAAAAAATTGAGCTTTGCCCTCTGTTCAGGCTTGCCTTTTCGGTGATATATATTATGAGTATAGCCAAAATTAATTTTGGTTTCCTGTCTGTGTTTGAAATCAGCAAACGAAATGTGCATATGTCATGAAAAATAACCTCTCTTTTTTCTTTTCGGCCCTTGTTTTAGTTCTTTTATCCGCTTTTCCAGCCTTTGCAGAGTCACAGGTGAATTGGGGGCTTGGGCTTCAAGAGGCGGCGACGACGTCAGCTGAGCGTATCCATAATTTTCATAATATTTTATTGTGGATCATCTCTGGTATTACTCTGGTTGTTCTGGTTCTGTTAATTGTTGTTGTTGTGCTTTATAACAGGCATATGAACAAAACACCATCGAAGGTGACGCACCATGTTTTGCTTGAGGTGCTTTGGACGGTCATTCCTGTTGTTATTCTCATTTTTATCGCTGTACCCTCGTTTAAAATACTATACGAGAATGACCGTATCGAAGAGCCTGAGATGACCCTTGAGATCACGGGATACCAATGGTACTGGGGCTATGAGTATCCTGATCATGGTGGAATTTCGTTCAAATCTTACATGGTTCCTGATGCGGACATTAAACCCGGACAAAAAAGACTTTTGTCGACTGATAATGTTGTTGTCCTTCCTGTTGATACCAATATTTCTATTTTGGTGAAGGGTGAGGATGTAATCCATTCATGGACGATCCCTGCTTTTGGCGTGAAAATGGATGCTGTGCCAGGGCATACGAATGAAACGTGGTTTCGTATCACCAAGCCAGGTGTTTATTATGGTCGTTGCTCGGAAATTTGCGGTAAGGATCATGCCTTCATGCCGATAGAAGTGCACGCGGTGAGCAAGGAAGAGTTTTTGGCCTGGGTTGAAAAGGCCAAAATTGATTTTGCAGCAAATGATAATGAGGCTAAGCCCGTTCAGTTTGCATCAGTTTTTATAGAAGAAAAGGGACAATAGATTATGGGCGATCACGATCATAAACCAGGATTTTTTGTACGTTGGTTCATGTCAACCAACCATAAGGATATCGGTACTCTCTATATTATCTTTTCTATCCTTGCCGGGCTTATTGGCGGTGCTTTTTCGATGGTTATGCGTCTTGAGCTGGAGCAGCCGGGTGTTCAGTTTTTAGTTGATTCAGCGGGTAATCCCGATGGGCATTTGTGGAATGTTTTCATCACCGCGCACGGCTTGATCATGGTTTTTTTCGTGGTTATGCCGGGGTTGATTGGTGGTTTTGGGAACTGGTTTGTTCCGCTCATGATCGGCGCTCCGGATATGGCGTTTCCGCGGCTTAATAATATTTCGTTTTGGTTAATTGTGCCTGCCTTTTTGCTGTTGCTTTGCTCTGCATTTATAGGTGGGGGTGTTGGTACGGGTTGGACTATTTATCCGCCGCTCTCGGCAACTTTGGGGCATCCAGGTATGGGCGTTGATATGGCGATTTTTGCGCTGCACCTTGCGGGGGCAAGCTCTATTTTGGGGGCTGCCAACTTTATCACAACAATCTTTAATATGCGCGCGCCTGGTATGACACTGCATAAGATGCCGCTGTTTGTATGGGCGATGCTTGTGACCTCCTTCTTGCTCGTTTTGGCGGTTCCTGTTCTGGGGGGCGCGATTACGATGCTTCTGACTGACCGGAATTTCGGGACATCGTTCTTCATACCAGATGGTGGTGGTGACCCTATTTTGTATCAGCATTTGTTTTGGTTTTTTGGCCATCCAGAAGTTTACATCATGATTTTACCTGCTTTTGGTATCATCTCGCATATTGTCTCTACGTTCTCGCAGCGGCCAATTTTTGGCTATCTGGGCATGGCCTATGCGATGGTGGCAATCGGCGCGGTTGGATTTGTGGTTTGGGCGCACCATATGTATACAGTAGGGATGAGCGTTGATACGCGCGCGTATTTCACGGCGGCGACACTGATTATTGCTGTGCCGACGGGGATCAAGATTTTTTCATGGATTGCGACAATGTGGGGCGGTTCTATTACCTTTAAGACGCCGATGCTCTGGGCGATCGGTTTTATCTTCCTGTTTACTGTGGGGGGTGTGACCGGTGTTGTGCTGGCGAATGCCGGGATGGATGTGTCTTTGCATGATACTTATTACGTGGTTGCGCATTTCCATTACGTCCTGTCGCTTGGTGCTGTTTTTGCGTTGTTTGCCGGGTTTTATTACTGGATTGGCAAGATGTCGGGCCGTATGTATCCGGAATGGATGGGGCAGATCCATTTCTGGTTCACGTTTGTCGGTGTGAATCTTATTTTCTTCCCCCAGCACTTCCTTGGCTTACAAGGTATGCCAAGACGGGTTCCCGATTATGAGGATGCGCTGGCGGGGTGGAATATGGTGTCGTCTTACGGGGCGTACTTAACGGGAATTGCAACGCTGTGGTTTGTTGTTGTTGTGTTTTACACGTTATTTTTCGGTAAGAAGGCGAGCGCGAACTATTGGAACGCTCAGCCACAGAGCTTTACGCTTGAGTGGTCTTTGTCCTCGCCGCCACCATTTCACCAGTTTGATATACAGCCAAAGGTTAAATAATCACGTATGGTTGATGTTGCCGCAAAAGATGTTGGTGTTTATGACTCGCGGGTGTCGGATTATTTTGCACTCCTGAAACCGCGGGTTATGAGCCTAGTTGTGTTTTCAGGGTTTGCTGGGATGTGGCTTGCGGTTTCTGCGCATGATTCGGGGTTGCACCCGTTTTTAATGGTGATTGCGATGTTGTGTCTGGCGGTGAATGCCGGGGCGGCAGGAGCTATTAATATGTGGTATGACCGCGATATTGATGCGGTGATGCACAGAACGCGCGGGCGGCCTATTCCTATGGGGCGTATTGATCCTGATGAGGCGCTATCCTTTGGCGTTTTTCTCTCGTTGTTTTCTGTCATGATGATGGGTACCGCCTTGAACTGGATGGCGGCGGGTATTTTGGCGTTTGCTAATCTGTTTTATGTGCTTGTCTATACGATGTGGCTGAAACGCCTGACGCCGCAAAATATTGTGATCGGCGGGGCGGCGGGTGCTTTTCCGCCTATGGTCGGCTGGGCAGCGGTCACGGGGGATGTCTCCTGGGCGAGTGTTGTTTTGTTTGCAATTATCTTTATCTGGACACCGCCGCATTTTTGGGCACTATCGCTATATGCAAATGCGGATTACAAGCGTGCGAAGATTCCAATGATGCCGGTGGTGGCTGGTGAACGCTCGACTAAAATTCAGATGGTGATCTATACGCTTGTGCTGTTTCCGGTGACGCTTTTGCCTTATTTTATGGGGCTTGCAGGGGTGGTTTATTTGGCCAGTGCGGTTGTGCTTAGCGGGTTTTTTGTTCTAACCGCGCTCAAGGTCTTGTTGTCAGAGGATATGAAATATGCGCGGGCGATGTTCAGCTATTCCGTATTTTATCTTTTTGCCCTGTTTTTGGCGGTGATGATCGATGCCGCTTAGTGATCTGCATAAGAAAAAAGCGAAAAAGAACTTTATTGTTCTTGGGGTTATTGTCGCCCTTGTTGTTTTGTTCTGGATTATTACCATGATTAAAATTGGAACGCAGTGATTATGTATGATAAAGCATATCCGTATAAGCCGGAGTGTGTTCTTATCACGGGCGCGACAGGGGATTTTGGGCGGGCGTTTGCGCAGCGTTTTGCTCAGATTGGCTCTCATCTTATTCTTTTTGGGCGTGATGCCAAGAAGCTGTCGGTTTTACAGGCGGAGCTTGAAGAGAGTTTTGGTGCGTGCGTACATTCTTGTGTATTTGATATCACGGATAAAGAGGCAATGCGTTCAGCTTTGTCGGATTTGCCCAAGCCGTTTCAGGCTATTGATCTTCTAATTAATAATGCAGGGCTGGCTTTGGGGCTTGAGCCTGCTTATGGGTGTGATTTGGAGGATTGGGAGACGATGGTTGCGGTGAATAACCTTGCGCTCATCAGAATGACGCGTTTCGTGCTGGAGGGCATGGCTCAGCGAAAGAAGGGGCATATCATTAATATTGGTTCGATTGCCGGAAATTACCCTTATCCGGGCGGAAATGTTTACTGCGCGAGCAAGGCCTTTGTGAAGCAGTTCTCTCTTGCGATTCGCGGGGATCTGGTGGGTACAAATGTGCGGGTGAGTAATATTGAGCCGGGGGCCGTGGAGACGCAGTTCTCGCTGGTGCGTTTTAAGGGCGATGCAGAAAAAGCTGCTAAAGTGTATGAGAATACGCGTAATATTCATGCTGAAGATGTTGCTGAGAGTGTTTTTTGGGTTGCGACATTGCCTGAGCATGTCAATATTAATCGTCTGGAAGTTATGGCCACAGTGCAGTCTTTTGGGCCGAACCCAATAGAACGTTTTGATTAAATTTAAAATATAGTGTATCGTATTTTAGTTATGTACTGTTTTTGGAGTTTTTAATGAAAAACTATGTCTACTTTGCCTTTTTGGGCCTTGCTCTTGTTTCCACACCGGTGTTTGCGGCAGATCAGGAATCTGAAAAGAAGGAAGAGAAGATTTTGAGCCCTGAAGAGGCGAAAGAGGCGGTTATGAGCCTCCCGACTGCGAAAGACGCGGTTTCTGGTACTGTTCCGACTGAGGCCTCTGCGCTTGATTATTATGATATCTATGGGCGTCAGTTGGCTTATCGTGAGAATGTTAAAGCTTATCGGGCTTCTCTTGAGTCAAGGCGTACCAGTTTTGTCGGGCCTCAGGTTGCTGCTATCGAGCGCTATCGTGATACTATTACAAAAGTTTATGAAGCTGAGACAGAGGCTGCGGCGAAGGCCAATGCTCTTGCAAAGCCGTCGGCTGAGAAAAATGTGGAACAGCCAACGGAAGAGTCTCTGACTGATGCTGTTGCTGGGGCAGATCATTCTGCTACAGAAGAAGATGCTGGCTTGAGAGAGGAGCCTATCCCTTCTCACTCTTCAGCGGATGAGCAAGGCGCACGCCGCAAGGTTGTCACCTCTAAAGACGCCCCTGATTTTGATCCCTCAGATTTATAAATTTTACTCTAAAGCCTACAAATGGAGGCTTTATTTTTGTCTTTTATAGGGATAAAATCTGTATATGAGCAATCTTTTAGAAAATGAAGACGTATTGGCGCGTAAGAACAAGCGTACGGGTCTCTTCGTTCTTGTAACTGTTTTTGTTATGGTTGGATTGTCTTTTGCTTTTGTGCCTATTTATGATGCTTTATGCAGGGTTACGGGTTGGGGCGGTACAACGCAGGTTTCCATGGCCTTGCCGCTTGCTGATGACATCATTGATAGAAATATTACGGTTCGTTTCGATTCTAATGTTGCTCCTGATTTGCCGTGGGTTTTTCAGCCCGAGATGCTTAAGACCTCAGTCAGGCTTGGGGAGCGCGGATTTACGAATTTCTATGCTTATAACAAGCTCTCCAAGCCGGTGACGGGTACGGCTTTGTTCAATGTTACACCGCTTAAGGCGGGAAAGTATTTTCACAAGGTGCAATGTTTCTGCTTTGATGAGCAGACCCTTGGGCCGCGCGAGCGCGTGAATATGCCGGTTTTGTTTTTTGTTGATCCGGCAATGAATGATGATCCGGATATGGATGACGTTAGTGTGATTACGCTTTCTTATACTTTTTACAAGGCAGGCTCTGAGAAGCTTGATCGCGGGCTTGCTTCTTTTTATGAGGATGGGCCGCTGATGGGCCAGTAGGATTGTATGAGTGTGTATCATGGCTTGAAAAAAGAACTGATATGCGTCATATTTTAGTTGTATTAGGGCGTTAATCGCGATATTTCACGTTTGCCAATTCCACAAAAGAAAAGCTTTTTAAAATGTCAGAGACAATTGAATACACAACAACCGGAAAACCCCATCCTTATCACCTTGTTCGGCCCAGTATTTGGCCTCTGGCTTCTGCTTTTGCAGGAGGGCTTCTTGCTGTTGGGGCGGTGATGTATATGCATGATGTTCATCTTTTTGCTGATCCATCGAGCGGTTTTGAAGGGTATGCGGTTGGCCTTAAGGGCGTTTATCTTGGTATTGCTGCGATTTTATTTGTTATGTTTGGCTGGTGGCGGGACATTATTCATGAGGCTGTTGTTGAAAAAGCGCATTCGCCAATTGCTATGGTGGGTATGCGCTATGGCATGTCGCTCTTTATTGCCTCTGAAGTGATGTTTTTTGTTGCGTTTTTCTGGGCGTATTTTAATGCAGCATTTTTTCCAACTGAGGCGATTGGCTATGTTTGGCCGCCTGAAACTATTCATACGATTGATCCGCTTGATCTTCCTTTGATGATGACGATGATACTTTTGTTATCGGGATGTACGGTGACCTGGGCGCATCACGCCATTATGGAGAGTGAGCAGAAGGATTTTGCGTTTGCTCTGGCGCTGTCGGTTTTCCTAGGCGTTTTCTTTTTGTGCTTTCAGGTTTATGAATATGTGTATGCGCATTTTGGCTTTACGGATGGTATTTATGCCTCAACATTTTACATGGCGACGGGGTTTCATGGGTTCCATGTGTTTGTTGGAACGGTCTTTTTGTTTGTATGCTGGGTGCGGGCTAAGAAAAAACATTTCACGGCCGAGGGGCATTTTGGTTTTGAGGCCGCAGCCTGGTACTGGCATTTTGTTGATGTTGTTTGGTTGTTCCTGTTTATTGCCGTTTATTTCTGGGGCAGCATTTTTGGCATGGATTTAAAGCCGACACCGTAAGGGGTGCTTATGCTTCCTGATGTTGATCTTCTAAAATGTGCATTTGCATGTAAATGCCCGCGGTGCCGGGATGGCTCTTTGTACAAAAAGGGTTTGAGTATTGAGTTGCGGGATGTTTGTGCAGTCTGCGGGCTTGATTTTTCAAAGAATGACAGTGCGGATGGGCCGGCAGTTTTTCTGATTTTTGTTCTAGGTGCTTTGCTTGTGCCGCTTGCGTTGTTCATGGATTTTGTATTTTCGCCGCCCTTATGGTTTCATGGTATTTTCTGGGCGATAGTCACGCTTGTTTTAACTGTTGGTGCGCTAAAGCCGCTTAAGGCGTATATTATTGCTCTGCAATATAAGCATAGGCCGGGGGACTGGGAATGAAAATTCCATTTTGGGGAACGATTTTTATGGTTATGGGCGTGATTATTTTGTGCGCTCTTGGGACTTGGCAGATCAAGCGTGCGGCCTGGAAGGGCGATATTCTTCGCTCTATAGAGCAAGAGTATGAAGTTGATGCCGCTGATGTTCCGCTTGAGGAGGGT
The DNA here is from genome assembly GCA_964351365.1 of uncultured Micavibrio sp. GTDB lineage: Bacteria > Pseudomonadota > Alphaproteobacteria > Micavibrionales > Micavibrionaceae > UBA1672. The sequence goes on from CAYGNP010000007.1 coordinate 43,233, forward strand.
TCGTTTTCTGAGTATTCCGGATTTAAGCGCGGTTATTTTTTGGGGCGCTATATTCATCCTGCTTCGGTTTTTATGCAGCCATTTACACATGAGGGTGTTGCTGGTTATCACGTACTTACTCCGTTTGAGATTAAAGGAGGCGAGGGGAGGTTTATCATGGTTAATCGGGGCTGGATTCCTGTTGAGCGTGAGCGCTCACCTTATTTTCTCATGACGGTGCCTCCTGGTGAAATCAAAATTACCGGTATGTTGCGAAGGCCGCCAAAGGGCAATGCGTTTACTCCTGAAAATAATCCGGTGCGCAGCATTTGGTATAAGGCGAATTTGGGGCAAATGTCTGATTACATTAATATCCCCATAAACCAGCAGGCAATTTTTTATGTCGAGAATGAGGGGCAATTTTCAACTGATGATGCTGTGCGTTACCCTGTTTCTGTTGCGACCAGAGTTCAGCTTAGTAACAATCATATACAATATGCGTTTTTCTGGTTTTCTATGGCGGTGCTTATGGTGGTGATTTACGGGCTGCGGTTTTTTAGGCCGAAGAAGAGCTTTGTGGATGAAACGAAAAAAGCCTGATTTATGGTTTCAAAGTAATTTGTTGTTTCGCTAGACTAGACTGGTTATAGATTATCACATAACTATCTGGATTTTTAATGATGCTTAGACTTTATATTGGATTTTTATTTGTTTTCGTTGTTTATGCGCAGCCTTATGCGGCCTTTGCGGCGCAGCCGAGGCAGATTGATCAGTCTGGTGCCTGGACGTCTTATGTGCTCACTGAGGGAGATAGCAAGGTTTGCTATATGGTCAGTAAGCCGATTAAGTCTCAGGGGCAGTACACAAATAGAGGTGAGATTTTTGCGCTGATTACACACAGGCCTTCTGAGAAGACCAAAGATGTTTTTAGCTATATCACAGGATACACATACAAGCAGGGCAGTGATGCAACGGTTACCATCGATGGGAATCGATACGTTCTGTTTACACAAGATGATACGGCCTGGACTCCAGATGCTGCTTCTGATTCAAAGCTTGCGCTTGCTATTCAGCGTGGGTCGAAGATGACTGTCCAAGGAACGTCAGCTCGTGGAACGCTTACGACTGATACTTATAGCCTTAAGGGGTCTGGTTCTGCTTACAAAGCTATTTCTCGGGAGTGCGGGGTACGCTAGGTTTTCTGCCTGTTAGGGTGTTTAATTTATTATAATTTTAACGAATTATTGAGTATACTTGCTTTTAGTGCGTTGTTTGTGTATTTTTAATATGTAAACGTGCTCCTTTCTTAGGACTGTTTTCCTTTTTTACTGCTAAAATACTGGAAAGAATATTGTTTTATCGTTTTATCAGGCTTAGGCATCGCTATATATTTACTCGTAAGAGCCGTTTGCGGTTGCGTTATGTTGCCGGTTTTACGGCTATAACGTCTTTGATGTTTACAAGTTTTCTAGGGACGACCACATCTTCTATTGCTTTTTCTCCATCTAAAGATGATGTACACATGGCTCAGGGATCTGCTTCCAAGGGGGTGTTGTCATCTTTTTCTTCTCGTGTTTTGAGCGATGATGAAGATATTACTTCTGCTGGTAATATAGAGCGTAAAATAGAGCCCCTTTTGCTCTCTAGTGAGTATGATCAGGAGCAGGATGTTTTTGAGGAGGTGCCAGAAGAAGAATTTGAAAAAATTTTGAAAATTGGCTCGGGCGATACTATTGCTGCAATTCTTCAGGATGCTGGTGTTAACAGTGCCGAAGTTTACCGCGTTGTAAAGGCGATGAGCAAGGATTATGATCCTCGCTCGATCAAGCCTGGACAGGTGATTTCTGTTTCTTTGCAGCCGGGCGAAGAAGGTAAGTCGCTTAAATCCCTTAGCATGAAGCTTGATCCCATCAAGGAAGTTGTTGTGACGATGGATGAGCATGAGCGTTTTGAGTCGAGCATTCATGAAAAAGATATTGTTTTGCGTCAAAAGGTTGCAAGTGCCACGATTGATACCTCTTTGTATGGTTCTGCTGCGCAGGCGGGTATTCCGGCGTCTATCGTTGCTGAGATGATCCGCATATACTCTTATGAAGTTGACTTCCAGCGCGATTTGCGTGAGGGCGATACGGTTAAGGTTTTATATGAAACATATGAGACTGAGGATGGAGATTTTGCGCGCTATGGCAATATTTTATTTGCGAATTTGATGGTGCGCGGCAATGAAATTCCTGTTTACCGGTTTGAGCGTCAGGATGGCAGCGTTGATTACTTCCATGAAAATGGTTTTAATCTCAAAAGCACTCTGATGCAAACTCCGATCGATGGGGCACGGATATCGTCTGGTTACGGCATGCGCAAGCACCCTGTTCTGGGGTATAACAAGATGCATAAAGGCGTGGATTTCGCTGCGCCGCGCGGTACGCCCATATTTGCTGCTGGTGATGGTGTGATTGAGAAGATTGGCCGTAATGGCGGGTATGGAAATTATATCCGCATTCGTCACAATGGCTCTTTGAAAACGGCGTATGCGCATATGCATAAATTTGCTAAATCTATGGCGCAGGGCAAGCGTGTTAAACAGGGGCAAGTTATTGGTTATGTTGGGACAACCGGGCGTTCTACTGGTCCTCATTTACACTTTGAGGTCATTAAGGACGGTGTGCAGACTAATCCCAAGAGTATAAAGACGGCATCACTTGAGCGGTTGGCAGGTTCTGAGTTAAAAAGATTTCAAACCCAGAAGGGCTCTTTTGAAGACCAGTATGTTGAATTGTCCGGTGGTTTGAGTCTTACGCAAAGCAAGCTTTCGCAGTAAGAATTGGTCTCTGTGTGAGTTTTAATTAAACATACAATCCGTTTCGTATATTTTGTTATTTTTTGTAAAATCTCTCTCTTTTGCTGTTGTCTAAGGGTGTTGAGGCCTTATGTTTTGGCTGGTGGGCATTAAAATTTTCTAGTGTTGTGATGATTTTGAATTTTTTCGATTGAGATGCGCACTATAAATGTGTAGTGTAATCATCAGATTTATTGCATGCGGTTTTGCGTTTGTTACGTAATTTAAAAAAGTTCCGCCGAGCTGCAAGCATAACATTATAGAAAATATGCGCATTGTGCGCTGTCTTTTTGCCTTTTGGGGCAGGAGGATGGGGCTTGTGTGAGGATGGAGAATTAAAATGAGTAAACGTATGTTGATTGATGCAACACACCGTGAAGAGACGCGTGTTGCTATTACTGATGGTAATAAGCTGGCTGAGTATGATTATGAAAGCCAGACACGAAAACCCATAAAAGGCAGTATATTTTTAGCGAAAGTGACACGTGTGGAGCCATCGCTTCAGGCGGCTTTTGTTAATTTTGGTGGTAATCGCCATGGGTTTCTGCCGTTTTCTGAAATTCACCCCGATTATTTCCGCATCCCTGTTTCTGATCGTGAAGCTTTAATGGCAGAGCAAGAGGCTTTGCTACAGGAGCACGATGAGGAAGAGGAGTTTGAGGATGAGGGCGCGGAAAGTGATTCTGATCTAGATCAGGTCGAGGAACCAGCGGAGCCTGTGGAGGTTGGTGGTGTTGTTGGTGCGCTTGATGGTGGAGAAGAGGCTGCGGATGATCTTCAGGGTCCTGAAGTTTCTGAGCATCATGAGTATGAGCATGAGCATGGTCTTGAGGATGATCGAGAAGATTCTGATGGTGATGGTGATGCGGATGAGAATTCCTCTGAAGGTAATAATGATCGCGCTGGACGCCACAAGGGTCGCGGGCGTGGCAGAGGCCGCGGGCGCGGTGGGCGTTCGCAATATCGTAATCAATCCGTTGAGGTTGTTGGCGGTGATGATCTGGATACAGAGCAGCGTTTTCGCTTTAATCTGAGACGGAAATATAAAATTCAAGAGGTTATCAAGCGTGGGCAAATTATGCTTGTGCAGGCCAATAAGGAAGAGCGCGGTAATAAAGGCGCTGCGGTTGGAACATATTTGTCTTTGCCAGGTCGTTATTGCGTTTTGATGCCGAACTCGCCACGTGCGGGCGGTGTTAGCCGCAAAATTGCAAATGGAAAAGATCGTGCGCGCATGCGTGAGATCGTAAAAGATCTTGAGTTGCCTAAGGGTATGTCTGTTATTGTGCGCACGGCTGGTGTTGAGCGCAGCAAAGCTGAGATCAAGCGTGATTTGGATTATTTGATGCGTTTGTGGAATAATATCCGCGAGCTTACGCTGCAGTCCAGCGCTCCGGCTATTGTGTATGAAGAGGCAGATCTTATCAAGCGTTCTGTGCGCGATCTTTATACCAAGGATATTGAAGAGATTTTTGTTGCAGGCGAAGAGGGTTATAAAACCGCGCGCGATTTCATGAAAATGCTTATTCCTTCGCATGTTAAAAAGGTTAAGAAATATGAGGAAAGTCTTCCTCTCTTCCATCGTTATCAGATTGAAAGCCAGATTGACGAGATTGGTCAGATGGAGGTGCGTCTGCGAGCGGGCGGCTATCTGGTCATTAACCCGACTGAGGCTTTGGTTTCAATAGATGTTAACTCTGGTAAGTCGACCAAGGGGCGTCATATTGAGGAAACGGCGCTTAAGACCAATCTGGAGGCAGCTGATGAGGTTGCGCGCCAGCTTAAGCTGCGTGACCTTGGCGGACTTGTGGTTATTGATTTTATCGATATGGAAGACCGGCGCAACAATGCCAAGGTTGAGCGCCGTATGCGTGATGCTTTGTCTGCGGATCGTGCGCGTGTGCAGGTGGGACGGATTTCGTCTTTTGGCTTGATGGAGCTATCACGCCAGCGTTTGAGCCCAAGCTTGACGGAGTCGCAATTTGAGAAGTGTAAGGCCTGCGCCGGTACCGGTGTTGTGCGCACCTCTGATGCTATGTCTATTTTGGTTTTGCGTGCGATTGAAGAAGAAGGTATCCGCGGTCGTGCTGCGCAGATTATTGTGCAGGTGACGAATGATGTTGCGCTTTATATTTTAAACCATAAGCGTAAGAAGCTTGAAGAAATTGAGGCGCGCTATAATTTCGAAGTTTTGCTGCGGGTTGATGATACAATTCCGGTTTCTGATTACCGCGTTGAAGTTTCGCGTCCGGTTAATGCTGCGGATGGTGACGATGTTGTTGAGATTGAAGATGTCGCGGCGGAGGAGCCTCGTGAGCGCGCTGAAAGGCCTGCGGCACAAAGTTCTCGTCAAGACTCTCGTGGTGAGCGTGAGCGCAGTTCTTCTGATGAAGAGCGGCCTCGCCGTCGTGGCCGTCGCGGTGGACGCAACCGCAACCGCAATCGATCAGAGCAGCCTAACGCTCAGGGGCAGGCACAGAGGGAGCAGCAACCTGATGATCGCCTGGCACAAGAGGCCGAGAAGACTGTTGAGGTTGTAATGGAGCCAAAAGAGCAGATGGTCGATATTAACCAGCCTCAGGAAAAGCCATTGGATAAAGTGGCTGATAAGCCTAAACGCGCGCGCAAGCCGCGTAAAAGCGAGAGCGTTGCTGCAAATGATGATGCAGCAAAAAGTGAGAATTCCAAGGTACAGGTTAAGCCTGAAGTCAAAGAAAAAGCTGAAGAAAAGAAGGAATCTGCTTCTGTGCCTGCGCCAGTGCGTGAGTATGAGGTTGTGAATGAGGCGCCCGAGCAAAAGAAAAAGGGTTGGTGGAATCGTTTGGTCGATTGATCCTTAACGCTCCAGAAGGGTTTGATAAAACACATAGCCCGGTGGGGAACCGCCAAATTCATAGACGCATGCGGCTGATTTGCCTTTTGTTTGGGGGGCTTCGCTTGTTGCGTTTGTTCCACCAATAAAATCAGAATTCAAGCCGGTGTTGGTAAAAGTTCCGTTGAAGGCATTGCCTTTTACGATTTCGTCTTGTCTGGGTGCATCACCATTAGGGTTTGTAATTTCCTGCAGGCGGTTGATTTGTAAACAGATGGATTTGGGGATGTCTTTGGCAATGAGCAGAAGCTCTGTGCAGCTCCTATCTGCCGTGTCACAGCCAGACTGATAGACTCTGTTGCTGGTTGAAACATGCCAGTCTTGTGTGTGGGCAGAGTCCTTTAAAAGTTCTGCGGGTGTCCTGTAGGCGATACCTCCGCCTTCGACATGGAAGACGTCGCAATCGTTAGTGGTGCAGTTTATGTTATCATGATCGGCGTCGATAGATAAGAAGTCCAGATCATTTTCACTTGTGCCATTATTGAGCATCATTTTTTGCACAGCTTGTTCAACAGATTTGCCGTATCTCAGAAATTCGCTGGCTTTTATGCGGTCTTTTTCAATGTCTCCGGTTTGATCAACAGCGGAATTATTGCGGCTGATCACTGCAGCAAGAATGCCAAAGAGCGCAACGGCCAGTAAGATAAACCACAATGCATTTCCATTTTCGTTTTTCATTATGCGGCCCATTTCTTGAGGCGGTTGCAGGCTTCTATAATATTTTGCTGCGAGTCAGCATAGCAGATTCGTATGGATTTGTGGCCACGTGAGAGATCGAAATCTATGCCGGGCGTTGTGGAGACTTTGGCCTCGCTGAGCATTTTTGCGCAATATTCGATGCTGTCGTTGCTGAGATGGTGAATATTCGCATAGAGGTAAAATGCGCCGTCACCTTTTGTGAACTCTGTGATGCCGGCTTTTGGAAGCTCAGCTCTGAGGATATCACGATTTTTTTGATAGGAGGCGACATAGCTATCCAGAACATCAAGGTGATCGAAGATTTTACAGGCTAAATGCTGCGATATTGTGGGTGCCGAAACATATAGACTTTCTGAGAGGTTTTTTACAGCTGTGCGCATGTCGTCGGGGATAATGCTCCAGCCAAGGCGCCAGCCCGTCATGGCGAAATATTTTGAGAATGTGTTCAGCACGATTGCGTTTTTTGAGTATTTCCAAGCGGTTTGTGCTTTTTTCTCGTATGTGATGCCGTGATAGGCTTCGTCTGAAACAAGCCGTACGGCGTTTTCATCGCACCAGCGGCAGATTTTTTCGAGCTCGGTTTCGTTGATCATCGTGCCGCAAGGATTTGAAGGCGAATTAATGATGATTCCATCGAATTTTTTGCCACAATTTTCGATTAAATCTAATGTGGGTTGGTAGTTATCTTTTGCGCTGGTTTCGATCTCAACAGCCTCAATATTCAGGGCCTTGAGGATGTTGCGGTAGGCGGGGTAGGTGGGTGTGAACACCGCCACACGCGCGCAGGCATCAAAGGCGGCCAGAAAGTCGAGGATAAAACCGCAGGATGAGCCTGTCGTAATGACGATATTGTCCGGTGAAACATTAACCCCGTAATAAGATTTATAGTATTTGGCGATGCGATCGCGCAGGGCTGGCATGCCAATAGCCTCGGTGTAGCCCTGTTTAGGGTCGGATTTGATCATCTCTATTGCGTAATCAAGGGCCGCTTGAGGGGCGCCAAAACAGGGCTGGCCAGCGCCCATGCGGGTGATATTTTCACCTGCGGCCTCTTTTTCGTTAACCTGGCGCAGGATATCAAGGGCACGGAACATCGGTATGTTTGAGCGATCAGAGAGTTTTAGAGGTGTTTTCATCGTTATATCTTTGTTTTTTCCTTTTTATACAAAGCCTTAAAGAGGGCAAGAAATCAAGATAAAAAAGCGTATTTAGCCATAAAAACCGGATAAAATTTTAGCTAAAATTATAATTTATGTAAAATAAATTTACGTTGTATTTACTTTTATTATGGTAAAATTTAAGTATAAAGATAAAGGGAGTGATTAATTATGGTTTTTGGGATGATGTTCCTCTTATTAGCGGTTTTAAGCTTTGCTTGCTCGGTAGGTCTTTTGTATTGGAGGATACCAGGTACGAAATGATTTTTTGACGGATTTTACTTCTTCATACTTGACGTGTGACAGTCTGGATTTGTTTTATATTCGTTTTTTTCTGCCCCGTTTTAAACGAATATGCCTTAAGATTAGGCACAGATCCGGATTAAAACTCTCCCCACCGACTTTGTTCGGTGGTTTTTTTTTGCACTTCGTGTTTTATCCCTATAGAATGCTATTCTTATAAATAATATAATTGAAAATAGGTAATATAACATGCTTCAGCGTTTTCTCACTCTTTCCTTCTTTCTTATGTCCTTGATTTGTTTTGGATTTTCTGGATTGTCCTATGCTCAGGATGAGGCCCCTCAGGAGCAACCTGCTCAAGATCCTGAATCTGAAAAGGATGATCCTGACAATGCCGATGCGAAGAAAAAGTCTGATGTTCTCAGGGAAACTGTGATGGGTAAAATGACTGCTCTGGATCAGTCGGAGATGAAGCATTTCATGACCATTTATGCCAATTATAATATTTTAAGCACGGTTAAAGCGGTGGGCGATGATGTTAAAGGGGCTGTGGATGCGTGTGCAACGAATAATCCGGAAATGGCGGATGATCTTAATGCGCGATATGATAAATGGAAACAGAATGTCGGTGTTAAGATTGATGAATCTCAGGCGAATATTGATAATATGGTGCTGGCGCAAACCTATATTCCGCAATCCGAAATTCAATCTATTTTTGGGCAGGTTGATGAGATGCGGGCTATTAATTCCTCAAATTTTGAAAAAACACCTGTGACGACGCCTGAAGCATGCGAGTTTATGCTTAGCAAGATGGATGAAACAGAAGAAAATATGAAATATATGCTGGTTCTGACGTTAAAAAGCTACCCTGATATGTTGAAGAAAACTCAGGAATAGGGGTAATACTATGATGAGGTTGCTGCAGGTGCTTGCCGGGGCCGAGCATGGTGGCGCTGAGACAGCCTTTGTTGACATGTGTATTGCTTTTGCCCAGGCTGGACAGCATGTGGAAGTTGTGACGCGTCCAAACTCTATAAGGGTGCCTAGATTACGAGCAGCGGGAATACTTGTTCACACCTTACCTTTTGGCGGTGCGGTTGATGTTTATACGCCCTGGATGTTGCGCCGAATAATCACAAAATTTCAACCGGATATCGTGCAGACATGGATGTCTCGGGCAGCACAAAAAGTTACGCGATGGTCGCCTGATATGGGGGGAAAACCGTATAAGGTTGTGTCGCGCCTTGGCGGGTATTACAAGATTAAGAATTTCAAGAATACCGATTATTTTGCAACGATTACTCCCGATATAATGCGTTATCTGGTTGAGGAATGCGGCGTTGATTCTCAGCGTGTGCGGCATATCAATAATTTTGCAGAGACGGAGGCGCCGGGATTGGCCGTTTCCCGCGCTGATTACGGTGTGCCGGAAGATGCAACGCTGTGTCTTGCTTTGGGGCGTCTGCATGAGAGTAAGGCTTTTGACACGTTGACCAGGGCTGTGGCGGGTTTGTCTGGTGTTTATCTCTGGATTGCCGGGGAGGGGCCGGATCGGGAGAAATTGGAGCGTTTGATTGCACAGTTAAATGCATCGGATCGCGTGCGTTTGCTGGGTTGGCGGGGTGATCGGGCGGCCTTGTTTGCGGCGAGTGATATCTGTGTATTTCCCTCACGTTATGAGCCTTTTGGCACTGTCTTTGCGCAAAGCTGGGCGCAGAAAGTTCCGCTGGTTTGTACTGATTCTATGGGACCCAAACAATTTGTTCGCCATGAGCATGATGGCCTGATTGTTTCTATTGATGATAGTTCCGCTTTAGGTGAGGCGATTACGCGTTTGAAAGCGGATAAATCCCTGTGTGGTAAACTTGTTGAAAATGGCTATCAGAGCTATTTAGAGGGCTTTACAAAGGAGCGGTGTGTTGAGCGTTATCTGGCCTATTTCCGCCAGATTGTCGCGGGACAGCAGGCCAGTGTAAATTAAATTTGTAAAAATAGTTGGAATATGCAACAATACCAATAACTTCGTTTAAGAATATGACGGTTTTATAAAAAGTAATTTAAAAACAAATAGTTCCGCATATGGTGAAGATGGTGAGATAATAGTGGGTCATGCGCCCTAAAATATATAAGGTTGATTTATGGCAATAGGAGTTGAAGCGTGGGAAGGTAGCACATCAGAGCAAGGTGGAAGAATTGCTGCCGAGGTTACGCAGGAGCAGCTTGAGAATGCTGCTTTAGGTCTTCAAGTTATTGGTGCGGCGCTCGGGGTTGCGTTGCCGCCCTCTGATGGGCCTGCCTATACGCCGGAGTTTGGCGCGGTCGTTTCCCAAGCTTACAGTGAATATTACAGTTTATTTATAAGTCCAGTCATTCTAAACAATTACGTTGTGGCAAACACAACTGAAGCAGAGCGAAGGCCCTGGGAAGAGGGCAGCGCGCTACGAGACGCTTGGATTGAAGAAAATATTACACCTGAAAAGCTGGGTGCCTGGCTAGGAGCTAATCCTGGTAAAAGCCCTGAAGATTTTCTTATAGCATCCACGACCCAAGAGCAGCGAGCAAATTGGGATGCGGGTTTTAGTGATTGGCAAACAGTACATGTAACCCAAGATAAAGTTGGGGCTTGGGCGCAAGAGCATCCGTTAACGGATGAAGAAAATGCTTTTGTATTACAAAACATTATATCTGATATGAGGGATAGGATTTTTGGAGTTGCAAGTTCTGTAGGGCTCGATCCAGAGTCTTTGCAGCGAGCTGGTATTGCTGTTCAAACGGTTAACGGGGAGCCTGTTATATCTGATCAGGATTTAGCTGAGTTAGTCGTAAATTTTGGACCTTATCATGAAATATCGCAGCGTGCTTATGAGCAAGTTACTGCTGCTGCTGCTCCGGCGGCTCCGGTTGAGCAGGTTGCTGCGGTTGATCCGGCAGCAACTGGTGTTGCCAGTGATGCCGCGTCTGCGGCGGTTGGTGCGACGCGGACGGAGATGGTTTGGCCGGAGCAAGATCCAGAGATTACTGAACGCGTGATGCGCGTTGAAACAGCGCTGGCGCAAATTTCTGCTGCGGCGAAAGATGCTAATCTTCCTGCGCCGGGTGCGGTTGATGGTCGTTTTGATGAGGCATCTTTTGCGACGTATGAGGCTGCGCTGGCGTTTTTGAAAGAGCAGACTAAGCTTGCTGGCGATTATCCTGATGCAGCATATTCACCGGAGTTCGGCGCCGCACTTGAGGGTCGCTTGCCGGCGATGCTTAATGTTCAAGCGATGATTTCTTCGGCAGAAGAGGCTGAAAAGTTGAGAGCGGCTGCGGCGAGTGTTCCCGGTCTTGTTGCTGATTTAAATTATTTACACGCAGCAAATGCACTCGTTGCGGTTGCGCAGGTTGAGCAGCAAGTTCAGGTTGCGCAAGCACCTGCGGCAACGGTTGTTCCTGGTGCGTCTTCCCAACCGGATGCGGCTACTCCGCCAGTTGATGTTGCTGCAACTCCTTCGGGTGATACTGCAGATGCTGCGGCGGGTGCTGCGTCTGCTGAGGCACCTGCTGCTGCGGCTGAAGAGGCTCCTGTTGCGCAGGGAGATAGTTCAACTGATATCAAGGCGGCGAGTTTTGTTGTTGAGCAGGTTTTGTATGGTCTGAATGATGTGATTGGCCAGTCGAGCCAGTTCGGTATGCTGGCTGATGTTGTTGGTTCTGTTGTTACACCGCTGACAGAGGCGGAAGCTGCTGACATGGTTTTTGATGAGAAATCTCAGGATTTGACGGCAAAAGCGATTATGGCGCTGCGGATGCTGAATGGGGAGGAAAACCCCGATGGGTCTTATAATTCGACTGTGCGCGACACCTTGAAAATGGCGATTCTGACCAAGCCTGAATTCCAGATGATCCGTGATAAGCTAGGGATCGAAACATATTCACCTGAGCAGGCGCAGGCGTTGTTGCAGCCCTTTGCCCTTGATGAGCCTGTTAAGCCCGCGGATAGTGCTGAAGAAGCAGAGAAAGTTGCGTATTTCACAGAAAAGCGCGAGTTTGATAGAAGAAAAGATTTGTTTGATAAGGAGCAGGCAAAAATTGCAAAACTTAATGTTTTGTTTGAGAGCCTTGATACTTTGCAGCGGAATAATATGCTTCTTGATGCGCAGCGTGCCAAGGAAACGAACAAGTTTAACTTGATGATGGATGCAGCCTCGACCATGCTTGATAAATGGTCGCCAGGCATGAAGGCTATGATCCAGGATTTCTTCACCAATAACCAGTTTGGTCAGATGTTTGGAAGCATATTGGCGATGTTTGGTATTAATGTTGGGCGTATTTGGGGTGAAAAAGACGATACTTCGGTTCTGGAGCGTGCTAAGCCTGTTGTTGAGGATAAATTTAACGACCTGTATGCTAAAGCGCAGGAAGACCTTGGCGATGGAGCAACCCATCAGCAGGTGATGGCGAAACTCACAGAAAATGTTAATGGTCGGCTTGATGGCTGGCTGACAGAAAAAGCGATTAAACTCATCTTTAAAGATGAGGATGAAGGCAAAGTTAAGGAAGCAATTGCCCTTGCCCTTTCCGAGGCGTCTGCGACTGGAAATCAGGCGGATGCTCAGTCTGTTTTTGTTGGGACGTTGATTGAGGCAGGAAAACAGTTCCAAGCCGGGCAGGATTTAAGCGTTGAGGCTATCCGTGCAGAATTGGCGGAAATGGAGTCTGAAGTGCAGGGTCTTGTAAGAGAGTATCCTGAGCTTGGCCCTGATGGTGATCCTGCTTTACAGAATTTAGAGCAGCGCGGGGGTTTAAGGGCGCCGGATGGAACGCCCGTTTCTTTTGCTGGTGGACCTCTTGCTCCTGCTGCGGTTTTGGCTGATGCAGCTCCTGCTCCTGCTCCGGCTGCTGGTGCTGAGATTGAGAGTGCACCATTGGCTGCGCCGGGAGAGGCTGCTGTTACTGAGGAGCCTGCGCTTCGCTATGACCGCGATCCGAAGGATTATGATGTCACCGTGCGTTATCCGAAGGGGCGTGTTGCGGCAATCGGTGAGGTTATGTTTAATAATTTTGACGCGCTTGGTCTTGATACGCTTGATAAAAAGCTGCTGCGTGAGGGTAGTGGGTATGATGATCGGATGACGCGTGCGTTTAATGGTCTGGTTGAGGAATTATATGTGCGTGCACAAATACAGACGCATCTAGATGGCGGGGGCACGTTTTCTACTCTCGATGTTGATGGCATTGATCACTCGTTTAACGGTCAGGAAGATCTTGACACTGTACTGAGTTACATGCGAGCGCGCGGTGTTGGGGAAGAGCAGATCAGCAAATTTGCCGAAAATGTCATGAGTCTGGATAAGGATATGCAATCTCCCGCGCTTAATGGTGGCGGTAATCAGCGCCTTAGTGTTTGGGATCATTCTGCTCTGCGGGATCAGATAAGCGTTGAGGTCACGCGCCGTATTGTTGAGCAAATGCAGCGTGAGTCTGCGCCTGCGCCTGCGCCGGTTGTACCGACCCTTGAAGGTAATTTGGCGCCAACAGTTCTCACATTGACGGCGACATTGGATGCGGCGCAGGATCTTCGCCCGTTCAAGCAGCCAACAGAGCAGTGCCGTCCCATGCCCGAGACGTTTAGTGAGCTGCGTGCTCTTAATGAGGATCAGGCAAAGCTGATTGCTGATCATTTTGCTAAAAATCGTCTTATTCGGGATCAGGCCAGGGATGGTTTTGGAACGACTGCTCCAACCAGTAGGCAGATTATGGATTTAGTTATGAATCGTGCGCAGCTCGGCAAGAAGAACCAAATTTTCGCGATTTTGGAGCCAAGTAAGTTTGGCGTTACCATTCCGGGTGTTGATGTGATTGTTGCAACCCCCGACAGAGATGGCGGCTATGACTATCGTTATGTGAATTATGGTGAAGATGGTATTCGCCCGCTCTCGGAGCATAATGAGCATGATTTCAACGAGCCTTATGTACCCGGTCATACCCGTCTTGATGATCTTCTGGATGAGGCTCACCGTTCACCTGGTGGACGCATCCAGCAATCTGCGAATTTTGGTTACACAAATATCATGGCCATTACGAATACGAATAACCCTGATGATCCGATACGGCCGATGAGTGCGCTGGCCGCTGTATATTATAACCTTAGAATTACACAGGATCATCAGAATGCGTATGTGAGCGGATATGCCGAGCGTCGGGTTGCTCGTCAGGACGCCGAGGCCGAGGCTATTGCGCGTCATCCGAGTCAGGGGGCCTATGCGGTTGATGAGGCGTGCCGGGTTATTAGCGGGCCTTTCCGGGTTGCGTCGGAGCCGGCGACGGAGTGGCGCCATCCTTACACTATCACTCAGGGTCTTCATGAGGCTCTCGGTATTCCAAATGGTGGGCATGCTGGCCCTCTTACAGCCCTTACGGCGCAAATTGATCAGATTGGTGAAATGCTAGGATTACAACGTGGTTACGACCCAGGATTTGATGGCAAAAACTGGCCGCAGACAGGCCCGCAGGGTTTGGTTGAGCAGAATGCCAGAGATATGGGGCTTGAAGGTGATGGATCCATGCCGCCTGCATATAGTCATGATCGACGTGGGCCGGTTACGAGTTCACCCAGTTATGGTGATCGCGGAAATTAACTGCTCTTTGTGAAATCACACCCTATTATATGATCATTGACCATGCCCATGGCCTGCATGAAGGCGTAACATGTTGTGGGGCCAACGAATGTCCAGCCGCGTTTCTTTAAGTCTTTTGACAGGGCCTGGGAGTGTTCCGTGATGGCGGGTATGTGCGTACGTGTTTTGGGTTGCGTGTGGTTTTCGGGTTTAAAAGACCAAAAATAATCACTGAGTGAGGGGAATTCTTTTTTCAATTCTATGGCTTTTTTTGCGTTGTTTATGGTGGCCTCGATCTTGCCGCGGTGGCGGATGATGCCGGGGTCAAGCAGGAGCCTCTCAACGTCGTTTTCTGTGTAGAGGGAGATTTTTTTAAAATCGAATCCGTCGAAATTCTTGCGGAAATTTTCGCGCTTGCGCAGGACGGTAATCCAGCTCAAACCTGACTGAAACCCCTCGAGACAGAGTTTTTCGAACAGGCGGATATCATTATATACGGGACGTCCCCATTCGTTATCATGATAGTGTACGTATAGGGAATCTTCCCCGCACCAGAAGCAGCGTTTTTTACCGTCTTGTCCGATGATTAGGGATGTATTTTGCATGAAAAATCCGATACAGTTTATGTCATGTTTGGCGCTATACTAAATCATTTCCAAAAAAGTAAAAGACGTGAAATACCGGAGCTGCGGGATGTGCGCGGCGGCGATGATCTGGCGTTTCTGGAGCGGAGCAAGGAGGCTTTGGCGGCGCTGGAGGTTATCCGGCTTGAGAAGCTGGCGGTGTATCAATGGCGCAAGAGGCTCGCTGTTCCGGTTGCGGTGGTTTTGGGCCCTGTTTTGGTTTTTATTGATTACTGGCTCTTATTTTTGGTTCGCACTGCTAATGATGAGGGCGAAGCGGGGATAACGGTTGTTGTGATGGGCGCGCTTTATGCTTGGGTCACGCACCCAAAGCGGCAATATGCAAAGGCGTATAAGCAAGAGATTTTGCCCAAAATCGCGCAATTGTTCGGGGATTTTGTTTATGACATCAAGGGGCAGATCGATGTTGCGAAGATGCGCCTGTCCAAGGTTTTGCCGCGGCATGACCGGTACCGCTCGGAAGATTATTTTCAAGGCACATATAAAGGTGTGGGGATTGAGTTTTCAGAAATTCATTTGCAGACCAAACATAGGGACTCCAAAGGGCGCACGTCTTATAGGACTGTGTTTAAGGGGCTAGCGATTTTACTGGATATGCGCACTAAGAAATTCTACGGCCATACCACGTTGGAGCGGGACAGGGGTAAGATTACCGAGTGGTTTAAGGAGAAAACCAGCGGCATGAAGCGGGCTAACCTTGTTGATCCTGAGTTTGAGGGGTTGTTTGATGTGTATACGAATGATCAGGTTGAGGCGCGGTATCTGATTGATCCGGTTATGATTGAGCGGATTAAGGGCTTGCAGGAGCATTATAACGGGCAGAGCATTACGGCGGCGTTTTACGAGAATAAGATGCTGGTGCTGATTCAGAGCTCTTATAATTATTTCGAGCCTGCGGATATTTCTGTTCCGGCGATGGACCCGGCCTCAATCCTGAATATGAAGCGGGAAATCGGGGAGATTCTCTCGCTGATTGACCGGTTATCACTTTATGACCCAAAGGCGGTGCATAATGGGGCCGAAAGAGACGCAAATGCGTCTTAGAAGGGTCGGTAATATGCGCTACTTCGAGCATTATATTCTGCACTTGTGTTAGTGTGTATCTCTGTGCGGGCTTGACGTTTTACGGTTTTTGTTTCACAAAAGGAACATCTCATTTTTAAGGAAGACGTGCACGCAATGGCATCTTATCAGTATGTATATGTTATGAACGGCCTGACCAAGGCCTATGGGAACGGCAAGAAGGTTCTTGAGAATGTGACCTTGAGCTTTTTCCCGGGGGCAAAGATTGGTGTATTGGGGCCAAATGGCGCAGGTAAGTCAACGCTCCTGCGTATTATGGCGGGGCGCGATAAGGATTTTCTGGGTGAGGCATGGGCGGCGGAAGGGGCGCGCGTTGGTTATCTTGAGCAAGAGCCAAAGCTTGATGAGAGCAAAACGGTTGGTGAGAATGTCATGGAGGCTTTGGCAGATATCAAGGCGATGGTTGATCGGTTTAACGCGATTGGTATGGAGATGGCTGAGGAGGGCGCGGATTTTGATGCGTTGTCTGAAGAGATGGGTGATTTGCAGGAAAAAATCGATGTTGTTGATGGGTGGGAGCTCGACCGGACGATTGAGATTGCGATGGAGGCTTTGCGGTGCCCGCCTGCCGATTTGCCGGTGACGAATCTTTCCGGGGGGGAGCGGCGGCGCGTTGCGCTGTGCCGGTTGCTGCTGGAGAAGCCGGATTTGCTTTTGCTTGATGAGCCGACCAACCATCTGGACGCGGAGAGCGTGGCATGGTTGCAGCGGTTTTTAAGCGAGTATAAGGGCGCAGTCGTGATGGTGACGCATGACCGGTATTTTCTTGATCATGTTACGGGCTGGATTCTGGAGGTTGATCGGGGGCGCGGCATTCCCTATGAGGGGAATTATTCTGCCTATCTGCAGGCTAAGTCCAAGCGCATGCAACAGGAAGAGCGTGAGGAAAATGCGCGCCAGAAGACGCTTGCGCGGGAGATGGAATGGATGGGCAAGAGCCCGTCTGCCCGGCGCACCAAATCCAAGGCGCGGATTAATGCGTATGAGGAGCTGTTGGCGGAGAGCCAGAAATCGGATATGCGCGATGCACAGATTGTTATTCCAAGCCCGCCGCGGCTTGGGGATCTGGTTATTGAGGCGGATAATATCCGCAAAGGTTTTGGTGATAAATTACTTATTGACGGGCTATCCTTTAGCCTGCCACCGGGGGGAATTGTCGGTGTTATTGGGCCGAACGGCGCCGGTAAATCAACGTTATTCAAGATGATTACAGGCAAGGAGGCACCCGATTCGGGGACATTCCGCGTGGGTGATACGGTGAAGCTTGGTTATGTTGATCAAAGCCGAGACACACTCAAGGGCGATAATAATGTCTGGGAGGAAATCTCTGGCGGGACGGATATTATCAAGCTGGGTAAGGTTGAGATGCAAAGCCGTGCCTACGTGTCGGCGTTTAATTTCCGCGGGCCGGATCAGCAGAAAAAGGTCGCAGATTTATCGGGTGGGCAGCGTAACCGGGTGCATCTGGCAAAGATGCTCCGAAATGAAGCGAATGTGATCCTGTTGGATGAACCGACCAATGATCTGGATACGGAGACTTTGGCCGCTCTGGAAGAGGCTTTGGAGCGCTTTCCAGGGTGCGCCGTTGTGATCTCCCATGACCGCTGGTTCTTAGATCGGTTGGCAACACATATTCTGGCGTTTGAAGGCGATTCGCAGGTGGTCTGGTTTGAGGGTAATTATCAGGATTATGAGGCGGATTACCGCAAGCGTATGGGGCATGATGCGGATACGCCCAAACGTATAAAATACAAGCCTTTGCGCAAGGCAGGGTAGTTTAAATTCATGTGTTTTATAAGTTTCTCATAGGAAAATATATTAACAATGACATAAAACTCGCATTTATTTTACAAATGATGCTAATATGTGGTGTAATTGTATTAAAAGCTGCTTTATTTGGAGATGAGTAGTTTTTAGTGGCTTCATTGAATGCGAGAAGAAAAAAACGTGCAGAATATTAAAACAAAAGAAGTTCTAGTCTATGTAACGATGCCCCGCGTTATACCGCGCTTGAAGTCTCTTTTCGTCTCTGGTTTTGGATATATTTCGTTTCTTCTGGCGCATGTTTACTCTATGGCGCGCCTTCTTCCTTACAATCATCCTTATCTTATGCCTGAAAATATTGGCCGCTATGGTATTCGCCATGTCATTGGAGAGGTTTCGCGCAATCTGGTTTTTTCAAGGAAAAATATTGATCAGATATTGATTTATTTTGTTACACTTGCGGGCATATTTATGCTGCTGGCGCAGTTTATCATGATGATTTATGCGATGGTGATTGCCCCTGCGATGGCTTTTTCGTGGTTTAATACTTACCTGCCTAGAGATGATATTGCGTTTAACCTGCTTGATCAGATTTTTGGTATTCCGGGAATTTATTGTAATTCACTTGCGCTGCCTTCAGCTACATATGCAGGCATTACTATCAGTGCGGCGTTGCCGATAAGCTGTACGGAGTTTATGGAGGTTAATGGTATAGCCTCTCTCTCGGCTGGGCCGCTAAGTATTGGTAATTTATTGCCGTATCATGAAGCGTTACATGATCTCTTTCGTTTTTATTCAGTTGGGCTTCTGCTTATTGCTGTTATTATCTTCCTCTATTTTCTTGTTGTGATTGTGATTGAGACTGCGGTATCAGGAACACCTTTTGGGCAGCGTTTCCAAAATGTTTGGGTTCCCGTCAGGTTGGTCGTAGCGCTCGGTTTGCTGATGCCTATTAATTACGGTTTGAATTCGGGGCAGTATGTTGTTCTTTATGCGGCGAAATGGGGCTCAGGCCTTGCGACGAATGGTTGGGTTCAGTTTAATGCAACTATTGTTTCACAAAGCATTTTTTCGGGTGCAGGTGGTGCTAATCCTATGGGCGAGAGATATTCGTTGCTTGCTTTTCCTGAAATTCCTGACATTACCTCGACGATTGAGGCAATGAGTCTCGTTCATTCTTGTGCTTACGCTTATCACAGGATTAATGCTGGGCAATTTAATAAAACGAGAGGAACGGGGACTTATCCTGAAATTACTGCAAATTACACTGCAGGGACTGAGGGCGATTTTCAGATTCAGCCTTATTTGATTAAGCAGCCCAGTTCTGGTATGCCTGCGGGGCCGATTGGCGGTTCTCAAATTGTTGGCGATCCCGCAGAGCGTCTCTTCATTTCAACGCCCACGAGTGTGACTTATTTGCGTGCGCTCGGATTTTACTATGCGAATGATATTATAATACGCTTCGGTGAGTTTAGAAGGGAGCTTGGTTCTGTTACCTCAAAAGTTTACACAAGTGAAATTGCTGGTGTGAAACCTCTCTGCGGAGATATTCGCATTCCAGTTATGGATGTTTCTGATGCTGGTGGTGCGCTTGCAAGTCCGTCGCGCGGTGGCAGTGATGCTATGTTGAAGCATTATTATGAACTGGTTATGGCGCTGTGGTTTGAGGATGTGCGAATGCGTCAGTTTGCCCGCCTTTCTGTTGAGCACTCAATATCCAAGGATCGTATTGTCGCGGAAAATTTCTGTAGTGGAACTGAGACAGGCGGTGCAGGTGGTGGGCCTCTGTCGGGTAGAGGCACTGGTTTTGCAGGCTTTCCTTCGACTTTGGCTGAATGCCTGAATAATGGACCGTCTGAGGACTGGAAGGCTGGTCGTGGGACTAATCAAGGGATGATTGATAGGTACACGGATCTTTTGAGAGCTGACATGATCCAGGCCTGGATTGATTATGTCCAAAACTCAACATACACGAATATAAGTTTTGATGTTATGTCGCGTGGCTGGGGTGGTGCTGGTATATGGTACAATAAGCTCGCGGAAATTAATGGCGGATGGATGAGCGGTGTGCGCGCTATTCCTGCTATGGATGCTTACCCGATCGTCATGGAGCAGGTTCGGGATTATAAACGTCAAAATAACGAGGCTATAGAAGGGTTGCGGCAGTTTGACCCGACCCTAAAAGCTGCTGCTGAGGGATCTCCGCCCAAGAAAGTGATTATCGCTCAGGGGGGGGATGAGCTTGAGAAAGTTGCGGAGCCTCTGGCGAGTGTATATTCCTATTGGAACCCTGAGACTGGGCCTAAAAATCCAAATGATCTCTCACGTGTTCCGGTATCAAATGTTTTTGTTAATGCGATCCATCTTATGCTTGGGACCAATGGTCTTACTAATATTCGTGGTGCTAATCAGCATCTTCATCCCCTAGCGCAACTAGTTGCTGTTGGTAAGGGGCTCGTTGATTCAGCAGTTTTTAATATGGCGGCCTCTTCTGTATCGACATTCCTCGGAGGAATGGTTGGTGCGATGGCAAAATATAAGGATTTTGCAGGCGCAGCAGAGGCGGCTAGCCAGATATTTTATGCCATGGCCTTTATTGGTTTAACGGCTGGTTTTGTGCTCTTTTATGTTCTTCCGTTCCTGCCGTTTTTGTATTTTTATTTTGCGGTAGCGTCGTGGGTTAAGGCAATATTTGAGGCTATGGTTGGTGTACCGCTCTGGGCTCTTGCGCATATGCGTATAGATGGTGAGGGTTTACCAGGAGATGCGGCTCAAAATGGTTATTTTCTTATTATGGAGATTTTTATACGCCCTATATTGACTGTTTTCGGACTTATTGCTGCGATTATAATTTTTTCTACTCAGGTCAGGATTTTAAATTTGATATGGGATTTGGTGACGACTAACGCTTCCGGCTTTGCTCCGACTCTTGATATTGTAGGCGTTACCGCTGTTACTGATCCGTTATTTCAGCGTAGTGTGATTGATCAGTTTTTCTTCACAATTATTTATACGATTATTTGTTATATGCTCGCTCTTTCTTCTTTCAAGCTGATTGATAAAATTCCTGACAATATCCTGAGATGGGCCGGGGCGGGTGTGTCTTCGTTTGGTGATATTGATCAAGATCAGGTTGAAAATATCAGCCGCTATGTATCAACGGGCGGTATGACTGTTGGTAACCAGGCGGCGGGCGCGGTCAGGGATGCTGCTGGCGGGCTTGGTGGTGCGATTGGGAAACAGGTTGCTTCACCACCACAGGCCGGTGGTCCGTAATAGACTTAGTTTCGCGAATAGGTATGACCATTAAGGGTTAAAGAGTTAAGAAAAGGAAAAATATATGCTCGGTTTTGCACTACCAAAGGGAGTTTTACGATATGCCTTGATGCCTCAGATTGGCCCGAGGTTGCGTGCGCTTTTCCTGGGTGGTTTTGGACTCATTCCTTTTTTCTTGGCCAGTGTATATCAAATGGTTGGTTTGCTGCCCCAGGGGCATCCGTATTTGATGCAGTCTAATGTTGGCCGCTTTGGTATACGTCATGTGGTGGCACAGGCAATGCGCAACCTGACTTGGCGCTATAAAAATATTGATCAAATTATCCTTTTTGCGGTCGTACTTGCGGGTCTCGTGATTTTTATGGTTCAGTTTATTGCCATGGGCGCTGTATTATTCATGCAGCCTTCGGTGGCGTTACCTTTTAGCTGGGCCGGTTTTTTTACACTGCCCGCTGGTGATATTCGAGAGCAAGATCTGGCGAGTATGATGCTTGATATGGTCTTTGGTGTGCCGCATCCTGATGGCACTGCTAACGGTTTTTTTGAATCATGTATCGGGAACGCGGCAACGTGTCAGGATAATTTTGGTTTTCCACTTGTTAGTATTAATCTCGCTGCATTGGGTAGTTTGGCTGCTGTTTCTTCTCAATTTTCGCCTCTTGCTGTGGGTGCGCATACTTTTTTCCCGTTTCCTTATCATGTCGCTATGCATCAATTATTTGGGGTTTACAGTATCGGTTTATTGATTATTGCTGTGATCATTACATCTTATTTCGTTGCAACTGTTGTTGCAGAAACTGCACAAAGTGGAATCCCTTTTGGGCGAAGATTTAATAAGACATGGGCGCCGTTGCGTATCGTTGTTGCTTTTGGTTTGTTAGTTCCCCTCAGTGTTGGGCTTAACTCTTCACAGTATATTGTTTTATACGCTGCGAAATATGGTTCGGCCTTTGCGTCTAACGGGTGGCGGTATTTTAACGATACGATCAATTCACGTTATCTGGATGCGCAGCAGAATTTAATTTCTACGCCAAACGTTCCTAATTTAAAGGAGCTTGTTCAATTTATGCATGTCGCAAAATCTTGTAAATACGCATATGAATTTCTGGATCTGCAAAAGCTCAAGAGCGAGGCAGTTAGTAATGGAACCCCTGTGCCAACTTCTTTGCCTTCTGCTCGTGAAGTTCGTGCTTATGTTCTGGCTGAGCATGTTTCTACTGTGAATGCTATGCCGATTTTAGGTGTCTCGCAATATGTGCAATTTGTCAATCCGGCCTTTCTGCCTTTAGGAACGACTTATTATACCATTCGTTTTGGTGTTCGGGATGAAGTGCGTTTTCCTGAAGCGCGCTCCTATGTAAGTCCGATTTGCGGTGAGTTGCAGATGATGCTCAATGACTCTCGTCCATATAGTTCCCTTGTTTCTGCAGGTCTTATTACGGCTGAACCTGGTCCGGGAACAATTCAGGAAGGTTATTTCACTCTGGTTCGTGATATTTGGCATGATAGCCCTCTTTTTTTCATAACAGATGTTCCAACGCTTGGTGTTCTGGATCCGCCACAAACACCGGTCGGCGCGAAGCGTTATGTTGAGGTCGTTAACCGTGCGATTGAGGGACTTCCTGAGAATCCTGATCCTGTAACAGGGCTTGATCCTCTGAACCCGTTTAAAGTTACGCCTGCCTTCACGCGGGCGGTTGCTGATGGTGCGTATAATAGAATGAGCCGTGTTTTTGATGAGGCAGTTTTAAAGGAAGAGGCGAGCAACAGGTGGGGCGCCCCTTCTGCTTCAGATCCTGCAAGCGCATCTCCGCTTTATAATAAGGGATGGGCAGCAGCTGGAATTTGGTATAACCGTATAGCCGAATTAAACGGCGTGGTGACTGCTGCGGCGTATGCAAGCCCGATTATTGCCAGCTATCCTTCACAAATGGAAGTTGTTGCACAAATCAAGGCTAAATATGATAAGAGCGTAAGTCCGGAAGACCGTTTTGTTCCAACTGTTTCAGGAATTGATGATATTACACCTTTGATTGGAGAGCAGCAGGATGCGGCTTTGGTTAAAGCCTTGAGCCTTTCATTCAATGAGTGGAATAGAAGTGCGAATGATCATCCATCAGGTAACCCATTCCTGTCTGCCGTATCTAGTATTCTTGGATTGGATGGTCTTTATAATATGCGTCAGAATACGGACACTCATCCTCTTGCGCTGATTTCAGGCGTTGGCCGTGCTCTGGTTGAGAATTCTATCAAGTCTCTTGGCTATGCCGCGCTGACTGTTGGGATTGGTCTTGCGTTTGAAGATATCCCTGACCAGTTGGTGTCGATACCTGCGCAGTTCTTTGTTACGGTTGCGATGATTGGTTTAACGGTTGGATTTGTGTTGTTCTATGTTGTACCGTTTTTGCCCTTTATCTATTTCTTTTTTGCTGTCGGTGGCTGGATCAAGGGCATGTTTGAGGCTTTGGTTGGTGCACCGCTCTGGGCGCTTGCGCATATTCGGATTGATGCAAATGGTTTGCCGGGGAATGCGGCGCTGAATGGTTACTTCCTTATTTTTGAGGTGTTTTTGAGGCCTATTCTGATTGTTTTTGGCTTGCTGGCCAGTATTTCAACCTATTCTGCGCTTGTAAATGTTTTGAATAGTGTTTTTAGCCTGGTCGTTGAAAACGCGGCGGGTTATGATTTGCAGTCTGAGCTAGTGAGTTCCCGCTTTACCTTGACCTATATGCGTTCGCTTATTGATGAGTTTTTCTACACCGTCATCTATGCGATTGTTGTTTACATGCTGGGAATGTCATCATTCAAGCTCATTGACACTATTCCAAATAATATTCTGCGTTGGATGGGACAAAGCGTTGCCACATTTGGAGATCAACGTGAAGATCCTGCTCAGGGTTTGACATCCCGCGCTTCTCTTGGATCACAGCAAATCCTGTCCAGATTGGGCGGCGGTCTTGGTGCTCTTGCAAAAGCAGGGACGAAAACCGGTGGTTAGGTAGGAGATAAATGCGCGTAAACACAACCAGTCTTGCCAAGTATACATTGCTTCCCGGCATATTGCCGCGGATCAAGTATTTGATTGGGTCTGGCTTTGCGTTTTTGGCCGGGTTGATTGCTATTATCTATAGTAACGTTGGTTTATTACCTCCTCATCACACTTATCTTGATCCTAAAAATTTCGGGCGGTTTGGGATTCGTCATGTTATCGCTGAGGCTGGACGAGGGCTTGTGTTTAAGCGTGAAAACAGAGACAAGATCATTATTTATTTTCTCATTTTGGGGGGGATTGTTGTCTTAACCCTGCAGTTTGTCCTGTTGGGGTTTTCGTTTTTTTCCAGCTCTGCATTTGCTGGAAGCTTATGGTACGACTATTTTGTTACTACCTCGGTTGGACCATCTCAGGATATGGCGTTTGTCATTCTGGATAAAGTCTTTGGTGTGATGCAATTTTCTGGAACCAACTCGGCAATCGGGTTTTTTGATTCCTGTATTTCAGATCTTTCCACGCCTTGCCGTGATATTCAGGGACAGGTCATTAATTCACCAACTTCTTTTCCTACACCTATGCATCTTGCTCTACATCAGATGCTCGGCTTTTACAGTCTTGGTATTGCGTTTATTTCTTTTGCTGTGCTTTTATATTTCGTTGTTGCGATTGTTGGTGAGACTATTACTTCGGGTACCCCATTTGGAAAAAGGATGAACAAGGCCTGGTTTATCCCAAGGCTTATCGTATTTTTTCTCTTGATCGCGCCGATTAGTTATTCAGGGAATAATGCAGGTATTAATGTTGGACAGCTTGTAACTCTATATGCTGCGAAATATGGATCGAATATGGCGACGAATGCCTGGCTGACATTTGTTGATTCAGGGGCAAGTGCAAATGCAGCAGCAGGTCAAAGTGTTACGAGTCTGATGTCTGTTAATCAAAGAATCATTGCGCGGCCCAATGCGCCAGAGATTGGAGGTTTAACCCAATTTATGCATTTGGTCCGTATGTGCATTTTTGCGCAAAAAATTGTTCACGGTATTGATGTGTTGCCATATATTGTTCGTGAGCCTAGCTCAGACAGTACAACAATTGTTCCAAGCTTGACCGGTGGTACGGGTTATCCCTATGACAGAGCATTCAATGTAAGTGACGATTATTTGGACTATTTTATCAATTCCGGCTTTACTGTGCGGCCCTTTCATGAGGCGGCGGAGTTTTCGCGCTATCGTGATGTCATTTTGCGTTTTGGGCATCGTGACCCGCCTTTGGGCAATCCGCTAAATCTTAATAATCCGCCTGAGTCACATGATCAGGATTGGGGTTATGTTGATCCTACATGCGGGGAGCTTCGTTTTGAGATGACTTCACTTGATGAATTTGTGGTTGGTCCTTCTCCTTCTGCCATTTTCCCTATACAGGATAATTACTTTTACTTTATCGGTGTTTATCTTGCCGGTGGAAAGCCTACGCTTGATGTTACAACCTATTGTATGCTGCAGGCGATCATGCCTCATGGGCATGATGGCTCTTGTGTGGATGATAGCTATGCGGCTGCGGGCGGGGGTTTGGGTTTTGATTTTAGCTCTGATACGAAATGGCTGACTGCTGAGGCAGCTCGGGCGAGTATTGAGTATTTTAATGCTGCGAACAAGCTTTTGCTATCAGGTGAGGATGTGGATTGGAATAGCTATAATTATAATCCGAGTATTGATATGTTTGCTGACGCTGCGGTTAATTCTAATGGCGTGAATGCTTTTACAGAAAACGCAGCCTATTCTGGAAATGCGCTTATGAGCCCGGAAATCCGCGAGCGAGGATGGGCAGGAGCGGCACTATGGTATAACCAAATTGCAGAGCTTAATGGTATATTTGCGTCTGCTGTTCAAAATGTGCCCAGGCCTCATAGGTACCCGAAAGTGATGGAGACTGTCGCAGATGCACACAGGGCAGTAGATACGAACATGTCTTATATCGAGCGCTTTAATCCGCGTCTTGCTAATGGTCAAAAAGTTGATTTTGAAAAAGAGGGAGATCAGTATATTGCCTCTGCCCTTTACAGTGCGTTCGAGTTTTGGAATAGAGCCTCTGTTCAGGAGACGATAGTAACACGTGCGAGCGGGAATGCGATTGTTGATACAATCAATATGATTATCGGTTCGAACGGTCTTTATGACATCATGGAAAATGATGGCGTTTTTCCTCTTGCTTTGATTAGTGGGTTAGGCAAGTCTATGGTGGACGCATCGTTGCGTAACTTATTTGTGGGTATTGTAGGGCAAGGTGTTGGAGAGCTTTTATCTGATGACTTTATTGGCAATCTTGCGAGAGTTGCGAGTAAGTTTTCCTTTCGTTTTGGTATGATAGGTTTATCGATCGGATTTATCTTGTATTATGTTGTGCCGATTTTACCGTTTTTATATTTTTTCTTTGCTTTTAGCGGTTGGGTCAAAAGTATTTTTGAAGCAATTGTTGCTATGCCGCTGTGGGCGCTTGCACATATCAAGATTGATGGGGAGGGGTTACCGGGGCCTTGGGCGACCAACGGTTATTTCCTTTTGTTTGAGATTTTTGTCCGTCCGACGCTGATTATCTTTGGTTTTATATTCAGTATTGGCTTGTTCTCGGCGTTGGTGAATGAGTTACATCGTTCTTACCATCTTTTGACCCTTGTTGCGACGGGCTATGATCTTGAGGCCACGCTTTTTGCTTCGGATGGAGCTGGCGCGAATGTGGCTCAGACTTTGCCTAATGGTTCTGGTCAACAGAGAATTGACATGATGCGCGGGCCTGTGGATGAGCTTTTCTATACGATCATGTACACGATTATTGTTTATATGATTGCGATTTCTTGTTTCAAGCTGGTGGATCAGATACCCAATAATATCTTGCGCTGGATGGGTATGACGGTCAGTACGTTCCATGAGAGTATTGGTGACCCCGCGACTGAGCTGACTGGTAAGCTTTACCGCGGGACGCAGACCACGAACGCACAGTTAATTCAGATGATTGAGGGTGCGCAAAGTAATACCTTGACCAATACTCAGCTTGCGCTTGGAAAATAAATAAAGTGTATTAATTTTCTTTTTCAAGATGCGCGATCAGCGTTTCAACCTTACCGCCACCACGCTGGATCACTGAGGCGAAGTCAGAGCGCTGCGTCAGGGACATGCTCACGCCCTCGACGATGATGTCGACAACTTTTAATGAGCCATCCTTCTTTTTTCGTACGCGCCAGTCTATCCGCACTTCAGAGCCGGTTTTAGGAATGATTTTCGAGGCCACAAGGGCGTCTGAGTCGCTTTGGGGGCGGGCAGAGGTAACCATCAGGCTTTCCCCGTTATAATCGCCAAATCTGCGTGAATAGACATCCACGACCATATCTTCAAAGAGGGAGAGATATTTCTTTTTTTCTGCGGCGGTGACGGTGTTCCAGTAACGGCCAAGGGCAAAGCGTGCGATTGTATTCAAGTCAAAGTTTTTATCTAAAAACTTGCGGAATTCTTTCTTTTTTTGTTCTTCTGTCAGGGATTTATCCTGCAAAAACATAATGCCGTTCTCTGCCATATCGGTCACGAAGGCCTGTGCTTTTGTAGACAGGTCTTGCTCTGCTACAGTCACTACCAATGAATTTTTGGGGTTATAATCTATTACCGCGTTCATTGATCGAGCGTTTGTGGGTAGCCCTAATAATCCTGTTGTTGTCATTAATGTTATTATTATTTTTTTGTGCACATCACGCTCCCTTGCTTTACGTCAATTTTTGCTTTTTGATGTATTGCATTTTTGTGATCATTCTTCAATGTTATTCGTCATAATCAGGGATATCGACTACCTGTTCACCCATGCTTGTTTTTACATCATTAACAATGTTAGCGCGATGTTGATAATAGATACTACGAATGGCAGCATAGTAGTCGATTGAGCCTCTTTCGACCTCGAGTAAAGTATCCATAAGAGAATCGCGAATGCTCAGGTAATCCAGGCCAAATTTGGCATAATAGATGCCGTCTTCGTCTATGTTGGAGAGGTATAGCCTAAAGGGGTCAGCAGCGGAGTCAACCAAGTAGCCGGAATAATCACGCAAAGAGGATGGGCCAATGAGCGGTAGAACGAAATAGGGCCCATGGCCTACGCCCCAAATAGCAAGAGTTTGGCCGAAATCCTCGGGTTCGTATTCAATGCCTTCGTAACCAGCAAGGTCAAAGAGGCCGCCTATGCCTAGCGTTGAGTTGATAATTGTGCGCGAGAGAATATTTCCGGCGCCTTCAATATCGCCTTGGAGAATTTCGTTTGTGAAATTGATTGGGCTGCGCAGGTTTTTTAAGACGTTATCGATGCTTGTTCTAACCGGTTTTGGCGCAACTGTTCTGTATCCGCGTATCACGGGATTTATGACTGCTTTATCTGCCGCGAGGTTGAAGGCCATGATCTTGCGATTTGTGTCTTCGAAGGGGTCTTGAATGGTTAGGCCACCTTCTTGAATTTCACCTGATTTGCCAGAGGCACAGCCACCTATGGAAAGCGCTGCAAAAGTAACGAGAATTAGGTTTTTTGCCAAGAATACTGCGCTTTTTTGTTTTTCAGTCTGTGATGAGAACTGTGCCATGTAAATGCCCTGTTTGGAAAAATAATTTATTGAATTATGCTACTCAGAAAAATTTCTTATATACTATATAGCATAGTTTTACTACCAGATGATTAACAGCAAAATTAAGTTTTTGTCATGTTTTAACCATCTTCCATATTCATCATGACCGATAAACCCAGTAAAAATGCGATAAGGGCCGGAGCCCATGCTGCCAGCATAACAGGGATTTGGCGGGATACGCCCATAGCCTGAAGGAAGCTGGAGGTAAAAAAGATGAAAAACCCTATCATGACGCCTGTTACGATCATGATAAATGTTCCTTTTGAACGAGGGGGGCGCATGGATACGGTTGCGGCGAGTAGAATCATAGCGCAAAACATGAGGGGCTGAGAGAGAAGCGTGTGATAATGCACTTTCAGGCGTGTAGCATCAAAGCCGGTTTGTTCCAAGGTTCTGATGTAGGCAGGGAGTTTCCAGAATGACATGCTTTCGGGGGAGGAGAAGCTCTCTTCAATATCTTGAATCGTCAGTGTTGTCGGAACGGCGTATGTATCCTCACGGAGCGGTGGCGCTCCGGGTTTATTGATTATTACGTCTTTGAGTGTCCAAAAATCGTTGGTGAGTGTTGCATCCTTTGCATCAATTCTTTGGAGGAAATCATTGGTGTTTGTAAAATACATGACGGTGATATTTTGCAAAAGCCATTCGGGTTGCTTAACTTTTTGGGCGTGCATGATGATGTAGCCTTCGATCAGATTATTGCTTTGGGTGCTTGATTCGATCAGTACGGATTGCTTGAGCCAGAGGCCTTCTTCGAAGACTGCAATCTGGCTTTGTTGGCGTTTAAGGTGCGTGCGCTCAAGCTGTTCAAACTTTCCGATAAAGACTGCACCCACAGGGTTTATGACGGTCATATGAAACAGGCCAAGGATGATGGAGGCAAGCGTTATCGGCAATAAGAACTGCCAGATGGAGAAACCGGATGCGCGGATAACAATCAATTCGTACTGACGGGTTAACTGCCAGAAGGTAAACATGGTGCTGAAGAGTATTGCAAAAGGAAGAAGGGTTTGCCCAACTTCTGGGAGTTTCAGGAGGCCCATTTGCAAGACAAGGATCAATGGAACATCGGTGTATTTGCTGGCGCGGCGTATGAGCTCTACTGTATCGAAAAGATAGATGATGCTGAGAAGTGCAAGAAGCAGAGTAAGGAAGTTTAGGATATATCTCTTCGTGAGATAAAGGCTTAAGGTTTTGGTAATTTTCATGCGGGTTTGCTTTTGTTTTTATTGGCGGCGAATAGCTTGTACCTCAGAGGTTCGCTGTTTTTGCTTAAGGCGAAAAGGGCTGTGATAATAGGCAGCAGGGTTATGATATACATTAAAACCAGCCCTGTGTCCTGATTGCGGGCGAAGTTATAGGCGGTCAAGAATAGGCTCTGGATGCAGATTACGCCGATGATTGCGCTGCAAATTTTCAGACTTTGTCCACGTCTGTCTGTGGGTCCAAGCAATAATGCACACAGGGCTATGAGGGGAAAGGTCAGTGCCAGTAGTGGGCCGGTGATGCGCCTGTGGATTTCTGTTTTGAACTCCTGAAGGTTTTCGCGGTCTTTTTTGTTTAAAAGGTCAGGATTTAATAATTCTGTGATTGTGCGTTCATCGGGTTCGGCCCATCGCTCTCGCGCTATACCGCTTTTGGGAAGATCAATTGTGTACTGATCGAATGTCAGAGTTTGTAAAATCTTTGACTTTGGATTGTATTCTTGCCGTGATCCGTTGAAAACGATCACCTGATGCGCGTCTTCACCGGCAACGATAATACCGCTTTTCGCCAGGATAGTTGAGGGGAGTTTTTCAGAATCGCGCGTGTCATGGATCATAAGGCCTGCAAGTTCCCCGTCTGGTCTGCGCTCTCGGATATAGACGGTTAAGCCTTTGCCAAGGGCGTTAAATACACCCTCGCGAAAGAGGATATTTGAGAAGTCGGCTTTGAGCTCGACTCGCATTTGCTGCATTTTTGCCAGAGATGTCGGGGCGACCCAGAATGTGATTCCCCATAAAAATATTGTGGTTATTATGCCCAAAATTATGGCAGGCTTGGCTAAATCCATTGTGGAATGACCTATGCCGCGCATCGCTATAAGCTCTGAGTCCAGAATCATCTTGTTATAGATGAACAGGGTCGCGGACATCAGGGAGAGGGGGATGATGATCTCAAAAAACCTTGGCAATGCAAGGGCGGTAAGAAACCAGAATGCGCTGGCGGAGGAGCCAGCGTTCATGATCATCTCCAAAAAGCGCAGGGATTGGGTCAGGAAGATAATGAGCGTCAGCACAACGCCCACAAAAAGCGTAGCGATCAAAAGATTTTTAAATAGGTAACGATCAAATATTTTCATTTATTTTTTTATCTGGATTTTGTCATGCTACTGGTCATTTTGTTTAAGAGGTAATAGTATAGAAGCGTTTCAAGAGAACCAAATCATTTTTTATAACCGACAGGATCAGGCATGAGTGTGACGATTTCTTTTTCCAAAGCGCCCTTAAAAACCGCAGAGGCGGCGGTTTTGTGTTTTTATGAGGGCAAGGAGTCCAGTGGATCGATTGGCTCACTCAATTACGAATTTCACGGCTTTATTGACCATGTTTTGGGGAAAAGCCGCAGTTTTTCAGGAAAGTTCGGTCAGGTTGAGATTCTGATTGCGCCGGAAAATGCGCCATATGATTATGTGATTTTGCTAGGGTGTGGAAAAAGGGAAAAGCTTAGCGCTGTTGAGGCAGAAAAGCTTGGTGGAAAGCTATGCGCAGCTTTGGAGAAGAGTAACATTCAAAGCCTAGAGTTTTATGCCGATAACGAGATTCTCATGAGCGGAGAAATGAGCGCCAGCCTTGCTGCCGGGATCGTTTTGAGGTCGTATCGTTTTGATCGGTATCAGAGCAAAAAGCCTGATGATGAGGGCAAGAAATATCTTCGAGAGGCTCATTTTGTTGTGTTTGAGGCCGATGCCGCGCAAAGGCAATATACCTGCCTTAAGGCCGTGAATGAGGGCGTGTTTTTTGCGCGTGATCTCGTGAATGAGCCGCCGAACGAGCTGTATCCCGATGCGTACGCCAAGCGCATAAAAGCGGAGCTCAAACCGCTGGGGGTGGAGGTTGAGATTCTTGATGAGAAGAAGATGAAGAAGCTTGGCATGGGCGCGCTGCTTGCGGTCGGGCAAGGGTCTGATGCGCCGCCGCGCATGGTTATTATGCGCTGGAGTGGGGATAAGGCTTGCTCGGATGCGCCGCTGGCGTTTGTCGGCAAGGGTGTTACGTTTGA
Source organism: uncultured Micavibrio sp. (assembly GCA_964351365.1). GTDB lineage: Bacteria > Pseudomonadota > Alphaproteobacteria > Micavibrionales > Micavibrionaceae > UBA1672. The sequence goes on from CAYGNP010000007.1 coordinate 75,289, forward strand.
TACGGGCGGGATTTCGCTCAAGCCCGGGCCTGGCATGGAAGAGATGAAGATGGATATGGGCGGCTCGGCAGCCGTTGTCGGTTTGATGATTGCACTGGCGCGGCGCAAGGCCAAGGTCAATGTTGTGGGCGTTGTGGGGCTGGTTGAGAATATGCCCTCGGCGCGGGCGTACAGACCGGCGGATATTATTACTTCCTATGCGGGTAAAACGATTGAGGTTTTGAATACGGACGCCGAAGGGCGTCTTGTGCTGGCGGATGCGCTGTCTTATGTGCAGGATATCTATAAGCCGAGCCTGATTGTTGATCTTGCAACGCTGACGGGGGCGATGATTGTGGCTTTGGGTCATGAATATTGCGGCACGTTTGTGACGGATGATGGCTTGTGGGAGCAGATGGAAAAGGCCGGGCGCGATACGGATGAGAAGCTCTGGCGGATGCCTCTGGATGAGGCGTGGAAGAAGGAGATGGAGGGCAGTATTACCGATGTGCAGAATATGGCTAAATCGGGCCGCGATGCAGGATCGTGTACAGCGGCGGGGTTCTTGCATCATTTCATAGCACCTGATGTGCCCTGGGCGCATATGGATATTGCGGGTACGGCGTGGATTAAGACAGAGCGCGACATAGTGCCGAAATATGGCACGGGCTTTGGCGTGCGGTTATTGAACCGTTTTGTGATGGATCATTATGAGCAGGTCTGAGAGGGCGCTGCGCAGTGTTGCTGATCTTCGTGATGCCGGTTTTTCTGTTGATGGCCTTGAGGCCGTGGCGCAGCGCTATGATATTGGTGTAAGCCCTACCATGCTTGGGCAGATTGGCACGCAGGGTGATGCTGTGGGGGCGCAGTTTATCCCCAGTGGGCGCGAGCTTGAGGTGCGCACCGATGAGGTGGAGGATCCGATTGGGGATAAGGCGCACAGTCCGGTTCGAGGCATTGTTCATCGCTATCCGGATCGTGTGTTGCTCAAAATTACGAATATTTGCGCCGTTTATTGCCGTTATTGTTTCCGCCGCGAGATGATTGGGGCGGGGTCGGATCATCTGTCTCCTGAAGATATTGGCGGGGCGATTGATTATATCAAGGCGCATCCGGAGATTTGGGAGGTGATTCTGACCGGGGGCGATCCGTTTATCCTGTCTGCAGGCAAGCTTGAAAAGGTGATTTTGGCACTGAATGATGTGCCTCATGTTAAAATTTTGCGCATTCATAGCCGGATGCCGGTTGCTGACCCCTTGAAAATAAACGAAACGATTGTGAGCGTTTTGAAAAAATCTATTCATGCCGTTCAAATTGTGATTCATGTCAATCACGTTCAGGAAATTTCGGATGATGCACGCGCGGCCATATCGCTCCTGAACGGTGCGAATTGTTCGCTGTTTTCGCAGTCAGTTTTATTGCGCGGTGTGAATGATGATGCGCAAACCCTTGAGATATTGTTCCGTACGCTGGTTGCTCTTCATGTGAAGCCGTATTATCTGCATCATCTTGACCGGGCGCGGGGAACTGGGCATTTCCGCGTATCTCTGGCGCGCGGTCGGCAGATTATGAAGGATTTGCAAGGGCGGGTGTCCGGGTTGTGCTTGCCGCATTATATGCTAGATATTCCAGGTGGTTACGGGAAAATTCCAATCCATGAAGGGTATGTGCGCCATGAGCATGATACTTGTTACGTGGTTGAGGATTATAAGGGGCACATGCATATGTATGATGAAGGGGCGGGCGCATGAGCACTATACGGTTTTACCATTTGCAACGCACCTCGCAGGAGCAGGTTTTGCCTGTTTTGCTGTCTAAGGCATTAGAGAAGGGGCATAGAGTGGTTTTAAAAATGCCTGATCAGGAGAGTGTTGAGCGCATGAATGCGCATTTGTGGAGTTATGATGCGAATAGTTTTCTGCCGCATGGCAGTGCGCAGGATGGCGATGCGGCGCTTCAGCCGATCTGGTTGACTGCCGAGGAGGAAAACCCAAATGAGGCGGATGTGCTTATTCTGGCGCAGGGCGCAGTTTCTCAGATGCAGGAGGCATTTGATCTGTGTTGTGAGATTCTGGATGGGCACAATGCGCAGGCGCTTGAGGGGGCGCGCGTAAGGTGGGCGGTGTACAAGGAGCGTTCCTTTGATGTCACCTATTGGCAGCAGGGGGATAATGGGGCATGGGTTCAGAAAGCTTAATGTTCTGTGGCCGTTTCACCCTGTTCCTGTTCGGGTGTGTTTTCATCAGCTGGAGCAGGCGCTTCGGCGGTTATTTCCGCTTCTGTGGGCAGTGGGGCAGGGCTATCTGATAATGTGCGCATCCAGGCGATGAGGTCTGCGCGGTCTTCAGGTTTTTTGAGGCCTGCAAAATTCATTTTTGTGCCGGGAACGTAGTCTTTTGGTCTTTTTAGAAACGCATTGAGTGACTGATAGTTCCATGATCCGCCTTTAGCGTGGAGGGCATCAGAATATTTGAAGTCGGCATTTTCACATTTTAAGCTATTTACGATATTCCACAGATTTGGGCCCTGTTTTGTGGGGCCACCCTTATCGAAGGAGTGGCAGGCCGCGCAGGCCTTAGAGATTTTTGCGCCTTTATCGATATCTGCAGAGGCGAGGAGTGCTAAAATTGGTTCCGGTATTTTTGTTTTTTCTTCTTGGGCTCCGCCATGATCAACGGCAGCACCGTCGATGGATACGGCATCATTTTCCAGCTCTTTTGGGTGCATGAGTTTATTGGCAACAAAGCCCGTTAGCATGACCGTTATTCCCACGCACAAGACGGCTGCAAAAATCTTGTTATTCTCAAAACTGGACATACCCGAAAAAACCTATATCTATGTTACTGAATGAGTTAAGGACGCTATAAATAAATTCTAATTAACTATAGCACCTCATTTCCTTTTGTCGACTGTGATATATCTTTTTGGCAAAGGTCATTCAACTAAAAAATGAAGGTTTTATTATGGAGCGTTTTTAATATGTCTAGAGCTTACCGATCAATAGCTTTTCAGGGGGCGCATGGCGCGTATTCGGATATGGCTTGCCGTAGTGTTTTTCCAACGCTCAAGACGCGGCCTTGTGCATCGTTTGATGAGGCTTTCCAGCTGGTGAGTGAGGGTGAGGTCGATTTGGCGATGATCCCTGTTGATAATACAATCGCAGGACGCGTGGCGGATGTTCATCATCTTATGCCCAATTGGGATTTGTTTATCATCGGGGAGCATTTTCAGCCCATCAATCATATGTTGCTTGGGGTCAAGGGGGCAAAGATCAGTGATATCAAGCATGTGCACAGCCATGTTCATGCTTTGCCGCAATGCCGTAAGTTTTTGGGAGGGCTGGGGGCGAGCACCCATGTCCATGCCGACACAGCCGGGGCGGCACAAGAAATAGCGAAGGTCGGGGATAAGAGCCATGGCGCGATTGCCTCTGAGCTGGCGGCGGAGATATACGGTCTTGAGGTTTTGAAGCGCGATATTGAGGATAAGAGTCATAATGTTACGCGTTTTTTAATTTTATCGCCTGAGCCAGATTTTCCGCCGCTTGCGGTGCAAGATGTTATGACTAGTCTTTTGTTTGAAATTCGTAATATTCCAGCCTCACTTTATAAGGCGCTTGGCGGGTTTGCCACAAATGGTCTGAGTTTGACCAAGCTTGAATCCTATGTGGATGACCAGTTTCAGGCGGCGCGGTTTTACTGTGATATTGAAGGGCATCCGGAAAGCAAGGCTTTTGGTCGCGCTCTGGAGGAGCTTGGTTTTTTTGCGGTAGATGTTAAGTTGCTTGGATCTTATCCTGCGCATCCTTACCGAAAAAAGTTTGCAGGGGTTAGTCACGAACTTTAAAAAAATAAAGCCTTGATTTAACGGAAAATTTATATGTTAATGACAGGGTAGAGTTGACGTTTATTCACAAAAACAGGAGCATTTAATGCCAACCCACGCTGAACTTACTGGCAAATTATTGAAAGACGCGGCAACGTTCTTTAGAACGCTTGCGAGCCAGAATAAGAATCTTGAAAAACAAATGAGTGAAAACGCCACTGTTTTCGAGAAAATGGGTGATTTGATTATCAGCGATCCGACCGGCATGATTGAGGGCACTGCGAACTCACAGCTGGCCGGGCGTTTGCTTATTGATGCGGCGACGTTTTTCCGTACATTGGCCGATCAAAATGAGCCAATTAAAGATCAGATGACCGAAAATGCCAGAGTTTATGAGCAGCTTGGCCATTTGGTTTCAAATGATCCGCTTGGCATTCTAGACTAAAGTCTTTAGCCATATTCATGCACAGCAATTATAGCTCTTTGCGCTCTGGCGCTTGAGTTTCTGTGGCTGGCTGGTTTATATTATAGGGGCTTTTGAGCCCTTCAGGTTCCAATTATAACAACTAACGAGTATCTCCACATGGCGCGTTCCCGCACGATTAAACGAAAAAGAAAGAAAAAATCAGCCGGGTTTTTACCAGAATCCTTTCAAGCGTTCATAGCGCGCAGGCTGGTCGATATGCTGGCGGGTGCGTTTTTCGTTTTTGCGGCCTATATTCTTGTGTGTCTGGCAAGTTATGATTCGCGTGATCCATCCTGGAACAGTACCGGTGACAGCACTGCCGGGGCTGTTCACAATTTAGCCGGTTTGCCGGGTGCGTATTTGTCTGATTTGTTGATGCAAACCCTTGGTTATGGAGGATTTGTTCTTGGCGTGGGTTTTTTGATCTGGTCGGCACGAATTTTCAAGCGGAGAAGTATTTTGCCTCTCTCGCTGCGGTTTATTGCGATTTCTTTATCTGCGTTCTTTGCTTCGTTTGCCTTTGCGTTTTACGCGCGTGGAGGCAGTACGGGCTTGTTGTTTGTTACGCATGCGAAGTCTTTGCTTTCCGGCTTTGATGTTCCGTATGTGCGTGAGGGCATTGCGATTATCAGTGCAGTTATGGCGTTTGGGCTGTTTTTATACGGCGTTGCGGTCAACCGTTATGAAATTGCCTCGTTCTGGTTTCGGGTAAAAGTTGCAGCGTATGTGATTGCGGCGTTTTGTGTTTCTGCGGCGCAGGGGTTTTACAACTGGATTGCGCAGTATAATCATCCTGATTATGAGAGTGAGTCTCCGCTGCGGCTGAATTTGCTTGAGCGTTTGCAGGCTCTGCGCGAGGCGTGGGCGCTTGCCCGGGCGCAGGCTGAGGATAGCGAGGAGGAGGCCGTGGAAGAGGAGGATGAAACGTATGATGAGGCACCAAAAACGCGGCGCAGATCGGCTAAAAAACAGGTTGAAGAAGAGGATGATGAGCAGATTACGCAGCTTGAGCACTCTTCCGGCTTGTCCAGTATCCCTGTTGTGAAGCCGCAAAGTGCGGATATGAGCAAGCTTAAGGCATCGGGGCAAAAACGCTTCACTTTGTCAGATGTTGATGGTGAGTGGGAGTTTCCGCCTGTTACAATGATTCAGGATGTGCCGGAGAATACGAAATGCGCGACGCTGAATGAGGATGCGCTGCGCAGGAATGCCGAGCTTTTGAAAAGTGTTCTGGCGGATTTCAATATCAAGGGCGAAATTGTCAGTATTCACCCCGGGCCGGTGGTTACACTTTATGAGCTTGAGCCTGCGCCGGGGACTAAAACCTCGCGCGTGATCTCGCTTTCCGATGATATTGCGCGCTCGATGTCGGCGATATCGGTGCGGTGCGCGGTGGTGCCGGGGCGAAATGTGATCGGGATTGAATTGCCGAATAAAAACCGTCAGACAGTGTATATGAAGGAAATGTTGGTCTCGCGCCTGTATGAGAAAACATCGGCGAAACTACCGCTTATTCTGGGTAAGGATATTGGCGGGCAGCCGGTGCTTGCGGATCTGGCGAAGATGCCGCATTTGCTGGTGGCGGGAACGACGGGTTCGGGTAAATCGGTGGCGGTGAATACGATGATTCTCTCGCTGCTCTATCGTTTGTCGCCGGATAAATGCCGGTTTATCATGATTGATCCGAAGATGCTGGAGCTCTCGGTTTATGCGGATATTCCGCATTTGCTGTCCCCGGTTGTAACCGAGCCGGGTAAGGCGATTGTCGCGCTGAAATGGGCGGTGCACGAGATGGAGGATCGCTACCGGAATATGTCCAAGCTTGGCGTGCGTAATATCGAGGGCTATAATCAGCGTATTCGCGATGCGCTTAAGAATGGCGAGCAAATCATGCACAAAGTGCAAACGGGGTTTGATCCCGAGACGGGCAAAGCCGTGTTTGAGGACCGGCAGATGGAACTGGCGGAGCTGCCCTATATTGTGATTATCGTTGATGAGTTTGCGGATTTGATGTTGGTGGCAGGTAAGGATGTAGAGAATGCGATCCAGCGCCTTGCGCAGATGGCGCGGGCGGCGGGGTTGCATTTGATTATGGCGACGCAGCGCCCGTCTGTGGATGTGATTACAGGCGTTGTAAAGGCGAACTTCCCCACGCGTATCTCGTTTCAGGTGACCTCAAAAATCGACTCGCGTACGATTTTGGGCGATGGCGGAGCCGAGCAGCTTCTGGGGATGGGGGATATGCTCTATATGGCGCCGGGTGGGCGTGTGACGCGGGTGCATGGGCCGTTTGTTTCTGACGGGGATGTTGAGAAAACAGCTGATTTCCTGCGCGCGCAGGCTACGCCGTCTTATCTGCATGATGTAACCTCTGAGGATGGTGATTTTGGCGGCAGTGAGGTTATGGCCGCGATGTTCGGGGATTCGGATGCGGGCGAGAAGGTTGATGAGCTTTATGATCAGGCGGTGGCAATTATTGCCAAAGAGGGTAAAGTCTCGACGAGCTTTGTGCAGCGGCATTTGCAGATCGGCTATAACCGGGCTGCGCGCATTATCGAGGAAATGGAGCGCCAGGGCGTGATTTCTCCGGCGAATGCCACAGGTAAGCGCCAGATTTTGATTAATGATCATAGCGGAGCTTGAGGGTAGTTTTTGTATAAGATATGTTTGTAAACGGATATTTTTGTTTACATATTTTTGCTTCTGCGTTAATTATTTTAAAATGTATGTAGGAAGACTTAAATTACATGAAATAGCACAGTTGTTACGAGATCCTTCTCCACTGGCTGAGTCTGAAGCAAAAAAATTAGCATTCTGGAATAGCCTCAAGAGGATATTTATTTCAGCCTGTGAAGATGGGATGGATAATGTTCCGCCTATTGATTATAAGCCGTTCGAGCGGAGTTTTGAGTATCTTTTTGATGGTCGAAGTATGCCAGAATCAGATATGCCAATCGAAGAGCGCGTTTCTGAAAATAATTTTTTTGAAAATGATCAAGAGAGACGCGTTTATCTTGCTTTGAGAGCGTTGGGTGTGTCTATTGGTAAAAAGCGTCTCAATTTTATTTTTGCGGCTTATGGTGGTGATGTTTTTGAAGATGAAACGACGCAAATTTTCAAGCTGTTTATAGACAGGCATGTAAGGGTAAATTATAAGATTTTGGGTAATCCTTTAGTAGAGTTTGCAGCCAATCCTTTTGCTCTTATTACAGATGATTTTACAACGCTGTATATAAATCTGACCCGGCAATACCGTAATATGTATGGCACAGAAATGACCCTTGAGGACTTTGAAAGTATAGAACCAAAGATCATTAGAGCTATTCGCCAAAGTGCGTGTAGGGGGTCAGATATGGATGAGGCAGAAAAATTAGATTTTCGGCAGTCCCCTTTTGCTCAATTACAAAATATGAGAATATGGCGTGACAATGAAGGGCGTTTACAAGCAGATTTTATAATTCCTATCGCTCCTGAAGACCAGCTTTATTCTCTGTGCCCGGCAGCTAATAATAAAAATTCTAGAGGAGAAGAAGCATTGTCGAGATATATTGATTTTTTCATGAACCGTATGAAAGAGGTTGGATTTTCTCAACCTTCTGATTTATCAGTGCAAGCTGTATGTTGTTGAAATCTTATCCGTTCTTTTGATTTGTGTTTCATTTTACTTCTTCGAAAGCATACCAGATTTTTTCTCCGGTCAGGAGCTTGTGTTCTTTTATTCTCACAACAGAACCCGGCAGAAACTCCCAGATTTGATCTTCAGGGTCATATTCAGGTGTCGGCAAAAGGCGGTATGTTCCATTTCCTAAATCATCAGCCGTTGTTCCGAGTATGGTGTCGCTGCCTTCTTCTAATAATTGTACATAGATTTTTATTTTTCCATTTTTCATTTTATCTTCCTTTTCTGGGCAGAGTTTCAGGTTTAAAGCCTTTTCCACTAACCTGTAAAATCTCTCTCGTCTGATCATCGCGGACAACAAATTTTCCATCAAGTTCATAACGTGTTGCAGTGTTTTGATTATTCACCTTATTCGGCGCTTTGTGTTTTTTCCCATATTTGATGGTATGGGTAATTTCCTGCCTTGTCCAGCCGCGTTTTTTCATTTGGTTTCTCCAGCGGATGATGGATTTATGTCTGCCGAACGTCCAGCGGGTATCCCGAAAAACGCTTTCGATGGCGCGTGATCTTAAGGCAGAGATTACCGTTTTTGCGCCGCGCGCTGCTCTGGCTTGGGGTAGCAAAAAGACCGGTTCGGGGATATCATCGATCATATCCAAAATACTAGGCGGCGCGGGGATTATGGTTACGGGGACAGGCTCCGCCCAGCAGCGGCAGCCAAATTCCTCGCTGGGTTCGGGGGGATCTCCCCAGAGTTTGACGGCGCCGTTTAGGGCGGCGTGGCTGCTGCGGACTTTTGATCTTATAGCTTTGAAATCATTGATTTTGCTTGCTCGGGCGTTAAATTTCCTTCTAATTCCGGGTTGGCCAAAACGTGAATGAATTCAGACAATAATTTTTCATCTTGCAAACGGTAATCGACATCTTCCCGAACTTCCAAAAACTCGGCCCATTCTTGTACATTATGAGTGGTCAGATGCCCTCTTAGGTAGTGGCTCAGAATATTTTTGAGGTGTTTTTTTTCAAGAAATGCAGGCTCATCGTTGTAATCCCAGTTTAAAGATTTAAGGGTTTCTGCGGATAGTTTAAAATGACTGTTATATTCTAATACGTTTTGTAATAATTCTTTTCTGTTTTTCATATTTTTTCCTTTTAAAATTTGTCTTTGGTATGAATAATTTTGCCGTTTTTGTCTATTGTTGTTTTGGTATACCTAATTGTCTCACCCTTGGAATTTACAGTTTTTTCATAGATTGCACGTGATCTTGGTGCTTTTCCTTGTGATACGGCTCTAAATTTTATATTTCCGTTTGTCTGTTTTGTGATTTTTACCGTATTTTTTGAGTTTGCAGGAATTTTTTTGATAAATCGCGCTAGATTTTTTGTTTGAGCTTCATTAAGTTTTATGCTTCGTTTTAAAGACTTAATTAAGGCGTTTAGAATTGTGCGTCCTATATTCAAGCCGCCTTTTAGTACTAACCCTCCTAATAATATTTCTACAGGACCTATTGAAGGTTTGACCGCGTCGCGCGCAGGGTCGAATGTTTTGTTTGGTGCGCCGTAGACTGGCTCCGCCCAGCATCTACATCCGAATTCTTCGCCGGGTTCGGGGGAATCGCTCCAGAGCTTAACGGCGCCGTTTAGGACGGCGTGGCTGCTGCGCACCTTATCATCGCCGAGCGTGCGCCAGATATAGGCGCCTCCTTCTAAATTCTTAAGCGCCTTGTTTATTGCCTCATGCGTTGCATCGCCGGGCCGTATTTCCCCGGTTGCAGGCAGGGCGTATTCCTCCTGGAACAGGAGCAGGGCGATGAACAGCCCGTTATCGGGGATGCCGTTCATGCCAATCGTTCCGCTCGGTGTGTAATAGTCCAGAGCATTCAGGGCGCGTTTGAGGGCGCGCACGTCCTCTTCGTTTGTGTTTGCGGAGCGGGTTACAGGTTTTGTGAGTTGTAATATCATGTTTGTTTCTCTATGATTCTTTAAGTTTTCATGAAAGGGTTGGCGCACGCGGCGCGTATCTATGGCTATGAGATTTTTTGTTTTGCAGAGTTTATTTATTGCGCTGTTTCTGTTTGCACCGGGTACTTATGCAGAAGAACGGCCCGTCAGTGTTGATGATATCGACAAGGCGGAGGCGTATTTGCAGAATTTGAAAACGGCGCAGGCGCGTTTCGTGCAAACCACGCATAACGGCGCGCAGCTTGTCGGGACATTTTATCTGCAGCGCCCGGGGAAGATGCGTTTTGAGTATGATCCGCCATTGGAAGATTTTGTCGTGGCGGATGGTGTCTTTGTGTATTTTTATGATGCGGAGCTGGAGGAGCAGACGAACGCTCCGATTGCCTCTACGCTAGCTAATTTTTTCCTGCGCAAGGATTTTTCGCTCACTGATGATTTGCTGGTTAAGAATGCGAAATATGCGGCCGGTTTGTTGCAATTGCAGGTCGTGCAGGCCGATGAACCGGGAGCGGGCTCGATTACGTTCGGGTTTTCCGAGGAGCCCTTTGCCCTCAAAAAATGGCGCGTGATTGATGCGCAAGGCTTGATTACCGAGGTTGAGCTGTTTCATCTGAAAACCGATCTTGAGTTAGACCGGAGTTTATTCGTGTTTGTTGATCCGAGCAGGAATAACGGGGTTCCGCGTTATAATGACTGATGCGCCGCTGGAGCATTTAATGCGCTTGCTTGCGGGCCTACCGGGGCTTGGCAATCGCTCAGCGCGCAGGATTGCTCTGCATTTGCTCTCCAAGCGCGGCAGCTTGATGATGCCGCTGGCGCATGCGCTGTCGGATGCGGCGGAAAATGTAAAGAGTTGCGCGGTGTGTGGCAATCTGGATATGATTGATCCGTGCGGGATTTGCCGGGATGAAAAACGCAATAAAGGCCAGATTTGTGTTGTGGCGCAGGTCAGTGATTTATGGGCGATTGAGCGCACACATGCCTATAAGGGGCAGTATTTTGTGCTGGGCGGGCTTTTGAGCGCGCTGGATGGTATTGGGCCGGAGGATTTGCGCCTTGATCGCTTGATGGCTATGGTCAAGCCTGAGGGAGTGGCTATAGATGAGGTTATTCTGGCGCTGAGCGCAACGGTGGACGGGCAGTCAACGGCGCATTATATTTCTGATCATATCGCGCCGCTGGGGGTTAAGATTACGCATCTGGCGCACGGCGTTCCTGTTGGGGGGGAGCTGGATTATCTGGATGATGGTACGATTACGACCGCGCTTCGTTCGCGGGCTTAGGGTCTGTTTCATAGTTTTTCTAAAGAGCTGCAAACAGGGCGTTTCTTCGCTTCCATTGCTCAAATACCTTTATGTATATTGCGCTACGGTTCTCGAAACACCCTGTTTTCGTTGACTTTATAAAGGCTATAATTCCAGGCCCTCGTGGACTTATGAATTTTTGATTGTTTATGCTTATTCCTTTTCGGAAATGAAGAGCGTGCCGTTGGTGTCTGCGCGCAGGACGGCGATATGGGTATAGTGGGCGCTGTGGTCGCCGCCGATGGAGACGTCGTAGTAAATGCCTGCAGGGAAGAAATGGCTGTTTGTGGTGGCGGTAATGCTCGCGTCGCCAAAGGCGATGTAGACGGGAACATCAGCGTACAGGCCGACGATTTTTGTGTCGGTGCTGAATGCGCTTGCGTTACGCGCTGTGGTTGCGGTGGCGCTTATTTTATGGGCGCCGCCTGTTTTCATACGCAGAGCGGGGATCGGGTTATCGTTCAGGTCTTGGGGTAGAAGTGTAGTCATTTTAATCTCCTTAAAAAATAAAAAAGCACCTTAAGAATTAAGGGGCGGGTTAGACGCATTTGTGGTGTTGATGGTCTATGATTAGGACTATTTTCTTATAATGTCAAGTGTTTTGTTAACAAGGGTAGAGCGTGTAGCGCTTTTCCGTATTGGTGTATGCGCGTATCCAGATGAGAGCAAACAGCGCCCAGCCGGGGACCCAAAGTGCCAGGTTTTGTGTTGACGTCGGCAGGGTAAGGTGGGCATAGCTCATTGCCGCGAGGAGTGCAAAGCCGGTTATAACGAGTGGGGCTTTGCGCGGCTTATTGATCAGGGCGTGGGTTAGCACGCCGAGCGTGTAGGCGATTAATGCGCCAAGCATAATGAAAGAGGGGTCTGAGAGTATTTTGTTTAATAGCGTCATGTAAAGATTTGCGGAATCCCCAGGCATGAGTAGATAAAGTGCGCCCAGAAAGAGCGCCGCGCAGGAGGAGCCCAGGAGTTTGGAAGCGCTTGCGCTGTAGGCGTAGCTCTGGCCGATCCAGAAGGCGGCGCCGATGATGAAGAACAGGGAGAGGTCCTGATAGGATATGGCTTTGGACGTTCCGTTTTCTGCAAGGTAGAAGGCACAGACCGCGTAAAGGGCGGCCAGGCCAAACCAGAGAAGCGTTCGGGCATCAAGGCATTCCAGAGCGGCGAGGCCGCGTTTGAAGTGGCTGTTTCCGGCCATGCGTTTGGTCAGGTCATAGGCCAGTGGCGCGCTCTGGGTGTTGCTGATTTTTGATGTCGTGGTTTTGGGCGCGGCGCGTTCGAAATATTCGCCGACTTCATGCAATGCAAGGGCGCGCATCATGCAGACCAGTCCCCACAAAACGGAGAGCGTTCCGATCATTACCGCGGAGCCGGGTGTGATGATGAAGGCTGCGGTGCTCAGGGCGAGCAAGGCAATATAAGCATATAAGCCGGGATGTTTTGATGTGTAGTAGGACATTACTTTTCTTCTAGTGCACTTAAGATAGCAAAGGGAGGGCTGGAGGTGGCGGGAGATAAAGAAGACACAGGGGAATCGGCTTGTGATCCCGTGATAAGGATAAAGCCGTTGATGATTTGCAGGCAGGAAAATAGCGCGATTAGAATAAACGCGCCGCGCCTTAGAGATGTTGAAGGTGCGAATCGCATGTATAAATTATAGGCGATATTTGATTAATTTTGGTAGTCTTCATAGGCTTGCGTGGCTTGGCCATAACCCAGGGAGACATGTTTTTTAAGGTCAATTTGCGTTAGAACCGTTGCTATGCTTGGTTTAGAGAATTTTCTGAATTGTGTTATGCCGCTGTGGACAACTTCGTTCTTGGTTTTCCCCCAAGCGATGCAATAGAGAAAAAGATCGGATCTTTTTTCAAGTGCGCGCGCATCGGGCACAGCCATGCAGGCGGGTGTATCAATGATGATGAGATCGTAAGACTCGCGTAAAGACTGGATCAGGGCACTCATTTTTTCAGATGCGATCAGATCAAGGGCGCTGTTGGTTACACTTCGGCCATGGATAATGTGCAGGCCGGTGCGGCTTGATGTATCAATAATGTTTTCGAGTTTTTGTCTTCCGGTTAGGTAATCGACAAGGGCGAAGGGGCTTTTGGTGCCAAAGGCTTTGCCGATGCTTGGTCTGCGCAGATCGGCGTCTATGAGGATAACCCGCTCGCCGGATTGAGCGGATATTAGGCCAAGCCATGCGCTCAGTGTGGTTTTGCCTTCACCGGCAAGTGATGAGGTGATGGTGATGACTTTTGTCTCGGTTTGTATGGCTTGTTCACGCAGTTTGATGTTTAAGCGCAACGTGCGCACCGCTTCGCTAATGATGCTGGCCGGGTTATCCAGAACATATTGCGCTATCGGCTGGGTTTTATCGGCTTTTGCTTCAGGGATAAGGGAAAAGCAGGGAAGCTCCAGTTCCTCTTCAATCTGGCGGGCGCTGATGAAGCCTGCGCGTTTGCGCTCGAGGATCAGGGCAAACATTATGCCGGCAGTGAAAAAGAGCAGAGCCGACAAGGTGATGCCCACTGGCATATTGGGTAGTGATGGCTTTTCGGGGATTGTTGCCTGACTTAGGATGCGGGCCAGTCCGTGGCCGGTTTCACGAAGCTGCGCTTTGTTTGCAACTTGTTTGAAGGTGTCGTAGAGGCTTTGTGCTTCGTCCAGACGTGCCTGCAGAAGGGCAATTTTTTCTTCTGTGATCTGCCGTCTGGTGGCGCTTTCCTCTTCCAGCCCGCTTGCTTTGCGCTGTTGTTCGAGGGATTTAAGGCGGGCGGCGAGGAGATCATATTCGGTTTTGAGCGCGGTAATGATGTTGATGCTTTCCTGCTCTATTTGCTTTTCAATCAATGTGATGCCGCTGCTGAGCTCTTTCATTTTGGGATGTTTGGGGCCGTAACGCGCGGAGAGGGCATTTTTTTGGCGGGAGAGATCGCGTTCCTGTTTTTGTAAATCCTGAATGGCTTGGGATGCGATCAGAATTGGGGCTTTTGGGTTTATCTCGAGTGTGTCGGCGTCACGCATGAAGGGAGCGAGTTTGACCTTCACGTCTTCGAAATTTTCTTTTGTGGCAAAATAGGCCTCATTGAGCCTGATCGTATCGATAGTATCACCCCTATTTACGATACTTGCCGCGGCGATTTTAAATTGCTCAAGTGCAGTGCGCGCGTCGTGAATATTTTGCTCTAAAACGAGAAGAAATTCGCGTGTCTTTTTATCGGCGCTGGATCTGTTTTGTGTGGGCTGCTCTTCTACGTCATAGGCGATGAGGGCATTTAGAATTTCAGCAGAGTAAGAGGGGTTTGGGTCAGTGAAGCGCATGCTCAGGATTGTTGTGCCGGGAATTGGCTTAATATCCAAGTTTTTCTGAATCGATTCAATTACGGGCTCAAGGCTTTTTGTGATCAGGGCGTGGGATCTTTTGCTGAGTTCTGTCTCTTCAATGCTGAGGCTTTTGAAGCGGCTCTGCATTTCTGCGCTTTCAATTGGCTCTGAGAGGGTTTTCGCTTTTTTGCGGTTCAGCGCGCTCTGGATGAACTCTGCGCTTTTGAGAGTTTGAGCGTGGGTGAGGAGTATGCTTTGATCGGCGTGATCGATTGCTATTTGCGCATGTGCTATGTAGAGCGGTGGGAGCATTTTGAGGGCAAAGACGCTCAAGGCTGTGCCAAAAACTGTTATGCCCAGAATCATAGTTTTGCGCCGGTGGAGGGCGCGCGTGATACTGAAAGCATGAGACTGTCTGGTTTTCATCATAGTATCCGGGGTTTGCCTTCCGTTATCAGAAGAAGCTCTCTTGCACTATGATAATGTCGCCCGGGGTTGGCGTATAGTCCTCATCGTCATTATTCGTGCGGTATGTGAATTCTTCTTCACCGCGCATGATTTTAAATTTTTTTGTGTTGGCACGGTGTGTAAATCCTCCGGCCAGAGCCACTGCGCTCAATATGTGTTGTGCATCTGGGGGGAGGGTGTAGCGTCCAGGATTGCGCACGCCGCCCAGAATGTAGATATTGCGGACATTTGGCGGTAATTTTACGCTGATGCTTTGTTGTTCTTCTTTGTCCGGGTCCGGGCGAACCGCTATGACCGGGTCAATGAGGTAGCCATCCTTGTAGCGGTTGGTTAATTCCTCCTCGACTTCGAAGGGGTTTTTACCTTTTATCTGGATTTTTCCTATAAGGGGCATGAGGATCATCCCTGACTCATCAATTTTATAAGTATCACTCAAATCATCTTCATTCAGGATGGTTATGTTGAGCTGCTCTCCAGGGGAAAATATATGATACTGTGCGTTTTCTAAATTTTTTCCATGCGCGGCGCTCTGCATGGCAAAAAGTGCGATCACAGCCATAAGTAAAATGTAGATGTTGTTGTCTAATATTTTGAAAAACATAGACTTTAGCCAAAATTTCGGGTTCAAACAGGATAAGCAGAGAGCTGCACTATAATCCTTTTATCCACAAGGGGCAAGGGTGAGTTTTGAGTCGCTGCGTGTCGTGAATTTTTCTGATTAAATTTATTGTGATACGTGAAGAGTTGTATTGCGCGGCGTTTGCGCCGTTTATGAGACGAGGTGATCTTCGGTGATGTTATGCTCTATGATGCAGGATCCGGCGGGAAGATCTATAAGTCTGATAAAGAATTTTGGCGCTGCGCCGTCAGCTTTGAACAGTTCTTTTGCGCCCATAATGGCTTCGGCGAAGCGGTTAGCAGCGTCGAGCGGTTCTGTTTCGTAGAGCGGGCGTTGCAAAAGCAAGGCATATTCGAATTTTTCGGTTTGGGCGATAATGTCTGATTGGCGACGCAGCCTTACAAGATATTGTGATAATTTTGCCATGGCTTGCTCAGCGTTCTGCATTCCTTCGGATTCGAGAATATCCTTGTAATTTTTCATGCCGATAAAAACGATAAAGGTTCGCTCGCCATAGCGGTCGGCGCGGTCGATTGCAGAGAGAAAGAGCTGGTTGAACGCCGATTTGGCAATAATACCGCCCGCACTTGGAAAATCTTCTTTTGTGTCGCTCAGGCGTTTGATCTGGCTAAGTAAATAATGGGCATTGTCCATTTTTTGATCAAGGGCGGCTGGGTCAACAGGTTTTGTGATTGCATCATTTGCACCAGATTGGATGGCGTCTATTTGAGGAATTTCATGGCCCATCAGGACGATGTAAGGGTAGCGCGGATTGGTTCTGCGTATGTTTAGGATCAAAGGGCGCGCACTGGTGAGTGGCGCTGGATCAAGGAAGACCATATCGAAGTTTTCCTGGCTCATGCGCTCAACGGCGTTGTTTTTAACAGGCTCTGCTGTGATTTTATGGCCCATGGGCTCCAGACGTGTGCGCATCAGCTCGGTAGTGATGTCTTCCCTGTCGATGACTAGAATTTTCATAAGTTATCCCTGTTTAGGCGTCAGAATATTGCCTCGTATGATAATGGCAAAAAACATCTTAAAAAAATACTAATAATTTTCCCTTTAACTTCTGTTCTTTATTTCAAGGGCAGTTTCCTTTAGGATGCCATGCGTAAATATAGGTTTTATGAATTAAGGATGCATTGGCATGGGTATAGTATTGCATAAGAATGATTTGCCGGATGATCTGGATCTTGGCAAGAGCGTTGCCATAGATACCGAGACTATGGGGCTGATGCCTTCGCGGGACCGGTTGTGCCTTGTACAGATTTCATCAGGGGATGGCAGTGCGCATTTGGTGCAGATGACTGACGGTGCTTATGACGCACCGAACCTCAAACGGCTGGTTGCGGATGAGAGGGTGCTCAAAATTTTCCATTTCGCGCGGTTTGATGTAGCGATCCTTAAGCAATCTTTTGGGGTTGATTGTCCAAATATTTATTGCACCAAAATTGCCTCACGTCTTGCGCGGACCTATACGGATAAGCACGGATTGCAGCATCTTTGCCGTGAATTATTAGGTGTTGAACTTAGCAAGCAGCAGCAATCCTCGGATTGGGGCGCGGTGGAGCTGTCGAGCGAGCAGATGAATTACGCGGCGAGTGATGTGTATTATTTACATAAATTAAAGGCGCAGCTTGATGTGATGCTTGAGCGTGAGGGGCGCACAGCGCTCGCGCAGAGCTGTTTTGATTTTATCGCGACGCGGGCGGATCTGGATTTGCAAGGATGGTATTATGACATCTTTGAACATTAGTAGAGACCCCGATAGTCTCTCTGAGCAAGAGCAATTGGATATTGACCGCGCGGTGCATGTTTTGACCAGCGAGGCCGATGCGCTGGCGGTTTTGGCGGGGGGGATTGATCATTCTTTTTCTGATGCGGTAGAGGCCGTCCATAGCCGCAAAAATGCGCCTGATGGGATGGGGCGTTTGATTGTTGCAGGGATTGGCAAGAGTGGGCATGTTGCGCGTAAAATTGCGGCGACGTTGGCGTCTACGGGTACACCGTCCTATTTTGTGCATCCGGGTGAGGCCAGTCATGGTGATATGGGGATGATCACCGAAAAAGATGTGGTGCTGATGCTGTCGAATTCGGGCGAGAATACCGAGCTTTCTGACCTTATTCATTATTCGCGGCGGTATAATATTACTTTGATTGCCATGACGAGTAATAAGGATTCTACTTTGGCGAAATATGCGGATATTTGTTTGTTGCTGCCGAAGATGGGCGAGGTTTGTCCGAACGGGCTTGCGCCGACAACGTCGACCACCATGATGATGGCCTATGGTGATGCGCTGGCAGTGGCTTTGCTGGAGCGGATGGGGCTGACGCCGGAGCAGTATAAGGTGTTTCATCCGGGCGGGAAATTGGGGCAGAAATTGCTCAAGGTTTCTGAGCTTATGATCAAAGGCGATGATTTGCCGGTCATTGAGGATAGTGCAAAAATGGATGCCGCGCTGCTTGCGCTGACCGAGAAAAATCTGGGCGCTGTTCTGGTTTTTGATGCGCAGAAAAATTTGCAAGGCATAGTTACAGATGGTGATTTGAAGCGGCATATGGCGCCTGATTTGCTGCAAAAACCGGTGCGTGAAGTGATGAGCGCCCAGCCAAAATCGATCCGTTTTGATGCGCTGGCGGCGCAGGCTCTAGACATTATGACGAAAACACCGGGGCGGTATCTGACCAGTCTGATTGTTACAGGCGATGATGGTAAGGTTTGCGGTATGATCCGCCTGCAGGATTGTCTTCAGGCCGGGGTTGCGTAAGGCACGGAAATAAGATGGAACAAGATGAAGCACAAGCCAGAGCGGAGCGCCTTAGCCGGCGTGACCGCGATGTGCGCGTCAATATAGGCTATACGCGTTTTGTGCGGGTGATGCGGCTTGCTTTGCCCTTGGCGGCGGTAGTTGTTGTGTTTATTGTTTTTTTTCGCATGGGCGGCGCGGGGGATGACCGGATCAGCCCGGTTGCGGAGGAGGGTGCCAAGCCCAGAGAGATTACACCCGAGCAGGTTTCGCGTAATGAGCTTTTGAATCCTAAATTCCAGAGTGTTGACAAGAAAAGCCAGCCCTATGAGATTACGGCCCTGCGCGCTATTCAAGGGGAAAAGAACAAGGATTTGATCATGCTGGAGCAGCCTGTCGGGGTTATTACCCTGCGTGATGGTGTGCAGGTACGTGTGACGTCTAATACGGGGGCGTATCGTCAGGATACAGAGCGATTTTTCCTCGAAGGGAAGGTGGTTTTGGAGCATACGAATGGCTATAAACTGCTGAGTGAGGAGGCGCATATTGATCTGGATAAGAATTTTGCCTGGTCGGAAAAGGATGTTGCGGGGTCGGGGCCGGATATTATGATTGATGCGCGGGGTGTGCGCGCGAATGGAGAAACGGGCGAAATTGTGTTTTCTGGCCCTGCTAAACTAACACTGAGTGCAGGTTTTGGAGGTCTTGAGTAATGAAATTTTATGTTTGTTTGTTTGTGTTTATGCTGCAGCAATCTTTTCCTGTTTTTGCACAAAATGCGGGGAATCCCGATCAGAACAAGCCGCTTGAGATTACTGCGGAGGAGAGCCTTGAATGGCACCGCAATGAGCTGTTTTTCAGGGCGAAGAAAAACGTGCATGCGGTGCAGGGGGAGACGACCCTTGTTTCGGATGTGCTCACTGCGCAATATACTGACGAACCGGGGGGTGGTATTAAAATCTACCGCATTGAGGCGGAGGGCTCTGTGAAGATTGCAAGCGAGAAGAGCACTGCTTATGGGCAAAAGGCGGTCTATGATGTCGAGAAAGGCTACGCGATCATGACAGGTGGAAATCTGCGGTTGACCTCGGATGACCAGATTGTTACAGCGCGCGATAAGTTTGAATATTGGGTGAATAGCGGGCGGCTGGAGGCGCACGGTAATGCGCGGGCGGTGCGCGAGGGCGATGAGTTGTTGGCAAACCGGATGATTGCGATATTTTCTGAAGATAGAGCGGGTAAGCGCACCCTAAAATCGCTGGAGGCTATCGGCAATGTCGTGATTACTACGCCTGATGAGGTTTTGAAGGGGGACCGTGCTGTTTACAGCGCGCAGAGCAATGTTGCTGAGTTGATTGATAATGTGACGGTTAAGCGCGGGCCCAATGTTTTGGAGGGTAGTCGTGCGGAGGTGAATTTGGCGACAAATGTCAGCAAGATGTTTGGTGCACAGAGCACTGAAACAGATGGTCGCGTGCGCGGGGTCTTTTATCCGGGGACGCAGAACAAGAGTGAATAAAGTGTCTAATTTGTTGATTTTGTGTGCATATTCGGCCTAAAATGTTTGGATATAAGGATTTTAAGAAAATATAATGGCTCCAAACTCTCTTGCGCATAAGAATAAGAAACCCCGGCTTAAGGCTGTGCAGATGGGTCTATCGGCTGTTCACCTATCCAAATC
>CAYGNP010000008.1:0-34727 GCA_964351365.1 uncultured Micavibrio sp.
TGGCCACAGTGGTGATCGGCGGGATTATATCCTCCACCATCCTGACATTGCTGGTCTTGCCAGCCCTGTATAAATGGTTCCCCAGCCGGATCAGTATTCTGGGGAAGCGTAAAACTAAACCTCAACCCAACTTAAACCAACCATCATAGAAGGAGAAAAAACTATGAAAACATTAATGCTTTTAACTGCCACCGTACTGACTATCGGTCTTGGAACAGCTCAAGCCGGAGTGAGTGATTATACACCGGAGCAGATCAAGGAGATGCCGCGTTTCAGCAGCATTGAACAGCAACGCTGTCCTAAATCTCGTTATCGGTCCGTCAAAAAACGTCTCGAATGCAAAAAAGAAGTGCGTGTCGAGATTTTTGAAAAACGTCAGGCCAGAGAAGCCGCAAAACAAAATAACGGCTAGAAAGGGAAAATTATCATCTCAAAATTTTCGATCCCCATTTTGGCGCTCATGCTGGCCACGCTGGTTATTGCTATAGACCGTTTCACCGAACATGCTGTTTCGCTGTATTTGCGGGATGCAGGAGGTTTTGTGGAGGTCACCCCGTTTTTTAATCTGGTGTGGACAGGCAATGACGGTGTGAGTTTTGGTATGCTGCAAGGCTTGGTGCATGGCAAATGGCTGCTTTCTCTCCTGAGTTTTGCGATTACAGGCTTCTTTTTTGTATGGCTCCTGCGGACAAAGTCACTATGGATGGCCTGTGCCTTGGGGCTAATCATCGGCGGTGCTTTGGGGAATGCGTTCGAGCGGCTGGCCTATGGTCATGTGATCGACATTCTGGATTTCCATGCTTATGGGTATCACTGGCCCGCCTTTAATTTAACAGATAGTGCCATTGTCATTGGCATATCTTTGCTCATGTTTTATGAGTTTTTTAAAACATCGAAGCCGCAAGACTTAACGGAGGAAACCCTTGGCTAAAAAATGCGGAGATTCATGCGGTGATATTGCTTTTGAAGGCTTATCGGCAACCTATAAAAAGATTTTATGGGTGGTGGTTTCCATCAATTTTTCCATGTTCTTGGTCGAAAGTGTGGCGGGTTTTCTGGCCGATTCGACAGCCCTGAAAGCTGATGCGCTTGACTTTCTTGGTGATGCCGCCACCTACGCGGCAACACTTCTGGTGATTGGGAAACCTCTAAAAACCAGATCTCTGATAGCGTTACTCAAAGGCTTAAGCCTAGGCGCAATGGCGATCTTTGTGCTTGGCTTCACGCTATACCGTATGTTTGTTACGGGCGACCCAGAGCCGTTCACGATGGGGGCTATAGGGCTTATGGCACTCGTTGCAAACACAGTTAGTGTTTTACTTTTGATGAAATACCGCGATGGCGATTCCAATGTCCGCTCAGTTTGGCTGTGTAGCCGCAACGATGCTATCGGAAATATCGCCGTTATGCTGGCCGGAGCTGGCGTTTTTGCCACCGGAACAATCTGGCCGGACATCATTGTTGCTTTTGTGATTGCAGGGCTATTCATGCATTCATCAATCCAAATCACCATCCAGGCTTTATCAGAACGAAATGAGAGGGACGCATGATTTCAGACTTAGAAGAACAGCTTTTTAAAAACATTGATGACCTTGAGATCATTATGGCTCAAGGTGGCTCGATCCCTGAGGCCCACATCAATGACGGCGACCATTTGCTGGTTGATGTGAACCGCAAGGCCGAGCATGAAAATATAGTCGCCATCGAAGTTGGCGATGAGATTTACATCAAACGGCTTTTCATTCTGGAGAATAAAATAGACCTTATCCCGCATAATGAAGCCGACAACCTCCCACCATTCAATACCCTGGACGATCTAAATATATACGGGGTTATTACGTGGGTGATCAAAAAAATGGTTTAGATCGGTTTCAATAATTGCTATGTTCTTAGAAATAAGCGGTCGGTTGGGACGAGGTATAAAAAGAAAAAAACTTTTCTTTTGTTTTACAGCAGTTTGCATTGGAGACTTATTTTCTTTTTAGTCGCTCCGCACCGCCATTCTGGTTTTTTCTTCGTAAAATTTTTCCAATATTTTACGCGGAAGGGCGGTTTTCTGATTGAGGGAGATTTTCTTGGGAATTAAGAATAGGATTATTTAAGAGTTACTAATTGGTGATCTAGTTCGGAAAGCTCTTCATTTATAATAGCCTTTTGAAGTTCTTAGATCTGCTGCGTATGCCTCTGGAAAGCGCTTCTTTATTTGTGCAGCGATTCCCGCTCCCATTACGCATTGGCAGTTTGCTCCATGCACAATGACGTCGAGTATTCCATTTTGTGCAAGCGTTAATAAATCTGCTTTCAGTTGTCGAGTTGGCTTTGGACCTCCTCCTTCAAGCCATTTTGTTTCAAATTCGGCAGCGTCTATTTCTATCATTGTTTCCATTTCTTTCGCCCCAATCTCTGGTTGGTCGGTGAATGGGTAGTTCTCATCAGCTTCAGCATTTAGGGTTGACCATAGAATGCGCGAGCCAATGATTTCGATCTGGCGAATTATCTTGTTATTTTCAACTTCAATGAGAAGTTCGGCTAAGTCACCATCGAAAGTATCAGTTTCTAAAGAGAAATAACGTTTCATTGTGTTGTTGGGGCCTGTATTTGCTGTGGATCAAGGTGGTGAAGTTTTGGACAACACGTTTATTCAGAAGGCTCTAAACTAACAAATTTGTATTGCTAGCCTAGAGCTTTTCATAAATATTTTATTGATACTCTTGCAGATTATCATCAAAATCACCAAATTTTTCAATTGATTGTAATGTCCATATATTGTTGCTTTCGCTGATTTTTGCATAAATGTACGTGTATTTGTTTTTTGCATCGGGGGCTAATGTATTAATAATATGAGTGCATATTTCACGCTCAGTTTTTGAGTGAATTACTCTTATTTTGGGTTTATTATCAAGGCTGGCAAAGTCGTAATTGCAGTCGCTGCGGATGATTATAAAAAATTCTGAATATGTTTGTGCAGCATGTTCCAGATCAAGGTGAATAGTTTCATCATCATAGACGCCCTGACCCGTATGATCTTCGCCGCTATGGAATATGGTTTCATCAGGGCTGAACATATTTTTGTCTTCCGGCCCAACTTTTATCATTTCTCCGTCTGATTTGCGACGTGCAATACAATAGAGATCAATGTCGTATTCTGTAGTGTCTTCGCGCGTATTTTCTTGATCTATTTTTTCGGCGCGCTCGGGATTGGTATCATAAATGAGATCATAATCCAGTGTATTTTTTATCAAGGATCCTGGCAGATAATTTTTATTTTTGCCGAGGGTTAGAATGAAAATGAGCACCCCAACTAACAATGAGATGGCCCACATAGGGATATAAAGAATATTTGAGACGAGAGCTCCGCGGGCGTAATAAGCCTTACGGATAATATTTTTTTCAGTACGAGGTTCCCATTTTAATCCTATGCGTATGGTGTGAGGAGATTCGCCGGATTTGAATAATGGGATGGTATTATTATGGCTCATTTCAGCTTTTCCTTAAGCAGGTCATTTACGGCAGCGGGGTTCGCTTTACCGCCAGTTTTTTTCATGACCTGGCCAACAAAAAAGCCGAACAGTTTATCTTTGCCACTCTTATAAGCCGCAACGTTGTCTGGGTTTTCTGCGATGACTTCGTCGATGATTTTTTCAATTGCGCCTGTGTCGGTGACTTGTTTCAGGCCCTTTTCTTCGACAATGTCGCCAGGATTTTTGCCGCTTGTATACATTTCGGCGAACACATCTTTAGCGATCTTGCCCGATATGGTGTTATCACTGATGAGGGCGATCATTTCGCCTAATTGTTTTGCGCTGATGGGGCTGTCTTCAATTGTTTTTTCATTTTTGTTCAAAATGCCCAATAGTTCGTTGATGACCCAGTTTGCGGCGAGTTTTGCATCATTATTTTTGGCAACGTCTTCATAATATGCTGCACGTGCGCGTTCGGCGATCAGAACGCTGGCGTCATAGGCATTGAGGCTAAATTCTTTCATGAAGCGGTGCTTTTTCTCATCGGGCAGCTCGGGTAATGTTTGCTTGATTTGCTCGACCCAGCTTTGTTCAAAGACAAGGGGAAGAAGATCCGGGTCAGGGAAATAGCGGTAATCATGCGCCTCTTCTTTCGAACGCATGGAGCGGGTTTCAAGCTTTGCGGGGTCCCAGAGGCGGGTTTCCTGATCTATTGTTCCGCCGCTTTCGAGTATTTCAACTTGGCGGCGGGCTTCGTATTCCACGGCTTGTTGCACGGCCTTGACGGAGTTAACATTTTTGACTTCGGCGCGTGTTCCAAGAGGTGCGCCCAATTTCCGCACAGAGACGTTTACGTCTGCACGCATTGAGCCTTCGTCCATGTTGCCGTCACATGTTTCGAGGTAGCGAAGGATCATGCGTATTTTTGAGATATAGGCGGCGGCTTCTTCGGGGCCACGGATATCGGGCTCGGAGACAATTTCCATGAGCGCGCAGCCGGAGCGGTTGAGATCGACATAAGATTTTTTCGGGTGCTGGTCGTGCACGGATTTTCCGGCGTCTTGTTCTAAATGTAGGCGCGTGATGCCAATGTTTTTGACTTTGCCGCCTTCGAGGTCAATTTCAATTGTACCCTTGCCGACGATAGGCTGATCAAATTGTGAGATCTGATAGCCTTGTGGCAGGTCGGGGTAAAAATAGTTTTTGCGTGCAAAAACGGATGTTGTATTGATCTGCGCGTTCAGACCCAAGCCGGTTTTTATGGCTTGTTCAACGCATTTTTTGTTGAGCACAGGAAGCATCCCTGGCATGGCGGCGTCAACGAGGGAGACTTGCGTGTTAGGGGCTGCGCCAAATGCGGTGGGAGCGCCGGAGAAGAGTTTTGAATTGGCGATGATCTGGGCATGAATTTCCATGCCGATGACTATTTCCCATTCGCCTGTTTCGCCTTTAATTGTTTGCGCCATGTTTTTCTTCTCTTATTTTCTGTCCAGCTGATATTGAATTTTATCGCGGCATGCTCTTATGTATTGATCACGCTGACCGATATATGTGTCTTTTCTGAAATAATCTTCAAGTGGATTTAGAGTCATAGGATTATATTTTAGTGCTTCAAGAATAATATAAGGGCCATTTCCTGTTACATGTTTTTGGAAGTAATCAGTTGTGCACTGACAAATTGCCTTTTTACCAATTATAACATCATTAATATAAGGTGCGTCTTGGCAATCGCGCTTGATTTTGGTTTCAATTACATATTGCATACATGGGGCATAGCCAAAAGATATTGCTTTGCCGCGAGCATCGCGCCCTTTTCTTGAGTCTTGTTCAAGAACTGTGAACTCATCAATCGTCAGTGTTTCGGCCATATTTGCCGACGAGCATGCGCATAATGTCTGTATTTCATCTTGTGTAAATACTAGAGTTTCTGCGGCAATGCATTTTTTATAGTAATTATTTGCCATGCGCGCAGCAGTTAGTGGCTTGCCATCATTTTCAGAATTGGCACGGGGATTGAGAATGTCGCCTAAATTTTTTACGTCGTTAGTGTTTTGAGCATAGGCATTTAGGGGCGTTAAGATTAATAAGGCTAAAATGAGTTTTAGTTTCTTGATAATCATGCGGCATCTTTCATAAAGCTTTGAGGCACTGCTTTAAAGTTTGCCAGATTTTCAATCACTCCTGCAACTTTGAATACGGTTTCTTCATCCCATGGGCGGCCAAGAATTTGCAATCCAAGAGGAAGTCCGTTTTGATCCAGTCCCGCGGGGAGCGACAAACCGGGTAATCCGGCCAGAGATGCAGGGACGGTGAACACATCATTTAAGTACATTTTGATCGGGTCGTCTTCGTTTTCCCCGATTGCAAAAGCGGCGGAGGGCGCTGTGGGTGTAAGGAGAGCGTCACATTTTTCGAAGGCTTTCAGGAAGTCTTCAGCAATTAGTCTACGCACTTTTTGTGCCTTGATGTAATAGGCATCGTAATATCCCGAGGAGAGTGCGTATGTGCCAATCATGATGCGGCGTTTAACTTCGTCGCCGAAACCTTGAGCGCGGGTTAGGTCATACATGTCTTTCAGCACTGCTTCGTTAGCGCGTAGGCCGTAGCGCACGCCGTCATAGCGGGCGAGGTTAGAAGAGGCTTCTGCCGGTGCGATGATGTAATAGGTTGCAAGTGCGTAATGCGTGTGCGGGAGGCTGACCTCGATGGTTTTTGCGCCTGCGCTTTCCAGCCATTCTTTGCCTTGTTGCCAGAGCTTTGCGATTTCCTCGGGCATGCCGTCAACGGCGTATTCTTTAGGTATGCCGATTGTTTTTCCTTTAATATCGCCATCAAGAGCAGCAACAAAATCGGGAACAGGTATTTTGGCAGAGGTGCTGTCTTTTGGGTCGTATCCGGCCATGGATTGCAAGAGGAGGGCGTTGTCTTCGACTGTGCGGGCAAAGGTTCCTGCCTGATCGAGGGAGGAGGCGAACGCAACAACGCCCCAGCGGGAGCATCTGCCGTAAGTTGGTTTGATGCCGGTTATGCCGCAAAAGGCTGCAGGCTGTCGGATGGAGCCGCCTGTATCTGTGCCGGTTGCGCCCATGCAGATGCGCGCCGCTACAGCAGCAGCGGAACCGCCAGAAGAGCCGCCGGGGACGAGGTCTGTGGCGTCGCCTTTTCGCTTCCATGGGCTGATGACATCGCCGAATGCACTTGTGGTGTTCGATGAGCCCATAGCGAATTCATCAAGGTTGGTTTTGCCGAGCATAATCGCGCCATCTCTAAATAAATTGCTGGTCACGGTTGATTCGTAAGGCGGGATGAAGCCTTCGAGGATTTTGCTCGCGGCAGTTGTTTGTACGCCTTCTGTGCAGAATAAATCCTTTATCCCTAAGGGGATTCCATCAAGGGGGCCTGCCTGGCCTGCTTTGCGCCGGTTATCGGAGGCTTTGGCTTGTTCGATTGCTTTTTCAGGTGTTTCGGTTATAAACGCGTTTAGGCTTTTTTGTTTTGCCATGGCGTCGATGTGAGCCTGCGTGAGTTCAAGGGCTGTGAACTCCTTTTTCTCAAGGCCGTTAAGGGCTTCTTTGATGGTGAGGTGCGTTAGATTACTCATTTTCTGTCCTTAGGCCGAAAGATTGTTTGAGAGAGAATAATTTCTATGCAGCCGATAAAAAATACTGAGAAGCATAGGATTTTAGCCTCATTATTATCCATTCCTATAATGTCTGCGACATCGTCTATAAATAGAAAACCTCCAATTGAAATGCCAATTGCAAGCAACCCTAGCCCGAAAAATATTGGCTGGATCTGTTTTTTTTGATCTTCGGTTAGTTCTTGTTTTGACATCTTTTACTCCACGACTTTTGGGACAACAAAGTATCCTTGGGTTTTTTCCGGGGCGTTTGAGAGCACCTTATCCGCGCAATTTCCATCATTGGCGACGTCGTCGCGCAGCGTTAAGGCAATATTTACTACATTTGCCAGCGGCTCGACATTATCGGTATTCACCTCAGCCAGCTGTTCGACAAATCCTATGATTTTGGAAAGCTGAGGAGCCATGCGCACCAGTTGTTCCTCGTCCATTCTGATGCGGGCCAATGTGGCTACTTTTTTGACATCATCTTTATTTAGTGACATTTCTGTGCCTTTTTCCTATATGCTGAGGTTTTTATTATCATTGCACCGTGCGTGGTGCAAGAGGTTAGCACATGATTGACAAGCTTAAAAATATATATGCTTTGTGCCCTGTTGGGAAGGCTTTGGTGGGGATGGATGTCGGCACGAAGACGATCGGGGTTTCCGTCTGTGATCCGGGGCATATGATCGCCACGCCTTTGCGTACAATCAAGCGGAGCAAATTCGCAAATGATATTTCTGTTTTAAAGGCTATTGTGGTGGATTATGAGATTGGCGGGTTTGTTATTGGCTATCCCCTTAATATGGACGGCAGTGAAGGGCCGCGGTGCCAATCTGTGCGAGATTTTGCCATAGAATTTGAGCGTCAGATGGGGCTTAGTGATCCGTGGATAGCGCTGTGGGATGAGCGGTTATCCACAGCAGCTGTGGAAGACCTAGTGGGTAAAACAGAGGGTATTTCACGGCGTCAGGCCAAAGAGCGTGGTGTTCTGGATAAGCTGGCTGCACAAGTTATTTTGCAAGGGGCGCTGGATTTTATGGCTCGTCATTAGCCATAGCGCATGAGATCATTGCCATTCTGTCTCATCCATTTTTTACCTTCTTGGTAATTGAGCGATAGCTGTTCACAGACGTTCCAGAACTTTCTGCTGTGATCCATGTGTTTCAGATGTGCAACTTCATGTGCAACGACGTAGTCAATAGCGGTGTATGGGGCAAAGATCAGACGCCAGGAGAAAGATACACTACCGTCATGAGAGCAACTGCCCCAGCGACTTTTGGTTTCTCTGACAGTTATTGATTTAATAACTTTGCCAAGTTTCTCTGCTTTTTCATTTGCTATGTCAGCCAGCCCAGTCTGTGCCATTTTTTTTAGGTAGGTTTTGATCCGGTTTGTTGGGTCATCCTGATAGGTGTTTACGACAAGAATATTACCATCGAGGTGAATTTTTGTTCTTTTAAAGGTTTTGTCTTTTGTAATATCCAATGTAAGTCTATCGCCGAATACGGGCAAAATAGTGCCGTGCTTGAAATAAACAGGCACGGCTAGATTTGATAGAGTCTTTTCAACCCAGACGTGATGCTCATTGGCAAAGCGATATGCTTTTTCAAGGGGCATTTTTTCCGGGATAACAAGATTTATCACACGCTCGACTGGGTCAAGACGTAGGGCAACACGTTTTGCGCGTCGGCTACGCTTGACACAGACGAGGTCTTTGATCATTTAGACTTAGACTTAGCTTTTGTTGCAACTTTCTTTTTGGCTGCTGGCTTTTTAGCTACAGTTTTCTTTGCTGCTGGCTTCTTTGCTGCTGGCTTTTTAGCTGCAGTTTTTTTAGGAGCCGCCTTTTTAGTTGCTTTTTTAGTAGTCATAGTTTTTTCCTTTCTAGAGGTTGGTTTGGTTACTTCTTTGGTGGAGTTTTCAACCGGCGCAGATGGTAGTCTTTTGCGCTGGTTTTTTTCTGCGGATGCAGAAACTGAGGCGGCTTCTTTATCTTGCCGTGTTTGTTCGCGGAGCACACTTGGAGGTGTGTCGTTAGGGAGGGGTGGTCTTTTTACGTTCTTGTAATTTTCTGGCTGATTTTCTTTAAGCCAGCGACGTATGGCGACGATGCCATGTTTGTCATGGTTAAAACGCTCTGGTGCTTTATCGGGCGTTTCTTCCAAATCTTTTTGGGGGATTGGATCCTTGCCAATATCCATTAAGCGGATGAAATGACGGATGCGAGGCATTATTTCTTCACGCCAGCGACGGCCGTTAAAAATACCGTAGTGACCACACTGCATCTGGAAGTGATGATATTGTTTTTTCTGAGGCATGGAATGACATAGTTCGTGAGCGGCAGTCGTTTGGCCGCGCGCAGAAATATCGTCTAGTTCGCCCTCAATTGTTAGCATAGCTGTGTGCTGAATATCTTGTGGTCGTACATCGTGTACTTTAGATGTCAAAGGATCAGTCCACTTCATTCTTCCACGGGGAAGAGAATGTTTTTGGAACACTTCTTCCACGGTTTGCAAATAGAATTCTGCAGGAATGTCCATTACAGACAGGTATTCGTCATAGAATGTTCTGTGACGATCACTTGATTCACCGTCACCTGCTATAAGGTGCTGATAAAATTTCATGTGAGAGCCTACATGCGTATCCAAATTCATGGACATGAAGCCTGAGAGTTGTAAAAACCCGGGATATACGCGTCTGTTTGCGCCCGGGTAATGGAAAGGCACGTTATATAAAACCTTACTTTCAAACCATTTTAAAGGCCGCGTTTCAGCAAGCTCTGTTACTTCTGTCTTCGACACGCGTGTATCTATTGGGCCACCCATTAGTGTCATGGACAAGGGCTGGTTTTTATCATTTTTACTTGCCATTAATGAAACTGCTGCCAGAACTGGAACAGCAGGTTGGCAAACAGCAATAAGGTGTGTTTCTGGCCCTAAAATTGCCATGAATTCTTGTAAATAAGCAATATAGTCATCAAAATTGAATCGGCCTTCGGACAGGGGAACTTGCCTAGCATCTTCCCAGTCAGTCACGTAAACATCGTGATGGGGGAGAAGTCCCTCTACTGTTCCCCTTAGCAGCGTTGCATAATGCCCTGACATAGGCGCCACAAGAAGCACTTGCGGATCTTTTCTGTCAGTTTTTCTTTTGAAACGTAACAATGAGCAGAATGGTTTTTCTGTAATGACCCGCTCTGTAACTTTTATTGTTTTTCCGTCAATCTTGGTTGTATTCAAGCCAAATTCAGGGCGATTAAATCTTTTGGTTGCGCGCTCTATCATTTCTGCGCCAGCGCCAATTGTACGACCAAAGGTCGTATACGAGAGAGGGTTAAGCGGGCTTTGAAAGACCGTTCGCGTCAATTCTGCCTGGATTCGGACAGGAATCATAAGCGCATGTTGCATTTCATGTAGTTGGTAAAGCATAGAGAATCCTTAGCCTTGAGACATGTTGATTTGCCTTGGTGACAGCACAACACGAAATAATGCTACATTATTTATTCAGTAAGATCAATAGCTAGTAATCATATTGATAATATTGTTTTTTTTGATCTTTTATATGCTAATTTTGGCCAGAAAGTGGTGTGAAATCATTTTTTTAAATCAGTATTAAAATTATAAGAACAAATGCTTGACTTTAGTGCAGTGGTTCGACTATGTTTCGCTTCTGTTTGGATAATAACATGGTTTTATAAGGAATTTGGCTATGAGCCGACGTTGTATGATTACTGGTAAGGGCGTTATGAGCGGAAACAATGTTTCACATGCTCAGAATAAGACTAAGCGCCGTTTCTTGCCAAATGTTCAGGATACTGCACTTTATAGTGAAGTGCTAGATCGTTGGGTTAAGGTGAAGGCAAGTAGTGCTGGGTTGCGTACAGTTGAGCATAAAGGTGGTTTTGATGCTTTTTTACGCGATACAGCTTCTACAAAGCTCGATCCAGCTTTGCGTTCAGTAAAAGTTCAGATTGAGAAGGCTGTTGCTGCAAAAGCAGCTTAGTCTATAGTTTTGTAGAATTTTGAAACCCGCTCTTTATTTTGGGCGGGTTTTGTTTTGGATGGATGTTTGAATTGCTATGCTTAGCTATCCTAATTTTTCTTTCGATGTTACGTCTATGGACAAGAAATCTGGCGCACGGACAGGTGTCTTAAAGACGCCACATGGTGATATCGAGACACCGAATTACATTTTTTGCGGTACAAAGGCAACGGTGAAGAATGTGTCTCCGGCCCAGCTTATTGAGGCGCGGACTGACATTATACTATCGAATACCTACCATCTTATGCTGCAGCCAGGGGCGGAGCTGATCGAGAAAATGGGCGGTTTGCATAAGTTTATGAATTGGAGTGGGCCTATGCTGACGGATAGTGGCGGTTTTCAGGTCTTTTCACTGGGAGAGGGGACGATGGCCAATGAGATTAAGGGTAAGGCCAAGCAGGGACATGAGAATAAAAACCTTCTTTCTATAAGTGAAGAAGGGTGTGTTTTTAAATCCTATATTGATGGTAAGACGATCAAATTGACGCCTGAATACGCGATGGAAATACAGCGTAAACTGGGTGCTGATTTGCTCATGCAGTTTGATGAGTGCACACCGTATCATGTCGATAAGGCTTACACAGAGCAATCTATGCATATGTCTGTGCGGTGGGGGGATCGTTGTTTGGCGGCGTTTTCGCGCCATGATAACGGGGCGCAGGCGCTTTACGGGATTGTGCAGGGTGGCGTTTATTCTGATTTGCGTAAATTTTCGGCGGAATATACAGCAGATCGTGCTTTTTTTGGTACGGCAATTGGAGGGTGCCTCGGGGGAAGTGAGCAGGAGATGTATGATGTTGTTGCATCAAGTGTTCCTTATATCCATCCTTTGCGGCCAGTGCATTTTTTAGGTATTGGGCAGATTAAGGATGTTTTTCGCTTTGTGCGCCTTGGGGTTGATACATTTGATTGTGTTATCCCTACGCGCCTTGCGCGTCATGGCAGTGCGTTCGTGAAGGGTGAGCCTAAAGAAACAATTAACCTGAGTAATGCACGGTATCGCTATGATGATACCCCCCTTGATGAGCGGACAGGTATTGCTGCATCCATGCAGTTTTCAAAGGCGTATATTCATCATTTGCTCAAGGCGGATGAGCTTCTTGCTACACAAATTTTGGCGCAACACAATATTGCAACTATAAATATGTTAATGCGCGAAGTTCGGGGGGCGATCAAGTTAGGTAGGTTGGATCAGCTTGAAAAAGAGTGGATTGGGGAAAACTCTTTTAAATGAATAGCTTGTTTATGTGTGGTTAATGTTTTTGATGTATAGTTTAGGTTGGCATAAGAGGATTTGAGCAAAAATGCCCTTAAATTATGATGTTGATGAAAACTGGAAAGCTTTTTTGCCGGTGCTTGATGAGCATGGTGAGTGGTTTCTCAGTTTCGTGCAGCATTTGTTTTATTTTGAACAGGCAGCAGGCAGCGTTGAGCTCATAAAACCATCATCTTTTGCCAAGTGGGCTGTCGGTGCCAATCGTGGTGGTGATATTC
The DNA here is from genome assembly GCA_964351365.1 of uncultured Micavibrio sp. Taxonomy (GTDB): domain Bacteria; phylum Pseudomonadota; class Alphaproteobacteria; order Micavibrionales; family Micavibrionaceae; genus UBA1672. Next base: position 12,622 of record CAYGNP010000008.1, read on the forward strand.
AAGTTGAGATTATTGAAAAACTCTCTCACTTGCATCAGGATTTAATGAGGTCATCAGAGCAGCTTTTGCAAATCGTAAGAGCCAATCATGCGCCTCCCGGTTGGGTAGAGTTTCAAAATTTTATGCTTCTGTATGAAGAATTTATGCATCAGATCAGGCGTCTTGAGAAAGATTTTATGATCGAGGGCTCTGGTTATGATCGCTATACAGGTCTGCGAAGCAAAAAAATGCTTGTTAGGGATGTTGAGCGAGAGCTTCAGCGTCTTGTCCGGCGAGGCAAGAGCTTTTGTATTGCCTTGGCTAAGATTGATAATTTTTCATCAATTTTGAATTATGCGACGCCAGGAGAGGTTGATGGTTATATTTGTCTTGTTGCGAATTTGATCAAGCTTAGTATTCGTTCTTTTGATGATGCATATTATATGGGGCGGAATGAATTCGTTCTGTGTCTGAAACAGACAACAGTTTCTGGCGGGATTGCTGCGCTCGAGCGGATGAAGCGTGAGCTTGAGGGGCAGGAGCTTTTTGTGAATTTGGGTGAGGGTGAGAAAAAACGTTTGAGCATGTCCTGTTGTATTGTCGAGCCCGTAGATGGAGATAGTATAGATAAGCTTGTTGAGGATCTTCGCAATGACCTCAAAAGCGCTCGAGATGTAGATGTTGATACTGTACTGCAGTATCATGAGCTTAGCCCGTTGCAAAAATATGTTAAAGGTGAGCGCTAATTTTGACCAATTCAGAATAGATGTTGCAGATAGGTATACATGGCTTTATGCTTATACTTTATTTTGAGCTAGAGAGGTTATTTCTATGTCGGATTTGGAACAGCGCTGCGTTGAAGCGGGCCTGAAAATGACAGGGCAAAGGCGCGTTATTTTGCAGGTTCTTGGTAATTCGGAGGACCATCCTTCTGTTGAGGATGTCTATGAGCGTGCTAAAAAGCTTGATCAATCCATCAGCATTGCAACCGTTTACCGTACACTTGGGCTATTGGATGAGATGAATCTTGTTATTCGCCATGAATTTCAGGAAGGGTATTCCCGCTATGAGCTGAACTGGGATCATCATCACCATCTTGTTGATCTTGAGACCGGAAAGGTCATTGAGTTCCAGAATGATGAGCTGGAGCGTTTGAAAATTAAAATCGCCAAGGATCTCGGCTATGAGCTTGTGGATCACCGCCTGGAGCTGTATGGCAAAAAGATAAAGAAGAAGTAGTGCGATGTCGTGTAATATTCCTGTGCAGGAGGGCGTCAAGAACGCCGATGATTGTAAATGTTACCACGCGGTGATGCGTGCCTATATTTCGTTATGTGAGTATGGGCAGCCCCGCAGCGTTGCCCTGGAGGCGGCGCGCATTGTGTATGGATATCATCACCCTGAAGATAAAAAATCTGATCAGGCTCTTACGGTTGAGCGGTGGGTGAATGAGGGTAGCCTGCATTGAGCAGTGCGCTTGGTTTACCCGTGCATCTATGGATTGATGCGCAGCTTCGGCCGTTGAATGATCGCGGAATATTCTACTATATCCACCAGCGCGGGGAGCGTAATTCCGGTGTTGTTTTGTTGAAATTAAATGGTCTTGCGGGGGCTTGTCGTCTGCTTATTCAACAGCGTGATCTTGAAGGGGATTTGGGATGGATGGACGCACTGGATAAAGAACAGGTTGAAGAGCGCGCTGCAGATGACTATATTCAGCGTGCTATTGCTCGTGATCCTGATCTTTGGGTGATCGAAATTGAAGATAAACAGATGCATAATCCGTTTGAAGGAAAGGTTATATGAATGATTAAGAATATAATATTGCTGGGTTTTACTGTTGTTTCGCTTGCTGCGTGCTCTACTGTTGCCGGTGTGGGCGAAGATATTTCCAAAGCCAGCCGTGCGGTGGAGCGTAATCTCTAGTTTATGTCCTCACTAATTGACACAATCCAAAGACGGCGCACGTTCGGTATTATTTCGCATCCAGATGCCGGGAAGACGACTCTCACAGAAAAGCTTTTGCTGTTTGGCGGGGCGATTGAACTTGCGGGGGCGGTGAAGGCAAAGGGGGAGCGCAGGCGTGCGCGCTCTGACTGGATGAAGGTTGAGCAGGAGCGCGGAATTTCTGTGGCGTCTTCTGTTATGACCTTCGAGAATGGCGGAATTACCTATAACCTGCTTGATACGCCCGGGCATGAAGATTTTTCGGAAGATACTTATCGCACTCTGACGGCGGTGGATAGTGCGATCATGGTGCTGGATTGTGCCAAGGGGATTGAGACGCAAACCCTGAAATTATTTGAAGTGTGCCGCTTGCGCGATATTCCGATTATTACCTTTATCAACAAGATGGACCGTGACGGGCAGGACCCGTTTGATTTGCTGGATGAGATTGAGAGCAAGCTGGCGCTGGAGATTGTTCCGGCGAGCTGGCCGATTGGCATGGGGCGTGATTTTAAGGGCTGTTATAACCTACTTGAGGATAAGCTGGTGTTGTTTGAGCGCAGCAAGGGTGAGGCGCTCAGCGCGGCGGTTGAGTGTACGGGGCTTGATGATCCTAAAATTGATGAGTTGTTGCCTGCTGATCAGGTGGCCAAGTTGCGTGAAGACGTTGATATGGTGCGCGGCGTGTTTCCAAAGTTTGATCTGGATTCGTTTCTCAAGGGCGGTATGTCGCCTGTCTTTTTCGGGAGCGCGGTGAATAATTTTGGTGTGCGCGAGCTTTTAGGCGGTTTGGCAAAATTTGCGCCTTCGCCGCGCCATCAACCAACGCAGGGGCGTGATATCGTTCCTGAGGAGCCAAAAGTGACTGGTTTTGTGTTTAAAATTCAGGCGAATATGGATCCCAAGCACCGCGACCGGATTGCGTTTACGCGCATTTGTTCGGGGAAGTTTCGTAAGGGGATGAAGCTCAAGCATGTGCGCTCGGGCAAGATGCTAACGATGCATTCGCCGCTTTTGTTTTTAGCGCAGGACCGCGCCGCGGCGGATGAGGCCTTTGCAGGGGATATTATCGGCTTGCCGAATTATGGTGGCCTTCGGATCGGGGATGCCCTGACGGAGGGCGAGGATATTGTTTTTACCGGCATCCCAAGCTTTGCGCCGGAATATATGCAGCGCGCGCGGGCGGAAGATCCCCTGAAAGCCAAGCATTTGGGTAAAGCGCTGGAGCAGCTTGCCGAGGAGGGCGCGGCGAAGGTGTTCAAGCCCTATAGCGATCCGGATTGGGTTGTTGGGGTTGTTGGGCCGCTTCAGTTTGATGTGTTGCGGGATCGTATCCGAACAGAGTATGAAATTCCGGTGAAGTTTGAAGCAACCTCACTTTATACAGCGCGATGGTTGTCTTGTGATGATGCGGTGGTGCTCAAGAAATTTATCGATGCCAACCAGATGGCAATTGCCAAAGACCATGATGGTGATCCTGTGTTCATGGCGCGTAATGCCTGGCATTTGCAGGATGCTGAGGATAAGAATTCTGCGATCAGATTTAGCGCCGTGAAGTGATTTTACCCTTGCATCTCTCTGTCTAAAATGTGATATATAGTACTGAATTTGTACTATATTGAGAATTATTCTTAATATCGGCAGTTTGTTATCCTGAAGCGTTTGTGCTGAGGGAGCTGGATTCTTCAGGGCAAGCCCTTCAGAATGACATTGGAGGAAGATGATTAGAGTTTCAAAAATGGCCGATTATGCGGTTGTCATTTTGGTAGCGATGGTGGGGCAAGAAAACGCGCTTGTCACGACATCTGCGCTGGTGGAGCAAACCAAATTATCTGAGCCGACCGTTGCAAAAGTTCTAAAAATTCTTGGGCGGGGCGGTGTGGTTAAGTCGGCGCGCGGTATTAACGGGGGCTACGCTTTGGCGCGCGCTCCGTCGGAGATTACAATTGAGGATATTGTGCGCGTTGTAGATGGGCCGGTTTCGATCACGGCCTGTTCTGATGGGATGGAGCCGGATTGCTCGCTGGCGGGTTCATGCAGCGTTCGCGGGCGTTGGGATGGGGTGAATGCGGCGATCCGCGATGCTTTGGTGGGTATAACGTTAATGGATATGAGGGGTTGATGTGGGAGCATTTTATTGTTCAATCGATTGATGATATTCGTAGAGCGCTGTCAAAGGTTAATGGTAATATTCCGAGGAAAAAAAGGAAAAGTGGTTTGATGACAATTTTAATTTTGCTTGTTTTGAGTGGAGTTTTTTATTTGTTCTACCTTCGTTATGACTGCTATCAGAAGACAAAGAATTACAGGGCATGTTCATATTTTGGAAACAATGTTGAAAAAGTAAAAAATGCAACACAAAAAGGGATGTTTTAGATATGGGCGCAACTGAAGAAACCGTTAAAACCGTTGAAGAGATGGCCGGGAAATACGCTGCTGGATTTAGCACGGATATTGAAAGCGATAAGGCGCCAAAGGGTCTGAGCGAGGATATTGTGCGCTTTATTTCTGCGAAGAAGAAAGAGCCTGAGTGGATGCTCGAGCGCAGGCTCAAGGCTTATGCGCATTGGCTCAAGATGCCGGAGCCCACTTGGGCGAAGGTTAAATTTCCGCCGATTAATTATCAGGATTCCTATTATTATGCTGCGCCGAAATCGCTTGAAAATATGCCGGAGAGTTTGGATGATGTTGATCCGAAATTGCTGGAGACCTATTCCAAGCTGGGTATTCCTTTGCGGGAGCAGGAAATTCTGGCGGGGGTGAAGAACCGCACGCCGGTGGCGGTGGATGCTGTGTTTGACTCCGTGTCTGTGGCGACGACGTTTAAGAAAGAGCTTGCACGCCACGGCGTGATATTTTGCTCGATTTCCGATGCAATCCGCGAGCATCCTGATCTGGTGAAGAAATATATGAGCAGCGTTGTTCCTTATTCCGATAACAAGCATGCGTGTCTGAATAGCGCGGTGTTTACGGATGGATCGTTTGTTTATATTCCGCCGAATACGCGGTGTCCGATGGAGCTGTCTACGTATTTCCGCATCAATGAGCTGAATACGGGGCAGTTTGAGCGCACGCTGATTATTGCGGATAAGGGTTCTTATGTGTCGTATCTTGAGGGGTGCACCGCGCCGATGCGTGACGAGAACCAGCTGCATGCGGCAATCGTCGAGTTGATCGCGCATGAGGATGCGGAAATTAAATATTCAACTGTGCAGAACTGGTATCCGGGCGATGTGGAAACCGGCAAGGGCGGGATTTATAATTTCGTGACCAAGCGCGGTTTATGCGAGGGGCGGAACTCCAAGATTAGCTGGACGCAAGTTGAAACGGGCAGCGCGATTACGTGGAAATATCCGTCTTGTATTCTTAAGGGTGATAACTCTCAGGGCGAGTTTTACTCTGTGGCGATTACGAATGGCCGTCAGCAGGCGGATACGGGCACGAAGATGATCCATATCGGGAAGAACACCAAGAGCCGCATTATCTCCAAGGGGATTAGTGCGGGGCGCTCTGATAATACCTATCGCGGGATGGTCAAGATTTTGCCTACGGCGGAGGGGGCGAAGAATTTCACGGTGTGTGATAGCTTGCTGATCGGCGATAATTGCGGGGCGCATACGGTTCCCTATATCGAAAGCCGCGTGGATAGCGCGAGCTTGGGGCATGAGGCGACGACGTCTAAAATCTCTGAGGATCAACTGTTTTACTGCATGCAGCGGGGGTTGTCAGAGGAAGAGGCGATTGCTCTGATCGTCAATGGCTTTGCGCGTGAGGTGATGCAGCATCTGCCGATGGAATTTGCCGTTGAAGCGCAGAAGCTTGTTGGAATTAGTCTGGAGGGGAGTGTTGGATAAATTTTTAATTCTCTTAATAGTCATATTATTTGTTACAGGCTGTGTTAATCAAGAATGGGTCGGTGTTGTCTATTATAAAGGTAACGATCCACTTCATATTGGAACTTTCAATAGTTTAGAAGATTGCGGTCGCGTAACTGGTTTGAAAGCAGAAGGTTTGGGAAAGTTTTATGAAGCGACATGCTTACAAAATTGTAATTATGACCCCTTGGTGGGACAGGATGTTTGTCAAAAAGCTATAGATTTTTAGATTAGAAAAAAGTAAAACTTAATGAACCTTCTTAACTGCTACCGCATTGTAACGTTTGTCCCGCAGGATCATGTGGAGACTGTGGTTGATGCAGTGTGCGGCAGTGGGTTGCTCAGTTACGGGAATTATGAGGATGTATTGTGGTTCAGCGCGCCGGGGACGGGGCAGTTTAAGCCGGTTAATGGCGCCAGCCCTGCGCAAGGGGAGATCGGCAAGCGCGAGCGGTGCGAAGAGGTACGGCTTGAGTTTTCGATTTTGAGGGATGAGCGGAATTTGGATATTTTGCTCCATGATGTACTTATCCCCGCGCATCCATGGGAGGAGCCCGCGATTTATGTAACGGAAACGCGTGAGACGCGCTCGGAGGCCGTATGATTAGAACTTTAATAACAATGATTTTTATGTTTCTTATACTCACTAAAATTGGGCGCTTTTTGCTGTTTATTCTGGTTGCTGGCGGGCTGTTTTTTGTTTTTGGAAGTGAGTATTTTGCGCATGAGTGATGTTTTGAAGTCATCAAAATATTGGGTTGAAAAAGATAATGCCCTTCACGGAAGCTTTAAGTTTAAAAACTTCACTGAAGCATTTGGGTTTCTTGCTAGGCTCGCTATTTTGCAGGAGAAGCATAACCATCATGCGAAGATTGAGAATATGTATAATGTGGTTAAGCTGGAGCTGAGCACGCATGATGCGGGCAATATTGTGACGGAGAAGGACTATAAGCTGGCGAGGGCAATAGAGGCGTTGCTGGATGCGTAAGAAGAGAGATTACGGGTTTATGGCGGAGCGGGTTTTTCATTACGTTGCATTCGCGGGTATGATTTTGCTCATTGCTTTTGCGGGTTATTTTGTTTACGCGAATGTTCGGGCTGCGCCCCAGAATGCGGCTATTGATGGGGGCGGTGAGATTAAGGAATTACCCGATTTTATGGGCGGTGAAGACGATACGACAAACGAACTGAAGGATTTGAAAAGATGATTGAAATTAAAGACTTACATGCATCCATCGAAACGGATGAAGGTGCGAAGGAAATCATAAAGGGTTTGAGCCTGTCCATTCCAGCGGGGGAGGTGCATGCGATTATGGGCCCGAACGGTGCGGGCAAATCAACGCTGAGCTATGTTCTTGCGGGACGAGAGGATTACGAGGTGAGCAAGGGTTCTGTCTTGATGGATGGAGAAGACTTGCTGGAGATGGAGCCGGAGGAGCGCGCGGCGGCGGGATTGTTCCTTGCGTTTCAATATCCGGTTGAAATTCCGGGTGTGAGTATGAGCACATTCCTGAAAACGTCTATTAATGCGATCCGAAAACAGCGGGGGGAAGAGGAGCTGGACGCGCTGGGCTTGCTCAAGCTTATCAAGGCCAAGACGAAGGCACTCGGCATTTCTGAGGATATGATGAAGCGCAGCGTTAATGTCGGGTTTTCGGGGGGGGAGAAAAAGCGCAATGAAGTTTTGCAAATGGCGATGCTGGAGCCGAAATTCTGTGTACTGGATGAAACGGATAGCGGGCTTGATATTGATGCGCTGAAGATTGTGGCTGACGGGGTGAATGCTCTGCGCGGGCCCGAGCGTTCGTTTCTTGTGATTACGCATTATCAGCGTTTGCTTGATTATATTAAGCCTGATGTTGTGCATGTGCTTGCAGGCGGGCGGATTGTTAAATCCGGTGGGCCGGAGCTTGCGCTGGAGCTTGAAGAGAAGGGCTATGCGGAGTTTATGGAGGCGGCGGCATGATGCGTGTCATTTTAACTGCTGTTATTTTAACACTGGGCGTGGTGGATGTCGCGCAGGCCGGCACCTCGGTTGAGTGCGCGGTGCATGCACAGGTCCGGCGAAATCAGGATACAGGATTGTTTCGTGCGCTGATTAAGGGTGCGATTGTGGCGGATGGCTATGCGAATAAGGGGCAAAAATGCCTTGTGGATTTAATAGGTAAGTCGATAACCATCAATATCAAGGGTAATCCGCCGGAGGGAAAAACGGTGCGCCTCAAATACCGTGCATTTTATGACATGGTGGATTCACAAACTGTTACAGATGAGAGCTGGAGCTACTGGCCGCCAGGAATAGGAGATTTAGACCCATGGTAAGCGTTATTAATCAGGATAATCTGCCTACGCCGAAAATCGAGGCGTGGAAGTATACTAATCTCTCCCGCGCGCTTGGGGTGATGAAGGATGTTAGGCCTGAGCCTGTCGATGAAAAAGTTATCCACATTCCCCGTGGAAAAGATTGTGGACAACTTGAGGATATTGTGTGGATAGGTCTTGATGGTGTTCATCACCAGCCGCGGCTCAAGATTGTGCTGGAGGAGGGGGCATCGGTCAGTGTGGTTGAGCGTCATTCAGGCAGGGGTGTGTATTGGAAAAATATGAGCACTGAGATTACTCTGGGAGCGAATGCACGTCTCAATCACGTGCGGATTGCGGATGACAGTATGGAGGCGGTGCAGACCAATATGGTGCATATCCAAATGGGACGGGATTCCTGTTTGAATAGTTTCTCGCTGAATATTGGCGGAAAGATGACGCGTCATGATATTCATTCTGTATTGAATGGCTCTGGCATTGAATGTGCTCTGAACGGGGTGAATTTGCTGCGGAGTGCGCAGCATGGTGATACGACGATTGTCATGGAGCACGCAGCGCCTAATTGCCTGTCAAACCAGTTTTACCGCACGATTTTGGATGATGCTGCGCGCGGGGTGTTTCAGGGCAAGGTGCATGTGCATAAGATTGCGCAGAAGACAGATGGCTATCAGCTTTCGAATACGTTGTTGCTCTCGCCTAAGGCGGAGATGGACACCAAGCCTGAGCTGGAGATATACGCGGATGATGTGAAATGCTCGCATGGGGCGACGACGGGGAAACTGGATGAGGAGCCATTGTTTTATCTGCGCTCGCGCGGCCTGAGTGAAGCCGCGGCGCGGATGCTTTTGGTTCAGGCATTTGTTGATGAGGTTATCGATAAGGTTAAGGATGAAGCGCTGCGTGATGAGGTTAAAGAAAAGGCATTGGCATGGCTGAGCGCGCAGTTAGTATGAGCGGTATATCATCTCCATGGCGTGGTGATTTTCCTGTGCTGTCAACCAAGGCGCATGGGAATAAGAGGCTTGCGTTTCTGGATAGCGCCGCAAGCGCGCAAAAACCTCAGATGGTTATTGATGCGATGGATAATGTGCTTCGGGGGGGGTATTCAAATATTCACCGGGGTATGTATGAGATTTCGCAAAATCTGACTCAAGGCTTTGAGGATGTGCGCGGCAAGGTTGCCCGTTTTATCGGCGCGCGGTCCGAGAAGGAGATTGTCTTTACGCGCAATACGACAGAGGGCATTAATCTGGTCGCGCAGAGCTGGGGCCGGGGGAATTTGCGCGCAGGGGATGAGGTGATTATTACCGAGATGGAACATCACGCCAATATCGTGCCGTGGCAATTGCTGGCGGAGCAGATCGGGATTGTGGTTAAAGTTGTCCCTGTTACGCCTGATGGTATTCTTGATCTTGATGCTTTTGAAACTTTGTTGTCTGAGAAGACAAAGCTGGTTGGATTTGTTGAAATATCAAACGCGCTGGGGACGATTAATCCGGTGACGCAGATTATCTCTATGGTGCGCGGATTTAATCCGGATATTAAAATTCTGGTTGATGGGACGCAAGGGGTTGTTCATAACGGGGCTGATGTTGCGCAGATGGATGCGGATTTTTATGTTTTTACGGGGCATAAGCTCTATGGCCCGACGGGTATTGGTGTCTTGTATGGAAAGTATGACGTGCTTGAGGCTATGCCGCCCTATCAGGGGGGCGGGGATATGATTGAGCGGGTGAGTTTTTCGGGCACGACGTATCGTGAGGCGCCGTATAAATTCGAAGCTGGGACACCCGCGATTGTTGAGGTGATTGGGCTGGGCGCGGCGATTGATTATCTTGTTGGTATCTCTATGGATAAGATTGTACAATATGAGCAAGCGCTCAGTGTTTATGCGCATGAGGCGTTATCCACAGTTTCTGGTTTGAAGCTGTTTGGTCCTCAGGATTTAACTCAAAAAGCAGGGATGCTAAGCTTTACGCTTGAGGGTGTACATTCCAGTGATATGGGGATGATCCTTGATCAATGCGGGGTGGCGGTGCGCACGGGTCATCATTGTGCGATGCCGCTTATGGAGGCCATGGGGGTTGAAGGGACGACGCGCGCCTCAATTGCGATGTACACGGATAGTGCGGATATTGATCAGCTTGTGGCGGGGTTGCATAAAGTGCAGGAGTTATTTGGATAATGGATGAGACTGTAAAAGAGCAGATTGAAGAGAATTACGATTATTTGACGCAGCCGCCAAACATAGATGTGCCGCGTGATCATGATTTGTGGCCGCAGATTGAAAAGGTTCTGAAGGAGATTTATGACCCTGAAATTCCGGTTAATATCTACGAATTGGGACTAATTTATAAGGTCAGTATTGCAGAGCAGCAAAATGGGGTTTCGGATGTGAAGGTTGAAATGTCGCTGACTTCTCCTGCTTGTCCTGTAGCGCAGGAGATGCCCGGATGGGTGCAGGGAGGGATTTTGCCTCTGGAAGGGGTTGGCGGGGTTGAGGTTGAGATCGTGTGGGAGCCGCAGTGGAACCCCTCTATGATGGCGGAAACGGCGAAAATGCAACTGAATATGTTTATGTGAAGGGTGGATAAAATGGCTCAAACACCGATAGAAATTACTGAAAATGGCGCTAAACAGATTGGTGCGCTTATGGCTGAGGCGCCGGAGGGAGCTTTGGGCGTGCGTTTGACCGTTAAGGCCACGGGCTGCTCGGGGAATAGCTATAAGATGGAATATGTGGCTCAGGGGGATGATTTGTCTAAAGATGAGCGGTTTGAGCATAATGGGGCAGCTATATATATACCAAAGATATATTCGTGGATGTTATTTGGTACAATCATAGATTACATAACTGATGAGCTAGGGAATGCGCGATTTGATTTTATTAATCCTAATGAAACCGGGCGTTGCGGTTGTGGGGAGAGTTTTCAGGTTACAAAAGGCTTGCCAGAGTAATTATTTCTGTTTAGAAAGTTCTTTATATAACAATACATAACAGGAGCTTTTATGAGCGAAATAAGCTTTGAAAGGGCGGCCATCACGTTTTTTGACTGTGATGACGGTACGTGGGTAAATTATCCAAAATCGGCCGATTTCCTTGACTTTATAAGTCCTCTGGATGGATTAGAGCTTAGCTCAAGTAATGCAAATGTTTACGTAAAATCCTTGCCTTTTTATCAGGATACGAATATCATACAAGTAGTAGTCAATGGCTGGGAAGATGCTCCTTCTTTCTTCTTTTTTCTTGAAGATTGTAAGAATGAGGACTATGTTCTGCTGCGTGGCGTCAGTGATGTTATACATGATTTGAATGCCAGCGGCGCGTTACAGTTAAATGCTGATAACGTTATGGATTATTTGAAGTTTTTCTGTCAGTTCATCAAGGATGACCAGGGAGAATGCTTCTATGTCATAGAAAATGAACATAGTGAGGCCATGAAAGGCTTAAGTGCGTATGATAAATCGCGCTATTTACGTAAGTTTCAGGGGAGTTTGATCTCTGATGAGGCTTCTCTAGGAAAATTTGTAATAGTTACGCGTGTTTTGCATACCGGTTATGTTTATGATGCAGTATACGATGTTATGCGTGATGGTAATGTGACGATGAAAGAAGATACATTAATAGGATCTGTTTGAGATATGAATACACATTTTAAAAACGATAAGCCTTTGATATGCATCACAGAAGTTGATGATAGCTGGGACAATTATCCCGAAAAAGAGGCGTTTTTGAAATTCATCAGCCCCTATGGTGGTCAGATGCTCGACCCTGCACGGATGAGCGTTGTTGTTCAGGCCTTGCCTTTTTATAAGGATGTGAATCTTATCCGCGTTACTATTCCTAATGATCCGGAATGGGGTTACGTTTTCTTTTTGGAATATGGCTATGATTATGTTCAGCTTTCCGGCTCTTTTGAAGCTATTGCTGAGCTTAACTCCCGTGATCTGCTGATTTTAGACGATAAAACGGTCTATGATTATCTAAAATTTGTCTGTTTCTTTACGAATAACAAGGAAGGTTTAAATTCCTGTGTGATTGAGGGGCAGAAAAGTGAATATCTGGCTGCGCGCAGCCCTTATGATCAATCCAGATTTTTAAGGCATTACAGCGGGCCAGAGGTTTTAAAAAACGAGAAAACTTCTCATTACATTATATCTACCCGGATTTGGTCAGGTGAGGGCGTTCATGATGCGGTTTACCGTGTGAATTATGACGGTAAGGTAGATCGGCAGTCCTGTGACTATGTTGGTAACGTCTAGCCCTTAATTTTTGATAATGCTTTTTCTATAACACTTGAATCTGCGCCCTCTTGATGGGGTAAAGTGGATAGGGCTTGTTTCCAGGCTTTTGCGCCGGGCTGATGATGGAATAGGCCAATCATATGGCGGGTTATGGATTTTACAGGCGTACCATAGTCTTTCATTTGCTTCTCTATATATGGGATCATCGCCTTTGCAACTTTTTCGCGGCCTAAAATAGTGTGGTTCCCGAAAATTTTCCGTTCTATTTCTGCAAGTATATATGGGTTTTGATAGGCTTCGCGGCCAACCATTACGCCCTCAACCTGTTCCAGATGTGTTTTGATCTGCTCTAGTGTTTTGATTTCTCCGTTCATTATAATAGCCATGTCAGGGTAAGCGGATTTTATGTCCAGAACGCGTTGATAATTAATAGGTGGCTTGGTGCGGTTTTCCTTCGGGCTCAGGCCGCTTAGCCATGCTTTGCGGGCATGAATGATTAGGGTGTTGCATCCTGTATCCCTTATTTTGGCTGTGAATGTGCTCAGAAATTCAAAATCGTCGCGTTCATCAATGCCAATTCGGCATTTTACGGTGACGGGGATTTTTACCGCCTTTATCATTGCGGAGACGCATTTTGCAACTAAATCGGGCTCTTCCATCAAGATTGCGCCAATTTTGCCTTTTTGCACGCGGTCACTGGGGCAGCCGCAATTCAGGTTGATTTCATTATAGCCATAATCTTCGCCCATTTTGGCGCAAAGAGCCAGATCGCTTGGGTCGGAGCCGCCGAGCTGAAGGGCAACGGGGGCTGCTTCGTGGAAACGCAGAAAGCGGTCTTTGTCTCCGTGGATAAGCGCTCCGGTTGTTTTCATCTCTGTATAAAGTAGAGTGTTTGGCGAGATCAGGCGGTGGAAATACCGGCAATGGCGGTCTGTCCAATCCATCATTGGTGCCACGGAAATACGAGATAATGTTTTATTCTCTTGATTCATAACGCGTTTTTTATCATAAATTAGGGATAATGCACGTTTTTATCTTCCTTTTTTTCCTTTTGATATCACCCTCTTTCGTATATGCGCAAGAGAATGAGGTCTCTGTTACGGGGCTTGCGGTTCCGCGCTTTGTCTCTTTGGCCAAGGATGAGGTGTTTGTACGCTCGGGGCCGGGCAAGCAATATCCTGTGAAATGGGTGCTTCAGCGCAAGGGGTTGCCCGTCGAAATTATCGATGAATTTGAGCATTGGCGAAAGATCCGTGACTATGATGGTGATGAAGGTTGGGTGTTCCAAAGTCTGCTTTCTGGGGTCAGGGCGGCCATAATTGTTGGTGATGAAAAAATATTTATTACAAAAAAAAGGCCGGTTAACGGTGTGGATCATGTTGTTGAAACAATCCTGGAACCCTCTGTGGTTGTGACTCTGCGCAAATGTGACAATGTGTATTGTCTTGTGGATGTTGAGAGTTATTCAGGGTGGATTGAAAGAAAATTTATTTGGGGTGTTTACGAACACGAAAATATTGATTAGAATCATATTCGTAGCGTTCGTTACTAACCTTCCTATTCTTTTTTCAAAATATAAGCTTAACCTCTAGACTCTAAAAGACTCGAAATGTTTGCGTTAACAAATAAGCCGGAAATGGGCGCCCGTTTCTACTCTGCCTTGATTCAGCTCGCTGCTGATCATGAGCGCGGTATCGATGGTATGAAAGTGATTCAGCATATGGCGGGTGTGCTTGTTGAGTCATATTTGGTTTTTGATGATTCAGATCAGGCAATGCAAGCGAGCTTCAAAAAGCTCTCTGAGTTGCTGGGGTGTCACCCTGCGCGCGGCATGCTTGCTCCATATGCTTTGCCTCCTGCGCATATTATTGATTATGAAACGGAGCGTGGTCGCCTTGCTGCGCGCGTTTTCTTTGAGGAATGGCTTGATTGTGATTTTGAGCTTCATGATTTGATTTTAACCGTTTTCCATCAAATTATTGTTGGGTGGGAAGATATGGGTGTTCCCAGAGCTGAAACGTTCAGGCTTCTGGTTGAATGCGTGAAGAAGTGTATGGCCTTTGAGGTTGCGGCGCAGGAGCTTTGTGACGTTTTGATTGAGACGCATGTGGGGCAAAAGGGATGGTCTATTGGTGATTGTATTGCCTCGCTCAGTGGCGTGGCTGGTCAGAGGCTTGCCATTTCGCTGAGTTCAAAGGATGGCAGTACGTTTTTCCGTGGCTGTGATTTGCCGCAGACATTAGACCGTGTTGTCTATACAATGACTCAAGAGGCTGTGCGCCTTGGTGTACCTGCGGGAAGTGATTGGCGCTTTGGGTTGGCGGCGAATGATACGCCGATTAATGCACCTGTCGACTTGATCCGCAATCTTGAGCCAACATGTCTTCGCTTTTTCCGTATTATTAATCTTGTAGGCCCTTATGATCAGGCGGTTGCTTGTGCAAAGGCGGCAGGGCGTATGATCGCGGTGGCTTCTGCCGGGGAGTTGCCCGAGATTGAGCCAGCGATTGCCAAGCCTTTGGCTATGGCGGCGATCACCGAGAGTTATAAATATGTATGCCTGGATTATGAGATGGTGTCGTATTAAATCCAAATCTGCCCTTGCCCCGTTTATCAGAAACTCGTATAAAACTGTTTGGAATAAAACAGTGAGTGACGATGACCTTTGTACCAAAATCAAGCTATTCTTATGATGATATAATTTCCTGCGGTAATGGTGAGTTGTTTGGGCCGGGTAATGCGCAGTTACCCCTTCCGCCAATGCTGATGTTTGATCGCATTACCAAGGTTTCTGATGAGGGCGGCGCCTATGGTAAAGGTGTGATTGAGGCGGAGTTTGACATCAACCCTGACCTTTGGTTTTTTGCATGTCACTTTAAGGGTGATCCGGTGATGCCGGGATGTCTTGGGCTTGATGCGTTGTGGCAGCTTTTAGGGTTTTATCTAGGATGGACAGGATCTCCTGGCTCAGGCCGGGCGCTTGGTCTGGGTGAGTTGAAGTTGACCGGGCAGGTGCAGCCTTCTACGAAGCTTGTTAAATATGTGGTTGATATCAAGCGCGTGATGAAAGGCAAGCTTGTGCTCGGCATTGGTGATGGCACCATGTACGCGGATGGGGAAGAAATTTATAATGCCAAGGGACTGAAGGTCGGGTTGTTCGACAATTCTGCGGATAAGTGAATATGAGACGTGTTGTTATCACAGGTATGGGTATTATTTCCTGCATTGGCAATAATGTAGATGAGGTTCTTGCGTCTTTGAAGGCTGGGAAATCGGGCATTGGTGCTGCGCCTGATTACGCGGAGCTTGGCTTCCGGTCACAGGTTTGCGGTAAGCCAAATATTGTTCTGGCCGATCATATTGATAAACGATTGTTCCGGTTCATGGGAGATACGGCGGCCTATAACCATCTTGCGATGGAGCAGGCTGTTGCAGACTCAGGTTTGGAAGAGGCTGATGTTTCACATGAGCGCACGGGGATTATTATGGGTTCGGGCGGGCCATCAACGCGCTCTCAGGTTGCTGCGGCGGATATTACGCGCGAGAAGGGGCCAAAACGCGTTGGGCCGTTTGCGGTTCCAAAATGTATGAGCTCAACGACATCTGCGACGATTGCGACAAATTTTAAAATTAAGGGCGTGAATTATTCTATTTCTTCGGCGTGTTCAACCTCTTCGCATTGTATAGGCGCGGCGGCGGAGCAGATCCAATGGGGTAAGCAGGATGTCATGTTTGCAGGTGGTGCGGAGGAGCTGGATTGGACACTTTCTGTGCTGTTTGACGCAATGGGGGCGATGAGCTCGGCGTATAATGATACGCCGGAAAAGGCTGCGCGCGCGTATGATGCAAATCGGGATGGATTTGTGATCAGCGGCGGCGGCGGGGTTATTGTGCTTGAAGAGCTTGAGCACGCCAAGGCGCGGGGCGCTAAAATTTATGGTGAGATTACTGGATATGGTGCAACTTCAGATGGGCATGACATGGTCGCGCCGAGCGGTGAGGGCGCGGTGCGGTGTATGCGTCAGGCGCTGTCCACGGTAAAAACGCCAGTGACCTATATTAACACGCATGGAACGTCCACGCCGGTTGGTGATATCACTGAGCTGAATGCGATCCGCGAGGTGTTTAAAGATCGTGATATGCCGCATATCAGTGCAACAAAGTCGATGACAGGGCATTCCCTCGGTGCGACGGGTGTGCAGGAGGCGATTTATTCGCTGCTGATGATGCAGCATAATTTTGTCGCGCCGAGCATTAATGTCGAAACTTTGGATGAGGGGGCAAAAGGCATGCCGATTGCCACTTCGCGCGTTGATAATATTAAACATGAGACTGTAATTTCGAATAGCTTTGGTTTTGGCGGTACGAATTGTACTCTTGCTATGAGTCGGTATGAATGATGGCGATAGCTTTTTCTGATTTTGAAAAAGTGGATGTGCGTGTCGGCACGATTACAGATGTTGAGGATTTTCCTGAGGCTAGAAAGCCCGCGTATAAACTATTTCTCGATTTTGGCGGGGAGATTGGGCGCAAGAAAAGTTCTGCACAAATTACGAAACATTATAGCGCAGATGAGTTGGTTGGGCGTCAGGTTATGGCTGTTGTAAATTTTGCGCCGCGTCAGATCGGCCCCTTTATGTCTGAAGTCCTTGTTTTGGGCGTTCCTGATGAGGATGGCGAGGTTGTTTTGCTTTATCCTTCTCAGGATGTTCCGAATGGCGGGAGGTTGTTTTAGATGGGCATGAAGATTTTATTATTTATTGTTTTTTTATTTTCAAGCATCGGTTTTTCTGAAAAGGCCTCTGCTTTCAGTTGTAATCCGTTTACGCCTGACATGATGTTGGGGCAAATTCAGTATTTGATGTTGGGGCAAATTCAGTCTAACCCTAATCTTGTAGTTGTGCAGGGAAATTTGGATTTTGAAGGAAAGTTCAATTTTACACGAGACTATACAAAGTCGAATGATAATGGCGTATTTCATAGTATAGACGGGCTTGTTTCAGGTGTTGATTTGGCGACAGGCGAGCGGTTTGATCGCACTATAAAGCTTGATCAATATTGTATCAGTGTATGGTGCGGCGGGATTCAGCCCATGCGTGAGAAGATTTTTCTGATTAATGAAAATGACGGTGAATATGTTCTGCCGCTTGATGTTTGTGGTGGGCGCGTGTTTACCGGTTTTAGTGATGAACATGTTCAAGACATTAAAGAATGTTTTCAGTCGGGAGAATGTGGTTCTGATGATTTAAAAGAAGAAAAAAAAGAAAGTGAAGAATAATGAATGATTTGATGAAAGGTAAAAGAGGACTGGTTATGGGAGTTGCGAATGACCACTCTATTGCTTGGGGGATGGCGAAGGCATTGCATGAGGCAGGTGCGGAGATGGCGTTTACCTATCAGGGTGAGGCATTCGGAAAGCGTGTTAAGCCTTTGGCGGAGAGTACCGGCGCGAAGATAGTTATTGATTGTGATGCCTCGAATGAGGAAAATCTGGATCACGTGTTTGAGGTTTTGAACAAAGAGTGGGGTTCGATTGATTTTATCATTCATGCGATTGCCTATTCGAACAAGGATGAGCTCCAAGGTCGCTATGTGGATACGAGCCTTAAAAACTTCATGCAGACGATGCACATTTCCTGCTACTCCTTTACGTCTGTCATGCGCCGGGCGAAGGATTTGATGCGTGAAGGTGGGGCGGCGGTGACGCTTACTTATTACGGGGCAGAAAAGGTTATGCCCAATTACAACGTTATGGGTGTGGCGAAGGCTGCGCTTGAGGCCTCTACGCGCTACCTTGCCGCAGATTTGGGGCCGGATGGTATACGGGTGAATGCGATTTCTGCCGGGCCGATGCGTACGCTTGCGGGTGCGGTCATTGGCGGTGCGCGCCGGACGTTTAAGTATAATACGCTGACGGCGCCCTTGCGTCGTCCTGTGGAGCTGGAAGAGCTTGGCGGCACAGCGCTTTATCTGCTCTCTGACTTGTCTTCTGCCGTTACGGGTGAAGTGCATTATGTGGATTGCGGTTTTAACGCCGTGGGTATGCCTGCGCATGACAGTTTGGACAAAATGGCGGGTTAGGTTTTTCTTGCATGTAAAAATTTTTCATAGTAACATTTTTGTTATAAGGTTATGATCTAATGTCTGGCTTAGAAATTTATCCTGTAGCTGTATCTCCAGTTGTTGTGGCGTCTTTTTCTTTTAGCAATGGTCGTTCTTTTCCTCACAGATATATAGTTAACTGGCTGCTTCCTGGTCATGTTATGAGACAGGCATCACACTTAGCATTGCTTAGAAAGCAAAGTGAGGATGCTCTTTGCCAGAGTAACATTCGGGGTGGGGGGCAAAAAGGTTGGATTCCGGCGCATCTCAATGAAATTCAAGAGCGGCTTGAAAAAGGCGATGATGTTTTTGAACGTGCTTTTTTAGAGTTTACAGGTGGAAAAAGTTTTAACGACTGGAAGAAGAATTTAGTTTTAGCAGATAGTGGCATTTGTAATTTCCCCTCACCTGATTAATGTACGCTCAGAACGCCTTCCAGTAAAACATCCGGAACATCCGAGAAAAATCCGTCCACGCCCCAGCTTTGGAGTAGTCGTGCTTGATCCGGGTCGTTGACGGTATAAGCTAATATTTGTTTTTGCATATCCATTATGCTTTCAACTTGTTCTCGTGTAACGGCGGTGGCATTAACGTTCACGCAGGACACATCAAGATAATCGGCGATTTCGGCCCAATTATCTGGCCACTCCTCGCCGATGAGCAGGGCGCGGTGCCAGTCTGCGGCCCAGTCAAGTGCCGTTTCTATGCTGACATGCTCGAAAGACGATATAAGCAGGCGGGAGTGATCATCCCAGATGGTGGAGAGGACATCAAGGGCGACTTCGGCTGTTTCTATTTCTCTGCCGGGGCAGGGTTTGATCTCCAGATTCAGGCCTAGGCCACGATCAATAAGTACCTCTATGGCTTCTTCCAGTGTGGGGATGCGTACACCCAGGAAGCTCTCGGCGTACCAGCTGCCGGCGTCGAGTTCCCTGATTTCGGCGAAGGTTTTATCTGCGACATTGCCGCTTATGTTTGTTGTGCGGTCCAAAGTATCATCATGAAAAATAATAGGTACCTGATCTTTGGTGAGTTTGACGTCCAACTCTACCCATTCCACACCAAGATCTGCGGCCGTATGAATGCTGGCCAGCGTGTTTTCCGGGGCGTAGCCGCAGGCGCCGCGATGACCGATAATGCGAGGTAGTATTAAGCTCATAGCCGCGTTTTTAAACTGGTTTATGGCGCTTGTACAGGTGGTTTTTGAAGTTTGGCCAAGCGAATTATTGCGGGTTCATAACCGTCATCGGCTTTATCGCTTATCATTTTAGTGCCTGCCCTGCTGTAGATATTGGAGAAAAAGCCAAGCTGTAGAAGACTTTCGGCGATTTCCATGTCCTTCTTGTCGTCACTGAAAAAGGCCCACACCTGATGTTTTGCGACATCAATATGAAATATGCGGTTGCGCATATCTTCGGGTATTTCCTTACCTTTATAATGTATTCGCAGAGCTGAAACGGTGAAAAGAAATGTCAGGCTCAACGCTAAACACACGAATAGAAACTTTCTGAAAAGTTTGCGGGCTGGGTGCATTTGTTTCTTTGTCATATTTTATTATATCATGAAAAAGGCGACTATTTACAGCCGCCTTTTCTGAATTACCTTAAGCTATTGATATTAAGCTTCTTTTTGTTGCTTTTCATCGTCATTTTCTTCGATCAACTCGCCTGTTTCCTGATTGACGCGCTTCATCGAGAGTTTGACTTTGCCGCGGTCGTCAATACCAGTGAGGAGCACTTTGACTTCGTCGCCTTCGTTGATGACATCAGTTGTTTTGGCAACGCGGTGATCGGCGAGCTCGGAGATATGCACGAGGCCGTCTTTAGCGCCCATGAAGTTCACAAATGCACCAAAATCAACGCATTTCACAACTTTACCTGTGTAGATTGCGCCAACTTCGGGTTCGTCAGTGATGTTTTTAATCATACGGAGCGCTTTTTCAATTGCCTCTGCATTTGTTGCGGCCACTTTGACTGTACCATCATCTTCGATGTCGATTTTTGTTTCGCTCAATTCGATGATTTCACGAATGACTTTACCGCCTGTACCGATGACTTCGCGGATTTTGTCGGTCGGGATTTTAATGGATACAATTTGCGGAGCATTTGCGTTTAGCTCGCCACGTGCCTCAGTCAAGGCTTTTGCCATTTCACCGAGAATATGGATACGGCCATCTTTGGCTTGCGCAAGCGCTACTTCCATAATTTCCTTTGTGATGGATGTAATTTTGATATCCATCTGAAGGGCGGTGATGCCGTTTTGCGTACCAGCTACTTTGAAGTCCATGTCGCCAAGGTGATCTTCATCACCAAGAATGTCAGAAAGAACGGCAAATTTTTCACCCTCTTTAATGAGGCCCATCGCGATACCAGCTACAGGAGCTTTCAGCGGAACACCTGCATCCATTAATGCGAGAGATGTACCACAAACAGTTGCCATGGATGATGAGCCGTTTGACTCTGTTATTTCAGAGACTGAGCGCATTGTGTACGGGAAGTCTTCTGCATTTGGAAGCAGAGGGTGGATTGCGCGCCATGCGAGCTTACCATGACCGATTTCGCGGCGACCGGGCGGGCCCATGCGACCTGCTTCACCAACCGAGTAGGGCGGGAAGTTGTAGTGCAAGAGGAAGCGCTCTTTATATTCGCCTTCCAGTGTATCCATGATTTGCTCGTCCTGACCAGTTCCGAGTGTTGCAACAACAAGCGCCTGCGTTTCACCGCGTGTGAACAGGCAAGAGCCGTGTGTGCGAGAGAGAACACCAACCTCAGCAACAATTGGGCGGACCGTTTTTGTGTCGCGCTCGTCGATGCGTTTGCCGGTTTTCAGGATTGATCCGCGCACGATATCGGCCTCAAGGGATTTGAATTTTGAAGTGATGATGCTCGCATCAATGCCGTTTTCGGCATCAGTGAACTCTTCAATTGCGGCTTTACGGGCTTCGCTGACGGCGGTCTGGCGCTGCATTTTATCAGTCAGGCCATAGGCTTTTTCAACGTCTTTGGCATATTTCTTTTTCAAGCTGTCTGCCATTTTTGTAATGTGTTCCGGTGTTTCAGGAATATCCCACATATCCTTTGCGCACATTTCAGCAAGGTCGATAATACCTTTGATGACGCTTTGGTAGGCTTCGTGACCTGCTGTGACCGCGCCGAGCATGATATCCTCGGACAGCTCGTTGGCTTCTGATTCAACCATCAGAACGCCTTCGATTGTTCCTGCAACGACAAGGTCAAGATCCGTGTCTTTTACTTCATACATTGGCGGGTTGATAATGTATTGTCCGTCTTTGTAGGAGACGCGCGCTCCGGCAATCGGGCCCATGAAAGGGATTCCAGAAATCGTTAGTGCGGCCGAACAGCCAATCATTGCAATCATATCAGGATCATTTTCAAGGTCGTGCGATACGACGGTGGCAACGATTTGTACTTCGTTTAAGAATCCCTTTGGGAAAAGAGGACGGATTGGGCGGTCGATCAAACGGGATGTAAGTGTTTCCTTCTCGCTTGGGCGGGCTTCGCGTTTAAAAAAGCCACCTGGTATTTTACCGGCAGCGTATGTTTTCTCCTGGTAATGAACGGAGAGGGGGAAGAAATCCTGGCCGTCTTTGATTGATTTTGCGCCTGTTACAGCACA
>CAYGNP010000008.1:34737-90795 GCA_964351365.1 uncultured Micavibrio sp.
GCACACAGTACCGATGTTTCACCAATTGTTGCAAGAACAGCGCCGTCGGCTTGGCGGGCAATTTTACCTGTTTCAAGCGTTAGGGTTTTTCCTGCAAAATCAATTTCTTTTTTGTAAACTTTAAACATTCTATGTTTTTTCCTTTTAAATGTTAATGCGCCATTCCGATACGGTTTTCCCATATATGAATCAAAAATTCCCAAGACCAGTATGATCTTCAGAATGGCATGGTTATGTGTTTGGAAATCTGCGGGGTGGACGGCAAAAAACAAAAAATTTGCGCTTTACGGTCGACCTCACGTCTTTCCTCTTTTCAATAGTTAATGCTTATGCCATTATTTGGGAGTAATGTAAAGGATGTTTCAATAATGATGCGCTTATGCATGTTGATATTGCTTGTTGTTTCCTCTGCGGTCGGGTTTGTTCAGGCAAAGTCTCTGACTACGGAAGATCGTGGACGCATCACGGTTATTATTCCCTCTGATGATATGCTGACTTGTAGAAGTAAAAGAGATTGCAAGGTTGTGCGCGCAGATTGTAATTTTTGCTGTGAAGTTACGGCTATTAACGCAAAGTATGAAGACTTTTTTGAAAGCGAAAAAGAAGAGGTTTGTCAGGGAAATGCTCCGAGCATGGTGTGCTCTTGCCCCTCTGTTAAATGGGATGTGGATTGTATTGATGAAATTTGTGCTGTTGTAAGGGGCGGGCAATGAATTATCTTGTGTTACTGCGTCACGGCCAATCTGAATGGAATTTGGCGAATAAATTTACAGGTTTTCACGATGTCGATTTAACATCTGAGGGGGAGGCCGAGGCCAAGCAGGCAGGGCGGTTGCTCAAGGGTACAGGCATTCGCTTTGATCACGTGTTTAGCTCTACGCAAATCCGGGCGAACCGCACGGCAGAGATTGCCTTGAATGAAGCCGGGCAGGGGAATTTGTTCGCCTCTATGGTGCGGCATCCGCATCTTCGTGAGCGGGATTACGGCGATCTAACGGGTTTGAATAAGGATGAAACGCGCGAAAAATATGGGGCGGAGCAGGTGCATATCTGGCGGCGCTCCTATGATACGGCTCCTCCGGGGGGGGAGTGTTTGCAAGACGTTGTTGAAAATCGTGTACGTCCGTATTTTGATGAAAATATCCGGCCTTTGCTGGAAAAGGGTCAGAATGTTTTGATTGCCGCGCACGGTAATTCTTTGCGTGCAGCGCTCATTATTCTTGGGGTGGAAACACCTGATACGATTAATGAAGCGGAAATGCCCACGGGAAAACCGCTGGTGTTTGAGATGGAAAATGGTGCAATTACCGAGCGTTATTTTTTGGAGTAAAAAAGCCGCCGGGAGGCGACTTTTTCTGAATTCCTAAGTTTGTTTTTTTTAGCGGCGTATGCCGAGAGATTCAATCAATTTAAGGTATCTTGCTTCGTCAACACGCTTGAGGTAATCCAGCAATTTACGACGCTTGGCAACCATGGACAGAAGACCACGGCGGCTGTGGAAATCTTTTTTGTGCACACCCATGTGCTCAGACAGTTCTTCGATGCGGGCTGTCAGGACGGCAACTTGCACTTCCGGGGATCCCGTATCTTCTTTGTTTGTGGCGTATTTTTTAATAACTTCAGCTTTTTTTTCTGCATTCATCGACATCATTTTTTCCTTTGTTTAAATGTTAAAAACGCGGACGGGTTTTATTCCTGCGCGTTCCTGCTCCACGAGGGCGACAGGATTGCCTTGAAACATGACCAAAGCGGTTTGGCTTTCTTTTTTCCCTAGCCCAACGTCTATAAGGCGCTGGAAATCAGGTTTTGAGATAAAGCTTAATGCTCGTCCATTGCGTAAGTCTGCTGTTTCTTGTGCGTTTAAAACCAGAGCCGGGATATCGTCCAGCACAGTTTCAAGCGGCAGCAGGCTCTCGCTTTGTGCGGTTTTATAGCCCTGCTCTTCGAGTTTGTCCAGAGAAATCGCGCTTTGGGCCTTGAAATTGCCGACGCGGGTGCGCCTTAGGGCGCTTATATAGCCACAACAGCCCAGGATTTCACCCATATCACGGGCAATGGAGCGCACATAGGTGCCCTTGCCGCAGGTGAGTGTAAAGGTGGCCGAATTCTCACTAAAGGTCAGTAATTCAAGGCTTTCAATGGTGATTTGGCGAGTTTTTAGCTCAATTTTCTGTCCATAGCGGGCGAGGTCATAGGCGCGCTGGCCGTCTACTTTCAGGGCAGAGAATTGCGGGGGTAATTGCTCAATTGTGCCGATAAAGCGGGGGATGAGGGCTTCAATGTCGCTTTGCTCGGGGCGTAGGTCTGATTGAGCGATAATGTCGCCTTCGGCATCATCTGTTGTGCGTTGCTCGCCCCAAGATACGGTAAACTCGTAAGCTTTATCTGCATCTTGTGCGAAGGGTATGGTTTTTGTCGCTTCGCCGAGTGCAATGGGCAGGATGCCGCTGGCGAGAGGGTCGAGGGTTCCGGCATGGCCCACTTTCTGGGCGTTCAGCGCGCGCCTTACCTTACCAACGGCCTGTGTGGAGGTCATGCCTAGCGGTTTATCCAGATTGATCCATCCGGAGACGGGATCGCCTTTTTTATTGCGCCGGCCCATATTTATTCGCTTTCGGGTTTGCGGACATCACGCAGCAGGTTTTCGATATGCTGCGCTTCATCAAAAGACGTATCGGTTACAAATTTCACGCGCGGGGTGAATTTCAGCTTTGTGTTGCCGGCGATGGCTTTTTGAAAAATATGGGCTTGTTCGTTGAGCGCGGTGATGAGCTCCTCTATTTCCTCACCGTTGATGGACATGACATAGGCGCGGGCGTGGCGCAGATCGGGCGAGGGGCGAACTTCTGAGACTATAAGAGTGTTGGATTTATTCAGCAAAAGGGTGTTATCGAAATGGCCACGCTGAAGCGTTTCCGATATGATATGGCGCAGCTGTTCCCCGACGCGTCTTTGCCTTTGCGATGGTTCTGCGTTTTTGCTGCGGTGATGTTTCATTTGAATGACTTTTAATTATTCAACGACACGGTCAACCTGGATGATTTCAAAACATTCAATAACGTCACCTTCTTTGATGTCGTCATAGTTTTCGAATGCCATACCACATTCCTGACCTTCTTTAACGTCTTTGACTTCTTCCTGGAAGCGTTTAAGTGTTTTGAGCATCCCTTCATGGATAACCACATCATCACGGAGCAAGCGCACTTTAGAGCCGCGCTTGACACTGCCTTCAATAACCTCACAGCCTGCAACTTTACCGACTTTGGTGATATTAAAGACCTGTTTGATGGCGGCTTGACCAATATAATCTTCGCGCATTGTTGGGCTCAACATTCCGGTCATGATGGCTTTGACGTCATCGATAACGTTGTAAATGATATTATAGTAGCGAATATCGACATTTTCATTTTCAGAAAGTTCGCGTGCCTGTCTGTTCGCACGGACATTAAAGCCGATAATCAGAGCGCTGGAAGCTCTTGCGAGAATGACGTCGGATTCCGTGATACCGCCAACACCGGTATGCAGGACCTGGATTTCAATATCCGGGTTTTCTTTAACCATTTTTTCCAGCGATCCTGCGATGGCCTCAATGGAGCCGTTTACATCGGCGCGGATAATGACTGGAAGCTTGGTTTTTTCGCCTTCCTGGCGGCGCAGCAATAGCTGTTCCATCGTAGTACGGCCTTTAACGGCTTTGGCGGCTTGTGTTTCTTTGATTTTGCGCATGCGGTATTCTGCAATTTCGCGCGCTTTTGCCTCATCGGGTGTGACATTGAAGATATCGCCAGCCGATGGCGTAGAGTCAGCGCCAAGCACTTCCACGGGTTGGCCGGGTATGGCTTCTTTCACATGGTGACCTTTATCGTCGATAAGTGCGCGGACTTTTCCAAAGCTTGCACCGGCAACGAAGACGTGGCCAATGCGCAAGGTGCCTTTTTGGATCAGGACAGTCGCTACAGAGCCGCGGCCTTTTTCTATTTTGGATTCTACAACAAAGCCTTGGGCGTTGCGGTTTGGATTGGCCTTAAGCTCCAGAATTTCTGATTGGAGAAGGATGGCTTCCTCGAGTTTGTCGAGATTCATTTTCTTTTTAGCTGAGATTTCAACGCATTGAACCTCTCCGCCCATTTCTTCGATGACAATTTCATGCTGGAGCAGGTCCTGCTTGACCTTTTGCGGGTTGGCGTCATGCAGGTCGATTTTGTTTACTGCAATGATGATGGGCACGTTTGCTGCCTTGGCGTGGCTAATGGCCTCTATGGTTTGCGGCATGATGGAATCGTTTGCCGCAACAACGATAACGACGATGTCGGTAACGTTTGCGCCACGGGCACGCATTTCTGTAAAGGCTGCGTGGCCGGGTGTGTCCAGAAAGGTGATTTTATCGCCAGAATTCATGGTCACCTGATAGGCGCCGATATGCTGCGTGATGCCGCCAGCCTCGCCGGAGACGACGTCAGTTGAGCGCAGCGCATCGAGCAGGGATGTTTTTCCGTGGTCAACGTGACCCATAATGGTCACAACGGGAGGGCGGGAAATGAGATCTTCTTCTTTGTCTTCCTGATCATCCAGCCCGATTTCAACATCGGCGTCGGTGACACGTTTGACTTTATGGCCAAATTCGCTGATTACAAGTTCTGCTGTGTCGGCATCAATTATTTGTGTTCCTGTCGCCATTACGCCCATTTGCATGAGGGTTTTAATCACGTCTTTGCCCGGCTCTGCCATACGGTTGGAAAGTTCCTGCACGGTTATTGTTTCGGGCAGGATAACTTCGCGCACCGATTTTTGCTGCGGCTCGTTGAAGGGCTGGGCGGCGAGGCGTGCTTTTTCGCGGGCACGTCTTTGTGCGGCGAGGCTTGGGCCACGGTCACGTTCGAAATCGTTGTTAATAGCCTGTGTGATCGTAATGCGTCCGCCGCGGCGGTCACCTGTATTCCTTGGATTAGGCTTTGGTGCTGCCTTTTTCAATTTGTCGCGGAAGGATTCTTCTGCTTCTTTGTCTTCTTGCTCAAATGTTTTTACGCGCTTGGTATCTTCCTTGGTGGGGATTGGGATCTCATCAGGTGATAGGCCAACTTGAGAAGTTTCGCTGGTTTTTTCTTCTTTTTTACGCTTAACTTCTTCTCGTTCGCGGCGTTCCTGTTCGGCTAAGGCTTCTTCGGCCTTTTTGTCCTCTAGGGTCATGACGCGGCGCTTAGGTAATTCTTTCTTCTTAGAATCCCCAGCCATTGCGGCCTGAAGGGCTCGCGCGCGGGCGTCTTTTTCGCTGGAGGTTAAAACTTCTTCGTTTTGAGTTGGTTGGGTTTGTGTGTTTGATTGTGTGCGCTTGCGTCTGACCTCAACGGCGACACCGCGTCCGCCGGTATTTGTTTTTGCACCACCTTTGAGGCTGAGTGTTTTACCAGACAGAGTCAGTGTTTTACCTTCGATTTTCTTTTCTTCGTTTTTTTCTTTTTTCTCAGTCATGTACTTGCCTAAATTTTAAGTAGGGTTAGGTATACACCTGCATAGGTTGCTATGCAAAGTGTTTGTGTAAATATTATTTTTGCAAACAAGCAGGAAACCTCCCGCGCATTGCGCGAGAGATTTGCAATTTTAGAGTCTGTGATTACTTTGACGTACTCCAAATATTTTCCTTCCAGTTCCTTTATGCATCTTTTGATGCGCTTTGCTCATCATCCTGAGCGGCGGCGGCTTGGGCTGCTGCGGCATCTTCTTCTGCGAACCAGTGCTCACGGGCCTTCATGATGATTGCGTTTGCATCATAATCGGTGATCTGGTCTTTGCCGAGATATTCGACAAGCTCATCACTTGCGAGATCAGCAAGATCATCCAAGGTTTTAACGCCTTGCTCGCCAAGTTTCAGGATTTGATCCGGGCGAAGGCCTTGGGCTTTCATCAGGTCATCGGAAATTCCGAATTCATCCTGCTTTTCCTTAAGCTCTGCAGCTTTTTGTTTCAGCCAGTTCGCAGCGCGCTGTTGCAGCTCGGTTGAAATTTCCTGCTCAAAACCTTCAATCTCATTCAGTTCATCTACAGGGGTTTCAACAATTTCTTCAACAGTTGTAAATCCTTCGGCAACAAGAAGCTGTGCGAACATGTCATCTACGTCCAGGGCTTCCATGAACAGGGTTGAGCGCGTGTTAAACTCTTCTGCACGGCGCTGTGCTTCCTGTTCTTCGGTCATGACATCAATGTCCCAGCCGGTCAGCATAGAGGCAAGGCGCACGTTTTGTCCGCGCCGGCCAATGGCAAGGCTAAGATGCTCTTCGGGGACAACGACGTCCATGCGTTTTTTGTCCTCATCCAGTACTACCTTGGAGACGGCAGCAGGCTGAAGGGCGCTGACGACGAATGTTCCCAGATCATTTGTCCATGGAATAATGTCGATTTTTTCACCGCCAAGCTCGTTGACGACTGCTTGAACACGGCTTCCGCGCATCCCGACGCAGGCACCGACTGGGTCGATGGAGCTATCATTGGAAATAACGGAAATTTTAGCGCGGCTTCCCGGGTCGCGGGCAACAGCCTTGATTTCGATGATTCCGTCATAAATTTCCGGCACTTCCTGTGTGAACAGTTTGGCCATGAATTCCGGGTGCGAGCGTGAGAGGAAAATCTGCGGGCCGCGTGTTTCTTCACGGACTTCGTAAATAAGAGCGCGCACGCGGTCATTCACGTTTAGCGGCTCGCGCGGAATTGTTTCATCGCGGCGCAGAAGTCCCTCGGCGCGGCCTTGAATGTCGATCGTTGCATTACCATACTCAACGCGCTTAACAATACCGTTTACGATTTCTCCCACGCGGTCTTTGAATTCTTCGTATTGACGCGCGCGCTCGGCTTCACGCACTTTTTGCATGATGACCTGTTTCGCTGTTTGCGCGGCGATGCGTCCGAAATCCAGAGGCGGTAAATCATCAATCAGGAATTCACCTGGCTGCGCGTCAGGTTTGATGCGTTTTGCCTGATCCAGTTTGAGCTGTGAAACTTCGTTTTCAATTTCGTCGTCATTTGCGACAACTTCGCGATAGCGTTTAAGTTCAATGCTGCCGCTTTTGCGGTCGATTTGCGCTCGGATGTCCTGTTCATAGCCGTATTTGGAGCGGCCAGCCTTTTGAATGGCCTCTTCCATAGCCATGATCACGATTTCGCGATCAATGTTTTTTTCACGGGCGACTGTATCTGCAACTTGAAGCAATTCCATTTTTTTCTCCTAAAGATTTGCTGTGGCTTTAATTAATTCATCTGTTAAAACGAGTTTGGCCTTGGTCAGGGCGGTAAAAGAAATTTGTTCTTCGCCTGTGTCTGTTGTTATTAAAACCGTATCGTCTTCAATACCTTTTATAATGCCGCGAAAGCGTTTTTGTCCGTTTTCGTTGGGCATGAGTGTTTCGAGTTTTGCTTCAAATCCTGTGTATGACTTGAAATCTTCTTTACTGATAAGCAAGCGGTCAATGCCGGGTGAGCTGACCTCAAGGCGGTAGGCGCTGCTGATCGGGTCTTCGACGTCTAAAACGGCGGAGATTGCGCGGCTTATTTTTGCGGCGTCATCAATGCCCAAATTTTTTGTTTTTGGGTCTTCTGCCATGACTTGCAGGGTTGATGCACCCCCATCACCAATGACTTTTATACGGTGCAGCGAAAACCCGAGATCCTCGATCACGGGGGAAATGAGATTTGCAATTCTTTGTTCCAGCGGTGTATAGCGCACTGTTTCTCACTCTTGTACTTAGTTTATTGGGCATTAAAAAAGGCGGGTCTCTTTTGAGCCCACCGTATCTTAATGACCGGATATTTGAGATTTTTATACTCTTTGGCTGATCTTAATGCAAGTGTTTTCTGTGAAAAATCAGGTAGACCATTTTTTTTGTGCCTTTTGCGCCTTTCTTCTCGTAGCGCGTGGATATCCAGTTTTGCGGGGGATTTTCCCAATCGTCTTTGCTCTTCGCTAACCAAGTGAAGGCGGGGTGGTTTATGGTTTGGGTGCACATCCAGTTGGCGAGGTCTTCAACATCGGTTGTCAGGATGAGCGGCGCTCCGGGCTTGAGGATGCGGGCGAAAATATCCAGATTTTCCTGGTTGATGATGCGGCGCTTGTGGTGGCGTTTTTTATGCCATGGGTCGGGGTTGAGAATATATAATCTATCAAGGCTTTGGTCTTTCAGGGATTTTGCAATGATCATTCCGTCATCATCTATCACGCGGATGTTTGAGAGATCGTCCTTTTTAACTGTGTTTAGAAAATCCGCGAGGCCGTTCATAAAGGGTTCAGCGCCGAGGAAGCCTGTGTCAGGTTTTTGTTTGAAGTCCTGCGCGAGGCGCTCGCCATGGCCAAAGCCGATTTCCAGCCAAAATTGCGTGAATGGTTTATCGAACAGGCTTTGCGGGGCGGTTTGGCCGTCCTGATTTAAAATTTCTTTTGAAATCTGGATTTTTGGCAGGACGGTATTATATGCCTCAAGGCGTTCGCCTTTTAAGGCGCGACCCTGGCGCCTACCAAAAAGACCCCGCTGCCTTGGCGCGGAGTCTTTCGAATGTATTGTTGTGCTGCGTTTTGACATTAGCCAATAATGCGCTGCAATTCCTCAACGAGGTCGGTTTTTTCCCATGAGAATCCGCCGTCTGCGTCTGGCTTGCGACCAAAGTGGCCATAAGCGGAGGTGCGCTCATATATTGGCTTATTCAGCTGCAGATGCTCACGGATGCCGCGCGGGGAGAGGTTGACGAGCTGCTTGAGCGCTTCGACAATTACTTTCTCGGGGGCTGTGCCTGTTCCGTGGGTGTTCAGGTATACGGAGAGCGGCTTTGATACGCCGATCGCGTAGGAAAGCTGAATTGTACAGCCATCAGCATAGCCTGCTGCAACGACGTTTTTCGCAAGGTAGCGGGCGGCGTAAGCCGCAGAGCGGTCAACTTTTGTAGGGTCCTTGCCGGAGAATGCGCCGCCGCCATGGGGCGCTGAGCCGCCATAGGTGTCAACGATGATCTTGCGGCCTGTCAATCCGCAGTCACCAACGGGGCCGCCAATCACGAATCGACCAGTCGGGTTGATGTAGATTTCCTCTTCCGCGGGCATCCAACCATCGGGCAGGGTTTTTTTGATATACGGGATTACAAGGTTACGCACGTCTTGCTGGCTCATGCCTTCTGCGTGCTGGGTTGAAACGACAACAGATTTCGCGGCAACTGGGCGGTCGTTCTTATATTCCAGAGTAACCTGTGATTTTGCATCAGGCTCGATTCCTTTTAGATTACCCGCGCGGCGGTCTTCAGCCATATGGCGAAGAATTTTGTGCGAGTAATAAATAGCAGCAGGCATCAGGTCTTCAGTTTCTGTGCACGCATAGCCAAACATAATACCCTGGTCGCCTGCGCCTTCGTCTTTGTCCGCGTTGGCATTACCATCAACACCTTGCGCGATATCAACAGATTGCTTGTGAAGCTTAACATCAATATTCACAGTCTTATAGCTGAAGCCTTCTTGGTCATAGCCTATGGATTTAATCGCATCACGCGCAGCTTGCTCAATTTTTTCCTTTGTAACGCTCTCCGGGCCGCGTGTTTCACCGGCGATAACGACGGTATCTGTTGTTACGAGAGTTTCACACGCCACACGGGATTGATTGTCAGCCTTCATGTACAAGTCTAAAACGGCATCAGAGATGCGGTCACAGATTTTATCCGGGTGACCTTCTGATACTGATTCACTTGTGAAAATATAATCGGTTAGCGCTTTTTGCTGCATAGCTTGTCCTGAATATGGCATAAATTTTTGCTCACTTTTTAGAGTTAATGAATATGATCTGTGACCCTAGACCAAAAAAAAGGCTTTGTTCAAGCCTTAATCTTTAAAATGAAGTTATTTTGTTATTTAAGACATATTTTTAACCATGGTTTTAACCATCTTTAGAATGTCTTTGCGTTTTTTTTCATCATCAACGGAATAATATGAGCGCACCAAATCAATTGTTTCTTTTTGCGTCATGAGATCCTCAGGGATGTTTTTTGAATGATCAGGAGCAGAGTTAAATCCTTGCTGTTTGTTATCAGACATACCGTAGATTGCTTTTTGAGCGCTTATGCCAGGAAGGCCATCATAAAAATAATCTATGGAGACTTCGAGAAGTTTACTGAAGCTATAAAGCCTGCTTGCACTGATTCTGTTTGAGCCACGCTCATATTTTTGAACTTGCTGGAATGTTACACCAATATGTTCTGCTAGTTTTTCCTGACTAAGACCAATTAAAATGCGCCTGTTTTTGAGTTGTTTTCCAACATGTTTATCAATGATGTCGGGAACACCTTTTGTTTTTCTGATATTTTCTGTCATTATTTAACCTAATGTAATCAACTAATTCTCATGTTCACATGATGGATATGTGCAATAAAAGATAGTTATATCAAGAACACATTGGTATGCAATACATCTTAAGTATACCAATTATAAAATGTACAATCATAACTTGTTTTTGTATATTTTTTGTCTTTTTGATAAGTAATAGTAATTAATTTTTTGATGATTATTTTCATTACTTTAAATTACTATTTTCTATATTTTTATATATTGTTTGTATCATTCGTCCTTTCTTTTGCAGCTCTATGTGCTGCGTTATTTCGCCTGTGGGGCTTATGGCCGCACTTATTCCTGTGTTGGCGCTTCTGAATACGGGAATACCTGTTTCTATGGCCCGGAATTGTGCCTGAACCAGATGCTGGTAGGGGCCTGGGCTGTTGCCATACCAGCCATCATTTGTAACATTTATAATAAAATCCGGTTTTTTATTTTCTGCAGATATTGATTTTCCCGGAAAAATTATCTCGTAGCATACTAATGGGCTGAATTTTATATTGTCACTAATCTGTATTGTTTGTGGTCCTGCGCCTGCGTCAAATCCTGAGAAGCCAACAATGGGGGAGATATCAAAAATATTTGACAGGGGCATATACTCTCCGAAGGGCACCAGATGTGATTTATGATATATGTCGATAATGTCTGCATTTTTGTTCATCACAAGAATACTATTGTAATATTTACTGTCTTGCTTCAGTAATGCCCCGGTAACCAAATAGGCTTCGTCTGGGTAAGTTTGCAGCATTTCTCTTATAATATTCATGGCCCAAGGCGCATCTAATATGTCTTGTGCAATTGCAGTTTCAGGCCAAATGATAATGTGGGATTTTGCATCAGATACTTTGTAGCGCGAGAGTTCTGTAAGATCCATAAAATGCTGCACGCGTTTTTCGCCATCCCATTTTTCGTTTTGAGGTATATTGGGCTGGATGAGGACGATTTCAGTTTCTGTTTTTTGGGCAGTCTTGCTTGCTATCTTTTTTAATCCGTAAGTATAGCATGCTGCAAAACTAAGGATTGCAGTTGCTATTGTAAAAAATTTTTTACTTTTTCGCGTTTCGTAACATATAATTGCAGGAGCCAAGGCCCAAAATATAGTTATTGTGTTCAATACATAAATGTTATGCAGCGCAGCAATTTGTGCAATTTGCGGGATACTTATCCAGGTATATCCGAACAGGTTCCAAGGGAATCCTGTAAAGAGATGGCCGCGCGCAAATTCGGATGATGCCAGTATAATAGAAAAAATTGCTGCAGTGCCCAAGGTTGATTTATTTTTGCACATTATGTGATAAAAAGTGCAGGCCAAGGCTGTAAAGATTGATAATATTATGGGTAATCCTGATACGGCGAGCGGCCAGGCCCACCAATAGGGGTTGTCCTCTACGAGCAGGGCGTTGCCTATCCAGTAAAGGCTGAAGCCGAAATAGCCAAGGGAGAAGCTAAAGCCTGTGAGGGCGGCTGTGTGTTTGCTCTTTGCCTGCGCTAGGATTAAGTAAAATCCGCTCAGGCCGACAAATAATGCCGGCCAGAAATTGGCAGGAGCCATCGAAAGCGCCGCGAATGCGCCAAGGGTGAAAACGATCAGAAGCTGTTTCATTGTTTTGTCTTGTGGCGTTAAGCTGTCAGGCTTGGAATGTTATGGATAGACAGGCGGTTGACGCGGCGCGGGTCGGCGTCTAAAACCTCAAATTTCATGCCGCTTTCGTGCTTCAGGATTTCACCGCGGGCGGGTACTCGCCCGGCGAGGTAAAACACCAGGCCGCCAAGGGTATCGTTGTCTTCACGTTCTTCCTCGTTGAGTAGCTGGCCGAATATTTCTTCGAATTCATAGAGCTCTAGGCGGGCATCTACAGTAATTGAGCCGTCGCTGTGGGTTATGATTTCAGGCTGGCCGTCGGGGGTGTATTCGTCATCAATTTCGCCGACGATGGCCTCAATGACGTCGCCAATGGTGACAAGGCCGTCAATACCACCAAATTCATCGACAACCAGCACCATATGCTTCTTGGTTATGCGCATTTGTAAGAGCAGGTCGAGGACATGCATTGCGGGGGAAATGATTGGTATATCGCGGGTTAGGGCCTTGAGGTCAATATGCTCCCCGCGGGCCAGGGTGGCCAGTATGTCTTTAACGTGGACTGTGCCGATTACGTTATCCAGTGTGTCTTTATAGACCGGGATGCGGCTATACTGGCGCTCGGAGAGGAGGGCCAGAAGCTCGTTTTCGTTGGTGTCGTGGCTGATGGCAATGATGTCGGCGCGGGGGATCATAACGTCCATGGCCATCATGTCCCGCAGCTCAAGAACGTTGGAAATCAGGGTTTTTTCGTGGGCAGATATAGATGGTTCGGTGCGTTTCCCGTTATCGTCTTCCTCTATATACCCCTCGATTGTCTCGCGCAGGGTGGTGTCCGGCCTTGGTGAGAAGAGGTTCACAACCTTTCCCCAGACGCCCGGTTTTTCCGTCGGTACGGCATTATTCTTGTGATAGGCCCCGCCGCTATAGGGGAGGGGGGCGGATATACTTGATGATTCTTCTGCTTTTTCAGACATTTTCAACATAATGTTATTTTGTTCACGTTATGTTTCACGTGAAACATTTTTAAATTATTACACAAAATTCTCAGGATTCATAAGGATTTTTTATATTTAAGGCCCTTAAGATTAATATTTCCATATTTTCCATTTTATCGGCGTCCTCATCGTTTTCATGATCATAGTGCAGTAAGTGTAAACATCCGTGGATAAGCATGTGGGTGTAGTGGTGCATAAAATCCTTGCTTTGCTCTAAAGCTTCGTTACGTATCGTATCATATGAAATTATGATGTCGCCGAGGCTTAAGTGCGGTATGGCGGCGAAATCTTCAGTGCTCTCGGTCTGTGGGAAAGAGAGCACGTTTGTTGGTTTATCTTTGCCGCGGTAGTCGCGGTTCAGATTCTGGATGAAAGGGTCATTGGCCAGAACAAGGCTGATTTCAATATTGCCATTGCTTGTATGAGTGTATTTAAAGATTGTTTCAATGAGCGTTTGTGTTGATTCCTGCAAATCAGGAACTGCCGTGTTCCAGCGAGGATCTTCGATGAGTATATCCAGATCAACCTCAGGCATTATCGGCCTTCATAGGCAGCGATGATTTTTTTGACAAGGCCGTGACGGATGACATCATCGCCAGTAAAGCGCATAAAGCCAATTTCCGGTACATCTTTTAGAATACTGATGGCTTCGCCGAGCCCTGAGGGGACGTGTTTGGGCAAATCGGTCTGGGTTTCATCGCCGTTGATCACCATGTGAGAGGCCTCACCCATGCGGGTCAAGAACATCTGCATCTGGCCGCTGGTGGTATTTTGCGCCTCGTCGAGAATAACGAAGGAATGTGCGAGCGTGCGCCCGCGCATGAACGCGAGCGGGGCAATTTCAATTTCGCCGATTTCCATTTTTTTGACCAGAAATTCAAAGGGCAGCATGTCCTGAAGTGCATCATAAATGGGGCGCAGGTAGGGGTCGATTTTTTCCTTCATATCGCCGGGGAGGAAGCCAAGATTTTCACCGGCCTCGACGGCGGGTCGGCAGAATACAAGGCGTTCTACTGTGCCTTTGAGGTACATATCCACGCCAGCCGCAACGGAGAGGTAGGTTTTTCCGGTTCCAGCGGGACCAAGGCCGAAGACCATGTCTTTTGATTGTATCAGGTCAAGATATTTGGCCTGATTGGGCGAGCGTGGCGCGATAGATTTATTTTTGGTTTTTATCAGTTGCTTGGGCGGGGGAGATTTATCGGCTTTTTTCTTATCTTCACAGCTGAAGCGCAGTTCGGCGTCAATATCGGCGCGGGTTATGGTTTTCAGCTCTCCGTTTTTGAGGCGCGTATGAAGAGATTCGAGCACTGATTGTGCGCGGTTGAGGGCGTCTGGATTTCCGCTCATGCGCAGCAAATTGCCGCGATCAGATATGTTTATCTCAAGCTTTTGCTCAAGATACGTGAGATGATCGTTATATTCGCCGAATATAAGCGGAACAAGGTCGTGATCAGAGAATTCTATGGTTAAATCTTGCTGCATTCTTATGCGGATTATAGCACATAAAAGGTGAATAAAACGATAAATTTGAAGGATATTGATTTGTTGTGCGTATAAGGTTGATAGTGTTTATATGTAACTTTTTGTAAATGGGTGTTTTATGAATAAATTTAGAGCTTTGTGTCTTTTTTCTCTGGTTTTTATGATTTCAGGTTGCGGGCCGTCCTATAAGACCACGTATCGTTTTTCAGCTCCGCCTACTGATATCGGAAAGACCTGCGCACGCAGTTGCCTTGAGGAGTTGCAGGCGTGCCGGGCAACATGTAAGAAGGAAATTTCGGACTGTAAAAATATTCAGGATTTAAAGGCAGATAATGATTATCTGCAGTATGCGAATGACCGTTTAAGAGAAGGCAAAGAGGTTGATAAACAGAAGTACCAGTTCCGTAGTTACAGTTCCTGCAACATGAATTGTGAGGACGGGTGCGAAAGTAGTCATAGAATTTGCCATGTGAATTGTGGCGGCGATGTGATTGAGCAAACGATATGTACTGCGCGTTGTGATCAAATCTAAGGCTTAAGCGGCTTCGTCTTCGTGGAGTATGATTTCGCCGGTGAGGGAATTATCAAAGGCGTTGGTGATTTTGACATCGATGATGTTGCCGATCAGGCGGTCGTTGCCATTGACATAGACGGACTGGAAGTAGGGGCTGCGGCCACTTAGCTGGCCGGGCTTTTTGCCCTTACGGTCGAAGAGGATGGGCAGGGTTTGTCCTTCGCAGGTTTTGTTAAAGGCGGCCTGTTGTTCATTAATCAGGGCTTGAAAACGCTGGAGGCGTTGATCGGCAATGTGGTCTGGCACGAGGGCGGCCTGAATGCTCGCAGCCGGGGTTCCGGGGCGCGCGCTGTATTTGAAGGAATAGCACGAGGCGTAACCTACATCGCGGGCGAGTTGCATTGTGTCTTCAAAATCTTGCTCTGTCTCGCCGGGAAAGCCAATGATAAAATCAGACGAAAAGGCGATATTGGGGCGCAGCTTTCTGAGGCGCGCGATAATATCGCGGTACAGGTCGGCGTTATGCTTGCGGTTCATGGCCTCGAGGATGCGATCTGATCCGCTTTGGACGGGCAAGTGCAGGAAGGGCATGAGTTTTTCAATTTCGCCGTGGGCGTTGATCAGGTCGTCATCCATATCGCGCGGGTGCGAGGTGGAATAGCGGATGCGCTCCAGGCCTTTTATGTCTGCAATTTTGTAAATGAGATCGGCCAAGCCCCAAATTGTGCCGTCTGCGCCGGTGCCGTGATAGGCATTTACATTCTGGCCAAGGAGGATGATCTCCAGCGCGCCTTGATCGACGAGGCGGTGGGCTTCGTTGATGATATCCTGAGCGGGACGGGAGTATTCTGCGCCGCGTGTGTAGGGCACAACGCAGAAGGTACAGAATTTATCGCAGCCTTCTTGTATCGATAGATACGCGCTTGCGCCCTCTATGGTGTGTTGCTCGGGAAGGTGGTCGAATTTTGAGATGGCCGGGAATTCGGTGTTGACGACACGCTCGTGCCCTGATGCCTTGAGCACCATTTCGGGGAGCTCGTGGTAAGTTTGTGGGCCGAAGACCATATCAACATAAGGTGCGCGCTGGAGGATGAAATCCCCTTCTGCCTGCGCGACGCATCCGGCTACGGCGATCATTGTGCCGGGCTTTTTGTCCTTGTGAGGTTTTAGGCGGCCAAGCTCGGAGAAGACTTTATCGGTGGCTTTTTCACGGATGTGACAGGTGTTCAGGATAATCATATCCGCGCCGTCGGGGGTGTCCACGGGCTTGTAACCCAGGCCAGACAGGATATCGGCCATACGGTTTGAATCGTAGACATTCATCTGGCAGCCCCAGGTTTTGATAAAGAGTTTCTTGTGCTTATCACTCATAATGGATATTCTTTAACCACAAAATAGCCTCAGGAGGCAAGTGTTATGAAGAAAACGATACTGGCTTTGCAGCCTTTGCTTGCGGATGAGATGCTGGCGCTTGAGGAGGGCTTTGAGGTCATCAGGCTTTGGGAAAGTCACAGGCCGGATGAGGTTATTGTTGAGCGGAGCCGAGATATTCAGGGTATTTTATCGACTTACAATAGTGGTGGGGTGAGCGCGCGGCTGATTGATGCCCTGCCGAATTTAGAGATTATTGCGCAGTTTGGTGTTGGTTATGACAATATTGATCTGGCTGCGGCGCATATGCGGGGCATTGTGGTGACGAATACGCCGGATGTTTTGACGGATGATACGGCGGATGTGGCCATTTTCCTGATGCTGAATGTTTTGCGCCGGGCAGTCGAGGCGGATATGTTTGTTCGCGTTGGGCGCTGGCAATCCGGGGGGATGCCCTTATCGACATCAATATCGGGAAAGACCGTTGGTATAGTGGGGCTTGGGCAGATCGGGCGGGCCATTGCGCAGCGGGCGGAGGCCTTTAATACCCGTATCATTTATTACGGGCGGAGCAAAAAAGATGTTCCCTATACTTATTACAATGATTTAATTGCGTGTGCGCGGGATGCGGATATATTGATTCTTGCGTGTGCGGGGGGGGCGCAAACGCATCATTTGATCAATCATGACGTATTAGAGGCGCTTGGGCCGAGAGGGTTTTTAGTGAATATTGCCAGGGGCAGTGTTGTGAATGAAGAGGATTTGTTGATCGCGCTTCGGAATAAAACGATTGCGGGTGCGGGGCTTGATGTGTTTGCCAATGAGCCGTATGTGCCTGAGGAGATGATCAAAATGGATAATGTTGTGCTCTCGCCGCATGTGGGCTCGGCGACGCATGAAACACGGGCAAAGATGGGTGAACTTGTTATTAACAATTTTGTGGCACACTTTGAAGGCAATCCATTGATTACGCCGGTGAAACTGGCAAGCTGAGTTTTGTTTGGTGAAAGGGTTAAAATGAAATTATTTGTTACTGTGTTGAGTGTTTTTCTGCTTTTTTCAACGATTACTTATGCCAATAGCGGCTGTTATACATCTAGTGAAGCCGAGGCGGAGCAGGGTATACGCATTCATAGCGAGCTTATGGTGATTGCACTGAATTGTTCGCATATGGCCAATTCGAATGGAGAAAATTTGTATCTGCAGCATCAAAAATTCACCTCAAAACACAGCGCGCTGTTTGCGCAATATGAACAAATTATTATGGCGTATATGAGTAAGCATGGTGAAGCAAAGCCAGATAAGGCGATGCATTTGTTGCGTACTAATTTTGCAAATAAGGTTTCCGGGGATGTTGCGCAGATGCGGCCTGACATATTTTGCAGGGAGAATGCAGCGCGCATACAAAAAGTTTCTGGTATGGATGAGAAAACATTCCGTAAATGGGCGGCAACGCCTTTTCCCGACTATCCAGTTTCAAAACCACTTTGCACAAATTAGATTTTGGATAAGCCACTGTAATTCAATATTTTCGCTTTTCAGGCCGGTTTTATTCTCATAGGCTCTTGTCATGAGTTTTGACAAAGTCATTGATGGATATTTTGAGCCTGTTGCTTCATTCGCTTCGGATGTTATTTTTTATTCTGTTCCTGTCATGGAAAATCTTGATGTTAAGCTGATCCTCGTTTGGTTGAGTTTGGCAGCGGTATTTTTCAGTTTTTATCTTGGCTTTATCAATTTGCGGTTTTTCGGGCATTCTGTGCGCTTGTTGTTCGGCAAGGGTATGAAGAAATGTGACGATGGCGAGATCAGCCAATTTCAAGCCTTGATGGCGTCTTTGTCCGGTACTGTTGGGCTTGGGAATATAGGCGGGGTGGCTGTTGCTGTTACGCTTGGCGGGCCGGGCGCCATGTTCTGGATGACGATGATGGGTTTTTTGGGGATGTCGTCGAAATTTGCCGAAGTCATGTTGGGTGTGAAATACAGGATACATCCTGATCCTGAGCATCCGCAACGCGTTTCCGGCGGGCCGATGTACTTCCTGAAAGTCGGGTTCGAGCGTTTGAATTTGCCAGCTGTGGGGACGTTTTTTGCCGCATTATTTGCTATTTTCTGTGTAATAGGCGCGATTGGTGGGGGTAATATGTACCAGTCCAATCAGGCGTTTGAGCAGTTGGTTGTGGCGACCGGTGGTGATGAAAGCGCGATGGTTGGCTATGGTTGGGCTTTTGGGCTTGTGATGGCTGTTCTTGTTGGTTTGGTCATAATTGGTGGATTAAAGACGATCGCCAGTGTTGCGTCCAGGCTGGTTCCGCTTATGGCGGGGTTGTATCTTGCTGCGGGGCTTGTGGTTATTGGAATGCATATCGGGCAACTGCCAGATGCAATCGTTACTATTTTTGAAATGGCGTTCTCCATGCAGGCGGGAATGGGTGCGCTTTTGGGGGGCTTGTTGATTGGCGTGCAACGCGCGGCGTTCTCGAACGAGGCAGGACTTGGTTCTGCCTCGATTGTCCAATCAACAACCAATACTGACGGGCCGGTAGGCACTGGCATGGTTGCCATGCTCGGCCCGTTTATTGATACGATCGTGATTTGTAATATCACAGGGTTGGTTATTGTTGTTACTGGTGTTTACACGCAAGTCGATGGCATAGCGGGTGTTGCGCTCACGTCGTTGGCGTTTGAGCAGGGATTGCCGAGTTTTAAATATGTTTTGAGCGTGATTGTGCTTTTGTTTGCCTATTCCACGATGATTAGCTGGTATTATTGCGGGGCAGTGTGTTTCCGTTATCTTTTCGGGGAAAAAGATAAGATTGAGGCCATATTCAAGGTGTTTTTCTGCGCGTGTATTGTTGTGGGAGCAGCAGCGCAGCTTGATAATCTTATTGGTTTTGCGGATGCGGCCATGATGTCCATGGCTATTCCCAATATTGTCGGGCTATATCTTTTTGCGCCTGAGATTAAGCGGGATGTGAAGGCTTATATTCAGGCTTTGAGGCAATAAAAGAGGTGTTCTTTACGTTTTATAAAACTCTATTGATTACACTTCATGGTGTGTTAATAATATAAAGCCAAATCTTTGTTACAAAAGGGTATGATTAGTGCTTCCATCCAATAGTCTCATGAATACGAAGTTCTGTCAGGGCATTTCAGATATATCAGATACTTATGCCGGGTTTATTATAGATCAGTGGGGCGTTTTGCATGATGGCGTCAAGGCGTTTGATGGTGTTGTGGAGTGTCTTGAGGAGCTTATGCGCCGGAAAAAGCAGGTCATTATTCTGTCAAATTCTGGTAAAAGAGCGCAGCAAAATATTGACCGTATGGAAGAGCTCGGCATTTCGCGTGATCTTTACCATCATCTTGTGACGTCGGGGGAGGTGACCTGGCAGGGTATTCATGATCAATCTGAGGGGTATTTCAGGGATATTGGAAAGAAATGTATCATTATTAGCCGCGGGGGGGATCGCTCTATTGTTGACGGTCTCGATCTTGATGTTGTTGAGGACCCCAAGGATGCATCGTTTTTGCTGATTAGTGGTTCTGATGCGCCGGAGAAGACACTTGAGGATTATGAGCCACTGCTTAAGAATTGTGCGCGTTACAAGCTGAAGGCCATTTGTGCGAACCCGGATAGTCTGGGGGTTATGGGCGGTAAGAACATTATGGGGCCGGGCACTTTGGCGGCGCGGTATAAGGATTTTGGTGGCATTGTTCAGTATATCGGCAAGCCGCATCAGCCGATTTTTCAGCATTGTATTAAGTTATTGCAGCAGCATGATATTTATCCCGGGCAGACGGTGATGATTGGCGATACCATGGCGCATGATATTCTTGGCGGGTCGCTTGTCAATATTGATACGTGCCTTGTTAAGAGGGGGCTGCATTCCTCGGTATTTAAGAATTGCAGCAGTGCGGCAGAGGTTGATAAGGCGCTTGATATACTGGTGCGGCAATATAACAACGTACAGCCAAAATATCTGGTGAATGATTTTCTCTGGGGTAAGGCCTTGCCTGACCGTAAGCATAAGAAACGTAAAGTTAAGAGCGCCTAAGCGTCTATATTCGCTTTTTGGCACGATTGAGAAAATTCCTCGAACACATCCGCTTTTAACAATACGTTCATTGCTGCGATAATTTCAGGGATGGCTTTTTCTGTGACTGCTTCGCCATGAGCGATGAGTTCGCTGGCTTTTTCAAATTCAAGTAATCCGATGTGGCCAATCGGCGGTTTTATGTGAATGTCTGGCGGTTCACCGGCCAAGCGGGAGCGCGTCAGGCGGTCTTGCAGGATACTAAGGCCGGAGACCATAACGCCGAAAAGGCTTGGTTTGTGTTCTTCGCGGCGGAAGAGCCTGCGAGTTATTGCGGATGCTTTGAATGGTTTTTGTGCCTCCAAGGGAACGTCATTTGTATTGAAGACATCAAAGCCTGCGATTGTTTGGAAGTTTTCACCCGGCTTTCCGGCTTTGCCAATTAAATCGGTGTTCAGATCAACGGCGATTGTCATGCGTGCGCCCATGGCCTGACAGGGGGAGATAGGGCAAGGGTTTACGAGCGCACCATCTACAAGGTTACGGTCATCAATCATGACGGGGGGGAATACGCCGGGCAGGGCAAAGGAGGCGGTCATGGCCTCGATGATATTTCCTCTTCGCAGCCAGACTTCATGGCCGGTCATCAGGTCGGTTGCGATACAGATCATGGGGTGGGGCAGATCTTCGATATTTTTGTCATCAAAATGAAGCTTCAGGGTGTCCTTCAAGCGTTGACCGCCAACCAATCCGGCGCTGCGGACACGGAAGTCAAGATAGGAGAAAATTTTGAACCGGTTCAAAGAGAGCGCCCATTCCTCGAGTGCTTCGAGTTTGTTGTTGAGGTAGCAGCTACCGACAACGGCGCCTATAGATGTTCCCGCAATCAGGCTTGGGTAAATATTGTGTTTATTCAATGTTTTAAGTACACCAATATGAGCAAAGCCACGGGCCATTCCGCCTCCAAGGGCGAGGGCCAGCCCGGGTTGGCCGTTTTGTTGATGAAAGCTCACGCACACACTCCTAATTTTAGTTTCGGCTTTAACATTTCCGCTATATCTATTATAACACAGTACAACCTAGTCAAGATACAAGAATGCCTGCTGCACTGCCGAAGAAATCCCATAGTTATTTGCTCGTAAAAAGGTTACTTGTTAACTATCTTTTGCCTTATCGAATGCAGGTCTTATGGGCCGTTTTTTTTATGGCTTTATCGGGCGGGGCTACTGCGGCTATTGCTGCGTTGATGCAGCCTGTTCTGGATGATGTTTTGTTTAATGGTAAAGAAAATCTTATTATTCCCGTTTCTGCTGCGGTTGCTTTAACATTTGCAGCGCGGGGAATAACGACCTATGTGCATACTGTTCTCATGAGCCGGGTTGGGCATTCAATTGTTGCGGATGTGCAAAGCAATCTTTTTTCACATTTTTTGCATCTGGATATGGCATTTTTCCATGCCAATCCCAGTGGGCAGTTATTATCCCGCGTTGTGAATGATGTTAATGTCATGCGCTCAACGGTGACGACTTGTCTTACGGGGTTTGGGAAAAGTTTATTTACCCTTATTTTTCTAGTGGGTGTCATGTTTTATCAGGATTGGAAGTTGACGCTGGCGGCGTTTATTGTATTTCCGATGCTGTCACTCTTTGTGGTTTATATCGGACGGCGATTGCGGAAATTATCTAAAAATATTCAATCGCAGATGGGTAATCTTTCTGATTTGCTCTCGCAGACTTTTCAGGGCATACGTCTGGTTAAAGCGTATGGCGCAGAAGATTATGAGGCTACGAAGACGCATCATGCCATAACTGCGCTCAAGAATCTTAATATTAAGGCTTTGCGGGTTTCGACAATTTCTACGCCTGTGAATGAGATTGTTGTTGGGGCTGTCTTTGCCGCGATTATTACGTATGGCGGTTTTGAGGTTTTGGCGGGGCGTTTAACGGCGGGGCAGTTGGCATCATTCATCGCCGCGTTTACTCTTGCGTATGAGCCGATGAAGAAGCTGGCGAATATTAACAACTCGTTGCAAATGGGGCTGGGGGCGACGGAGCGTATTTTTGCCATGCTGGATACGCCAAGTAAAATTAATGATGCCCAGGATGCGATGGACTTGGTGAGCACAACCCCTACTATTACTTTTGATCATGTTGGT
Organism: uncultured Micavibrio sp.; assembly: GCA_964351365.1. Classification (GTDB taxonomy): domain Bacteria; phylum Pseudomonadota; class Alphaproteobacteria; order Micavibrionales; family Micavibrionaceae; genus UBA1672. The sequence goes on from CAYGNP010000008.1 coordinate 57,231, forward strand.
TTTTCATATGAGGGTTCTGATTTACGTGCCTTGGAGGATGTGTCATTTGAGGCGAAGCCTGGAACGATCACTGCGCTTGTTGGGCCATCGGGGGGAGGCAAGAGTACAATTATGAACCTGATACCCCGGTTTTATGATGTGTCTGCAGGGGCTGTGCGGATTGATGGGCATGATATTCGTGATATTACTCAGGTGTCTTTGCGCAGGAGTATTGCGCTTGTTTCGCAGGATATTACAATTTTTAACGACAGTGTTTTTAACAATATCCGCTATGGGCGCAGGGATGCCTCGGATGAGGATGTTTTTGAGGCAGCGCGTGCGGCGGCGGCGCATGAGTTTATTGAGGGGCTAGAGCAGGGGTATGAAACAGTTCTGGGGGAGCATGGTGTGAAATTGTCCGGTGGGCAAAAACAGAGGCTTTCGATTGCGCGGGCGATATTGAGTGATGCGCCAATTTTGCTTTTGGATGAGGCGACTTCGGCTTTGGATAATGAGTCTGAAAAACTTGTGCAGGAGGCGTTAAAGCGTTTGCAAGAAGGGCGCACGACGCTGGCGATTGCGCACAGGCTTTCAACCGTGCAGCAGGCAGAGCATATTATCGTGCTTGATCGCGGGGCTATCGCCGAGGAGGGCACCCATGAAGAGCTTATGCAACTTGGACAGCTTTATGCGGGGATGTATAAGACAGGCCTGAGGGAAGAGTGATGAAAATTATTTCCATAGGCTTTTTAGTATATGCCCTGTTTGTTTTTGTTCTTTTTATAATGCAACGCTCAATGATTTACATGCCTGATCGCATTAAGCCTGATGCGCCTGAGGGCGTTGAAGTTGTTCGTGTTAAGACGACAGACGGGCTGAATATAGAGGGGTGGTATTATCCTCCGAGGAGCCAGGGAAATAAAACGATTGTGTTTTTTCACGGTAATGCAGGACATTACGGTTATCGAGCATTTAAGGCCAATATCTATAATAATGCCGGGTATGGTGTTTTGCTTGCCGGATATCGCGGCTATGGGGGAAATCCCGGTTCATATGGCGAAGAGGGTTTTTATAAAGACGGGCGCGCGTACATCTCATGGTTAGGACAAGAGAAAAATGTCAGTGCCGAGCAGCTCGTTATTTATGGTGAATCTATTGGCTCGGGCGTTGCTGTTCAGATGGCTACGGAATTTGAGTGTGCTGCTCTTGTTCTTGAGGCGCCTTTTTCGAGCCTGCTTGCGGTTGTTAAAAAGTTATATTTCTTTGTCCCTGTAGATTATTTGTTAAAAGACCGCTTTATGAATATAGAAAAAATTGAGCGTATAAATGCTCCGCTTTTGATTATGCATGGAACAAAAGACGATGTTGTGCCTTTTGACTCTGGGCAAGCTCTTTTTGAGGCAGCGTCAGAGCCGAAAGAGCTGTTTGCTATCGTGGGCGGGTTGCATAATAATCTTTACGCTGTTGGGGCGCCGGGCAAGGTTCTTGATTTTTTATCTGGTCTTTCGGCCGATAATCGATGATAATGCTGCTTCTGCACTATAATTTTAGGACTAATTTATATGCCATGTCATGCTGCGATTGTTGAAAAGTCAGTTTCGGTTTTGCCGAGTGAAACTATTGAGAATGCTTTACTTTTGATCAGGAAGCACAAGGTTAATGCGGTTGCGGTGATTGATGAAAAGGGCGTGTTTCAGGGTATATTTTCGATGAAAGTTCTGCTGAATAGCCTTATTCCGGTTTCTGTTGCCATGAATGAGGGGGTGCAGATTGATGTCAAGCTTACGGCGGCGCCGGGTGTAGCGAAGCGTTTGAGTAATGTTAAGCCTTTGCCTGTGTCTGAGCTCATGGTTCGTAAACCGCTTAGTGTTACACCAGATGCTCCTATCTGGAAGGGGGTTGGCCTGTTGACCAAAAATGGAAGCCCGCTTTGTGTTATTGATGATAAGGGCAAGTTTCATGGGCTTATTACCTATGAATCTCTTGTGAATAACCTTGAAGATATTGGTCAATCTGATGGCTGAGGGATAATAAACATGGCGCGGCGCAATATAAAATTTCTTTTGGTTATTTTATTTTTGTCGGCCTTGTTTCCTTTTTATGTTCATTCGCAAGAGAAAACGCCGGGTGTAGTTTTAATTCCACCGCCTATCGAGGGCGTTACGCCCACAAATACGCCAAGAGCCCAAAGTTTGGATGTCGAAGATTTGTCTATTTTAACCGTGGATGGTGCCGAGCATAATTTCAAGGTTGAAGTTGCAAGAGATAAGGAACAGCAGCGTATTGGTATGATGTTTCGGAATAATGTTCCTGATCACACGGGCATGCTTTTCTTGTTTCCCAAGGAAGCGGAGCGCACATTCTGGATGCGTAATACGTGGGTGCCGCTTGACATGATTTTTGTCAGGCGTGATGGCATTATAAGTCATATTCATTATAATGCGGAGGAGAACAGTCTTGAGCACATACCCTCTAACGGGCCTGCTATGGCCGTTTTGGAGATTGCAGGTGGGGAGGCCGAGCGCCTTAGGATACATATTGGCGACCGCATAATTTACCCTGCTTTTCAAGGCGTGGAGCAATAAGGGGCATTTTTGTCTTAATTGTCTTGCCGTTTTTTAAATCATCGTGTAAATACCGATACATTGATTGTTGGCGGAGCGTAGCGCAGCCTGGTAGCGCACCTGTTTTGGGAACAGGGGGTCGGAGGTTCGAATCCTCTCGCTCCGACCACATTTTTGAACGGATTTATCGTTTAAAAATTTTTTTGGCAGCAAAATGTTTAACTTGTATTGCCATTCCCACTATGATGATGGAGTGTGTTTTAAAAAATTGATATGGCTGACTATGTTGAATATCTAGATCCCTCTGTTTACGTATATCAAGATAAAGAGGTGTATAAGCGTGTTCAGTCTTTTTACCTGCCCTCAGAAACGTTAGAATTTTCTCCGGCACTTGTTTACAATTATCGGACGGGTGTTCTTAAGGGTCATGTTTTTGCAGAAAAGGTTTTTAAAGCGCCCATAAGTTATCAGGCTGTTCGGCAGTTTTTTCTGCAGCAATGTGAGGCAAAGGGATTTGTATTTCCTCATGAAAATCACAAACTTAACAGGATTTGCTACAAAATATCAGATCCATCGCTGTTTGAGGTTGAAATTAACCCTTTGCCCAGTAATGATGGTAGTAACAGTTTTTCCTTAATTGTCAGGGATTATTATATTGGTTATTGAAGTTTATATTTTGTTCTTGTCATTAACGTAAAGACTTTATGATGAAAAATACAGCAAATGATCATTATGTATCGCAGGAAGAGGAATGGTGTTCTTTGGCCGTGAGTGCGCAAAAGGGCGATAAAAGAGCCTATTCAAAATTGCTTGGTGATGTTGTGCCGTATATTCGAAGCCGAATTTCAGGTGGGCTGGCTAATCCTGACTGGGTGGATGATATTACACAGGATATTCTAATTTCTGTTCATAAGTCACTCCATACGTACAGTGCGGACAGGCCTTTTAAGCCCTGGCTTTCGGCGATTATTCAGTTCAGACGTACGGATTTTTTGCGTAAACATTACAAAATTAAGAAAATTAAGGAAACTTCGCAGGAAAATTCACAAATTTTTGAACAAAATGTAACCAGTTCGGAGCATTTGGGCGAATTAAAGGATATTGAGATCGCAATTGCGTCTTTGCCAGAAAATCAACAAAAGATCTTCAGATTAATGAAGGTTGAAGGGTATAGCGCGAAAGAGGTGGCTGAGGAGATGGATATGAGTGAGTCTGCCGTAAAGGTCTCTGCGCATAGAACAACGAATAAATTGAAGGATATTTTAGGGTAATGAGTACGGGTGAACATAATACGCAGAGTTTAATCGATTCCCTGTCTTCAGATTTGAAGGAGGTTAAGGTTTGCTGTCATCCTTTAAAGAAAGCTCTGCCGTGGATCTTGGGTTCTTTTATTTATCTGGCTCTGGGTGTTTTTGTATTTGGCGTTCGATTCGATATGGGGGAGAGGCTGCTTGACTCGACGTATCTATTCGAGATGGGTTTGATTGTTGCCATGTCATTTAGCGCGGCTCTTTGTTCTTTGTGGCTCAGTGTACCTGATATGCGTGGGCAGAGGTGGATGCTTGCAGTTCCTATTACATTCTTTGGTGCTTTGGTCTTCTGGATTGCATTAAGGTTTGTTTTTGACTTGGGTGATATGCCCCATATTGGGTGGCATCATTGCCTAAATGAAGCCATTATCTTTGGTGCTATACCCGCTGCTGCGCTTTGTTTTTTGAGCTCGCGCGGAAAAACAACGCAGCCTGGAATGATGCTGTTTATGAATGTCATTGCGATCGGCGGGCTGGGTTATATTGGTTTACGCATTGTATGCGGTTCCGATGACATTGGGCATTTGTTTGTGTTTCATTTTTTCCCTTATATTGTTATTGGATTGTTTATATCTGCTTTAGGTCGGCGAATTTACCGCTGGTAAGGTGCTCTTAAATCTTCTAAGTTTAACTGCTATTCGGAGGATTTGGTTCATGAAAGTTAAGATTTATAGGCCTAGCAAAAATGTTATGCAGTCTGGTCGTGGGCGCGGCGAGCACTGGGTTTTGGAGTATGAAACACCATCCAAGAGAAGTGCTGAGCCGCTCATGGGGTGGACTGCTTCGGGCGATACGCTTAATCAGGTCAGATTAAAATTTGATAGCCGTGAGCAAGCCATTGCCTTTGCAGAGAAAAAGGGTTGGGCTTATGATGTGAGTGCGGCGCAAGAGCGCAGTATAAAACCGCGTAATTATAGTGATAATTTTAAGTACGTTCCTCATAAAAATTAGAAAAACACTTGATTTTACAATGGGTTTTGTGAGTAATATGCCCTTGAGTGATCCCGTAGCTCAATTGGATAGAGCACCTGCCTTCTAAGCAGGGGGTTACAGGTTCAAGCCCTGTCGGGATCGCCATCTCAAGATATGTTATGGCAACTTTTAAAGTTGACTTTAATTTTTTTGTGATTTAATTATTATTATGTATGTTTTAAATCGAAGTAGACAGGTTCTTTATACTCTTCTTTAGAAAAGAGATGATCTTAAGTCTATCATTAATTCTATTATTAGCAGGTTGAGCGTTGAGGGATAAATGTATTTCAAATATGGTTTTTTCACCTTTTTAATTATATTTTTGGTTTCGTTTTCGGTGAGTGTTAAAGCTCAGTCGATATCTTTAGACGGGTTTTGGACTATTGAGGTTGTAAAATCCTTAGGAAAAGAAGAGCCAAGAACTATTAAGGTAGATGCTATTTTGTCATCGAACTATGGTAAGTTGTCAATAGAGCCGGGGCTTTTAATTTCACCAGAGGATACAACGTGTTATTACTATTTTGAGCATGTGAACGGTGTTATTAAAAATATTGTTTTAAAGCCTGGTCCCAAGACGCAGACCTGCGAGCTAAAGCCTGAAATTAGTTTTGCGAAAATAGATGATAATCAGCTCAATGTTCTCATAAATTCTGATGTTATACAAATTAACGAAGTGATATCTCTCTCTCGGCGTCATGGGCCTATACCTGATACTGTTCAATCAAAAATTCCAAACGGATTTAATATTCAGGATGTTGATATTTTAATGCCACAGGAATTGGCAGAATTTGTTTTGCTTCAAAAAAAGGGATATCAAAGAGACAGGGTTACAAAATACTTTAAAGGCATGGGTTGGAAGCAGGCTTATGTGAATTACACTAATGGTGATAGTCAGGTATTCGTGCTGTATTCGGTTGTTTCAGAGTTTGATGAGGGAGAAGTTATGCCCCATGTTGTTCTTATCTCTAGGCATGTTAAAATGGGAGCTGAGAAAGCTATTGGGATTGATTTGTTGAATGCGTCGCTGGATAAAAAATATGGTGTCAAGGTGGGGCTTGATCCAACACGATTTTACGACCGTGAAGGCAATATCGTGCCAGATTTAAATGAAATGTCTTGCGATGAGGAGACGAATTTACAGAAGGTTTCTGTGAGCGTTTTTTCTGCTGATGGGCGGCAGAGGTCACGTTCAATATATCCTGGTTGTGGCTCTGAGGCTCAGATTCAGACAGAATATGATCAATTGGCGGGGTATGTTGCAACATATGATATTACTCTTTGGAACTTTGATGTATTGATCGAAAATGATTGGCAGAGGCTTGCGGTGCAGTGTATAGACGAGGCGAAGCGTTTCCTTTCTGTTTTGGACGCTTCAAAAGCAGATATTGATCTCTGATGCACAAAATTATTTGACTTTTGGGTCAAAATCACTATAAATCCCTGTATTCCTGAGAAAGAAAGGGCACGGTGCCCTTCGTTGAATGGTTCATTCAAACCTGTTTTGGTCTATCGGGACAATATTTTTAAATAAAGGAAAACATTATGAGTGGAAAAAGAGTCCAGTCAAAACATAAGCTAGACCGCCGTATTGGCGCTAACATCTGGGGTCGTCCCAAATCTCCGTATAACAAACGCCAAACTGGCCCGGGTATGCATGGTGCACGCCGCGGCAAGCCTACAGATTACGGTTTGCAGCTTATGGCCAAGCAAAAGCTTAAGGGCTATTATGGTTCTATCGGTGAAAAACAATTCCGTAGCTATTATAAAGAGGCTAATCGCTTGAAGGGTGATACCGGTCAAAACCTTATTGGGTTGCTTGAGCGCCGCCTTGATGCGGTGGTTTACCGCGCATGTATCGTGCCGACTGTGTTTGCTGCGCGTCAGTTTGTGAACCACAAGCATGTGACTGTAAACGGCCAGATTGTGAATATCCCGTCGTATCAGGTTAAAGAGGGCGATGTGATTGAGGTGCGTGAGGCATCACGCCAGATTCCAATGGTTTTGGATGCGGTTCAATCGGCAGAGCGTGAAGTGCCTGATTATATTGAAGCTGATCACAAAGCGATGAAAATTACCTTCTTACGTGTACCAACTCTTGAGGATGTTCCTTATGCGGTGCAGATGGAACCTAACCTTGTGGTTGAATTCTATTCACGCTAATTTTTTTACTTCAGTTTTTAAAGAACCGCCTATTCATTGGGCGGTTTTTTGTTGCCGCGCAGGGCCGAGAGAACGCCGTGAAGGGTTTTGAGCTCTTGATCTGTAATATCTGCACGGGTGAAGATGTTTTGGATGTTGCGCTGTGTGGTTGGTTTTACATCCGGGCTGCGGAAGAAATGTCTGTCTTCCAGGTCATCAAGTAGACGGGCTATATAGGCGTTTATGTCTTTTTGCGGGGCAGGGGTGTTTTTAGAGGTTTTATCAGTGTTCTTTGTGGTGGTTTGCTTTTTTAGTTCATAGGCCATGAGCAGCACACTTTGTCCCAAATTAAGGGATGAAAATTCAGGGTTTGTCGGGATTGTGATGATGGCCTGGCACTGGCTTATCTCTTCGTTGAGCATGCCTGTGCGCTCTGCCCCGAAAACGATAGCGGTTTTTTGGTTTTCATTGGTGCGTTTGATGCATTTTTCGATTGCGGTTTCTGGTGTGTAGACGGGCTTGACCATATCGCGGGGGCGCGCGGTTGTGGCGCAGATGAAATGGCAATCAGCTATGGCGTCTTCCAGTGCATCAAAAATCCGTGGTTTTATGATGTCCAATGCACCTGAGGCAGTGGTTTGTGCGCGGTCGTTTGGCCAACCATCGCGGGGGTTTACGATGCGCAGGTCAAGCAAGCCAAAATTGAGCATCGCGCGTGCGGCGGCTCCGATATTTTCGCCCATTTGCGGGTTTGCGAGGATGATGCTCAGCATAATAGTCTTATCTTATTGTTTTTAATATGTAATTCTGTGATGCTTTACTTTAGCGATAAAAAAGGTTAGTGTCATTAGCATAATAATAAGAAGATTTAATCTTTCATTTCATTAAGGGGCACATATCTATGTTGATGAAGTCTGTTTTACGCGATGCAACGTCGAAAAAAATCGAGCAATTTAATATCATTGAACAATTTTCTGATCTGGCGCCAAGGCGCAAGGTTTTGTTGTGCGATCACCTTTTTACAGAAGGGCGTCAGGCTTTTTACAACACAGTTGAAATTTTGTGGCCGCAGTCCAATGCAGAAGATGCCAAGCGTCTTGAAAAATTCCTTTATTCCTTGAAAAATCGCGCTCATTAAGCTGCTTTTTTATCGGCTTGCAGACGTTTCCTTGTTTTTTCTTCGCCAATAAGTGGTAGAAGCTCGCTCATGTCCGGGCCGTGATTCATGCCTGTTAGTGCCAAGCGCAGAGGCATAAAAAGTTCCTTGCCCTTGCGGCCAGTTTTTTCCTTTACTGCGGATGTCCAGCTCTGCCATGTGGTTTGATTCCATGGTGCGTGCGGCAGAAGTGATGAGGCGGTTTGAATGAATTCGCTATCCTCGATAATGGGCTCTACTGGGCCGTTTGCAACGCGCCACCATTCCTGTATGTCGGATAGTTTTTCAACGTTCGGGCGGACAGCAAGCCAGAAAGATTCGTCCATTTCCATGATGTTTACACGGTCTTTTATATCAACATAGGGTGTTTCGTGCAGGATTTTTGCATTTAGGCGGTTTAGCTCTTCGGCATCAAATTTTGGAGTGCCGCGCGAGAACTTGGTGAGATCAAAATTTTTAATCACATCATCCATGCGCATAAATGCTTCAATCGGGTCAGATGAGCCAAGTCGCGCCATCAGGCTGACGACGGACATGGGCTCCAGGCCGCTTTCCTGAATGTCCTTGAGACTGAGGGAGCCTATGCGTTTTGAGAGCTTGCCGCCGTCTTTGTCCGAGAGTAAGGGCAGGTGAGCGAAAATAGGCGGTTTTGCGCCCATGGCCTCGAACATTTGCACGTGACAAGCCGTATTGGAGACATGGTCTTCGCCGCGGATAACGTGCGTAATGCCGTATTCAACATCATCAATCACCGAACAAAGATGATAGAGCGGAGAGCCGTCTTCGCGGATCAGAACTGGGTCTGAGAGGTCAGCACCGTTGAATTTTACTTCGCCGCGGACGACGTCGTTCCATTCGATTGGGGTGTGGCTTAGTTTAAAACGCCAGTGTGGCTTGCGGCCCTGTTTTTCATATACCGCAATTTGGTCCGCACTCAGATTTAGTGACTCGCGGTCGTAGATGGGCGGTAATTTGCGTGAAAGCTGGCTTTTGCGCTTGAGATCCAGTTCTTCTGATGTTTCGTAGCAGGGGTAAAGGCGGCCATCAGATTTAAGTTGCTCGATTTTTCGGGCGTAGATATCCATGCGGTCGCGCTGGCGGGCTTTTTCGTCCCAATCAACGCCGAGCCATTTGAGGCCATCTTCGATGGCGCGCTCGTATTCTTCTTTTGAGCGCTCCTGATCTGTATCGTCGATGCGCAGTAAAAAATGCCCGCCCATATTGCGGGTGAAGAGCCATGTTATAAGGGCGGTGCGGGCGTTGCCGATATGCAGCATACCAGTGGGCGAGGGAGCGAAGCGGACTTTAATCATGTTAACTCATTTCTTTTTTTAACTAAGTATATGGCTTAGGTGCTTTTTTCAATCTTATTCGTAAAATGATTGGTCATGGGATAGCGGCGATCGCGGCCAAATGCGCGGGCGGAAAGCCTTGGGCCGGGGCAGGCCTGAAAGCGCTTATATTCGGATTGGCGAAGCATTTTGGCCACGCGGGCGACATCTTCATCTGTGAAGGTGTAGTTCATTTCAGCGTGGTTATGGTTATCAAATTCAATGAGGGCTCGCAGGATTTGGTCAAGCACATCATAGGGGGGCAGGCTATCCTGATCGGTCTGATTTTCTCGAAGTTCGGCTGTTGGGGCTTTGGTGATAATGCGCTCTGGTTTGATTTCCATGTGGCGTGCAAGGTCGTAGAGTTCGGTTTTATAGAGATCCTTGAGCGGGTTATACGCACCGTTCATATCCCCATAAAGCGTACAATAGCCAACAGCCATTTCGGATTTATTGCCGGTGGTGAGCAGAAGCGCGCCGGTAATGTTTGACATTGCCATGAGGATGGTTCCGCGGATGCGGCTTTGTGTATTCTCATGGGCAAGCCCCTTGAGGTCCGGGATGATTTTTTCAAATGTTTTTACGGCATCTTTGATGGGGAGGATTTCATAGGATATTCCAAGCTCTTCAGCGCATTTTTCTGCGTCTTGCAGGCTATCAGCTGAGGTGAATTCAGACGGGAGCATGATGCAACGTACATGGTTTTCGCCCAGTGCCTTAACCGCGAGCGCCGCTGTGAGGGCGCTGTCTATGCCGCCGGAGAGGCCGATGATTACATCCTTGAAGCCGTTCTTATGCACATAATCGCGGATGCCGGTGGTAATGGCTTTTACCCTTTCTTCCTGAAGGTTGTTACCGCCAATCACGGTGTTTTTATTGCCCTTGATATCGAAGATTTGGTGCTTTGGGGTGTCAGTGTCGTTTGAGATGGTGATATTTATGATATCTTCTTCAAAAGCGGGGGATTTATAAATTATGTTTTTTCCGCGATGCATAATAAAGGAGTTGCCATCAAATAGAAGCTCGTCCTGACCGCCAAACATATTGAGGTATATGAGGCTAAGGCCTGTTTCTTCAATGCAGGCAAGGGCTATTTCTTTACGCTTTTGTTCTTGTTCGTCATGATAGGGGCTGCCGTTTATTGCAATTAGAATTTCGGCGCCCTTATCCTTGAGATGCGCAGGTACTTCTACGTGCCATATATCTTCACAAATCATGATACCGAGCTTATGACCTCTGAACTCATAGGGTTCGGGTATTTCTGCGGGCCAGAAGGTGCGAGGTTCATCAAAAACATAATAATTTGGTAGCATGTGTTTTTTGAACACATATCTAATTTTTCCGCCTTCAATTAATAAGGCTGCGTTGTGGACGGCGGGTTCACAACCCCAAGCGGTGGGAATGAGAGCTGCAGATTTATAACTCTTTGTTATTTTGCATATTTCTTCGACCTTTTTTGATATTGTGGTCATGAAAGCATAGTTGAGCACAAGGTCTTCGGGCGGATAGCCGCAAAGGAAAAGTTCTGGAAAGAGCACAATATCAGTTGTTTCGTCGTTGGCGTGCCAGATATCGAGCATTTGCTGTGCATTGCCGTCAATGTCGCCTACTGTGGGATTAAGCTGCGCCAGGGTCAGGCGTAGTGATTTACTCTGCGGCATTAAGTTGCTCCGGCGTTTTTTTGAAGTCACGCAGTTCGTCTGCAATTAAAAAGGCCATCTCCAAGGCCTGATTTGCATTCAGGCGCGGATCGCAATGGGTGTGGTAGCGGCTGGAGAGGTCTTCGTCGCCGATTTCTTCTGCACCACCAACGCATTCTGTTACGTTTTGGCCTGTCATTTCAATGTGTACGCCGCCTGGATGTGTGCCGAGTTCCTTATGTACCGCAAAGAAGCCCCGAACTTCGGCCATAATGTGATCGAAGGGGCGGGTTTTATAGCCTGATGGGGATTGCAATGTGTTGCCATGCATGGGATCGCACGACCAGACCACGGCGTGGCCTTCTTTCTGTATGGCTTTAACGAGCGGTTTAAGCTTTTCTTTTACCTGTTTGTGGCCCATGCGGGCGATAAGCGTTATACGACCGGATATGTTCTCAGGGTTTAGTTTATCGATGAGTTTAATGAGCTCGTCCGGTTCGAGTGAGGGTGAGCATTTTAATCCGAGCGGATTTTTAATGCCGCGCGCAAATTCAATTTGTGCATTATCCAGCTGATGTGTACGCGCGCCTATCCAGAGCATATGGGCAGATGTATCGTACCAGTCACCGGTCAGGCTGTCTGTACGTGTCATTGCCTCTTCATAGGGGAGGAGCAGTGCCTCGTGCGAGGTGTAAAACTCGGTTTCCTTCAATGTTGGTACGCTATCGGGCGTTACGCCACAGGCGGCCATGAATTCCAGAGCGTCGCTGATGCGGTTTGCAAGGTCTTGATAGCGCTCGCCAAGGGGGCTGTTTGCAACAAATCCAAGGTTCCATTGATGCACTTTATTGAGGTTGGCATAGCCACCATGCGCAAAGGCGCGGAGTAAATTCAAGGTTGCGGCGGATTGGTGATAAGAATCAACCATGCGTGCGGGGTTTGGTTCGCGCGCTTCGGGGGTGAATTCGAGTGCGTTGATGCTGTCGCCACGGTAGCTTGGGAGAGTTACATCGCCCTGTGTTTCATTATCACTGGAGCGGGGTTTTGCGAATTGTCCGGCCATGCGACCAACCTTTATGACCGGTAGAGAACCGGCATAGGTCATGACAACCGCCATTTGCAAAAGCGCACGGAAGGTATCGCGGATTTTATCGGCGCCAAATTCTGCAAAGCTCTCGGCGCAGTCGCCTCCTTGCAGCAGGAAGGCTTTGCCCTGTGCAGCCTGACTTAGGCGTTCCTGAAGGTTTCGGGCTTCACCGGCAAATACAAGAGGAGGGAATTTCCTAAGCTCAGCTTCTGTTTGTATGAGCTTTTTCTGATCTTTGTAGTTTGGTAATTGCTCTGCGGGCTTCTCTCTCCAGCTTTGCGGTGACCAGTTTTTTGACATTATCATTTTACCCTTTATTTCTGCGCTTCAGGCTATAGGTTATGCCTTAAAAACTATGGATAATCAAATATTATTCAATTTTGAGGCTGTGTTGCTTTTTTTAGTAGACCAGTCATTAGTAAAATGTAAGAAGATTAAAAGTATATTTTCTTTGATTGTTGAGGTAAATAAGCAAAGTAATTCATGGTAAATTTTTATGTAAAATTAATGCCTGAGCTTAAATCGGCTTTGTGTGATGTTCACCCAGATAGAAGTTGGTCGGGCCGTACAAAAATTCTTGAGAATTATAACAGGATTTTAGAGCGTTTTGAGGGCGATTTTGTTCAATCACAGAGTGATATGTTGTATCTGTTTAATGATCAGAGTGATTTGAAAGCGCAATCTGAAAGCACGGCGCAATTAATGACCTCTTGGCGTGAGTCCGAAAGTGTTGTTTCTATTCCTGCTATGATGGCTTCAGTTTTGTCTGTTTTTGGTTTTTCTGAAAAAGATCATGAGCAGATAAAATGTATTCTAATGGCAGGTGTTCTTGCTGAGGTTCCAAACAGCCTTCCTTATCATAATGTTATGCATTTTCGTAAGGTTGTGTTTCATATGATTCGTATGATTATCGCGCATAACTATATATTCTCTGGTGGTCAGAATGTTTTAAAGGTTGGTGATGTTACGCAGCTTCTTATTGCTGCGTGTATTCATGATTTAGGGCATGATGGGGGAGGGAATATAGTTGATCGCGTGTACTATATGGGGCGCATTGAAAAGCGGTCTTTTAATCTTGCTTTGCCTTATCTTAAGGCATGTGGTTTATCCGAGGAGTTTTTAGAAAATATTCGTATCATGTTGATTGGGACGGATGCGTCTCCCTTTGGTGATCCTTTTAGTCCGGTATGTCAAATCCGTGCAGCCTATGAGTATCATTATGGATCGGATGAAGAGGAGGCTTCGCTTTTGTTGCGTGAGGATCTCTCAATTTTGCGTGAGCGAAGTGACTTAACCCTTTTTTGTATGATGTTGCATGAAGCGGATGTTATGAATTCGGCCGGTGTGAGCTATGAGGTAACACAGAAAGAGTCTGTTGCTATTGCTCGGGAGATAGGTACAGAAGCGTCGCCAGAAGACACATTATTGTTTTTAGAAAAAATCTGTCATAACGAGATGCAGACCCATTCAGCACAGTATCTGGCGCAGGATAATTTTGAATCTATCCGTATGCGTATTATGGATGATTATCGAAATGGCAATGTGCCGTATGGTTGAGGGCATTAATCTTTCCAGCGGCGGTGAAGCCAAAGCCATTGTTCTGGTCGCTCTCTTATCCATGATTCTAATAAGTTGTTAGCATCGTTAATGACATCAAGGATAGGCCGCTTCTGCCCGGATTTATCGTGTGTTGGTATGGCGGGATGCGGTGTCAGGTTAAACTTGCATCCTTTTATGCGTTCAACCCGAACAGGGATTATGGGGCAATTATATTTTTGGGCAAGTTGAACGAATATTGGGTTGGTCATTGCGGGTCTGGAAAAAAACTGGGCTTCTATGCCTTCGTTATATTTTTGGTCGATTAATATTCCAAGCAGATCATTATTTTTGATTGATTGCATTATAAGTTTTCCGCTTTCGCGGGCCTTAGGGTAGCCTTTTATTTTGCCGTTTAGACTTCTGAGATGCTCAAGAAGTTTGTTTACATAGGGATTATTCGGTGCGCGGTAGGTCAGTTTAATTGATTTATCAAATTGTGTGAGCATTGTCGGAGCGTTCATCTCCCAATTGGCAAGATGTCCACCTATAAATACAATAGCGGTGTTTGAGTGAATATAATGAAACAATAATTCTTTATTGTTGACGTGCGCATGATTACGACTGATTTTTTCCAAGTGTGGGTATTCGGCAATAACGCGGCCCAGATTTTCCCACATTCCCCGTATGATTATATTTTGTTGTTTCTCAGTTTTTTCTGGTAAGGCATGTTGAATATTTTTCTTGGCTTTGCGGCTGGCGGCAAGTTTTGGCCCGATGGTTTTGCCGAGCCAACCGCCGATGCTGGATGCGGTTTGTGCGGGCAGGCATTTGAAAAACGTGAATGAAGCATAAAGTAAGATTGCTTCGATAATATAGCGTAATTTTTTCATGAATGTGGGGTGTCTTGTTTTTTGCTGTGTGACCAGAAAGCCTGGGTGAGAAAAGATTTTATTTCTTCTTCGTTTTTCCATATTAGTTTAACGGGTAGCGTGAGTATATGTTCACGATATTTCTGGGATAAGCGAACGTAGTCTTTTTCCGTCGTTATGAGGTTGGAGTCTAATTCTTTTGCTTTTTGGAGCAGGTGCTCAATATCCCTTTCAGAGTAGGGGTGGTGGTCGGCAAAAGGATAGAAATCAGCGACTTTAATATTATACTGCGTTAGGGTGTATAGAAATTTCTTAGGATGGCCAAGGCCTGCAAAAGCCAGGTAGGGTTTGTTTTTATCAATTTTTGTGTGGTCCTCGGCAATGATCTGAGCATTAAAGACGGGCATATCCTCAGGAATTAATTTTTTAATATTACGTTTATCTTCGCCAATAATGATGACGGCATTGGCGCGTTTGAGAGCTGTTTCCAAGGGTTCCCTGAGGGGGCCTGCGGGGAGTATTTTGTTGTTTCCCAGGCCTGTTTGTCCATCAATTACGATGAATGTAATATCTTTATGTAATGTGTTGTTCTGGAGACCGTCATCCATAATGACGCAGTCTGCGCCATGGTCAATTGCGGTGCATGCACCTTTGTAACGTTGCGGTGAAGTTACTGTGAGTGCGTATTTTGCCAAAAGAAGTGGTTCATCGCCGACGCATGATGCGTCATCATGAAGCTGAATGAGCCTTGGTTCTGTCTCTGCGCCTGCATAGCCACGGGATAGAAATGCAGGGCTCCGTGCAAGGCTTAGCTCTTTAATAAGTTTCAAAAGTGCGATGCTGGTTGGTGTTTTTCCACTTCCTCCTGCGGTTACGTTGCCGACACAGATTACAGGAATATTTACTGAGCGGGTAATCTGACGGCGCATGTTTAGGTTGTGAATGTAGCTGTATAGTATGCTAACTGGCTTCAGCAACATTGTCTCGATCGAGGGAGTTTCTTGGTACCAGAATGATGGCGTTCTAATGGGCATTTTCTTCTATTGTATTTTATTGATCATGGGCGTGAGGTTTGCCATGACTTTATCTATGACAGATGTTTTTTGTTTTGCAAAGGTGCACGCTTTTTCCTGATATTTTTTTATCAGGTTTGGATCGTCAAGCAGTTCGTAGATTTTTTGTTTTAAATCTTCTGTTGTTTCAAGTTTTATAGCGGCGTTTTGCGCGTTTAGGCTATCAAAAATCTCCTGTAGGTTTTGGACGTTGGGGCCATGCAGGATAGCACAGTTCAGTTGTGCTGCCTCTATTGGGTTATGGCCGCCACCGCCATCATTACTGAAGGTTCGTCCAATAAATGCAATTGGACTTAGGGCATAAAAGAGGCCAAGCTCGCCAAGGGTGTCTGCAATGTAGATGTCGTCCAGAGCTTCTGGACATGCGCTGTCTTTATTGCGAAATTTTATGTTGACGTTAAACGGCATAAGGTCTTTTGCAATATTTTCTCGGCGCTCTGGATGCCGGGGAACAATTATTGTCAAAAGCTCAGGAAAATTTAGCTTGAGTGATTTATGAATGCTACAGGCGAGCTTTTCTTCGCCTTCATGCGTGCTAGCGTAAAGACATATAAGGCGATTATGTGTGGCATTTTTAAGCAATTCATATTCGTTTTGGTTATACGATAGCGGTGCTGCGCTATATTTAATATTATCTGTTACAATAATATTTTTTGCTCCAAGAGCCCGATAATTATTTTTATCTTTTTCAGTTTGGCAGAGGATTTCATTGAATGTTGAGAGTATTTGTGCGGGCAGGAATGGTAGGCGGTTCCATACTCTGAAAGAGCGTTCTGACATGTGAGCATTTATTAAGATTGCTGGTATATTTCGTTTTTTTATTTCGTAGAGCATATTTGGCCAGAGTTCAGACTCCATCCAAAGTGCGGCGTCCGGCTGCCAGTGCTCTAGGAACTTTTGAACCCAGAGTGGGTGATCGAATGGGTAAAACTGGTGTAAGGCTTTTGGGGGGAGTTTATTTTCCATGAGTTGCGCGGATGTGAGCGTGCCGGTTGTAATAAGAATATGCATATCGTCATAATTTTTTAGGAGCATATTAATAAGAATAAGGGCGGATTGTGACTCGCCGACGCTGGCGCCGTGAATCCAAATGAGTTTGCCCTCGGGCCTTATTTTGTCAGTAATCCCTTTTTTTTCATTGAGACGTTTCGGATGCTCTTTTCCGCGCGCGCGGCGTTTTTTTATAATTATATTGAGTGGGCAAGCGCTAAGGTATGTTAATGCTCTGTAGGCATAGTACATGTGGGAACTTCATTTTCTATTATCAGCGCCCGTAGCACCCTGCGGCTGCTGTAGAACCGCCACTGGTTAATTGGCCGCCAGGGTGGTAACGACATGCCGCTTGAAGGCAGACATGCTCATCGTATGTTGATGGTGATGTTCCTGAGCGCGTAATTCTTACACCAGTTGGTATTGGCGGTGAACCAGTACAAGCACAATTTCCACCGCTACAATTTTGCGGCCGTGTTAGGTTAAAATATGTCTGCACTGGATCATTTGTCCAAGGGCCTGACATTAAGGCTGTTGTTAAATTTGTGTTCCAACTTGCTAGAGGTGATGTACAGGCCAAGGGCAGCCTTCTTTTGTCTATTGGATCTGTTGCGTATTCCTGAAGCGTGAAGAAACCGTCGGTTGCCGCGTTCTGAGCAAAATTAATACATTTGGCGGCCTGCCATACCCGGCGCATAATATCACAGCTGTAGTTCGGGCCGTTTAATATTGATCTTGGTTCCGAGGACAGACCAGCGCCCGAAGGGTGTCCGCCTAAAAGGTTGTAGCTTCCCAAGCTAGCGCCTTTGCTTCCGAAGTTATTATTGATGTATGTTTCCAAAGAGGTACCAACAAGATTTTGTAGCGCCTGGTCCATACTATTTGTTCCCAAAGGTGTACCAAAGTTTGATGTTTCGCTCAAGAGCTCGTCGGCGTGATCTGCCAGTTCGCGAACAAGTCGGTCGAAGCATGTATATTCAAATACGCTGTCAGGTTTTAGGATTAAATTCTGATTCTGCGTAATTTCCCTTTGAGCCTCTAGCCAAGCCCTGGCTGAGAGGGATTGATAATAAAGTGAATCGCAAGGTGAGTCTGCAATTGCGCTCACGGCAGAGGCTTTATGTGTTGGCATAACAAGGATTAAAATCAACAAAAAAGTTCCAAGCAACGCTCGATACTTAGGGAAAATCTTTATGTTTAATTGTTTCATTTACCATCCTTTTAATTTCATAATTTATACTACACAATTTTTACAGTTTTAAGCAAATACCATCTTAAATTCCCTCATTCTTAATAGGGGACACAAACGCCTGTGAGTGTTGTTCCAAGGCCTGGAATAATCGAGTCTGGGCTAGGCACTGCATCATTCTCTAAGTATGGAATTTGAACTCCCTGAAAATAACATCCCGGGTTAGGGCATATATGATCATAGCTTATGAACAGTTCCCTGTTTATTTCATGTAGTCCTCCGGGACCGCTGCCGGAAGATGCAAAGCCCGAGCTGGATTGTGCGGAGTCAATTCTATATGTGAATACAGGCACGCCTGTAGGGATAGGAAGTGCGCACGTGAATATTCCAGCAACATTACCTGTGCCCGGAATATATGTACGAAGATCTGAGAAGGTTCCAACTCCGCGTGTTAGTTCATCATAGGCCTCTGCGCTGTCAATTTTGGAATATGCATTTGGTTTACTGCTATCTTGGTCACAGTTACTGGCGAGGCGAAGAAGGTCGTTATATAGGCCAGTCGCTGTGCCTGTCACCGCGGTAGAGGCGGGTACAGGGCAAGGATCGTCCAATAAATCCGTAGGGTCGGCCATAAATGGCTGAGCGTTTTCAACTTTATTTCCGGCCGCACCGGCCTCAATGGAGTCATCCGATCTATTTGGGGAGCATGCAGCAGGTATTGTACGTGGGTCGGCGGCGACAAGATCTGCGAAAGTTCTGAATCGATCATCTTCACCGAAGTCAATACATTGGGCAATATCCCATACAACGCCCATATGAGCACAGTTATAGGCGCTTCCGGCACTCAGGCTCCCGATATTGTTGTTAACAGTGGTCGCCTCGCCCAAAAATGTATGGCTAAAGTTTGCATTAATATAGCTAGTGAGTTGAGGCACTATCAGAATATTTAGAGCGTTATCAATTGCTAAGTTTGGACCAACGGCATTGATTGTTTCTCTGTACGCGCTTGAACAAGTTGGAGGAGCGCCTAAAGTAACAGGCGTGTCTGCTGTTGATAGACAGATGTTTCTGTTTTGATAATTTGTTGTTTCAGTAAAGCTACCTGCGCTGTTTGCTGCAATATTCAAAAATTGATCGAAGCACGTGTACTCCAAGACACTGTCTGGTTTGTGGATGAGTTGCTGAGCCATAATAACTTCTCTGCTCGCGCCCATATAGGCGTTTGCAATTATTTGATTCATGAAGTTTCCGTCACAAGTGCTGTCTGTGGGGGGGATTGTGCCTGCCTTTAATGCGTTTAAGCTGTTATCAGTTCCGGCATTTGGATTATCGTAAATATTATAAGTCGTACAAGGAATGCCAGGCGAGCAGGCAGCGTAAGAAGTGCTCGTGCAAAGCATAAACAAGCATAATAATGCAAACATATGACTGAATTTAAGTAAAAAATACTCTTTTAGCACAATTACACATTATTCCTTAAAGTCTTCTGACTGTTTGAGTATATACATTTTATCTATCGGCGACCACACATATATGTCAAAATCATTGCTATTAATATTGTCTTTAAAGGCTAAAATATCAGAAATACCATATGATTTTGTATTTGCGACGATTAGATTCTTTGCCCTTATTGTGGATAATTGTACTATTTTACCGCGTTTTTCGGCAAGAATTAAATGCGAGCATGGTTCTCCAGCTATTGTGCATGTTTTCCTTTTTGCAATAAACTCGTCTATGCCATCTTCGTTTAGGTCAATTGCTGCAATATCATATACAGATATGTTTGCGCCAAATATTTCTTCAAAGTATTGATTTATAATATATTTTGCTGATGGGCTAAGGGGGGCGTTATACTTTAAAGGGGAAGATGCATGTGGGATGCTGACACTATTCAAGATTGTAAATAAAACTAACATACATACAATAAAAATTCTTCCTGTGTTCACAGTCATCCTCTGGGGTAAAAATGATTAAGGATTTTCTGATAAATCGATGTCAAGTATGGACATGTTAAAATCAAAGGAAATCTCACCTTCATCTTCGAGTTTGTAGATAATTCCAATATGTTCGCCGTTCATCATGACCTCTATTGAATCATCAACGCGGTCACGTTTTTTTACGGTCAGGCCAGAGCATTTGAAGATGCGCTCTAAATAAGATTTTAGTTGTGACATTTCGTCAGGTGTAATGTTCATTTTGTGAATCCTTACGTTTCTTTTCCTAGTCCATTGGATACGGCGTTATGGCAGTGTTTGGCAAGTGTTTTTCGATCTGAACATTCATTTGCCTTAATTGGGGGGTGAAAGGTGAGGGTTATACTAGTCCCTCTTGTTTGTGCAAAACGCCATAAATGAGGGAGCAGGGGTGTGTCCATGTTGATATGCCAGGCGTAAATATCGCGTTCATTTTGGTTTTCAGGGGTTTGGCCATTTATTTTAGTGAGGGTGAGTGTTATCGGCTGAATCATTAAATTTTTTGCATTATCCTGAAAGGCAATCGAGAATAAGCTTGATTTGAAGGGAAGGACTTGTGTTCCCTCGCTGGATGTTCCTTCGGGGAATAGAATGAAGTTCTTACCCTCGTCCAGCATTTTATTCAGGGCGGCCTTTTCTGTTGCGGCGTCCTCGCGGTTTCTGCTTATGAACAAGGTTTGTTGAAGGCGGGCAAGAAACCCGAAAACTGGCCATGAGGCAACGTCTTTTTTTGCAATAAATGATCCGCTTATAATGCTTCCAATGGCTGGAATATCCAGATAGGAGATGTGGTTGCAGACATACATGGTTTGTCTGTTTTTGCTTGGTATCCCTATTGTGATTACGCTGATGTTCATCACCATGCAGGTTGCTTTTTGAAGCAGGCGAGGAATAATGTAGGCATATTTGCCTTTGTGAAAAAGTAATATAAGGGGTTGTGTTAAGGTTGCGCAGAAGCAAATGAGCGCGAATAAGAATAATTTCCACAGGGCGATTAGCGCTCGCATTTTATGGCTTGCCGGGCATGGTTTTCTGGATTTTGCGCTCATAATATTTACGGTAGCGCTCTGTCATCAGGCTGGTTTGGACGACGATGCAGACATCAATCGTGTTAAATTGTTTATCGATAACCGCGCCATCACCAATTGTTGCGCCCAGGCGCAAATAGCCCTTTATCAGAGGGGGGAGTGCAGCAAACGTGCGGCGCTCGTCAATGTCTTCCTTCGGTATGATATTCATATTCACATAACGATTGGAAAGGGCAATTGGCATGATATTTTGTTTGGTTGAGTGGAAATGATGCAGATAAGAAAGTTGATCGGCAATAACACTGACATCCGTACCATTGAAACTGGCGCAACCAAAGAGCAAATCGACATTATGGTTGGTGATATAGTCTGCAATACCTTGCCATAGTAGATTTAAGATTGGCTTTGTTCTGTATGGGGCGATAACGCAGGAGCGCCCTAGTTCCAGAAGGGCTTGTCCGCTATTTTCCAGTCGGGAGAGATCGTACTCGTCGCTAGAATAGAAGTGGCCGTGCTGTTTGGCGACATTCTGGCGCAAAAGTCTGTAGGTTCCAACGATTTTTTCCTCTCCATTATCATCGGCTGCCAGGACAATGAGATGGTCTGTTATTGCATCAAAATCGTCAAAATCGCGGCGTTGTTTTAGAACTTCTGGGCTCGGCTTAGCGCCGTATTCTTCGTAGAATACATTGTAACGCAGTTTCTGAGCCTGTTCTATTTCCTCATTATTCTGCGCAAGGCGAACATATGCACCCGTTGGAAGCGGCGGAGTGTCTTCGGCGGTTATGTCTGGAATGTCGCCCATTTTGCTTCTGCTGAGTTTTATTTTTGAACAAGACGCTATCCTATAGCCTCAGGATTTTGGGTCAAGCGTATTTGTTATGCCGGAGCGGGGGCTTCTTGTTCGGTAGCGGGGGGGGCAGTTTCTTCTGTATCACTAGGTATTCCCAAGATCTTAGCAAGCTTATCTGCCAACATAACTGTTTTTGATTGCAGTAAATCATGTTCTCGTTTGAGTTGGTCTTTAAATCCTTCGAGAGGGCCCACAGAGGCAGCAGCAGACCAGATATTATATGTAGCAGTATAATCAGTATTACCTGTTCTCAATATTTCAAGTATTTTTATGCCAAGAACTGCACCTTGTGCCAACATAAACGCATATTGTGCGAGAAAGCTCGTGCGAGCGAGTTTTGCACTTTGTTCGTGTCTGTCTGTGTCCTTAATAACCTCAGCGATATGTTCCTTGAGCTCTTCTAAATCTTTTGTGCTTATTTCATCTAATCTTGCCTTTATTTCTCTTGCCAATTCAGGATCTTTTAAGGCGAAATTTATGATCTCGACTTCTCTCATATGCTGCGTTGATTGTGCTTTTTGTTTTTCTTGCTGTCTTTCTCTGAAGCTTTTGGACTCACGGAGTCCCTCTCTGATAATTGGCGGTACTTTTCTTCTAAAGAGAATAGCATTTTCGATATATTGCAGAATAATATGTCCTGCTTCGCGTGTTGTTTCAACAGCACGATCTTCTATAAGATCAAGCATGGATGATGGGTTTCTATTTGTCTGGGACACCGCATTTCCTGCGTTACGTATCGTATCCACTGTAAGGGCCACCGGCACTGCGGCAGGGTTGCCGGCCGCAGAAACATACAAATTAAAAATCGTGTATGCGTGCCTGATTTCTTTGGCTTTTTCAGTGAGAGGCGCTGTGGCGAAAGCTGTTAGTTTTTCTACCGCGGTATCCGTTAAATCAAGCACATGGGTGAAAGTATTTCCTATTGCAAAGCCTAGCTGGGTAGTGCGATACGACAGCATAGAAGCTGCACTCATGCTGATTTCTATTCTTTTGTCTGAGGATGTACAAAAATTGCGGACATTGTTTATTGTCGCCATCAAGAGTGGCTCGCCTATGCCATGATTTTTTGCAATTTCCATAAATTCGGCGTGAGGGAATGCTTTATCTCTTAACGGTAGATTTACGAATTGAAGCCCGCTGTGCCTCATTTTTTCAGCGAGTTTTCCTAGAGCGACCTTACGTCTTTCAAGGCGCTCTTCAGGGGTTTCATCAGGCTTTTTATTTTCTAATCTGTCTTTTTCAAATTCGACATACATTTTAAGGGCATGGCGGAACTCTGCTTGTTTTTTTCCTCGCTGTTCACTGAAACTGTTCAGAAGAAATAATGCCGCACCGACAGAAATTATTGAAAAAGTGCTCATTGCGGCCTGCAACGGGTCTTTAAAATGGTCTTCGTCGTCAAATATTATTTGCCCTGTTTCTAAAAACGCAAATATGTCAGCGAATGTTTCTTCTTTGAAATGCTTGTCATCTTTTTTGATTTCTTCGCGTATTTTTATTAAAAATCGTCTTAAACCGCGATCTGCTTCCATTGCAGCCCCGTTAATATCTGAGGCAACAGGAAATAAAATTTCATTACCTTCTTCATCCAAGGGACTGCCATCAACAGATTTTGCATTCATTTTATTACTCACCCTGCTATATAATGCGCTTTTTGCGCTTTTTTAACCATAATCACTATAGTGGTGAGATATGCTTGTGTCAAAATTCTTTGATGAATAGAGGTTAAAAAACTTTCTTGCCTTTGGGGGCTGATTCGGTTAAGTTCCCTGAAATCTTCCGGTGCGCGCTCGTAGCTCAGCTGGATAGAGTGCCTGACTACGGATCAGGAGGTCAGGGGTTCGAATCCCTTCGAGCGCGCCAGTTTCCCTTACTTACAGAGCACATAAAGAACGCGGTTGTATCATAGATGGGGGTTTGTATCATAGAATTACCTTAGCGGCCTCACTGTTTCGGGTTTTCTCTAAGATAGGCTACTAAATCATGGCTTGTACACTTAAGGTTTATGCCTCTTTTTTCTTTTGATCCTGCCAGGCGGATTCCATTTGCTCCAGGGACAGTTTGCTTAGATCATTGTCATGCTCCATGCCACGGAAGCGGCGTTCGAATTTATGGATGCATTGGCGCAGAGCCTCTTCGGTATTTATCCCCAGCATTCGACCATAATTGGCTAATAAAAAGAGGATATCTCCAAGCTCTTCAGCTTGATTTTCTTTATCTTTTTTTGCGATTGCTGCGCGCATTTCGGCGATTTCTTCCTCAAGTTTATCTAAAACATCATTCGGGTCTGGCCACTCAAAACCTACTTTTGATGCCTTTTTCTGGATTTTCTGGGCCTTGAGGAGGGCGGGCAGGGCGCGTGTTACGCCGTCAAGGGCGCTATGGCTTTCACCTTTTTCTGCGGCTTTGCGGGCGTCCCATATTTTATTGACATCTTCTGCAGTCTGGGCTTTGCCGTCACTAAAGACATGAGGATGGCGCGTGATCATTTTTTCGGTAATGTCGTGAATGACATCATCGATCGTGAAGTGATTTTCTTCTGCGGCCATTTGCGCGTGGTAGATTGGCTGCAGGAGAAGATCCCCTAGTTCCTCGCGCAGATCGCTCATGTCATTGCGGTCGATAGCATCGGCTACTTCGTAAGCTTCTTCAAGCGTGAAGGGGGCGATTGTTTTGAAGTTTTGCTCCAGATCCCAAGGGCAACCCGTAACAGGTGTTCGTAGAGAGCGCATGACATCAACGAGATCAGTGAAGCTATATTTCTTGTTCATTGAGATTTCCTTTAACTGCGCCAATATTCGGGGCGGAAGAGCACCAGTATGGTCATGATTTCAAGGCGGCCAAAAAGCATGCCTGCGCACAGGAGCCATTTTGCAGCATCTGGCAGGGTTGAAAAATTTCCCACAGGGCCGATGATTGGGCCAATTCCCGGCCCTACGTTTGCAAGGGCGGTTGCGGCGCCGCTGATGGCGGTCTCAAAATCAAGGCCAAGCAGTGTCAGGGCGAGTGTCAGGAACGCATTTGATGCGATATAAACACCCAGGAAGCTCATAACGGCAATTGTGACTTTGGTGTCGATAGGGCATCCTTGATAACGGATGGTGAATGTTCCGCGCGGGAAAATAAGGGTTTTTATCTGCCTTTGAACGATGCGGCCAACGATAATCAGACGCATGGTTTTTATTCCTCCGGCTGTTGAGCCTGCACAGGAGCCGAGGAACGTTATAAAAAAGAAGGAAACAACTGCGAAGCTTCCCCATAATGTGTAGTCGGTGGTTGCATATCCTGTGGTGGTTATAATGGAAATTACATTAAATACCACGTATCTCAGGCTGGTTGTTATGGGCAGGCCCGAGGTGAACCAAAGCCAGAGCGTCAGGATAATAACAATTGCCAAGAGCATCGCCAGAAAGACACGGCATTGCTCGTCGCGGAGCAAATCTGTACGTCCCTGAAATATTAACTTAACATACAGAACGAAGGGCAAGCCGCCCAGCAACATAAAAAAAGACGCGGCGTAATCCAGCGAAGCGTTTTGGAAATGTCCGAAAGAGGCATCATGTGTAGAAAATCCGCCCGTTGGGATGGTGGTCATCGCATGATTAATTGCGTCAAAAAAGCTCATGCCGAGAATATAAAAAGTCAATGTACAAATAAATGTCAGGAATACGTATATTTTTAACAATGACATAACCAGATCATGTGTTTTTGCCATAACTTTATCTGATTTGTCAGATGATTCTGTTTGAAAGAGCTGCATCCCGCCAATACTCAGAAATGGGAGAATTAAAATAGCAAAGGCGATAATTCCAATGCCGCCAATCCATTGCGTTATGGAGCGCCACAGCAAAATACCACGTGATACTTGATCCAGACCTACTATTACAGTAGAGCCGGTCGTTGTAATCCCTGAAATTGACTCAAAAAATGCGTCAGTGAAAGACAAATTTAGGTCAGATAGGTATAGGGGGAAGGCCGCAAATAAGCTTAGGCAAAGCCAGCTCAGGGTTGTTAAAAGAAAGGTTTGCTTGATCGTGATTGCTTTTTTGTATGTGTAATTCGAAATAATAAGGGCGCCGCCAAAAAACAGGGATGCAAGCGAACACCCCAGGAAAGCGTTGAAGTTACTATGGCCGTCGGCAAGATCAAGCGCTGCTGGTGCTAGCTCTGCGATGCCGATAATTACCATTAACATTCCAATGGTGTAGCCAATAATCTGGTTGTTCAAATGGATATGCCTATTTTCTGGGTTTTTTCTGAGATAACGGTAGTGCATGTCCGTTTGGATGTAAATATTGTGTTTCCGGGATCAAGGGGCAATGCCCTTTTTTTCTGCTTATGGTTTATATTTTTTGACATAAACATAACGCTCCTTCATAATGGTATTATAGAAACTAAAGGACGGTTTTATGCTCACATTTAATTATGTAAGTTTTTTTGTGATTAAGGCGCTGCATTTCTTAGAGTTATTTTAACTTTTATATTAGTAATATGTAATTAATAATTTAGAGTTTACGGGGTCTTCATGAAAAATAATAAAGATTTAGATAATCTTGCTGCTGAGATTGAAGAGAACTTGGATGAAGCGTTTGAGGTTTCTTATCTTGATGACAGCCTAGTTTTTGTCCGCGAACAAGAAATTCCTAATCAAATTTTTCAAAATGGCCAAGAACCCTCAGAAGATTTTATCCCTTATGAGGATATATTTGATAATTTAGGCATTGATGGCACTGTTTCGCAAAATGGCGAGGGCATTGATGATCCTCAAGTTGAAGAAGAGATTGAGGTCTCTGTAAACACATTAGCTAAAGATTCTCTTGCTTCTGATGGTACTGTTGTTCTGGCGCAGGATGTTGGTCAGGATCTTAGTACAGCCGAAATCGAGCTGACTTCTCTTGATGAGCCTTCCGTGCTCTTGGAAGAAGAGGAAAATGCCTCGGCTCTGGATCAAAATACGTCTCAAACCGTTTTGTCCTCTTCTCGGAGCAATGCATCTTTTAAATCTTATTCTGATAACAGTGTTTCTGGTCCAAAAATTAACACCGGTCTTGGCAAAAGATCTGTGTCAAATAATGGTAATGTCTTGAAGAAAAATCAATATGCTCAAGATAATGATGCTGAGGATAATACAACGCTTCAAGCTCTGGCAGTCTCTAAAGAGTCAGGTGCTATTGAGCCACAGGAGCCCATACTAAAATCTCCACCCCCCCCCTCAGGTGAGGTTGTTGTTAGCCCCGAGGATACACAAAATTCAGATGAATCTGATGTGCCACCAGTTCAAAGTAACCAAGCGCCTCAAGCTGTCAATGATGCGCTGAGCCTGAATGAAGATACATCTATTACTCTTAATTTGCTGAGCAATGACAGAGATGCGGATGGGGATTCGTTGAGCATTAGCAATCTAGGCGCGGCTGCGCATGGAACTGCGGTTTTAAATAATGATGGGACGGTGACCTACACACCGGATGCGGATTTCCATGGATCAGATAGCTTTACCTATACCATCTCTGATGGCAAAGGCGGAACATCAACGGCAACCGCCAGTGTCGCGGTCGCAAGCGTGAATGATAACCCAACAAATCTGGTCTTAAATAATAATATGGTTTACGAAAGCGCGGCGGTAGGCAGTGTGATTGCTACATTGTCTGCGAATGATATTGATGGCGGAGCCTTAAGTTACAAATTGATTGGTGCAGGGAATAGCATGTTTAAGATCGAAGGCAATAAGCTTTTGGTTAAAAACGCCCTTGATTATGAGACAGCCACCAGCCACGAAATTCAAATTCGTGTGCAAGATGAAAATGGCGGTGAGTTCACGCAGAGCTTTACGATTAATGTAAGAGACGTGGATGAGAGCGTTTCAAATACAGCACCAGATGCTGTCAATGATGTTATTGTAATGGGCGAGGATACGTCTATTACTCTTAATTTGCTAGGTAATGACAGTGATGCAGATGGGGATTCCCTGTCGATCACTGATTTGGGCGACGCTGCTTATGGGGCTGCGGTGTTGAATGATGATGGAACCGTCACCTATACCCCGGATACAAATTATTACGGATCTGACAGCTTTACCTATACCATATCTGATGGCAAAGGCGGGACATCCAAAGCCACGGCCAATGTAACGGTCACAAGCATGAATGATGCCCCTGTTAATCTGCTGTTGAGTAACACAACGATTAATGAAGCCGCTGCGGTTGGTGCAATTGTAGGAGTTTTTTCAGCAACTGATGCTGATGGTGATACCCTTAGATATGAGTTGTTGAATGATGCAAACGGTAAGTTTGAGATTGTAGGTAGTCAGCTGCGTGTGGCGGCTGTCTTGGATTACGAGGCGGCCACCAGCCACACGGTTGAGGTGCGGGTTAGCGATGGTCACGGTGAAAGTATGACCCAGAGCTTTACGATTGGGGTCAGCGATGTTCAAGAGAATGGAAACAGAAATCCAATTGCAACAGATGATTTAATTACAATCGATGAAAATACATCCGTTACCATAAATATTCTAGGGAATGACGGTGATGTAGATAATGATATTTTAAGAGTGATATCAATCGGGAATCCTAATAATGGGACTGCGGTGTTGAGTGGTGATGGCACTGTAATATATACGCCTGATGCTAATTTCAGCGGAGAAGAGACATTTGATTACACAATCAGCGATGGAAGAGGGGGAACTGCAACAGCAACGATTGATATTATTGTTAGAAATATTGCTGAAAGCGGGGATGCAGATAGGGTTCAGGTTAACCTTGATTTTGCAAGTGATGGTATTTTTGATGTCTCGAAGCACGGGCAAGCCGTCAGTTATTCTGCGGACGCTATAGTTGTTGATAATGAAACTGGTAAGGTTTCTTATCATAACGGTAATGGAAATGCCTTGAAAGTGACAGGTCCTGCAATTGATGAGATATCTTATAGCGATCAGGTTACTTTTTCATTTTCATTCAAGCACGATACCGGTGTTTTGGGATCGGACAGAATGTTATCTCTGGATAAATCATTGATTTTGGCAACCAGGCCCAATGGTGAATTCGTATTTTTACCTCAACCACTAGATGGCGTCTGGATTAGTCCACGGCAAACAAGAGGCGCCTCTATTGATGATACTGATTGGCATCATTTGACTGTGGTTTATAATAATACGGAAAGCAATGCAGTTGTCTATTTGGATGGAAGGGTTGTATTAGAGATGGCGACCAGCCATCCTGTTAATGCAGTTAGCTCAATTTTCAGCGGTACATATACCGGCCTTATCAGTGATGTTTTTGTGTCGACTGAGGCGCTCAGCTATAGCGATGTGATAGATACATATAACCAGTTTTTGGATTCAATTGGTCAACACATAGATATCCCAGATGTGGACACCGTTGATGCCGTTGAAGATACGGTCATTACGATTGATCTGTTAGGTGGCATTACAAATAGGCTTGCCATTGATTCCATTAGTGAGCCAAAAAATGGTTCAATTGTTGTGAATGATGACGGAACTGTTACCTACACCCCGAATGAAAATCATTTTGGACAAGATGGCTTTAGTTATAATGTTGTTGATGGGAATGGAGGAATTGCCTCCTCCTATGTAACAATTAATGTCGCAAGTGTGAATGATGCCCCGATCACGGCAGATAATAGATTTGTTCTTGATGAAGATACATCAGTCGTTATGGATTTATTAACCAGGGATAAAGACCCTGACGGGGATACTTTATTCGTATCCGAAATTGGGCAGGCCGCAAATGGCCAGGTTGTCCTGAACAGTGATGGGACGGTAACGTATACACCCAATCCAGATTTCCACGGTACAGATAGCATTACCTATACTGTTAGTGACGGTAATGGTGGCACATCGACAGCGACCGCGACAATGATTGTGCATGCAATCAAAGAAACCGTTGAGGATTCCAAAGCGGACGCCGAGGTAAGATCCCTGTTAGTACAGACAGATACAGCCGTTGGTTTGGATGATCCGGGTATTGCCATAGGTCTATCTGTTTTGCGCGATTATTCAACAGCGATGCCGTTTATTGATCTGGCCAAGCAAATGCGCCCCTTTTATGAGAGCAGCTATAAAGAATATCAGGAGCAAGGCGTTCTGGATGAAAATGGCTGGGTTACACAACTAGCGGAAGGGTCAGATCGTGCGCGCGGTTACTGGGCATTCCCGGATAGCAATGGTGTTGAGGAAAGGGCCGGCGAAATCTATGTTATAAAATATGAGGGGGAAGGAAAACTGCGTCTAGGAGGGTCTAGAACAGTTATTAGTGAAAAGCCTGGCGAAATAATTTTTGAGCATAAAGGCGGTTCTTTCTATCTTGATATTCTTGAAACGGATCCCAATGGGACGGGGGATTACATCAGAAATATTTCTGTTGTGAATGAAAAATATACCGAGCTTCACGAGGCAGGGCAGATCTTTAACCCCGAATATCTGGATTCGATTGAAGATTTCAGACAATTCCGTTTTATGGATTGGATGCAAACAAATAACTCTCAGCAATCTGAGTGGGCTGATCGTCCAAAATACACGGATGCGTCCTGGGTATCAAAAGACGGGGGCGTTCCTATGGAGGTCATGGTTAAGCTTGCAAACGAAGCAGGGGCCGATGCCTATTTCAATATGCCGCATAACGCGACAGAAGAATATATGCGTGAATTCGCAACATATGTGAAAGAAAACCTTGACCCAAATCTCAAAGCTCATGTCGAGTTTTCGAATGAGACCTGGAACTTTCTGTTCGGTCAGGCTGTCGCCCTTGATAGAGAGAAAGATGCTGAATGGGATAATAACAACCAATATATGGATTTTAATTTTAAAAAAGCAGCCGAGATGGCGATGATCTGGGATGAGGTCTATGGCGAGGAAGCGGATGATCGCTTGGTTAAGGTTTTTGCAACACAGACAAATAACATCGGTTATACAAAAGGTGCCCTTGATCCGAATACCTGGTTTGAAAAAGAACCCGATAATGCCGTTAATCCAGGGGATATTTTTGATGCATTGGCTATTACCACATATTTCGGCGGCAATCTTGACAAAGGCGAAGAGGGGCAAAAAACCCTTGCGGCTATGAATGATCCAAATGTCGATGCGTTTAAGGATGCCTATGACCGCTTAATAGCAGCCGGTGGTATAGAACGCGAGATAGAAACTTATATGCAGAACAAGCAATTGGCTCTTGAACACGGGCTTGATCTGATTGCCTACGAAGGTGGATCTCATATCCATCACTCTTTCGGAAAAGACGAAATACCGCCGCAAGAGCTGATTGACTTTATGATTGAATTTTCAAGCAGTGAATATATGGCAAAACTCTATCAGCATTATTATGATGTTTGGAAAGAGTACGGCGATGGTCCATTTATGCAATTTGGTGATGTCGGATCACATGGTGTATTTGGATCGTGGAGCTTCTTGACGCATTTGGGAGATTCAAATCCGCGTGCGGACAAAATCTATGAAATTAATGCTGAGCAGGATGTCTGGTGGGAGGATCGCGGCGGCGAGCATTTCCAGGGCGGTGTTGTAACCTATGGAGAAGAGGGCGCTGACACACTAACCGGTACAAATCAGGAAGATTATCTTATTGGCCGCGAAGGAGATGATATTCTGGTTGGCGGTGAAGGTAATGACGGTCTTCATGGCGGTGATGGGCAGGATACTGTAATTCTAAGCGGTATTCCTAGTGATTATAGAATTAGTATTGATGGTTCAGGATATTTATTGGAAGGGCCGGACGGTAAGGATTACCTCTATCAAGTTGAGATTTTGAGATTTGAGGATGGTTCTACTGTTACACTTGCTGATATAACAATTCCTGATAATGGCCATCTTGTTTTAGAGAGTGTTATAACAAATACCAACCCTGAAGCTATAACTGAGCCTGTTGTTACCCCACCGGTGCCTGTGGATGCCAGTGATGCTGACTTTGCGGTTGAGGCTGGGAATGTCACCTATCTGGATGTGTTGCCTGAGGGTGTTACGATGGCGGATCTGGCGAGGATCCGGATTGACAGCCTGCCTGAGAGCGGGAATGTCACGGTAAACCCGGATGGGAGGCTGGCCTATGTGTCGCATGATCCTAATTTTGCGGGTGAGGTGAGTTTTGAATATACTCTGATTGGCAAGGATGGCAGCGAGAGCCAGGCGGAGGTGAGTTTGGATGTATCGCTCAGCTCGCATGCGGCTGGCTGGGGCCGGGGCGATCATTATACGCTACAGAGCGATGCGGAAGGCTGGTCGATTATTGAGCCCGGCGAGAACCACCGCAAGGTATATGTGAGCGCAAACGGCACGGCCGGCGCAGATGGCCTGACTGCAGAAACAGCGATGAATGTTGAAGAGGGGATGGCGCTGTGGAAGAGTCTTATGGGGCAGACAACAGAGACGCCTGCTTCGCATTGGTTATTATTAGAAAAAGGGCATGAGTATGATATTGCTCTATCCCTATCAGGTGGCGTGCATGGGGAGTCAACTCTAAATCCTTTGATGGTTACGTCTTATGGAGAAGGTAGTAACCCAGTGATTACAAATAAGCAGCAGATGCAAAAAGCACCCTCAAGTAATATCGTGATTAATGGCGTTGATCTGGGTGAGGGCATGAAAATTCTCACTGGTGCCACTTATGATCCTGACGGTGATATCACTGAAAACTTATTGTTTGAAAACGTCACTTTTAACAGCGAGTTAGCCATCCATGGTTCGGGTAGTGATGAAGCAGGTTTTGGAGCTATCACTGTACGCCGATCAGAATTTGATAATGTTCACCTCGATAAACCCATATCACAGGGGATCTCAAAAAATATAGTTGATAATCAATTTGGCGGTGATTATGAGGCGGCCAAACAGGACTTTATCGCTAAAATTAATGTTGTTGATCCCAATGCTTTTGCAAATTCAGGTATGAGTTTTACAATTAGCGAAGACACTGGAAATTTATTAATAAACAGAGAGAATTTTTCAGAGTCTATTGTTGATGATATTTTACAAAGTCACTATCATTATGCGGATCGGGTCAGCGGTATTTTTGCCGACGATATTCATGGCTTTTTGATTGAACAGGTCGTTGCCGACATGGCCGGTTGGCAAGAAGGTTATGAAAGCGATTTCAGCCTGCAACCACCCAGTATTTACAGTCATAATTTCTACCTCACTTTTCACAATCAGGATCTGACTTTTAGGGATAGTATCTCTGCTAGAAGTTCTTCTGTGGGAGCCCAGATGCGCTCTGGAGCTTATGTTGAGGGCAACATATGGCTTGATAATAATGCGGCGTTTAATACATTAAGTGGCGGCGGCGAACTAACCGCAGATGGTCAAAGAATTGGAAATAATTCTTTTATTCTGGATAATATAACAACTTCAGCGGCCTATAGACAGTACGGTGTCAAGGTAAGTGAAAAATCTAATGGGGATTTGGGATATTCTGGGAATGGTGCACAAGCCTGGAGCATGGATTTATCATCAGGTGATAATACTTTGGTAGGTAATATTATTGCCCACCGTTATGATCCCAACAATCCAGATGAAGTGCTTTGGAAAGAGGGATTGAGAGGCGCAGGCTTATATAGTAGTATTGGTGGAGATAGCCAGATTGCAAGCTTCCTGGAGCAGGGAAGGATTACACAGGAAGAGGCAGATTTACGTCAATATATTTTCAATCATGACGATACAATTGTCTATAACTGGAATAATCCTGCGACAAAAAATGATGATGGGATAAACGACAATGTGTCAAAAGATCAATTCGCCAACGATCTTGACGCAGTGACGATACAGAATTTTGCGAAGGAAGTGCTTGGGGATGACAAGGGCACGATAGCGGATTTGATGGAGTATTTATTAAGCCGTGATCACAGCAACTGGGCGG
>CAYGNP010000009.1:0-88889 GCA_964351365.1 uncultured Micavibrio sp.
AAGTAGACCCAAAAATAGCGTAAAACATAGACTCAGAGCTATTTTTTTAAACATAAAGTTGTGAACCAGAAGCCCCCAGAACAGGGGCGTTAGAACTTAAGAATGTACGCAGCAGAAAACACCATTGTTATGATATCCTGAAAAGATAAGATGCATCAATAGGATATTTGAAAATAATAAGAAAACTTCAACTTGATTTTTAATTTTTTTTGAGACGAATTGTGGGATGTTTTTGTTGTTTGCATTGCATGATTTTTTTGATTCGGGTAAGGTTCTCCTCCCATGACGAATAATAGTATGCCAGTTTTTATTGTTTTCTTTTTCTGTTTCGTGTTTACCGAAGCAAGGGCGCAGGTGTCGACGGTTCAGGCACTGGATTTTGGTAATTACATCGTTATAGATAATTCATCGCAATATGATATTACAATTAACCCGGATGGGTCATCCAGTTTTGATCCTGCAGGTTTTGTTATTATTTCTGGCCCGTCAGAGGGAATTTATGATATTACGACCTCTCAGCTTAACCAAGCGGTTGCGAGCGTTGTTGTTTCGCAGCATCAGCCACTTCTGGCGCCAGGAAACAGTTTTCAGCTCTTGAATTTTCAGGAGCAACATGATCCGACGACTGATGGTAGCGGAGTTGTGCGCGTGATTGTTGGGGCGACGGCGCGTTCCACGGGGAGCGGCTCGACTTATGCGGATCAGACATATTCAGGCTCGATTGATATACAGATTAATTTTTGATGTTCACTTAACCACTTAGCTATAAAGGTTTTTCATGCTTAAATATTTGATTTTACTCTCTATGTTGTTCTGTTCGTTTTTTATGAACAATACTGCGCGTGCGGATATTCTAATTACGCCCACGCGGGTTGTTTTTGATGACAAGGAGCGTTTTGCAGAGGTTACTCTTGCTAATACAACAAATAAAATTAAGTCTTATGAAATTCAGTGGCAGCTATACGAAATGCAGCAAGATAGCGGGACATATGAAGATGTTAAGGTTGCGCCAGAATATGATATGTCCAAGCTAGTGTTTTTTGCGCCGCGCCGCGTGACTTTGGCGCCGGGGGGGAAGCAGAAAATCAAGCTGCGTTTTAGCCGGCCCGCAGATATTCCTGATGGGGATTATCATGTCCATTTGAAGTTTAAGGCATTGTCTGAGATTGTAGAGCCTAAAGATACTGACGCTTCGGAAGGTACACCTGCCGCAAAGGTGCAGATTAATATCAGTTATTCTATTCCTGTTATTGTCCGTATTGGTGAGCCCAATGTTGGTGCATCTATCGGACAGATCAGTATCGAGCGTGATCAAGTAAATGGTAAGTTGAGTGCGAAGGTGCCAGTAGAGCGCACAGGTGGCCCTTATGCCTTGTTAGGCTATCTTCGTGTTTATCATAGTGATGGCGCGGGCAAGGAAGAGCTCGTGGGAGAGATCAGCAACGCGCATGTATTCCCTGAAGTTACACGCCGTGTTTTTACTGTTGCCTTAAATAAGGAAATAACTGGCGGCACTTTGCGTGTTGATCTGAGGCATTTTAATAATGAGTTGGGCCTCGTTTATGCCGAGAATGTTTTTCCATTGCAGTAGTGAGCTTCTGGATAGGGGAAACGTAAAAAAGGCACCCATGCAGGTGCCTTTTTTTCTGTTAATTTTATTTGCTATGCCTAGTAGGCAAATGTCAGATCAAGAGACGCAGTCTTTGCACCATCAGGTGGTGTATCTGTGAATGTTACGGTTGCGCCAAATGTCAATGTGTCGACACCACCTGTCGCCGCAACAGCGGAAGGTGCGCCAATCGCCCCGGCAGTGCCGCCATTGAGTGAGAATGTGGCAGCCGTCATTGTAATGTCGGCATCCGCAAAGTCATTAATAACAACTGACATGTTTACACTTGAGGGGGCGGGGGTTTCGAGAGTAATTGAACCTGCGCCTGTGGCGGGTGTAATGTTCACGCGGGTTGAGTTATCTGTTGTGTCAGTTCCTGCGCCACTGTTTGATGCTACAACTGCACCTGTAATTGGGTTCAAGACCAGACGGTTACTGACGTCGTCACCGCCGAGCAGAATCAACCATTCGCCAAAATCCATATCAGTACCCGCTGTCAGGGTAATTGCGCTTGTGGTTGAAAGTGTTACTGGCACGTTAATTGTTTGAGCATTAACAAGCGTTGCAGACGGCAGACCGAATGCAAGGGCGCAAGTAAATGCGAGTAGTTTGAGGTTTTTACGTTTCATTTCAGGTTTCTCCTTTGTCCCTAGAATAGATTGTACTGATACTCAGTAGTATGAAAAGATAAGAACTATCTCTATAATGATTATCATATAAAAATGGTTAAATCATTATTAATGTCGTCTTATTAATCAAAATAGGTGTGACTAACTTTGAAGCGAATGCCCGCCGATAGAAGTTTAGTATGACTTAGTTGTTGTGCATGTCAAGTGACTATGTTTTAATGTGCACACTCGATTGATCATTTTATCCACAGTTTTATTCGCGTTCTGTCCACAGCCCTGTTATGAGGATTTTGTGAAAAGGGATATTCGTATTTTTGCGGTTTTTGCATTTTTATTGTGCATGTTTTGTCATGTGTTGACAAGTTATGCAGGTGATTCTCTTGTTGCACCGCAGGCTGATGCTCTGAGTAAAGGTGAGAGGCTTTCTTTAGCGCGTTCCTTTGTTTCCAAGATCAAGAAAAGCCTTAATGAATATGAGCAGGAGGTGCGCGCTGTTACGGGTGATGCTGACCTTAATATTCTTCCTGATGGTGAAGTTTTATTACTGCAGGTGGTTATTGACAGGCGCTTTCGCCCTGAAGGGGCGGTTATGGCACGCGCTCAAGGTGGTAGGATTTTGGTCTCTTTGAGAGATTTTGCTGATACGCTGCAACTCGCGATTACGGTGAATGATGACGGTTCCGGGGCCTCGGGATGGTATTTACGCGAGAACAGACTGTTTGAGCTAAATGCTGCGGCGCGGCAAGTTAAAACGGCCAAGGGTAGTTTTACTGTTTCAGGAGATGTTATTTTTGAAGATGGGGATATTTTTGTCCCTAGCGCGGAGCTTGCCCAGTGGCTTGGTATGGAATTTGATCTTGGTGTTTCCGCGCAAGAGATTAAAGTTAAAACAGATGTTTTGCTTCCCGCTTATGCGAAGTTTTTACGCGAAAACAAGACAATCAGGGATCACCGTATTCCAGAAGCTTCGCTGCCTTTGGGTGGGCGTGATTACCGTAATGCGAGTGTTCCGATTATTGATGTGTCTACAAACTCTACCTACAGCAAGCGTAATACACAGGATGATGGTGTTAAAAATCATACGGCAACGATTCGAACATCCAGTGATTTTGCTCAAGGTAATCTGGCGACGCAGACCCGGATAAACAACCGGGATCAGGTTGCGTCAGTTCTTGCCACGTACAGGCAGGATTCGGTGGATGGAGATTTGCTCGGTCCATTGGAGGCAAAGCGATTTGAAGTTGGAGATATTTTGACGACGCTGACGCCCTTTGGGGGTAATTCGCAGCAAGAGTTGGGCGTGCGTGTCACGAATACGGATACGCTCACGGGGTTTAATCGGTTGAGCACAGTTATATCGGGGAATGCAATTCCTGGCTGGGATGTGGAGCTTTATAGAGGGAACCAGCTTCTTGGTATTCAGGTGGTGGACGATAATGGATTTTATCAATTTCAGGATGTTGATTTATTTCAAAATGAAAATATTTTCCGCGTTGTATTTTATGGTCTGCAGGGTGAGATTCAGGAGGAGATTGTTTCTGTTCCGGTTGATCGAGATCTTCAAGGGCGCAGCGAGGGCATATATGATGTATCGGTGAGTTTGAATGAGCGTAACACCTACGAAGATAGAAGGTTCGAGTCCAGCAATGATAATAAAGGGTCTGTGAATGTTTCTGCTCTCTATGAGAGGCCAATTGCATCGGGGGTTACAGGCACGGTTGGATTTCGCAGCGAGGAAGATGGAAATGAGGACCGCAATAGTGTTGCTTCTGTCGGGCTTTCAACAAATGTTCTTGAGACTTTGTTGAACGCATCTGTTGCTGTTGATGATGCTGGTGGTGCTGCGGCTTTACTTGCTGCGCGGCGAAATCTGGCGGAGCACGAATTTGCCTCTTCTTTGTCCTGGGATAGTGGATCCAGTGGAGCACTGGGTGGGCCGTTGGGGAGCGGGTTTTCTTCCTTGGGTTTAAATAGTGGCGGATTAACAAACTCTAATGGTGGGGATAATTATTCTGCCAGTTTAAGGGTTAATGGCCCTGTTTTGGATACATATTTAGCGCGTGTGCGTTACAATCTTGATACTCAGCATGATTTTAATCAGGAGGGTGACAGCCGGACATTATCATCGGCGAGCCTGAACTCAAGTGCGCGGGGTATCACACTCAATACAGGATTTTTTCACGAGAATAGTTCGGATTTGGACGAGGACAGGCTTAATTCCTTTACAACTTTATCGGGTAGCTATGGCCGTAATCGTTTGCGGTTTAATACAAATTATGAGGTGTCTCCTGATTCTCATCTAGAGAGTGTTGTTGCGTCTTATAATAGACGTATCAATAATAATTTAGATGCCGATCTGGAGGTTTCACGCCGGCCTGAGGAAAAAATGACGGAGTATCAGGCGCGTCTTGACTGGCAAGCAGGATTTATCAGGATTTCTCCAAGTGTTCGTTATAACTCCGAGCAGGATTTCTTTGCGGGCCTGTCTACGCGGTTTGGTGTGTTGCAGGAACCAATTACGGATAAATTAAAATTTTATGACCGTAATGTGACCAATTTTGGTCTGGTCAGTGCGTTTGTTTATCTGGATAAGGATGGTGATGGTGTTTTTAACGGTGAGGATGAGCCGTTGGAGGGCGTAACTGTTCTGGCGCCGCAAAATAGCCGTCAGGAAAAAACGGATAAAGACGGTATTGCCTTGTTTTCACGCATGATTGAGTTGCGTTTGACGGATGTTTTTGTTTCTAAAGAGACTCTGCAAGATCCGTCTTGGATTCCTGGTTTTGAAGGTGTTTCTATTTTGCCGCGAGAGGGTTATGTGGCGCAGGTTGAGTTTCCTATTCATATCGCTGGGGAGATGGATGGTACTGTTTATGCCAAAGTTTCGCCCTTGCCGGAGGATAGGCTTGGGGAGAATTATGTTGTGCCTGCGCCTGTGCCGCTGCGCAATATTGATTTGGTGCTTTATAATGATAAAGGAGAAGTTGAGCAAAGTGTTACCACAGATTCTGGCGGGTTTTATTATTTCTCTAATATTCCGCCCGGGCGTTATTTTCTTATGATTGATGGGGAAAGTGCGCATAGCAGGAAAATTATTCGCCCCGAGCCGCATCCAGTTGAGATTGGATATGAGGGGACGGTTATATTTGGGCATGATATTCATGTTGATACCGGCCGAGATGACGTACCAGCAGAGATATTGAGTGATTTGAACGATTATAAAGATCTTCATTCGAATTTAGATTTCAATCCGGATGATCATGATGTTGTTCTGAATTTGGGTGAGTTTAATTCGAGTCTGCTGATGTCAGTTGTGTGGTATAAATTACGCTCGCGCTATGGTTCCATTCTTTCTGGAAGTGATCTTTTTGTGCCGCCAACCGAGAGCTATGCCGATGTTAAGACAGGCAAGCATGTTTTGCGCGTTGGGCTTGGGGGAGGACATTTGGGCGATGCCTATAAACGTTGCCGTGCGCTTATGGCGCGTGATCAGTATTGCAAGGTTGAGATTTATCCTGCTGCGCTTAAGCAGGCTAAAGCCGATGTCATTGAAACTGAAATAGGCGATGAGCCCTAGTTTTTATTGGCTTTACCCATGTTCGCAAATTGCTTGGAATGGTTGATAGGACAATGTTTAAGATCGGCTTCGCTTAGGGGAATTGTTGGACATTATATGTTTAGTCCCTGATCTCAATTTTAGCGGTCATTTGATGGTGGGCCCGGCCGGACTTGAACCGGCACGTTCATACGAACAACAGATTTTAAGTCTGCAGCGTCTACCATTCCGCCACGGGCCCTTATACGTTTTTGGTTATAGTTTAGTTTCGTGCGCGGTGCAATTCCATATCGAGCGGTTTTTTTACAAGGCCTCTAAAATATTCGTGAGCAGGCGATCTCCTTTATCTGTCAGTGCGATGCGCTTTTTGCGCTTTTCATTAGGAGCGATCTCTACGCGGATAAGTTCATAACACCCCCCGCCAGCGCAGCTTTTGGACATGGCGGTTGTTATGCGCGAGACAGTGGATAACGCCATTTTAGTGCGCTCTGCCAACTCCGTCATGCTCAGACCTTCATTTAGGGCGATGTGAGCCAAGCATATGGCATATTGTATCGGGAATTCTGGGTTTACGGATTGCAGTTTAACAAGGATTTTTAAGAATTCTTCCAGTTTTTCCTGTTTCATAATTTATTCGCCTGCATAGTATTTTGGTTTATGAGTAGGTGTATATATAATTTGTATATACGGCATATGGATGATGGTTTCGTCCTTGTAATATTCTTTTGAAAATAACGGATGTAATCCCAATTGCCTGTTGCCTTCTATGAAAATTGAAAAAAACTTATCATAAGATATGTATAACGTCATTGTTAATCCCCTTAACTTTTTGGAGCGGTTGGGCTCCATGTTCACACACGATTATTTTTTTGCTCTCTCATTTCTGTTTTATGTTGATGCGATATAATTTATGACAGGGGCTATATCCCGCAGCCTTGCTTGTTCTTCGTGAGATGTCATGGCGTTTAAAAGGGCAGGTAAAATTGTTTTTGGTAAAATATTTGCGCCGATTGTTATGGTTTGATCCAGTATAACAATTGGTGTGTTTAAAAGCCCTTTTAATACGATGGGATGTTTTGTCATGCCGTAAAGCGCGCCATCAAAGCTTTCAAATTTACAGTCTTTCATCGTTGCGACATTGCGAAAATCCAGATCAAAGCAGGAGAGCGTTGAGAATGTTGCGCCATCGATAATGCAGCCTTCGATCATTGTTGCACCGAAGCTTGCGCCGCGAAAATCGCTGTGTGACATTTCAGAATAGGCGAAGCACGTGTTATAAAGTTCGCTGTCTTGAAGGTGTGCGCCGATTAGGTTTGACTCAGAAAAATTTGCACCTGTCAGGTTCGCGCCAGTTAATTCTGCACCGGGCATATAGGCATTATCCAGATTGGCATTGCTAAGATTCTGGTGTTTCAGGTCGATATTCGAGAGGTCCTTTTCTTTTTTTACGGCGTCCTCCAGACACGCTATGAAGGAGGTGAAGGCTCCATCGAAAATTGGTGTTTGATCTTTGTGTGTTTTGAGAACAAAATACTGCATGGTCAAATCCTTTATAGTTATGTTTATTTGGTAACAGTTGATAGCGCGGAAGTGTTTTTGTCAAATTTATTTATGTATAAAAATCAATGAGTTTGGTATTGTTTTGTTACGTTCATAAAGTGAATCAATGATTTAACCGAAGATGTTATTGTAACATGCTACCTATACTTAAGGTTGGGTTGGCATGCTTGTGTATGTCATTTGCAACTAGGGCAATCTGTTATAGAGTTTTGAAATGTTTAAAAGGGTTTAAAAAAGGTTAGTGATGTGAGTGTACCGAACATCGAAAAAGGTGTGAAGACCATCAAGGATTATGTCAGGTTATTGCCTTTGGCACCTGGTGTTTACCGCATGATTTCCGATAAGGATGAGGTTTTGTATGTCGGTAAGGCAAAAGCGCTGAAGAAGCGCGTGGTCTCGTATACACATTTTGATCGCTTGCCGCACCGATTGCAAACTATGGTGGCGCTTACGGCGCGGATGGAGTTTATTACGACGCACACGGAAGCCGAGGCGTTGCTGCTGGAGGCTGATTTAATCAAGAAGCTCAAGCCGCGGTTTAATATATTGCTGCGGGATGACAAGTCCTTTCCTTATATTGTGCTGCGTGAGGATCATAGTTTTCCGCAACTTGTGAAACATAGGGGATCGAAAAGCATAAAGGGCCGTTATTTCGGGCCATTCCCCAGTGCTGGGGATGTGAACAGAACTTTGGCGGTGTTGCAGCGGGTGTTTTTGCTGCGCAATTGTTCGGATAATGTTTTTAACGCCCGCAGCAGGCCTTGCCTGCAATATCACATTAAGCGCTGTACTGCGCCGTGTGTCGGGCTGGTGAGTGAGGCAGACTATGCGGAGCAGGTGGCAGGGGCGCAGGATTTTATGGAGGGGAAAAGCCGTGCGGTGCAGGAGCAACTAAGCCATGCGATGCATAAAGCCAGTGAGGCGCAGCATTACGAGGAGGCGGCGCAATTTCGCAACCGCATCCGTGCGCTGACCTCTATTCAGACAAAACATGATATTAATCTTGATTTGGGGGAGGCCGATATTATTGGCGTGGTTCAAGAAAAGGGTGTGACCTGTGTTCAGGTGTTTTTTTACCGGGGGGGGCGAAATTTGGGGAACAGGTCTTATTTTCCCCGTCATAGTAAAGAAGATGATCTGTCCGATATTCTGGCGGCGTTTATGGCGCAGTTTTATCAGAGTAAATCCATTCCCAAACAGATTATATTAAGTGATCCGGTGCCTGATCCCGGCTTGTTTGAAGAGGCGCTGGGGGGTAAGGCGTCTCACAGGGTTCATCTTAGTGTGCCCAAGCGAGGGAAATACCGGCGGGCCGTTGATTTTGTGCGGCAAAATGCGCAGCAGGCGCTTAGCCGACACCTTGCCCTATCGGCAAGCCGGCAGGCCCTTCGCCGTGGCGTGGCGGAGTTGTTCGGGCTCGATGATGTGCCGCAGCGTATTGAGGTTTATGACAACAGTCATATATCGGGCACAGATATGGTGGGCGCGATGATTGTTGAGGGGGAAGAGGGGTTTGTTAAAAATGCGTACCGTAAGTTTAATATTAAAACGGCACGCATGGGCGATGATTACGGGATGATGCGCGAGGTATTTTCGCGGCGATTTAAAAAGGGGCTGGAGAGTGAGAACTGGCCGGATTTGGTTCTGGTTGATGGCGGTTTGGGACAACTTAGTGCTTGCCGGGAGGTGCTGGCGGAGCTTGGGATATTGGATGATGTCACTCTTGTTGCCATTGCCAAGGGGGAAGACCGAAATGCAGGAAGGGAGAAATTTTTTATGCATGGACGCCCAGCGTTTCAGCTTCCTGTTAATGATCCGGTTTTGCATTACTTACAGCGATTGCGCGATGAAGTTCACCGTTTTGCGATTGGTGCGCATCGCACGCGCAGGGCACAGAAAATTACGTCTTCACCGCTGGATGGGGTACCGGGAATTGGAGCGAAGCGCAAGAAGGCGCTGTTGCTGCATTTTGGTTCGGCCAAAGCCGTTGCGCAAGCAGGTGTGGATGAGCTTTCACGGGTGGAGGGTGTCTCCTCTGCGCTGGCGCAAACTATTTATGATTATTTTCAGAGAGCGTAAATTATGTTCTTGTTATGTTTCACGTGAAACATTTTGGCGAAATTTTATTATTTTCACATAATCTGCGAACAAAAAATTAAATTTGTGCAGAATCAAGAGCCTATATTTTTGGCTGGGGAAAACTCCGAATCATATATTGCGGTTGGTAATTGGTGGTGTTATCGTCATCTTATTCAAGTCAAATTAAGTCATAAAAAGCATGTGCGCGGCAGTTGTTGCATGCTTTTAAGGTTAAACTAGTAAGGGAAAGGTGCGTGCACAATGTTTCATCGCGTTAAGTCAGAAGTTTCAGAAAATGAGCAGACAAGCCAGTCTGAAGAAAAGAGATATGTTAAGGATAATGAGCGCACAATTCCGGGCCGGGTGGAGCGTTCGCAGATTCGTGATGAGGACAGACCGCAACGCGTATATGGCCGCACACCAATAACAACTCCAACATCAACACAGGAAGAAGACAGAGTAATGAGACCTA
The DNA here is from genome assembly GCA_964351365.1 of uncultured Micavibrio sp. Classification (GTDB taxonomy): domain Bacteria; phylum Pseudomonadota; class Alphaproteobacteria; order Micavibrionales; family Micavibrionaceae; genus UBA1672. The sequence continues at coordinate 9,906 of CAYGNP010000009.1, forward strand.
AAGAGAGTTCGCCCGTTCAAGGAAAATATGCGAGAGAGACGGAAAGCGAGCAGGAAACTGTTGCAACGGCGCCTCGTGCTGAGAGCTATAAATCTGCTGTTACGCGTGGCGGATACGGTGGTTCATCTTATGCTCCTTCTAGCTTTACGCCGCCTGAAGCACCTGTTTATGCCGGTAACGACCGCACACTTACGATTGGCCGCGGCATTAACATGTCTGGTGAGATTGAGGCTTGTGACCACTTGATGGTTGAGGGAACTGTTGAGGCCGCCTTGAAGGGAGCGAAGCTGCTTGAGATTGCTGAGAGCGGTACGTTCTACGGTACGGTTGAAATTGAAGAGGCAACAATCGCTGGGCGGTTTGAGGGCGATATTACGGTTAATGGCCGTTTGATCCTGAAAGCAACAGGTGTGATTACGGGCTCTATTGCCTATCGCGCGCTGGAAGTTGAAACGGGCGCCGTTATTGATGGTCGTATGACACCTCTTAAGGGGACTGTTGATCCTAAAGCATTGGATAAATACCGCGCGGGATCAGAGGCTTCTGCTATGGCAAAGGCGAAAGAAGCGGATGCGAAAAAAGGCGTTAGCAGAGAGCCAGCGAATACGGAAACAGGATTGTTTTCCAAGGCGCATGCTTCTTACTAATTAATTTTTGAGATCTATATTCTTTTAAAAAGCCGGGTTTTAACCTGGCTTTTTTATATGGTTTTATCTTTGAATTGGCAGATATTTGATACCGGGCAAGCGGTGCATTCAGGTTTTCGTGCCTTGCATGTATAACGTCCGAGAAGAATCAGCCAATGGTGGGCATGCAGCATAAATTCATCCGGAACACGTTTTAGGAGGTGCTGTTCAACTGCATCGGGCGTTTTGCCACTTGCCAAGCCTGTCCGATTCGAAACACGGAAAATATGGGTATCAACGGCCATTGTTTTTTGTCCAAAGGCAACGTTGAGCACAACATTTGCCGTTTTGCGACCCACGCCGGGCAGGGCGGTGAGGGCGTCGCGCGAATCAGGGATCTTGCCGTTATAATCACGTACTAAAATTTCGGCCATGGCGATGATGTTTTTGGCTTTGTTGTTATAAAGGCCAATGGTTTTTATATGTTGTTTGAGAGTATCGAGCCCTAAATCCAGCATTTTTTGCGGGGTATCAGCAATTTGGAATAGCGACTTTGTCGCTTTGTTGACGCCGATATCTGTGGCCTGTGCGGAGAGGGTGACGGCGACCAGCAAGGTGTACGCGTTTGTGTATTCCAGATCACTTTTTGGTTCAGGGTTTGCAGCCTGCAGGATTTCAAAAAACTCGTAGATTTGGGATTTGTTCATGGGCATAATGGCGGTATCATAACAGATTGGAGCGTTGCCATGGAACAGATTGTTTATGGTTTTTTTAAATCGCCTTTGGGTGAGATTATTTTGGCTAAAACCGATCAAGGGCTTTGCTGGCTTGGCTTTATGGTTGAGGGATACAAGGGAGATGGGCTGGAGCGGATGCGGCGGCATTTTTCTGATTCTGAACTGATTTTAGATGATTCGGCTCTGCGGGTTTTGGGAGAGGATATTCTTCAGGCGTGGCGCGCAGGCCGTGAGGAAGATATCGTTCTGGATTTAAGGGGTACGGATTTCCAAAAACAGGTTTGGCGCAGGCTTTTGAGTATTAAACGCGGGTCTGTGCGGTCCTATGGGGATGTGGCGAATGACATTGGGCGACCTAAGGCTGCGCGCGCGGTGGGCAGTGCGGTTGGAAACAATCCGGTCTCTTTGATCGTGCCGTGTCACCGCGTGGTGCAGCAATCGGGCGCGCTCGGGAATTATGGCTGGGGGATTGAGCTTAAGCGCCGGATTTTGGCAGATGAGGGCTACAGGTCCAAAACATCGCGCATGGTGTAAAGGCCTGGTTCCTTGCCTTTGCTCCAGAGGGCGGCGTGAAGGGCACCCTTGGCGAACAGGCTGCGGTCCGAGGCGCGGTGAGTGAGCTCCAGGCGTTCGCCTTCTCCAAAGAAAAAGACTGAATGTTCGCCGACAACATCGCCGCCGCGGGCAACGGAAAAGCCGATTTTGCCGTTTTCACGCGCCCCGATTTGGCCGTGACGTTCATATTGCGCAAGTTTGTCAAGGCTGTATCCGCGTCCGGTGGCGGCGGCTCGGCCCAGTGCCAGTGCAGTACCAGAGGGGGCGTCGACTTTGTATTTATGATGGCTTTCAAAGATTTCGATATCCCAGCCATCTTTTAACCGTGAAGCCGCTTGCTCTATGAGGGCGAGGAGCAGGTTTACGCCGATGCTCATGTTTGCCGCATAAATGATGGTTGTTTCTTTTGCCGCGTCTTTGAGCGCTTTTTCCTGAGTTTCGTTCAAGCCGGTTGTACCGACAATCAATGTCTTTTTATATTTTGTCGCGAGCTTTGCGTGCGTAAGTGTCCCTTCGGGGAGTGTGAAGTCAATGATACAATCTGTCCGCTCAAAGAGTTCCTCTTCGTCTTCGGTCACGAAAAAATCGCCTTTCACATCGGATCTATCGCGCGCAGAACCGCCAGCGAGTTCGAGCCCTTTCTTTGCCCAATCGCCTTCGAGCATTTCTTCTATGAGCAGTTTTCCAACTCGTCCGTTGCAGCCAACTATGCCAATTTTCATGATGAGTTACTCCTGTTTTTAGTGTTTGGGCAAAGCTGGATTTTATCAGCGTTTACTCGCTGAGGTCATCCCAAAACTCACGAATTTTTTTAAAAAATCCGCTTGATTCAGGTGAGTTTTTACTTGCTGTTTTTCCGTCGCCCATGGATTTATCGAGGTCGCGAAGCAAATCTTGCTGTTTTTTGTTCAGGTTTACGGGCGTTTCCACGAAGATTTCGATGAACATGTCACCGCGCTGTTCTGTGCGGATCATACTCATACCTTTTCCTTTTAGCCGGAATTGTTGGCCTGTTTGTGTACCGGCAGGCACTTTAACGCTTGCGCGGGTGCCTTCGATGGTGGGCACTTCGATGTCTCCGCCCAAAGCTGCGCGCGTTACGGTGATGGGCACGCGGCAATAGAGATTCGCGCCGTCGCGCTGGAATAATCTGTGTGGTTTGACGTTGATCATGACATAAAGATCGCCGCGCGGACCGCCGCGAACGCCTGCCTCGCCTTCACCGGTTAATCTAATGCGCCGGCCGGTTTCAACGCCGGCGGGGATGTTGACTTTCAGGGTCTTGCTTTTTCTAATCCGTCCAGCGCCGCTGCAAGTTTTACAAGGGTTTTTAATTGTTCTGCCTTCGCCGTGGCAGCTGGGGCAGGTGCGCTCGATGGTGAAGAAGCCTTGTTGCTGGCGGACGCGGCCTGCGCCTGCGCACGTGCTACAATTTTGTGATGAGGAGCCATCTTCGGCGCCAGATCCCTTGCAGTTGTCGCAGGTGTCGTTCACGGGGATTTTGATTTTTGCTTCCTTGCCTTTGTAGGCGTCTTCGAGGCTCATTTCCATGGTGTATTGGAGGTCAGAGCCTCGCGCGGGGCCGCCAGAGCTTGCGCGGCGTCCACCCATGAAATCGCCGAACATATCCTCAAATATATCGGAGAAAGCACCGCCGCCAGCACTAAAGCCTCCGCCTGGCCCGCCGGTGCCCATCGAGCCGTCAAAAGCCGCGCTGCCGAAGCGGTCGAAGGCCGCGCGTTTTTGGGGGTCTTTCAGAATATCGTAGGCCTGATTGAGTTCCTTGAATTTTTCCTCGGCCTGGGGGTTATCCTTGTTTTGGTCGGGGTGATATTTCATCGCCAGCTTGCGGTATGCTTTTTTGATTTCATCATCGCTGGCGTTGTTGGAGACACCGAGTATCTTGTAGGGATCTTTTTCTGCCATCTCTTTTATCTTTCTGAAATTTTATGCTGTGATGGCCTTGCGGGTGCAAGAAGATTTATGATTTTATGCCACATGGTTGCATGAGGTGGCGCTGCGTTATCATTATGCGCTTTTAGCTTAGTCATGTTTTCATTCAGCAAAATGTTTGAATAGCGCTCGCGTGCACCTTGGGTTTTAAGTGCTGTGTATGCTTCGTTAATCATTTTGAATTTGAGTGCAGCCATGTGCTTTTTGCCAGGATTTTTGTCGGGGTGGTAGATGTGCGCCAGTTGCATGTAGGCCTTTCGCACGTCTTCATCGTTTGAGCCCGGCTGGATTTTCAAAATATCGTAATAAGTTTTTTTATTTTGCATTTTGCAATTATGCCATTTGTGCATTGTTAAAAGATACCGGCCAAAATATGCCGGTATCACTGTTTTTTAAATAAGCATAATGTGCTTATTTTTTATCATTATCTGAGTCTTCTTCAACTTCAAGGTCAGTGAAGTCAGCGTCTATCGTTTCTCCGTCATCGGGGGAAGATGTATTATGGTCTGCGCCTTCTTCCTGTGCTTTACGGTAAGCGATTTCACCGATTTTCATACTGGCTTGTGTCAAAGCATCTGTTTTTGCCTTGATGTCGGCATGATCATCACCTTCCAGTGCTGTTTTCAAATCGTTGATAGCGTCTTCTACCTTCGATTTTTCATCTGCAGGAATTTGATCGTCCAGGTCTTTCATGGATGATTCAACCGAATGGATCATCGCCTCGGCGTGGTTGCGTGCCTCGACGAGGGCGCGTTTTTCCTTATCGGTTTCGGCGTTTGATTCTGCGTCTTTCACCATTTTTTCGATGTCCGCATCAGATAATCCGCCGGAAGCCTGAATACGGATTTGCTGTTCCTTATTCGTCGCTTTGTCCTTGGCGGAGACATTCACAATGCCGTTGGCATCGATGTCAAATGTGACCTCGATTTGCGGCATGCCACGCTGCGCGGGAGGGATCCCGACAAGGTCAAATTGGCCAAGCATTTTATTATCTGCTGCCATTTCACGTTCGCCCTGGAAAACACGGATAGTCACGGCATTCTGATTATCCTCAGCGGTTGAGAAGACCTGTGATTTCTTCGTCGGAATTGTGGTGTTGCGTTCAATCAAGCGAGTGAAAACGCCGCCCAGTGTTTCGATACCAAGTGAAAGCGGGGTAACATCGAGGAGAAGAACATCCTTAACATCGCCCTGAAGAACGCCGCCCTGAATGGCTGCGCCATTTGCGACAACCTCGTCAGGGTTTACGCCCTTATGGGGTTCCTTGCCAAAGAAGTCCTTCACGGTCTCAATGATTTTGGGCATGCGTGTCATACCACCAACCATAACGATGTCGTCAATTTCGGAGGCTTTCAGGCCTGCGTCTTTAAGCGCAGCTTTTAGTGGCGCGGTGGTGCGTTTAACCAGATCATCGACGATGCTTTCGAGTTTTGCACGGCTGAGGCTGATTTGCAGGTGTTTTGGACCTGAAGCATCAGCGGTGATGAAGGGTAGGTTCACCTCAGTTTTTGTCGTGCTGGAGAGCTCGATTTTTGCTTTTTCTGCGGCTTCTTTCAGGCGTTGCAGGGCAACGGTGTCTTTGCGCAGGTCAATGCCTTGCTCTTTTTTAAACTCGTCGGCCAGGTAGTCGATAATGCGTGTGTCGAAGTCTTCACCGCCAAGGAATGTATCGCCGTTGGTTGATTTGACTTCGAATACGCCATCGCCAACCTCCAGGATGGAGACGTCAAAAGTTCCGCCCCCGAGGTCGTATACTACAATTGTGCCAGCGGTTTTTTTGTCCAAGCCGTAGGCAAGGGCCGCAGCGGTTGGCTCGTTTATGATACGTTCAACCTCGAGGCCAGCAATTTTCCCGGCGTCTTTTGTAGCCTGGCGCTGTGAGTCGTTGAAATACGCTGGAACAGTGATAACGGCCTTGGTGATTTTTTCACCGAGGTAGCTTTCGGCTGTTTCCTTCATTTTTTGCAAGACCATAGCCGAAATTTGTGAGGGCGCATATTTTTCACCGTCAATTTCAACCCATGCATCGCCATTATCGCCTTTTATGATTTTAAAGGGCGCTGATTTTGCCATTTCCTGAACTTGCTTGTCGTCAAAAGGGCGGCCAATCAAGCGTTTAATGGCATATAATGTATTTGCCGGGTTTGTAACAGCCTGACGTTTTGCGGGTTGGCCTACAAGGCGCTCTCCGTCTTTTGTAAAGGCAATCATGGAAGGGGTTGTTCTTGCGCCTTCTGTATTTTCTATGACGCGGGGTTCTTTTCCGTCCATTATGGCGACACACGAATTTGTTGTCCCAAGGTCGATACCGATAATTTTGCTCATTTTAATCCTCTTTTGTTGTGGCGAATCTGTCTATAGCCCACTATTGCAGCACTATTTTGATCCCCAAGGTTTCAAATTAGTTCGTATTATAACAAGGCTTAGTTTCAAAATCCAGTGTTGTGTGTCAAAATTTATGCTTCTGTGTTCAGGTTTTGTCCTGGCTCGGTTGGTGGAGTGCCTTGATTACCGCCGCTCTCATTTTTAGCGATTCCAACACGCGCAGGGCGAAGGATACGGCCATTTATAGTGTATCCAGGCTCTAAAACCTGAATTATTGTGCCGCCGGGCGTTCCTGGAATTGGGGTTTCGAACATGACTTCGTGAAAGTTCGGATCGAAGGGCTGGCCGATAGGATCTGTCTTTTGGATTCCGTTTTTTTCGAATGAGCGAAGAAGCTCGCGCTCTGTGGCTTCAATGCCGCCGAGCAGGTTTTGTATATGGGGGTGGTTTTTTGCCTCTTCCTGAGGGATAGCCTCAAGGGCACGGCGCAGATTGTCTGCGACGCTGATGAGGTCGCGGGCAAAGCCGGAGATGGCGAATTTTTTTGCGTCTTCGCGTTCTTTTTGTGCACGTTTACGGGTGTTTTCTGCCTCGGCCAGGGCACGAATCATTTGGTCCTTTGTGCGATCAAGCTGGTCTTGGAGGATTTGGGTCTGAACCTGATCGGCGCTCAGGGTTTCTTTGGGCGTGCTGGGTGGTTTTTTATCGATGTGCAGCTCTTCGGAAAAGGAGTCGTATTCGAGCTCCTCTTCTTGGGGAGGGGAGATTTCGATATCAACAATGTCTTCTATGTTTTCGGGTTTATTATCTTTTGCATGTTCGCCAGACATGATTATCCATCCTTTATGATTTTTTCCACAGATGATGTTATTGCAGTTTAGAGCGTCAGTGACAAGATCTTAATATGGATCAGGCTTTTGAACAGGTAAGGCCGCGAAGAGATTAACTGTGTATGGCTCTTGGCCTGGGCCAGCTGCGCCGTATATTGTTCGGGTAGGTGAAATCGTGCCGATCAATACTCTTTTTTGCTCTTCACTCAGTTGATTAACAAAGCGGCCCTTGGGATCATTGAAGATCACATAGTTCTTTGCTGTGCGCGGCTGCGTGTAACCTTCCAGGACATCTTCTATGGGCGTTAAGCCATGTGATATGCCAAATTCGCGGATTAAATCCTTAACGTTGTTTCCATTTTTTGCTTCAGGGGCTATAAGGGTGACTGAATTTTTTGGAAAAAACCAAAGTGTTGCCCAATACTCTCCAGCGGGAGATTTGGCTTTGAGGATGAACCTGTCTTTATTGACGTCAATTTCGTGTTCACCGAAATCACCGTAATTTGCATTATAGATCATGAATTTCTTTATACCGCTATCAATGAGTTCGTCACGGTTTATGGGCACATCAATATAAGAAATATTGTGTTTTGTGTTGCAGTCATGAGCGGAGTATCTGGGGTTTTTTTCATCTAGACGAACATTAGTGTCAATGAGGTCTATTTTGAGAACGCTGCTTTGGAAGGTTTTGAGGTAACCGTCTTTTACATCTTTGTATCGTTCACGTTCTTCAAAGGGGGGGCGGCCTTTTTCCATGTATGCGCATCCTGCAACTACGCCGCGGGCGATAAAGCGCATTTTGAATTCAGATTCGGATGTGCGTGGGTCATTGAAAAATTGCAGGTCATATACGTTACGGGGGAAGAGACTGGTTGAATTTTCCTTGATCCTGACCTCTGATGAGTTACCAGCATCTTGTGCAAAAGATGATTGCGGTGTAAGCATACCAAGCAGGAGAAGTAATGCGGCGAGACGTAATTTTTGTACCATAGTTATCAAAACCCAAATAATATAAGTTAAACACGAGTTTAGCGCGTAATGACGTAATACGCAAAACTTATCTTATCAGAAATTGACAATTTCGTTCAGGGGGCTAGAGTGCGGCCTATATAAACCACACAAGGAATTAAGATATGAACCGCCCATCAGGCCGCGCAGCGGATACCCTCAGGGATATTGAGATTATCCCCGGATTTTCAAAACACGCGGAAGGGTCGTGTTTGATCAAGTGTGGGGAGACCCATGTTTTATGCACAGCAAGCGTTGAGGAAAATGTACCAGGATGGATGCGGGGTAAGGGATCAGGATGGGTGACGGCGGAGTATGGTATGTTGCCGCGTTCCACGCATTCGCGCATTGACCGTGAAGCGGCGCGGGGCAAGCAATCGGGGAGAACGCAAGAGATTCAGCGGCTTATTGGCCGGGCATTGCGCGCGGTTGTTGATTTCAAGGCATTGGGTGAGCGTCAGGTGCGTATTGATTGTGATGTATTACAAGCGGATGGGGGTACACGAACGGCCTCGATTACGGGGGGGTATGTGGCGATGCATTTGGCGATGAATCATCTTGTGCGCATTGGCGCGCTGGATAGTGTGCCTCTAAATGATATGGTGAGCGCGGTTTCCTGCGGGATTTATCAGGGCGTTCCGGTTTTGGATCTGGATTATCCGGAGGATAATGATGCGGATACGGATGCGAATTTTGTGATTACAGGCTCTGGCGGGATGTGCGAAATTCAGGGCACCGCAGAAAAAGACCCGTTTTCCGAGGATGAGTTTTTGGCGCTTTTGGCATTGGCAAAGAAGGGCTGCTCGGCACTGAACGCGAAGCAACGTGAGATTATTGATGCGGATCTTTGAGGGGGAGGAGCTGCTGATTGCCACGCATAATCCGGGCAAAGCGCGGGAGATTTCTGATTTGCTGCGGGCGTATGTACTGCGTTTTATCACTGCGGGGGATTTGGGGTTACCGGAGCCGGAGGAGACGGGGGCGAGCTTTGCCGAGAATGCGATTTTGAAAGCACAGGCGGCAGCGCAGGCATCAGGCAAAGTGTGTCTTGCCGATGATAGTGGTCTTGCGGTAAATGCTCTGGGCGGTGATCCGGGGATATATTCAGCGCGCTGGGGCGGGCCGGAGAAGGATTTTGATCTGGCGATGCGCAAGGTGCATGAGGCTTTGGGGGCTGCGGAGGATCGCAGTGCGTCTTTTGTTTGTGTGCTTGCGCTTGGGTGGCCGGATGGGCATTCGGAGGTGTTTGAGGGGCGCTCGGATGGCCAGATCATATGGCCGGCACGCGGGGATAAGGGATTTGGTTATGATCCAATTTTTCAGCCTGATGGTCAGGCGATGACGTTTGCACAGATGGAGCCTGAGAATAAACATGCGATTTCTCACCGTGCGCGTGCGTTTGATCTGTTGGTTCAGAGCTGTCTGAAGGGCAAGGCGGCGTAAGTGTTTCGTAATGATCAGATGGGCGTATATTTTCACTGGCCCTTTTGTTTATCTAAATGCCCCTACTGTGATTTTAATGTTCATGTGCGCGGGGAGTTTGACCAATCAGAATGGGTGGAGGCGTATATTCGTGCGCTTCGCTATTACGCCGAAAAAATGCCGGATAAGCAGGTGGTTTCTATCTTTTTTGGCGGAGGCACGCCGTCCCTGATGCAGGCTGAGACGGTCGGGCGCCTGATTGATGAAGTGCAGCGTTTGTGGCCGGTGGTGAATGATTTAGAGATCACACTTGAGGCCAATCCGACGTCGGTTGAAATTGGGCGGTTTCGGGATTTTAGAGCGGCGGGGGTTAATCGGGTTTCCTTGGGGGTGCAGGCGCTTCATGATGCGGATTTGGCGTTTTTGGGTCGGGCGCATTCGGCAGCAGAAGCGTTGAAAGCGATAGAGATTGCCGGAGATGTGTTTGAGCGGTTCAGTTTTGATTTGATGTATGGCAGGCCGGGGCAGAGTCTTGAGGGTTGGGCGAGGGAATTGCGCGAGGCGGCGGGATATGCGCGCGGGCATTTATCGCTGTATCAGCTTACGATTGAGCGATCCACACCGTTTTATCTGCGTCATGCACGGGGGGAATTTACTGTGCCGGATGAGGCGATGGGCGCAGATTTTTATATGCTGACGCAGGATATTTTAGAGGAGATGGGTTTGCCAGCGTATGAGGTGTCTAATCATGCGGCATCGGGGCAGGAGTGTCGGCACAATCTGGTTTACTGGCATATGGCGAATTATATCGGGATTGGTGCGGGCGCGCATGGGCGATTTGTGGCCGGGGATGGGGTGCGGTATGCTGCGCGGGATCATAGCGCGCCGGATGTTTGGTTGAAGCGGGTGAATGATCATGGTCATGGGGCGCATGATTGGGAGGCCTTGGGCGCGCAGGATCGGGAGATTGAGCGTGTGATGGTGGGGTTGCGTTTGCGCGATGGTGTGGATGTTGATCTGCAATGGATTGATGAGGCGCGGCTCAAGGAGGCGATTGCGCAGGGATGGTGCGTTTATGATGCGCCGCGACTACGTTTAACGCGCGAGGGGATGTTGCGGCTCAATACGCTTGTGCCGTATTTACTGCGGTGATTTATTTCATCACTTCGCGGGTGTCGTGGCCGTTGATTGTCACTTTGCCATCCGGGGTTGTTTCTAGAACGAATTCATGCGTATCGGGTGCGTTGTTTGAAGGTTTGCTGATTGCAAGAAGATCCGTCAGTGCGTCTGCCAGAGATTGATAATTCTTACTGTGAGGGTTTTCAGGATTAGCGGATTTTTCCTGTGCAATGCTGAGCAGTTTTTCCATACCCTTGAAGAGTGCAGTAAATTTAGCGTTGAATCCCATGACACTTGTCAGGTCGGTTACGACTTTACCATCCATATTAAAATCATAAATCTCGTTTTTCATGTTGTTTTCTTCCATGATAATTTGAGTCCCTGCCTGGCCGAGGATTGCAGGGAGACGCATTAAGATGCCTAGTCCTGCGATTTGGGCACTGTCGGGATTTTCAGAGATGGATGTAAAGGTGCTTTTGGCCATTTGTGTGAGAGATGTGTAGGGAATTTTTTCAGCGCGTAAATTGTATTTTGCTGTATCAGGAATGACATCTTCCAGATCTTTGTCTCTGGGAGACTTGTTAAGGCCGTCATACCCAAAGGAAAGGTTGAGGGTGCCAGATTCTGATTTTAAGTTGCCAAAGCCCATACCTAAATGTGCTGAACCCAAGCTCAGTGAATGTTGTTTTTTCTCGAGGCTTATATCATAGTCTTTAAGGCTGTATTTGAAATTAAAGCCATTCATGTCGATGGCGTAAACATCAAGAATTGAATCTGTTAGCTGTTTTGAATTTTGTTTAATATCTGCAGTGTCTTCTGGTCCGCCAATTTTTCCCATTGATTTAAGGGCGTCTTTATGTTTTTCAATTTTTGATCTGTAAGTAACAAGTGTGGGAAGAGTCACTGCATCAATATCTGATTCGAATAATATTTCCCTTGCGCTGACAGTCTCTTGCTCACCAATTTGCTCAAAAACCATATTTTGTAGTTTTAAGTGTCCAGGTCCCGAGTATGAACCATCGTCATTTCCGGTTAGATTTGAGTATAATTGAAAGCCTCCGATAGTTGTGTAAATTTTATCTTTTATTGAATTCATTTTCATATTTGATAGATTAATATCATATTTTGTCCAATACCCAAGAATGTCGTTGAAAAGGCCTATACTGCGCTGATCTGCAATATCAATTATAATCAAAATTTCTGTATCATCTTTAAGGGTCATTCGAGCCGGTAGCGTCATGACGGTTTTCCAGTGGTTGGGCAGTTCATCCGGCTGAGCATTAATCACAATCACGCCAAGATCAAAGATATCTTTTTGGGTTTCATCTTTACTTTTAATCAAAATATGCGGGAGAGTGATGGTGTAAAAATCTTTTTCCTGTTTTACAGACAATTCCCCAAGATTCTCTATTCTTGCGTCGGTGAAAATGTCTACAAAAAGTGCTTGGTGATCTAGTATATTCTGAAAGGCGGTCTTGAGTGTTTGGGCGCCAGCCTCATTGATTTCCGCTGCTTTTGTTTGTAGGGGGAAAACGATGATTGCGAGAATTGTCAGGAATAAGCGCATTAGTAGGTTCCTTGTGAGTTTTGCGTAAAATCTTGGTGCATTTAAACAAAAAACCTTGCCCGCGCCAAGGATAAACTGCATTAATAAGCTTCGTTTAGAGAAAAAGAGTTTAATCGTGAGCATATTGGCATCAAAAGATACGCAGTTTTCACTTTCACCGTTGGGTGAAATTTTGTGGCAGGAGAAGGTTAATAATCCCGTTCCAGGGGTTGCTGTGGCGCGATTACAAAAGGGAGCGCACCCTCTCTCGCCAAAAATTGAGGTGTTAAGTCATGAGATTACAGCCGCTCATGATGCTCAGGCTTTGCTTAATCATTTTACGATTTGGGTGAATACGCATTTTTCGGCCACTCTGGAGGCTCTGATGTTGCTGGCTGTTCCGCAAGGGGCAGACGTAAAAGAGGATGCCGTTTCCAAGATTGCCGCGCGTCTTTATGATGGTATGGGGATTGTGCCGCGCGGTGAGCTGGAGGATTTGATTGCCGGGCTAACACCGGAGACGCGGGCAGAGTTGCGGGCAAAGAAAATCAGGCTTGGGCCGGTATTGGCCTTTATGCCGGAGCTTAACAAGCCTGCGGCGATTAAATTACGGGCGATGCTGTGGTGTTTGTATCATGATGTTGCTTTACCGCCGAAAACCCCGGCAGATGGTGTGGTGTCGGTACGTGTTGAAGAAGATAATCCTGATCATTCCTATTACCGCGCGATTGGGTATCCGCTTTATGGGCCGCGGGCGGTTCGTATTGATATGTTAGACCGTGTGATTTCCTGCGTTTATGACCATGCAAAAGAGGGCAAGTTTCAGGCGCGCCATGAGATGGCGGAGTGGCTTGGATCATCTATTGCAGATTTGTACGAGGTTTTGACTGCGATGGGGCATACGAAAATTTATGATCCGGCGGAGGCACCAGTTCAAGAGATCAAAGACGAGGGCGAGGACGCTGTTGCCGACAAACCCAAAGATGCTAAGCCAGAGCTTGCGACGTTTCGATTGAAAAAGGGTAAGGCTGATCAGCAAAGTGAGGGGCGCAAAGAGAAGCTAAAAAGCAAAAAGCAGAATTTCAAGAAAAAGAAATCAGAGGCGCCGAAAAAAGAAAAGCGTGATACCGGCCCGCGTGTCATTACGGCGGCGGCAAAGGTGAATGCAGAGGATTCGCCGTTTGCTATATTGGGGCAGCTTAAAAAATGATGCTGCGTGCGGTCGTTTTTTTGATGATTGTGTTTTGTTTTATCCCTTCGGCGCAGGCTGCGCGGTTTTCAGGTGAATATCTGATAAAGGTCTGTTCGCTGGACCGCAATGGCGATGAGATCGTCAAGGGCGGTAAGATCGCCTGTCAGGCCTATATATCGGGTGTTATTGATTATCACAATATGCTGAAGGCAATGGATTTAACGGGGGAGTATAATTTCTGCATCCCTGATAACGTTAGCTTGAATGAAATTCATGCAAGGGTCTTGGCTTACATGTATGAGCGGGCGAAGCTGCACCGAAAATTTGTGGCGGCGCCGGGTGTTGCTATGGCGTTATATTCGCTCTATCCGTGCCGCAAATAAAAAGGTAATATTTTTTGACTACGGTGGTTCGGGCATGAGCAAAAAAATACAGCAGATTATAAGATTAGAGCGGGATACGACTGATTATATTCTGCCTAAGGATTTTTTTCAGATTTTGGTGCACCGGTTTTTTCCGGTTATCAGCCTGACCTATGTGATTTCGATCTTGGGGATTGCAATCAGCCGGGGTGATTTTTTTCACGCTATGTTTCTTGATAATACGGCGTATGTGCGCGGGATTATGGTGGTTGTGTGGATTTCCGTGCCGTCGATTATCTGGATTTTGTTAAGGGGGAATCCGCTTTTGAGTCATATGGCCGATTTGTGGTATAAAATTCTGGCTGGGCTGATGATTTTGACGATCATGCTGAGCTTCTTTTTGTTTCCAGAAGCAAAAATGTATGGGATGCGGATGTATTTTGCGCTGTCGGTTCCGTTGTTTCTGATGGTTTACATCCTGATGATACGGGAGAAATTACCGCCCGTGCTTTCTTATCCCCTTAATGCCATGGGAGTTTGTGCGTTGATTTGGGGCGCAGCAATGCGCGTTGTTTTTTAACCGCTGGTTGCGGCTAGGTTCATGATGTGTCCGAGAAGAACGACCTGGGGTACAGTGATAAGCGGCAGTGCAAGTGCGATTTTCCATGAGCCGGTAAATTCCCGGATCGCCAAGATTTCCGTGTAGTCTGTTGCCACGCCCGCCATCAAAAAAGTAAAGCCATTGCCCGGTGCGTTGGCACCGTTGACGATTTGTGCGGCGATGGGGGCAGAGCCTTCGGAGCATATCTCAATGACGGTGGCCATGATGAGGGTTATGAACAGGCCCATTATTGTCGGACCCAGCCATGTTGAGAAGGTGTCTGCGGGGATGAAGGCGTGCATAGCGGCGGCGATGATTGTACCGAAAAGCAGCCATTTGATAATCATTTTGCCGTCCTTCCAGCCGGATTTCAGGATGTCTGTTAATTTGAGGTCGGCAAATTTAATATTTTTTATTCCGTCAATAATGCTCACTGGGTTTGCGGTTATTTGCACCGCGTTTGGATTTGCTGGCAGGGCGCCGGAGCGGATCATTTTTTGTAAAATTATACCCGTTAGTAGCGCGATGATGACTGAGCCTATGATGTAGGCGAGTGTCCATTTTAATCCGATCAAGGCGATGAGCACAAGGGTCAGGGAGAGAGAATTCCAGGGGCTTGCAACCAGAAATGCGATAACTTGGGGCAGGCTGGTGCCTCTTTCGTAAAGTTTTGCGGCGACCAACAGAATGCCATGGCAGCATAAATCCAGAACAACGCCTGCAAAAACAGCACGTAGAAGCCCGGAAAATGTATTATCGCGCCCCATGATGGTGTTGAAATATTCACGGGGGATTTTGCTCATGATGCCGATCATGACGATGCCGATTGCTATACCCCACCACATGGTCAGTAATATATTCCATGCGGCGTGAGCAAAGCTGAAGATTTGAAAGGGCAGGATAATTCCTGTGAGTGGTGCGATATGGTAAGCGCCGATTGTTAGGCTTAGTAAGGTAATGCAGAAGATTAGAAGCGTGTCTTTTTTCTTTGGTTTTATTGCGTGGCAGTGCATTTTTTTATATCTCTTAGAAGCTTCGTGTGATGGTGAAGTGGGTGAGATCAGATAGAAGTGTTTTGATTTCAGATTCAGGAAGGGGGGCAAGTGATTCTATTGCGCGTGCAGCGAAATGGCGGGCCTGATTGATTGTTTTATCCAGGGTCTGATGCTTTGTTATAAGAGTCAGGGCACGATCGAAGTCGGTATCGGTTTGATTTTTATAGCCTAAAGTGCGCTTCCAGAATGTGCGTTCTTCCTCATTGGCCTCTGCAATTGCAAAAATTACGGGCGCGGTCATTTTGCCTTCCTTGAAGTCATCACCAAGTTCTTTGCCGAGTTTTTGCTGGTTTGCAGAATAGTCGAGCGCGTCGTCGATCATCTGGAAGGCAATCCCCAGATTCATGCCGTAATCATGCAGGGCCTTTGCGGTGTGTTGGTCTTTACCTGATATAACTGCGCCGACTTCGCAGGCTGCGGAGAAGAGAGCTGCAGTTTTGGATTCGATAACCTTAAGGTACTCATCCATGCTGGTTTCGATGTTGTTGGTGGTTATGAGCTGTAGGACTTCGCCTTGAGCGATGATTGCGGCGGCGTTTGAGAGAATGCGCAGGACATCGAGCGAGCCGGTTTGCACCATCATCTGGAATGACTTTGAAAAAAGAAAGTCACCGACAAGAACGCTGGCTTGATTACCAAAGACGAGGTTTGCGGTTTTTTTGCCGCGGCGCTCGTGGCTTTCATCAACCACATCATCATGAAGAAGTGTTGCGGTGTGGATGAACTCCACGGCGGCGGCAAGATGATATGATTTTTCCATTGGGCCGGCACAGATGGATGTTGCCGCGAGTGTCAAGAGCGGGCGGATGCGTTTGCCGCCTGCCGCGATTAGATATTCTGCCAGTTTTGGAATAAGTTTTACATCAGAGTGCATGTTTTCCACGATGAGTGTGTTGACGTGCATCATGTCATCATGAAGGAGGGTAGATAAGCGTTCTAGTGGGTTATCCTGGCTTGTGGTCATCGGTTTTAGAGCCTGATTGTGCATATCACGACTTAAACCAGTTTTTGCAGGCTTAGGCAAGGATTAATCTATTTTACCGAAGGAGCGGGAGTTAATTTTTCCGCCGCTTTTTTGGGATTCTTTGTAGCGTTGGAGTATTTCAACAAGGCCGCCTTGTTGTTTTTCTTTTTCTTCCTCTTTGGCGACTTGTGGCTGTTCTACGGTGGGAGGTTCAGGATTTTCGGGTTTTTGAACGCTGGCAGTTTTTTCAGATTGCTCTTTTTCTTTTGCCTGTTCTGCGAGGGTCTTGTATTTGTTCCAGAGTTTTTGTCCATCTGAGAGTTCTTCATCTGTTGCGGCCGCGGCGGCGGGCTCGGCAGGTTTTGCAGGCTCCGCAGGTTTGTCCTCAGCGGGTTTGGGTGTATTCCAGCGTGCACTATGCATGCCAGTTTTAGGGGCTTCACGCTCTTCCAGGATTTCCTTTACCGGGTCGTAGGGCAGAGCACTGTCGTTTTCCTGGGCATTTGCTGGCTGCGGGCTGAGCATCAACAGCGCGAAACAAAAACCTTTTAAGATTATACGCATTGTTTTATCCTTTTTCTTTGATGATCATAAGGGAAAGCGGCCTTGTAATGCAAGAGTTGAGTATTGAGCAGGCGCGGTATGAGGAGCCTAACCGCCTTTGGGATTTGATTGCGCAGCTTGGGTATCATAAAGACACTGAGTATTTTGAGCAATGTTTTGAGCGTCAGGAAAAAGACGAGTTGCAGTTACTGATTGTGTCAATGGCGGGCGTTGATATTGGATATTGTGTTATGAATTGGGCGCCAAAATATGCTTATTTCAAGGTTCATAATATTCCAGAAATTCAAGATTTAAATGTGCTTAAGGATTATAGGCGGCGCGGTATTGGCCGAAAGGTTATTGAGTATTGTGAAGCATTAGCCCGTGATAAAGGCTGCCGTGAGATGGGCATAGGGGTTGGCGTGGATTATTCTTATGGTCCGGCGCAGCGATTATACGTGAAAATGGGGTATATTCCCGACGGGCAGGGCGTCAGTTATGATCGAAAACAGGTTGCGCACGGGGAATTTCGACCGATTGATGATAATCTGTGTCTTATGATGACAAAAACGCTTGATTAAGGCTTCCTTTTTACGCCAGAAATATGCTAAACCCATGACGATGTTCATTTTACTATCAGGAGCGCATGCGCATGACGAAGTGGGTCTATAATTTCGGAAAAGATAAGAATGAGGGCGATGCCTCCATGCGCAATCTTTTGGGGGGGAAGGGATGTAATCTTGCGGAGATGGCAGGTTTAGGTTTACCCGTGCCTCCGGGGTTTACGATTACGACTGAAGTTTGTACGCACTATTATGCGAATGGCAATAAATACCCTACGGAGCTCAAGAATCAGGTTGAAGTGGCCATGGCGCAGATTGAGCGCAGCATGGGTATGGGATTTGGAAATGTTGACAACCCGTTGCTGGTTTCTGTGCGATCAGGGGCGCGCGTGTCCATGCCGGGGATGATGGATACGGTTTTGAATCTGGGATTGAATGATGAAACTGTTATAGGCTTGGCCAAAAAGTCAAAGGATGAACGCTTTGCGTGGGATTCCTACAGGCGGTTTATCCAAATGTATGGGGATGTCGTTTTGGGCGTGGATCATCATGATTTTGAAGATATTCTTGATACGTACAAACGTGATGAGGGATTGTCGCAGGATACAGATATTTCTGCCGCAGGGTGGAAGGAAATTGTCGCATCGTATAAGGATCTTGTGAAGCGCGAGCTTGGTAAGCCTTTCCCGAGTGATCCGAAGAAGCAGTTATGGGGCGCGATCGGGGCGGTGTTCAGCTCCTGGATGGTGCCGCGAGCAATTACTTACAGGCGGATTAACGAGATTCCTGAGAGCTGGGGCACAGCGGTGAACGTACAATCGATGGTCTTTGGCAATATGGGCGATGATTGCGCAACAGGTGTTGCGTTTACGCGTGATCCGTCAACGGGCGAGAATTATTTCTATGGTGAGTATCTTGTGAATGCGCAAGGAGAAGATGTGGTTGCGGGGATTCGCACACCGCAATCCCTTACGATTAAGGGCCGTGAAAAAGAGGGTAGTGACTTGCCGTCTATGGAAGAGACAATGCCGGAAGTGTTCAAGGAGCTTGATGGCTTGCGTCTTAAGCTTGAGAAGCATTTCCGCGATGTGCAGGATATTGAGTTTACCGTGCAACAGGGCAAGCTCTATATGTTGCAGACGCGTAACGGTAAGCGCACGGCTGCGGCTGCGCTTAAGATTGCGGTTGATTTTGTGGATGAGGGCGTGATTTCCCAAGAGGAGGCGTTGTTGCGGATTGATCCGCAGAGCCTTGATCAGTTGCTGCATCCGCGGCTTGATCCTAAAGCTGAGCGTAATGTAATTTCAAAGGGTCTTCCTGCTTCGCCGGGGGCTGCGGCTGGTAAAGTCGTTTTCACATCTGATGAAGCAGAAAAGCTTGGGCAAAATGGTGATGCGGTGATCTTGTGTCGTCAGGAAACCTCGCCGGAGGATATTCATGGAATGTACGCAGCAGCCGGGATTTTGACCTCTCGCGGAGGTATGACATCACACGCCGCAGTGGTTGCTCGCGGGATGGGTAAGCCGTGCGTTGCGGGCGCAGGGGATTTGTATATCGATCAGAAAACAAAAATTATCCGTAAAGGCGCACAAGAGATCAAGGAAGGTGACATTGTCACGATTGATGGTGCGACGGGTGAGATTATGCTGGGGATGGTTCCAACGCTCAAGCCCGAGCTTTCAGGTGATTTCGGAACGCTGATGGGGTGGGCGGATGCGCGTCGGCGCATGCGTGTTCGTGCTAATGCTGAAACGCCTCTGGACGCTGAGACCGCGCGGAATTTTGGTGCGGAAGGGATTGGGCTTTGCCGGACAGAGCATATGTTTTTTGATGCGGAGCGCATTCAAAATGTACGTGAGATGATTTTTGCGCGCAGTGCGGATGACCGGCGGGCGGCGCTTGACAAATTATTGCCTGAGCAGCGCTCTGATTTTGAGAAATTATTTGAAATTATGCATGGCTTGCCGATTACTATCCGGCTTCTTGATCCGCCACTGCACGAGTTTTTGCCTCATGGGGAAAAGGATATAAAGACATTTTCTAAGGCGGCGAATATTCCAGAGGAGGATGTGAGGTTGCGTCTTGCGGAGCTCTCTGAGACGAACCCTATGCTGGGGCATCGCGGATGTCGTTTGGGAATTACGTTTCCAGAGATTTATGCCATGCAGGCGCGCGCAATTTTTGAGGCAGCGGTGAGCGTTGATCAGAAAACAGGCGAGAGCATTATCCCGGAAGTTATGATTCCGCTTGTTGGGGCGCGCAAAGAGCTTGAGCTGATGCGTGCTGTTGTGGAGAACGAGGCCAAGGCTGTGTTTGCAGAAAAAGGGGCAAGTGTTGATTATCTGGTTGGTACCATGATTGAGCTGCCGCGCGCGGCGCTGATGGCGGATGATATTGCCGGGGCTGCAGATTTCTTCAGCTTTGGGACGAATGATTTGACGCAGACGACTTTGGGGATGAGCCGGGATGATGCGTCAAACTTCTTGCCCGCTTATGTTGCTAAAGGTATTTATGAACGTGACCCGTTTGTCTCTATTGACGTTGATGGCGTCGGCGCTCTTGTCGGCATTGCATGCGAAAAAGGACGCGATACGAATAGTAAAATCAAGCTTGGGATTTGCGGCGAGCATGGCGGTGATCCGTCGTCTATTGCGTTTTGTGAGCAGGTTGGCCTTGATTATGTGTCTTGTTCGCCTTACCGCGTGCCGATTGCGCGTCTGGCGGCGAGTCAGGCCGCGATCCGTGAGGGGTACGGGAAGACGGTTGTCATGAAGGGTAAGAAGAGCGCCTAGCTGTTGTCTTTTAGCAGGGCTATTCCAATATTGCCGCAAGACGAGCGCATCTCGCCGATGATTTTTTCGTCTTTTATAATATTTTCGAATGGCGCGGGGAAGGTTTTCAGGCCAAGATCATCGAGTGTAACTGTTTTCAGGTGTTTTTTCGCCAGGCCACGGTAATGCATGCGGGCGGTGAGTTCCTGTCCAACATAGCAGCCTTTTGTGAAGGATATGCCGTTTAGCTTGTCGATGTTGCTTTCGAGGAGGGTTGATTTTCCGGGGATCATATCGCGGCTGCCATCCGGGATGCACAGCTTTATGCGCAATTTATCCCAAGTCTCGAAAGGTTGTTCGGGCAGGTTTTGAGGTTTTTCAAAGCTGCGAAAACCTATTTCTGGATGGCGGGGATCGGGAAATCCATTATTTTCGCCAATGCCGATATAGACAGTGATATCATCGTGTAGTTCAAATGTTACATTTGCGCGCAGGGCGTACATTGAGAGCATTTTTTTGAGGTCTATGGCGCGCTCGCTGGGTTCACAGTCAAGGATCAAGGCCTCATTTTCCTGGCTAATGAAGAAATCAAACATGAATTTTCCCTGTGGGCTCAGGAGGCAGCTATAGAGGCATGGTTGCGTGTTTAAAAGGTTTATGTCGTTTGTTATCAAGCCTTGCAGGAATGATTTGCCGTCTGTCCCCGAAATTTTGAGGATTGCGCGGGGCTTGAGGGTTGTGAAAAAGGGTTCTTGTGTCATTATATGTTATGAATTCAGTCTCTAAACATATCTTGTTTATCACATCTTCGCGGATTGGCGATGCGGTTTTATCGTCTGGGTTGCTGCGGGAGATGATTGCGCGTTATCCGGGTGCGCGTTTCACGATTGCATGCGGGCCGCTTGCTGTCTCTTTGTTTCACGGTGTGCCGGGTCTGGAGGAGATTATTCCAATCCACAAGCAGGATTATAATAAGCACTGGTTTGATTTGTGGCGGCGCGTGGTTTTAAAACGGTTTGATGCTGTTGTGGATTTGCGAAATTCTGCAGTTTCACGTCTGGTTTTGTCGCGGGAGCGTTATATTTTTGGAGCGCGCATCGATCAAAGCCTGCATAAGGTTGAACAAATGGCACAGGTGATGAGGCTTGGTCATGTTCCGGCGCCAAAATTGTGGTTCAGTGCGGAGCAGAAGGCGCGAGCTTTGGAGCTTATTCCCGCTGGGACGGCGGTTTTAGGGGTAGGGCCTACAGCGAACTGGATTGGGAAAACCTGGCCAGTAGAGCGTTTTGTTGAGGTTGTAAGATGGATGAGAGCAGATGACGGGCTTATGCCTGATGCCCGAATTGCGGTGTTTGCCGCGCCGGGGGAAGAGGATGCTGCGCGTGAGCTGCTGCTTAGTGTCCCTGAAATTTACCGGATTGATTTGATTGCAAAGGCTGATCCCGGGACGGCTGCTGCATGTTTGGCACGTTGCAGTTATTATATAGGTAATGATTCGGGGCTAATGCATTGTTCGGCGGCGGCGGGCGTACCCACATTTGGCGTGTTTGGGCCAAGCTATCCTGCTATTTATGCGCCGTGGGGGCCGCATACCTCCTATGCACGTACACCTGAATCATTCGATGAGCTGATTCATTATGAGGGGTATAGCTCCAGCACGTGCGGCTCTCTTATGAACAGTTTGAGTGTTGATATGGTGAAAGAAGGCATAAAAAAGAGCTGGGGGATGAGTACCAGCTCCGAATAAATGAGTATTACTGAAGTTTTTTATCTGTTCAGATTGTCGTAATCGCTGCGCTTTTTCTCGTAAAGCTTGATATTTTTTGCATCCTTACGGTATTTTGTGTGTGTGCGCTTATAGTTTTCTTCTGATTGAGCAAGAACATCAAAGGGAACGTATTTGATTCGCTCCCACCCACTTGCAAGCATGCACCCTTCGAAATCAATGTAATCGGAGTGTTCTGCATAGAGTTCGCGGTCGCGCTCTGGTGTGTCCCATCCGGCGAGGCGGGCTTCTTCCGGGCTGAGGACTATGCCGTCAACATATTCAGGGATTGCATCGCGCACGGCGCCCAGTCGCTCAAGTTCGCGCAGCTCGGTCACGCATCTTGCGATGTCACGGTTTAACATTTGCTGGGCTTTGGGGCCGCGGAGGTAAAGGGCGGAAGCGGCGTGTACGCGCTGCCAGTATTGACCCTTATCTGCAATCTCATCATTTACGCCAGCAAAGGCAGGGAAAGAAAGGCTTAGTGTCAGGCCCAAGAGAAGTAAAGAACGCATAATCATTTTCTGTAATCTTTATTTTGTTACTACAATCCATAAAATCATAACAAGTATAGCTGTTTAGCTCAATATAATTATATAAAATTACAGATTTTTATTTTCCCACCATGTTTCAAGGATCGCCCCGTAGATGGGGGTGGTGGTAGGATAATGCAGGTTTTTATCATGTGCGATATAGTCAAAACCCTTGTAAAACAGCGGTATGTAGATGTTCTGTTCCATAAGAATTTTATCCATTTCATGGGTGTGTTTTATAAGGTCGTCATATGTTGGGGCGTCTGCAATTTTATCCGCCAAAGCGTCAATTTCGGGCAGGCAAATTCCAGAAAAGTTAAATCTTGCAGATTCTTTGGCTGCGGCGCAGGACCAATAGAGGCGTTGTTCTGTCCCTGGAGAGAGAGAATTTTGCCAGAAAAAGGCAAGCATATCGTAATCATAGCTTAGTTTGCGGTTTTGAAAGGTTGCGCTGTCGAGAACGCGGATGCTCATCGTGATTCCAAGGCGTTGAAGCGACTTTTGGAAGGTAAGTGCTATTTTTTCATCCTGAGGGTTTGAGACGATGATTTCAAACTGGAAGGGGGCTTTTGTGCTGGTGTTTACGCGTTGGCCATTTTCTATCACCCAGCCGGCTTGCGTGAGCAAAGTCGTTGCCTCTTTCAAGCGTTGTCTGAGCGAGAGCGCTTCTTCTTCTTTTTGCTCCGCTTTTGCGCTGAGGATGGAATTTGGGAACATGCTGTTGATTCGTTTGAAATTATTGCCGTACAGATTTTGTTTGACCCATTCATCATTAAAGGCGTGTGAGAGTGCCTTACGGACATTAATATCATCAAAAGGCGGGTGGCGGAGATTGAAAATCAGGCCATCGGCGCGCTCAGGGCGCTGATGCGGGGCTTCGAGCAGGGCGATGGTTTCACTGATGTCATTATATTGTTTTCGCCATTTACTAGCGTCCCATTCACGGCGCAGATTTAGGCTCCCTTTTTTGAAGGCTTCCAAAGCAATTGTGTCATCGCGGAAATAATCATAGGTAATTGTATCGAAATTATTGTGACCAACGTTAACGAGAAGGTCTTGTGCCCAGTAATCAGGAATGCGTTCGT
Organism: uncultured Micavibrio sp.; assembly: GCA_964351365.1. Classification (GTDB taxonomy): domain Bacteria; phylum Pseudomonadota; class Alphaproteobacteria; order Micavibrionales; family Micavibrionaceae; genus UBA1672. The sequence continues at coordinate 33,461 of CAYGNP010000009.1, forward strand.
AGATAATGTTACGGCCCAGCTCGAATGATTTGATGCGGTATGGCCCGTTTGAGAGTGGGGGCTCGAGCAAGCCGGCATTGAAGTCGCGGCCTTGCCACCATGATTTGGAGAGGATGGGCATCATGGCGAAGATCATCACAGTTTCGCGGTTGTAGCCTTCAGCGAATTTGAAGGTAATAGTATGATCGTCCATAATGGTTGCTTCGCGCGCGAGTTTGTAGATTTTGCGCATGTTCGGGCGGCCATTATCACGCAATGTCTCAAAGGAAAACATCACATCGGCGGTGGTGATCGGGCTGTTATCGTGGAAGCGTGCCTTTGGATTTAGGTGGAAGGTAATGCCAGAGCGGTCTTCGGGGATGTCGGCGCTCTCGGCAATCAAAGGATAGAGGGTAAAGGGTTCATCCCAGACGCGTTGCATCAAGCGGTCCGTGATCAGGTTCATGTTTGGCGGGGACTGACCCTTGAGGGCGTAGGCGTTCAGTGTATCAAACGTGCCCACGGCAGATTGTTTTAAGGTGCCCCCCTTTGGGGCATAAGGGTTTGCGTAGTGCAGATGCGTGCTCTGGGCGGAGTATTTTGGGTTGCCATGCATGGCCAAGCCGAAGCCCGCAGTTTCTTGTGCGCTGGCTATGTGTGGCTGGGCAAGAAGAATGAGGAAAAGCGCAATCAGATATTTCATATGCATAGTGATATCAAATTTTTGCGCCTTTTGTCTATGCTGCCAGTGTTGAGAGTTTTATCGATGGGCGCGGGCCGATATGGGTTATGACTTCAGCGGCGGCAATGACGGCCAAGCGGCCGCATTCTGCCAAGTCTTTGCCTTCGGTGTAGCCATAGAGGAAGCCTGCCGCGAATTGATCGCCTGCGCCGGTGGTGTCTATCACTTTATCTACGGGCACTGCATCGATTTTGATTTTTTCACCGTTTGAGATAATGATGGCGCCTTTTTCGCTGCGGGTTATGGCGGCGATTTCAACGTGGTCGCTGATGGCGTTTATAGCGTCTTCGATATTGTTCTGGAGGAAGAGGGATTTAAGCTCTTCTTCATTTGCGAATAAAATATCGACATGGTTTTCAACAAGGTTCAGGAAGTCATGGCGGTGGCGGTCAACGCAGAACGGATCGGAAAGCGTGAGCGCGATTTTGTTACCTGCCTCATGTGCATATTCAGCGGCAGTGATAAAGGCCTGTTTTGCGAGGTCGCGGTCGAAGAGATAGCCTTCGAGATAGGTAACTTTTGCGCTTGAAATCACATGAGCGTCAATGTCATTTGGGCTGAGCTCTACGCTGGCGCCTAAAAAGGTGTTCATTGTGCGGTCTGCATCGGGGGTAACCAGAATCATGCAGCGCCCGGTCGATGCGCCAAGAATAAGGGGCTGGGTTTCAAATGAAACACCTAGTGAGCGGATATCTTTTTGGAAGGCTCTGCCCAAATCATCGTCTGCAACTTTACCTATGAATGCGCCTTTGCCGCCAAATGATGCAAACCCGGCCATGGTATTGGCGGCGGAGCCGCCTGAGGTTTCAAGGCCGCCTTTCATCTGACCGTAAAGATCAACAGCGCGGGTTTCATCGACGAGGGTCATTGCCCCCTTTTCCATGCCGTGCTCGGCATGTTGTTGGGCTACGAATTCTTCAGAGACTTGGGCAAGAACATCAACAAGGGCGTTTCCTACGGCGGCTACGCCATATTTTGTATCAGACATTTATTTTTCCATTTTTTATTATGTGTTTGTAAAAACTTTGATGGTATCTTCTATAAACAGAAATTTGGAAAAGGCCAAGCCAATGAGTGAAAAAAAGAGCAAAACCGTAAAAATGGATGGTGAAGCATTCAAGGAAAAGATTGTTCATGCCGCGCTCGGGCTTGCGGTTGCACAAGGCTGGGAGAACACTACGTTGAGGGATATTGCGATTGCAGCAGATGTGTCTTTGGCAGATTTGTATGCGGTGATTGAGGATAAAAACGATATTCTTGTTTTGCTGGGGCGGATGATTGATAAGGCGGTGGTTTCGCAGGTTTCTGTTTCTGGCGGGGACGTGTCCAGTCCGCGCGATGCGCTGTTTGATATTCTGATGGACCGGTATGATACCCTTAATGATTACCGCGAGGGTTTGGTGGCGGTTCTTCAGTCGTTCAGGTATGATCCCAAACAGATGGTTATTTCCATGCCGCATTTGTGCCGATCTATGAGCTGGATGCTGGAATGCGCCGGGATTGAGACATCGGGTCTTAAGGGGGCGATCAAAGTCGCCGGGCTAAGTGGTGTTTATCTTAAAGTACTTAAGGTGTGGATGGAGGATGAGAGCGATGATTTGTCCAAGACCATGGCGGCATTGGATAAAACGCTGAACCGCGCCGAGAAGGCTGCGGATATGTTCGGGCTCTAGAGGTTTTTTTCAATGTCATCAAGGTAGGGTAGAGCGGTATATGTGCCGTTCTGTTTTGATGCAATTTTAGACGCGGCGCGGGCATAGTCCAACGCCTTTTCTTTTGGCATAGCGGCTTGATAACAGGCGGCGAGCGTGCCACAAAAGCAATCAATTGCCTTTTCATCCGGCGCAGCGGTGCCTTTTTCATTGTGGGGTGCATATAACTGTATGAGGGGCTCCGGTGCGATAATAAAATCAGCAAGCGCAAGGATTTCAGAGGTTATATTCCGATCATGATGGATGGATAATATGGTTTTGGATGAGGATGTGCGGGCGCGCTTCATGATATCCACATTAATTTCGGCGGGGATATCGTTTTGAAGCAAAATCAATGTGCGCGCATTCAGTGCGGCTTGCGGGATTTGGTCTGCGCTGGCGGGGTGGAGCGTGTTATTTGTATGAATTTGAAGGGTTTTTCCATTTGGGCTGGAGATTAATATACGCAGTGCTGTTTGTTGTTCTTCGTGCTTTGCGATGGCAGAGGTATTTATACCTTCCCTGCGCAAAGTTGTAAGGATGTCCTTTGCAAAATTATCGTTTCCAATTGTGCCCGTGAGCGAGGTTTTTGCGCCGGCGCGCGCTGCAGCGATGGCTTGCAGGGCTGCTGAGCCGCTGATACTGGTCTGGCTGGTTGTTGCAAGTATATTGCCCGAGTCTGTGACGTCGTCGGATGATTCCAGCCAGATATGTGAACAAATTACGCCAAAGCTCAGGATCATTTTATTTTTCGCCAAAAAGATTATATAGTGGAGCCTTAAATATCTTGATCTTTATATCCAAGGGCAATAAGACAGTAAAAGAAAAAAGGCCGCATTGCATGTCAATTGATTATAATAAGCATTTTGAAGGGTGTGTTGAGGCGATTAAGTCCGAAGGGCGGTATCGCATTTTCGCTACTATGGAACGGATTGTCGGGCGCTTTCCTTATGCGCGTTATTATAACAAAGATGGGTCTTCTAAAGAGGTTGCTGTGTGGTGCAGTAATGATTATCTGGGCATGGGTCAGCATCCGAAGGTTATCGCTGCGGCGAGAGAGGCCTTGGAGACATGCGGAGCGGGCGCGGGGGGAACGCGCAATATTTCGGGCACGATGAAATATCATGTTGATCTGGAGCGCTCTCTTTCGGATTTGCATAATAAAAAGGGCGCTCTTGTTTTTTCCTCCGGCTATGTTGCCAATGAGGGAACTTTGGGAACTCTCGGTAAGTTGATGCCGGGATGTGTTATTTTTTCTGATGCGCTTAACCATGCCTCCATGATTCACGGCATTAAAGGGAGTAAGCAGGAAAAAATGATTTTCCGTCATAATGATGTGCAGCATCTTGAGGATTTACTTAAATCTGTTGATAAGGGGCGGCCTAAAATTATCGCGTTTGAATCGGTTTATTCCATGGAGGGCGATATTGCGCCTATTAAAGAGATTATTGAGCTTGCGGAAAAATACAACGCGCTTACCTATCTGGACGAGGTTCATGGCGTTGGTCTTTATGGGCCGCGCGGGGGCGGGGTTGCCGAGGAAATGGGTCTGATGGATCGTATCGATGTGATTGAGGGCACGTTCGGGAAAGCTTATGGCGCGATGGGTGGTTTTATTACCGGCCCGGCCGCTTTGGTCGATGCTGTGCGGTGTTATACCTCGGCGTTTATTTTTACGACGAGTTTGCCGCCTGCGGTTCTGGCTGCGGCTCTTGCCTCTGTTGAGCATTTGAAGGTTTCACGGGTTGAGCGTGAATGCCAAAGTGCAAATGTTACTCTGTTTAAGGATATGCTGGAGGCCTCTGGTTTGCCGTTTATGCGCGGGGAGAGCCATATTGTACCCCTGATTGTCGGCGAGCCCAATTGTTGCCGCGAGGTGTGTGATATTTTGCTCAAACATTATGATGTCTATGTGCAGCCGATTAATTATCCAACAGTTCCAAAGGGTACGGAGCGGTTGCGGTTGACAGCGAGTGCGGCGCATTCATTGGACGATGTTCGGTATATGGCCGATAGTTTGCGGCATTTGTGGGACTCTCATCACGCGCTTCGCGCAGTCGCTTAAGCTTTAATATTTACAGATCTGCCACGCGATCCGGTGTTTAAAGGGGAGTTTTCAACGGCAGCCTTCAGGATATTTGCGACGGCCTGATCCGCTTGAGCGGCCTGTTTTATAACGGAAAGCGTTATATTTTGACGTGTTAGTGCCGATTGTGCTGCGATTCCTGCCGGAATATCCATTTTTCTTCCTTTAACTCTTTCTTTATCATTGTAGCTGTTTTTTTCTTAAATTTTCATGAAAAGATGAATTTGCCTATGGATTTGTTGTGAAAAAGTTATTTATGCATTGTCGAGGCCTGTGATTCGCCCTATCCTGTTGTTAAATTTATATTGAAACGCTGCAATTATTTTGTGTTCGCTTTGACATGATTTGACAAAGGAGATTTACGTTATGAGCTGTCAGCAAATTATAATGAATTACACTGTAGCGCCCAGTCTTGACGATCTGGATTGTCTCGCGTCTGTCGTGATGGAGACGCTGCCCGATGAGCTTATGCGTGATTGTGAGGCTCTGGTTGTTGTTGTTGAGGATATGGCCGATGAGACCACGGTCAATGATCTTGATCTGGATGATGCTTTTGAATTGCTTGCGCTTTACAAGAGTGCAAAGGAAATTGCGCCTGGAATTGAGCGTAAAGTAGCCAATGATGATGATGTTCTGGTGCTGTACCGCCGCGCAATCCTGGATATGTGGTGTGAGACGGGGGAGGATTTAACGGGCCTGATCCGGCAGGTGATTATTGAGGAGCTGGGGCGGTATTTCGACTTTTCGGATGATGATATTGAGGAAATGAGCGAGCGGCATTATCAAGGAATGCTGTAATTTAGTGAATTGAAAACTGGTCATACGCATTTATGTTATGCTAAAGTGTTATGAGTAATTCTTATTTAGTGATGGAATTGTAATTTGTTCTTACAAATGCGTGGATTTCTGGTTCTTGTGCTGTTGGCTTTTTTTGGGCCTCTTTATCCTGTTTTTGCGAATAGTGTTCCGATTACGGTTGAAGATGATTTGTTTGGTACTCTGCCATTTACCGAGCGCAGGACCTGTGATCCTGAATTTATGAAGGTTATGAATAGTCGTTCTTGGATGAGTGCTCAGCGTGAAATCACGCAAAATGGCAATATTGTGCCGCGGCCAGATAGTGTTTTAACGTATTCCTGTTTTGATCAATTTATGCTTCATCAATCTTTCTATGCAGATAGAAATTTCCCTGGAGATCCTGATCAGTCTAAAGGCGGGTTTGGCGGGATATTCAATGATGTTGCTGTTGGCCCCATTGAATTTGTTGCGGCCGGTGATCCTCTTGCACCGAGTATTGCTGCTGCAGCGGCACCGGGGACTTTGGCGCGCAGTGGGTTTATTATGTTTGCAGCGCTTGAAATTCTTGTTTTGGATCAGCTTGTCGATGTTGGGAGTATAATTGGTCTTGGTGAAGATGCAATCATTAGTGTTAATGGTTCCGTTAATGCTGGAGCGGCGTGTGTACCTGTTTATGGTACTTCGACATTTAAGCAGAACTATCTCCAAGATGGTTTTACACGATATGTACTCGGAGACCGTGCCCCTCAAAATGTTGCGTTCACAAGTTTGCCCGCAGACAATATTGGAACAGGTACACAATATAATTGTGAGATGATGAGCAGAGTTTGGAATGCTGCAAGGTGTTATAATTTTGCGCAGCAATCTGATTTGTATGTTGAAGATAATCAGGGCGGCAATCACGACGGATTTTATAGTCTTGCGGATTATAAAACGCTGGCAGATAGTGGGGGCGACTATCGAACCCTTGCAGGTGCATGTGAAGCGCCCAATGATGATATTCTTAAATTACCAGACCCGCTTCAGCTTGTGTGTGATGCTGTGCAACATGGTTTTCCTTCTGTTCCAAGTCTGAGCGCTTTGGCTACTGAGGCTGCTGGAATCGATAGTCCAACATGGGGTTTTTCTATGTTAGCTGCAAATCCTGATGTTGGTGCGGCAGGTGCCGTTGAGGGCGTTGGGGATTACATGGATTTTATGCGCGGATCTTGTGCGCCTCCTAGAAAGCTTGGTTATATCGTGATCGGGCCCAATGGTAATCCATATGTTAATGCGGTTTGCCCAACTTTGGGGTGCCGGTTTAATCCTCCCAACAGTCTTTCTGGCACCGGTACCTGTTATAGATAAATTATATATTATAGTGCTTTTCTCATGAATTCAGACATGCGGCGGGCAAAATCCGTGGGGTTTTGGATGGGCTCGCCCTGTATAATTCTGGCCTGATCGAGCAGCAGCAGGGCGGCGTCGCCCATGTCCTCGCCTTTTGCGTTTGATTCTGCGAGTTTACGGATGAGGGGGTGGTCTGTGTTGACCTCCAGCACGGGCCTACTCTCAGCCTGATATTTCTGGTGCAGGCGCAGGACGCGCTCCATATACATATCCACGCCGTCATCAGGGGCGACAAGGCAGACAGGGGAATCCGTCAGGCGCGAAGATTTGCGCACATTATGCACGGCATTTTCAAGGATGGTTTGGAATTTTTCCAGCAGGGCAGAGATGTCGTCTGGTATATCCTCTTCATTTTGTGTTTCTTGCTGCTGTTCGTGTTTTTTATCAAATTTTTTGAGGTCGATATCGCCCTTGGTGATGGATTGGAATTTTTTATCCTTATAGTCAAGAACGCTCTGGAGCCAGAAATCATCGATGGTGTCGGTGAAAAACAGTACCTCTATGCCTTTGGCTTTGAAGCCCTCAAGTTGAGGTGAGTTTTTGATGTTCATCAGGTTTTCGCCGCTGAGGTAATAGATTTTATCCTGACCGTCTCTCATGCGTTCCACGTAATCAGCGAGGGATGTAAATTTATCGCCATTATCATGCGTGGAGTAAAAGCGGCAGACCTTGAGGAGGGCTTCGCGGTGCTCAGGCGCGTCGTATAATCCTTCTTTAAGGGCTGGGCCGAACTGTCCCCAAAATGCAGCAAAACCCGGCGGATCGTCGCGGGAGAGTTTATCGAGATCACCCAAAATTTTGCGGGCGACGGCGCTGCGGATTTTTTCGATGGTCGGGTTGTATTGCAGGGATTCGCGGCTGATGTTCAGGGGTAAATCTTCGCTGTCGATGATGCCGCGAATGAAGCGTAGCCAGGGGTACATCAGGGTTTCGATGTCATCGGTGATGAAGACGCGCCGGACGTAAAGTTTTACGAAGTGGCGGCGGGTGGGGTCGAACAGATCCCATGGGCGCAAGGTTGGGATGTAGAGCAGGCCAGTAAATTCGATTTTGCCTTCTGCGCGCCAATGAGATGTCAGCAAGGGCTCATCGAAGCCGCCGGATATATGTTTGTAGAAATTATCGTAATCCTGTTTGGAGATTTCTGATTTTGGCTTCATCCAAAGGGCGGAGGCGGTGTTTATGGCTTGTGCGTCTTTGTCTTTGGCAATCAGTGCCGGTGCGCCGAGGAAGATGGGGACGCTGATGTGGTCTGAATATTCCTGAACGGTGGCCTTGATTTTGTCATCGAGGAGGAATTCGGAGGCTTCGTCTTTAATATGAAGTGTTATTGCGGTTCCGCGTGCGCCATCAAGGCGAGCTTTTTGTATATCGTTTGCGGGGGCGATTGTGAATCCGGTTTTGCCGTCTGATTCCCATGCCCAAATCTTATCGCTTCCTGCTTTGTGGCTGATCACCTCGATTTTATGGGCAACCATATAACCGGCGTAGAAACCCACGCCGAACTGGCCGATCAGCTTAAGTTTGTTTTTTTCGTCTTGGGTTTTTTTGATTTGTTCCATGAGGGCGGCAGTGCCGGATTTTGCAATAACGCCAAGGTTTTCGGCGAGCTCGGTTTTATCCATGCCGATGCCGTTATCAACCAGAGTTACCGTGCGGTTTGTTGTGTCTTTGTAGACGCATATACGGAATTCGGGGTTGTCCTTAATAAGGTCCGGGTTTGTTATGGCATCATAGCGCAAGCGGTCGCAAGCATCGGCGGAATTGGAAATAAGCTCGCGCAGGAATACATCGTGGTTTGTGTAAAGCGCGTGGGCAACGATATCGAGAAGGCGAGAGACATCGGCGCCGAAGGGGTGTTGTTTTGGTTGCTGTTCTTTTTTCTTTGCACTCATTTTTTATTATCCTAAGGGTAAAGTCTTTGTACTACCCAGTTTCCGCCTCCTTTTTTAGTGTATATGAAGCGGTCATGCAAGCGGTCAGGGTTGTCCCACCAAAACTCAATTTTTTCTGGTTTAACGCGGAAGCCTTGCCAATAAGCGGGGCGAGGGACGATTGAGCCATTGGGGTATTTTTTTTCCAGCGCTTTGATGGCGTTTTCAAGGGTTTCTCTGCTTTCTAATACACGGGATTGCTGCGAGGCCCAGGCACCTATTTGCCGTGCATAGGGGCGAGAGGCGAAATATTCATCGGCTTCTTGTTTTGAGACTTGCTCAACCTTTCCTTCAACGCGGACTTGTTTTCGTAAGGTTTTCCAGTGAAAGCACAACGCGGCGTTCGGATTATCCATCAGCTCGCTGCCTTTTTGACTTTCGGCGTTGGTATGGAATTTAAACCCCTTCTCATCGGCAGATTTTAGTAAAACCATGCGCACGGAAGGGTAGCCGTCTTTAGTGCTTGTGGCCAGTGCCATGGCTTCGGGATCGTTTATTTCGCTCTGTTTTGCCTGATCTAGCCAGTCGTGAAATAAATCCAGGGGGTTTTGGGGTAAATTATTTTTCATTTTTTTGAAATGATTTCTCTATCTGCTACGTATTAGTCTCTATGCATTCATTTTATAAATGGATATACTGCAAAACTCAAACACCTTATACATGATTGGTGAAAGGCATAAAATATGAAAAAATTTACAATGTTAACGATGGTTTTGTCGGTTTTTGCGCTCAGTGCGTGTGATACTCTTAGACAAAATGGTGTGAATAAACAGGCGATTGGGACGGGCAGTGGCGCAGTTCTGGGTGGGCTAGCTGCATCCACGATCGGTAGCGGTTCCGGGCGTCTTTGGGCGACTGGTGCAGGCGTTCTGATCGGCGCGCTTGTGGGGAGTGAAATTGGTAAATCTCTCGACAAGGCAGATATGAATTATATGCAAAATGCGACAGCGCAGGCACAAGCCGCTCCGGTGGGTGAGCCGATTTCGTGGTCTAATCCTGATTCCGGTAATTCCGGTGAAGTTGTGACGACGCGCGACGGTTACAGTGCGAGTGGTCGTTACTGCCGAGAGTTCCAGCAAACCGTTTATGTTGGCGGTAAGGAAGAATCAGCTTACGGCACCGCCTGTCAACAGCCTGATGGCAGTTGGCAGATTGTGAACGGATAGCTCTTTAATATTGTCGAAATATCTCTTAGGCCGCGCTAGATTTTTTCTGGCGCGGTTTTTTTATGAACCGTTTGTTTTAATCATATCCAGGACGTTTATCGTGCTTGAGGGATGATCGATGACTGTTTTTATGTCTATATCGCCTTTGATGTCTGTGGAACCATCCAATGCGGACAGAGCATGATGAAGCGAAGAAAATTCATCATTCTGTGCGCTGATGACGAGGAGATCACTTGGTGTTAGAAGCTCGCCCTTCCGAAGTTCATTGAAAACTTTTTTGCTAAAATGCTCAAGAGTATCCCATTTTATGTTTTCAACTTCGGAGAGAAAAATTTCTTCTGCTTGTTTTAAAAGCGCGGGTATCAGGCTGGGGTCAGTGCAGTGCCGAATAATCTCGGAAGCTCGAAGTAATGCTCCGCCGCACCAGCCGATAATAACAGATTTTTCGAGTAAAAGGATATTTTGCTTTCGGGCTATTTCGAGCAAAATTGTGTAATCTTCTCTGACTTTAATTTTTGTGAGCGCGCTCTTTATAAGTTCTTTGCACCGCTGTATGTGAAGTTGTTCATTCTTCTCATCAGTCATAAAGGGATTATAATCATCAAAATTTGTTATAAGGGCTGGTTTTATTCCCAACCATTCTGCGATTGTATCAGCGTCGGACTGAATTTGTGTATTTGTGCTTGTATATACAGCGACGCCCAGAATTGTTTTTTGTGAGTGTCCCGCCCATGCCATTTGTTGTGCAGGTAAACTGAATTCTTGCCATCCCTCTAAACTGATATTTTCGTAGGTTTTTGCAACCTGTTCTGCAATTTTTACGGCGGCTTGAATTGTTTTTCTGTTATTTTTATGGCTCTTTATTTGGTTATGGAGCACATCGTTTAACGTGTCGATAAATGAGGGGAAAGGATAATATTCTGAGCGAAATCCTTTTTCTACGTTAAGTGTATCATGAACGCGTTGTCTTGCGATATGTTCTATTGCGTCTGTTCGTCCTTGCAGCATCTGTACGCAGGCGGAGAAAATATCACCGCCCAGGTTTCTGAAGCAAATTTCCATTTTGCTTAATTGCGGTATAAGCAGATTATGTTCGTCAATATATCTTGGAACACCAGTTATGCGTTCTGCGGATTTTCGCCTTATGTAATCCTTGTATATTGATATTGCATGCCAAGCTATATTTAGGGCTTGGTTGCGCAAATTTTCTTCGCTTGAAAAGCGATCGTGGTTTATGAAACAAAGTCCAACATAATCATTATTTATAAAAAATCCAAGAAATCCAGGTGAGTTTTGCCGAGCCATGCATATAAAACGTGACTGGTTTTTTGACAGTATTTTTTCAACTTCATCTTTATTTGGATATTCAAGCAGGTGATTTCCTGCAGGCAAATCTTCAAATATTTTTGAATCTCTCAAATATTCTCTTTTACGGTTATCCTCACCGTGAATTGTAAAATGCAGGTATAGATCAGGGAATGATGCCTGGACTTGTCGCCGAACGACATTGCAAATATGCTTTGCTGTGTTGTAATCTACAGACATTATTTTACTTTATTAATTAAGTTTATGGTCGTGATTATACCAAAAGCGATGTTCGCTTATATTGTACAGAAGGTTACAGAAATAGTATAGATCTATGGGCAAATTTAATAATACCGCACTCTGGACGAATGTGGTTAAATGTGTAGGATATGACGGTTAAAAAATGAAAAGGTTTTAAAGTACGCTGATGATGACAAGTGATTTTTTAAAAGGGAAACGCGGCCTTGTTATGGGGGTTGCTAATGATCGCTCAATTGCGTGGGGGTTGGCGGAGAGCGCTGCGGCGAATGGAGCGGATCTTGCGTTTACCTATCAGGGGGATGCGCTTCTTAAACGTGTGAAACCTCTGGCAGAGCGGGTGGGTGCGGATTTGCTGATCCCTTGTGATGTAACGGATATGGCCAGTATTGATGCAGCGTTTGAGCAAATCAAGAAAGAATGGGGGCAGATTGACTTCGTCGTTCATGCGATTGCATTTTCCGATAAAAACGAACTTGATGGGATGTATCTGAACACCAGCCGGGAGAATTTCCTGCGCACGATGGATATCTCGGTTTATTCCTTCACGGCGGTTGCGCAGCGCGCTGTGCCTTTGATGAAAGAGGGGGGATCGCTTTTGACGCTGACCTATTATGGGGCGGAGCAGGTGATGCCGCATTATAATGTGATGGGTGTTGCGAAGGCCGCGCTGGAGGCAAGCGTCAAATATTTGGCGGCGGATCTGGGTAAAGATAATATTCGGGTGAATGCGATTTCTGCGGGGCCGATCAAAACTTTGGCGGCTAGCGGTATCGGGGATTTCCGTTTTATCCTGAAGTGGAATGAGCTCAATGCGCCGCTCAAGCGTAATGTCACGATTGAGGATGTTGGCCGCTCCGGGCTTTATTTGCTCTCTGATCTGGCGAGCGGGGTTACGGGGGAAATCCTGCATGTGGATAGCGGTTATCATACTGTTGGTATGCTCTCGGTGGATAATGTTGCGGAGTCAGCGGAATTGCTGGCGAGTATGAAGCCGAAGGGATGATCTGGTTCAAAGACTACACGCTCGATTTTTTGCAAGGCATGCGCGCGGCCAATATGGGAGAGCATTTGGGCCTTGAAATTATTGAGGTGGGCGATGATTTCCTGAAGGGGCGGATGCCGGTCGATCATCGCACAACGCAGCCATTTGGTATTCTCCATGGGGGTGCAAGCTGTGTTTTGGCGGAAACTCTTGGCTCTGTGGCGGCGTGGATGACGATTGATCCGGAGAAATACCGCGCCGTGGGGCTTGAGATTAACTGTAACCATATTCGTGCGGTCACGCAGGGGCATGTGATTGGTGTTTGCAGTCCGCTGCATACTGGCCGGAGGACACAAGTCTGGCAGACGGATATGGTGGAGGAAGCAACAGGCAAGCGAACGGCGATTAGCCGTTTGACGGTTGCGGTTATCGATCATGGTACGTTATCAGCGCAAAAGGATAAGGTCGTTGTTTCGGAATAATATCAAAGCTTTTTTGTTAATATTTTTCTTCATTCTTCCTTTGGGTTCTTGTACGTATTTGGGCCTGCGCGCAGTGAATTTTCCTTCCTATTTTGAGGGTTTTAGCGTTATGCGCGACGTTGTTTTTGACGCAGCGCATGATCTTAGGCTTGATGTTTACAGCCCCAAAAATGCAAAGGCCGGGCAGTATCCTGTCTTGTTCTTTATTTATGGCGGTCGATGGACAACGGGGGTCAAGGAGGATTACCGTTTTATTGCAGGCCGGTTTGTTGATTTGGGTTATGTGGTTGTGATTGCAGATTACCGGAAATATCCAGATGTTAAATTTCCAGAATTTGTTGAGGATTCTGCTTCTGCCTTGTTATGGACGCATGAAAATATTATGAAATACGGGGGAGATGCAGAGCAGATTGTTGTTGCTGGCCACTCGGCGGGGGCCCATATGGGGGCACTTTTGGCCTCTGATGAGCGATATTTGAAGGGTAAGGTTAAGATACAGGCATTTGCAGGGTTGGCGGGCCCTTATGCTTTTACGCCGGATGAGCCGGATCTGGAGGATATGTTCGGGCCTCCTGAGCGGTATGCGCAGATGCAGGTTCCTACTTTTATTGATGGTAAAGAACCACCGATGCTTTTGCTTTATGGGGCGCAGGATGATGTGGTTGCGGCGTTTAACTATGAGCGCCTAGAGGCGGCGATTAAAGGTAAGGGTGGGCAGGTCAGCAGTATTGTCTATCCGGAATATGGTCATGTTGGGCTTTTACTGTCTTTGTCCTGGGTGAAGGACGATGAAAAACGAGTGGCCGGGGATATGGATAGTTTTTTTAAGAATGCTCTGTCAAAGCCTAAGAAAAATATCGCCAAATGAACAAAAATAGGCATAATGGCGCATATGTCTGGTAATCGATTTGGTACATTATTTCAGTATACGACCTTTGGGGAGAGCCATGGGCCAGCGATTGGCGCGGTTGTGGATGGCGTTCCTCCGCGCATTCCCCTGGATGAGCCCTTTATCCAGCAATTTCTTGATAAGCGTAAACCCGGGCAAAACCGCTACACGACGCAGCGTAAAGAGGCGGATGAGGTTCAGATTCTCTCCGGTGTGTTTGAGGGTATGAGCACGGGTACGCCGATTGGGTTATTGATTCATAATACCGATCAAAAATCCAAGGATTATGGGGATATCAAGGATAAGTTCCGCCCCGGGCATGCGGATTATACGTATCAGGAAAAATATGGCATACGTGATTATCGCGGCGGGGGGAGGTCTTCTGCACGCGAGACGGCGATGCGCGTTGCGGCCGGAGCCATTGCGCGCAAGGTTTTGTCGCATCAGATTGGTGAACAGGTGAGCATTCGCGCGGCGGTGGTTCAGGTTGGCACGGAAAAGATTGATCGCTCTCTTTGGGATTGGGATCAGGTTGATCAAAATCCGTTCTTCTCGCCTGATGCTCAGGCGGCTGAGCGATGGGCGGATTATCTGGATGGGGTGCGTAAGAACGGATCGAGCGCTGGCGCTATTATTGAAGTGCATGCGCGGGGTATACCTGCCGGTTTGGGCGCTCCGGTTTATGATAAGCTGGATGCGGATCTGGCCAAGGCGATGATGAGCATTAATGCCGTGAAGGCCGTTGAGATCGGTGCAGGGTTTGAGGCGGCGATGCTATCAGGACAAGAAAATGCAGATGAGATAAGGGCTGATGGGTTTCAGAGCAATAATGCGGGCGGCATCCTTGGCGGCATATCATCCGGGCAGGATATTGTTGTGCGCGTGGCGTTCAAGCCAACAAGTTCAATTTTAACGCCTGTGAAAACAATTGATAAATCGGGGCAAGAGACTGATATAATCACCAAAGGACGGCACGATCCATGTGTTGGCATACGCGGCGCGCCTGTAGTGGAGGCGATGATGGCCTGCGTTCTTGCAGATCATTGGCTGAGGCATAAGGCGCAGTGCTTGTGACGGTAAAAGACGCAAAAAAACATTCCTATTTTTTTGTTATGTTCAGGTTTCTTCGAAGTGTTTGTGCCTTTGTCGGTGCAATAACAATATGCGCGTTTGCGTGGTCTGGGATTTACGTTCTTTATACCGAAGAGGGTGATTTTGACGTTGAGGTTTCTTATTCCAACGGGCTATATATTCATATCAAGGTGCTTGAGCAGGATGAGCGCGATTATGAAAGTGCTTCTCGTGCTCGTGGTGAGAGTTATGGATCGCCTGCTGCGTTCAGGAAAAAAATGTTAGAACGTTAGTTTTGATGTATGTTTTTTATAAAAAGAGAGTTTTGGTATGAATAAAAATCCGTGGTCACGGCAAAAGAATTTTTATACGTCGCCGCAGGCTGTTCAAGTTGAACGTAGTCCAAAGCGGCGGTGGTTAATTCTGCCTATATTGTGGAAAGCGTTGGTTCGGACATGTACTGCTTTGGGAGCGATGATCCTTATCAGTGTCGTTTATGTGATGTGGCTTGTGGGCCCCGCGCTTGAAAATATCGAGACCGGTCTGCCTGAGGAGATGGTTCTTTACATGGAGCTTGATGGAAATCTGAGTGATTTGCCTTCAGAGATTAGTCTGGTTGATCCTTTTTCAAAACAAAAGCGCACATTGAAAAGTTATATCGATGCGATTGAGCGGGCAAAAACTGATCCGCGTGTGAAGGGGATTTATGCGAATGCGGTTTCTGCAACATATCCAGTTGCGTATATTCAAGAGTTGCGTGAGGCGATTATAGATTTCCGCACAAGTGGTAAGTTTGCCTATATTTACGCGCCTTCTTATGATGGTGGTCTTGGGTCCTATTATCTTGCTTCCGGTTTTGATGAAATATGGATGCAGCCGATTGGGGTTGTTATGATTAACGGTATTAGCGCGGAAATGCCCTTTTTCCGTGAGGTTATGGATAAAATCGGCGTGGAGCCTAATTTTTTCCAGCGTAAAGAATATAAGAGCGCGTATGAAAGCTTTACCAATTCCAAGATTTCCGAGGCGAACAGGGAATCAACACAGGCGTTGATTGATGATATTGCCGGCACGATTAGTGCGGATATTTCAAAAGACCGGAATATTGATTTTAATTCTTTGGTTGATCGGGGATTGTTTATTGCACAAGAGGCAGAAAAAGCTGGGCTTGTGGATCATGTGAATTATGCGGACGAGTTGGTTGATCATATTAATACCCTTGTGACGGGCGAAGATGATTCCATGGGTGTGGCCTATGTTCAGTTTGACCGGTATGTAAATGATATGGCTAAAGTTAATAAGAGTATGTTTGCGAAAAAGAAGGATGATAATTCTTCCTCAAAACCGCAAGTGGCACTAATTTATGCTATGGGGGCTATTGTTGATGAGGATGATAAGGGCGCGGGAGTTGATGATGGTGTTGCGGGCGCTGATGAAATTGCGGGGGCTCTTCTGGATGTTGCGGAAGATGAGAGTATCAAGGCGGTTGTGCTGCGGGTGAACAGTCCGGGCGGCTCACCTGTTGCTTCTGAAACGATCCTAAGAGCTATACATAAAGTGCAGGAGGCGGGGAAAACTGTTACGGTTTCTATGGGGCCAGTGGCGGCATCAGGCGGATACTGGATTTCTGCGTCTGCGGATCAGATTTTTGTTTTGCCGACGACAATTACCGGCTCTATCGGGGTGTTGGGCGGCAAGTTTTCTGCAGAAAAATTATGGGAGCAGGTTGGTGTGAATTGGGGCCGCGTGCAATGGGGTAAAAATTCGGGCATGTGGTCGATGAATACGCCGTTTTCCAAAGCTGAGGCAGAGCGCATGAATGTGATGCTTGATAATATTTATGATGGATTTATTTCGCGCGTGGCTGAGGGGCGCGGTATGGACAAGCAGGCGGTTGAGAAGATTGCCCGCGGGCGCGTGTGGTCTGGTGTTCAGGCGGTGAAAATTGGTCTGGCTGATCAGTTTGGCGGTTTGAATGCTGCGCTTGACTATGCGGCTGTCAAGGCGGGTGCGAGTGATCGTCGTCAGGTTGATGTTGTTATTATGCCTAAGCCTTTGAGCGCATTTGAGCAGTTTGTCGAGCTGCTTGAGGTTCAGGCTACCTCCGGAAAAACTCTTGGCAAGATCTTAAGCCATTTGAAGCCTTTGGAGGCGTTGATCGATGACGCTATGATTATGCATGATGCTAAAACCAACAGTGTTTATGCGCCGATTAATGTTCCGTGACAGGTGTGAGGCTTTGGTCTTCAGTTTTTTTTTCCAGAGATTCCGGTTTTTCAAACATGAGCCTTAATTGGTCGTACATATCATGGAAAGACATAATGATATGGTCTGGGCCGTAATTTTTTTCAAGAACAGCAACGGCAGCATTAAAGGCCACGGCCACAGGGATAATTTTTCCTGCAATTGCGCCTGATGCAGCGATAGCGGCGATAACGTCTTTGCGCCGGTCACCGATGTACCAAATCATGTCATCTTTATGCGGTTCGATGTTCATTCGTTTGAGGGCAAGCAGTATAGGTTCCGGGTTTGGTTTTGATTTTGTAATATCTTCGCGGAAGATTGTGGTTTGGAAATAATGCTCCAGGTCAAATTTGTCTAGAATGTCGTGACCGTATCCTGCGCCTAGGCCGTTGCTGACCAGAGCCATGGGGATATTGTGAGTACGCAGGAGATCAAGGACGTCATATATGCCGGGGCAGGGCTGTACGATTTGTTCAACGGGCTTGCGCCGGAATTTATGAATGGCACGGTGAACCAGTAATTTTGGCTTTTTCTTTTTGTCGTTGCTCCATTCCGGGTCGTGCCATTCGGGTACGATCGGGCCTTGTGCGCCGCGTTTGAATATCCAGGCAAAAAGTTTTGAGATTTTGTAGGAGATGTTATCCAGAAATTCGAGGATATGCAAAAGCCGAGGATTAATGTGGCGAACGGCTGTTCCGTCCATATCAAAAATCACGATTGTAGGTTTTTGCAATGACATTTAGTGAGCGTAGAGGAAAAAATAAGCTATATCAACAAGAACCGGGATTTCTTGACTTAGATAGTTGTGTTTAAATCAAAGATGAAGCCAGGGCAGCGATGTGGCGTGCGGTCAGGCCAGCTTTATCATATTGCGCTTCGGGGGTGTCATGATCCTGGAATATATCTGGCAGTGTGAGTGTGCGGAGCTTTAGGTTTTTATCCAAAAATCCTTTGTTTGAAAGGAATTCCAATACTGAGGCTCCGAAACCGCCGCGTGATCCTTCCTCTATGGTGATAATGGAGTCGTGCGTTTTTGCAAGCGATGAAATGAGATCGCAATCAAGGGGTTTGGCGAAACGCGCATCGGCGATGGTGATGTCTATGTTAAGTTTATCATGCAATATTGCGGCGGCGGCTTTGCATTCCTCAAGGCGTGTGCCGAGGCTGAGGAGGGCTATTTTCTTACCATTTTGGATGATGCGCCCCTTGCCGATGGACAAGATTTCAGGTTCTTGCGGGATGTCTATTCCTGTGCCTTCGCCGCGTGGATATCTGAAGGCGATTGGCCCTTTGTTATAGGCTGCGGCGGTGGCGACCATGTTTGTCAGTTCTGCCTCGTCTGCGGGGGCCATGACAACAAAATTTGGCAGGCAGGCCAGATAAGCGATATCAAATGCGCCAGCGTGAGTTTGACCATCGGCGCCAACCAGACCGGCGCGGTCTATGGCAAAGCGGACAGGCAGGTTCTGGATGGCTACGTCATGCACAACCTGATCATAGGCGCGTTGAAGGAAGGTCGAGTATATTGTTACAAATGGCTTGAAGCCTTCGGTGGCCATGCCTGCGGCGAAGGTCACGGCGTGCTGCTCTGCTATGCCAACATCAAAGGCGCGGTCGGGGAATTCGTATGAAAAGCTATCTACGCCTGTTCCAGAGGGCATTGCCGCAGTAATGGCAACAATTTTTTTGTCTTTTTTGGCTTCGTTGATAAGGGCATTTGCGTAGGCCTTGGTGTAGCTAGGGGCGGTTGTAGTTGATTTCCCTTTTTTTTGCGCGCCTGTTACGACATCAAACTTTTTGACGCCATGCATTTTATCCTTGGAGTTTTCAGCCGGAGCGTATCCCTTGCCTTTTTGCGTGATGGTATGAATCAGCACCGGGCCCTCATGTTCGCCGTCGCGAACGTTGCGCAGGATGGGCAGGAGATGGTCGAGGTTGTGGCCGTCAACAGGGCCGATGTAATAAAAACCCATATCTTCGAATAATGAGCCACCGCCAAGGGCTACACGGGCATTTTCTTCAGCACGTTTTGCGACTTTGCGCAATGGCGTTGGCAGGATGTCGGACAGCTTTTTACCGAGCTCGCGCGCAGTGATGTAAGGCGCGCCGGAAACAATTTTGGTCAAATGTTTGCTGATGGCGCCAACCGGCGGGGCGATGGACATCTCATTGTCGTTTAAAATAACGATGAGTCTGGTTTTATGTGCACCGGCATTATTCATGGCTTCGTAGGCCATACCAGCAGACAGGGCACCATCACCGATGACGGCAATGACGTGGTTGTTTTTACCCTTAAGGTCACGGGCTACGGCCATGCCCAGTCCGGCGGAGATAGAGGTTGAGCTGTGGGCTGCGCCAAAGGGATCGTACTCGCTTTCGCTGCGCTTGGTGAAGCCAGATAAGCCGCCTCCCTGGCGGAGCGTGTGCATGCGGTCTTTGCGGCCTGTCAGGATCTTGTGTGGGTAGCTTTGGTGGCCGACATCCCAGATTATTTTATCTGTTGGGGCGTCAAAAATTGCGTGGAGGGCAACGGTAAGCTCTACAACGCCCAGGCCTGCGCCCAGATGGCCGCCGGTTTTGGAGACGCTGGCGATCATGAAGTCACGCACTTCGGCGCTCAGCTGCTCCAGTTGTTTGTCGCTGAGGCTTTTCATGTCTGCGGGCGCGTTAATTCCTGCCAGCAAGATGGGTGGATTATAGCTTTCCGGCGTGTTATTTGGCGGTGTTTTTAATGACTTTTCCATAGCTTGCCTGTTTTACAGTAAAGGGCAGACGCAAATCAATTATAATCGCATAAAATTTATCTATGCCCGGCGAGCGAGCACATAATTTGCCAGTTTTTCAAGCATTTTAGCGCGGCCATTAAAGATACGCAGGTGGCTGATGGCTTGTTCAATCAGCATTTCCGCGCGCTCCCGGGCCTGTTCCTTACCCATTGCGGAGACGAAGGTTGCTTTTCCAGCCTGTTCGTCTTTGCGGGTGTCCTTGCCGGTGTCCTGGGGGTCGGCCTCAACGTCCAGAATATCGTCGGTGACCTGAAAGGCGAGGCCTAGATCAAAGGCATAGTTGCATAATGCTTTGCGATGCGGGGCATCTGATTTTCCAAGGATTGCGCCGGCTTCGCAAGCGAAAGCCATGAGTTTCCCGGTTTTGAGGCGCTGCATACGCGAGATTGTCCCCAAATCGAATTCTTTTTCTTCAGCGATAAGATCCAGCATCTGGCCGCCAACCATGCCATGCGCCCCAGAGGATTGGGCGAGGCTTTTGATCAGTTCGCAGCGCACACGGGGGTCTTCGTGGGTTTCCGGCTCACTCAAGATTTCAAATGCAAGGGTCAGCAGGGCATCTCCTGCAAGAATAGCCGTGGCCTCATTGTATAATTTATGTACGGTTGGTTTGCCCCGGCGCAAAGAAGCATCGTCCATGGCGGGTAAATCATCGTGGATGAGGGAGTAGCAGTGAATGAATTCAAGGGCTGCGGCTACGCGGCGCGAGCGCGCGGGGTCAACGTTAAATAGGCTGGCGGAGTGAATGACCAGAAAAGGGCGCAAGCGCTTGCCGCCATTGAGCGTTCCATGGCGCATGGCTTCGAAAAGGTGATTTTCAACCGTATCTGTTTCAGGTAGAAGGCGGCTGATGGTTTTATTAACCCCATCACTGACGGCGGCCATTTCGTGTTGAAGGTCGGGGTCGGCATCTCTTGGGGATGGGGCCATGGGGAATTAACTTTCCTGATCTAGGGGTTGAGTTTGGACAGTGCCATCATTTGCAATTGAAATTTTTTCAATTTTGGCTTGTGCGTTGCGCAGTTTTTGTTCGCAGTGTGTTTTTAATTTTATGCCGCGCTCATAGGCGGTGATTGATTCTTCTAGCGGAGATTCGCCAGTTTCAAGGCCGCGGACAATATGTTCCAACTCACCCAGGGCTTCTTCGAAGCTTAGTTTTTCAATGGCTTTTTTTTCAGGCATTTTACGCTCTGTGTTCTTTAAATAAGGCAAGAGTGTATGTCAGAAGTGCCTTGCGCTCAAGCTGTTTAAGTGCTTAGTCCCAATTTCTGTTCGAGAGCGCCGCACAGCATGTGGCCGAGGAGGATATGCATTTCCTGGATGCGGGCGGTGATATCTGAGGGGACGATGAGCATGTGGTTACATAGAGGTGGCATTTTCCCGCCGTCCCGGCCAGAAAAGCCGATTGTTGTAATGTTTTTTTCGCGGGCGGTTTCTAGGGCGCGGAGGATATTCGGGCTGTTGCCAGAGGTGCTGAGGGCTATTGCTACATCCCCTCTTTGGCCTATTGCGTTGATTTGGCGGGAGAAAATATGATCAAAGCCCATATCGTTTCCAGCGGCGGTGAGCGTGGAGGTGTCGGTTGTCAGGGCGATTGCGGCGATTGGCTCGCGGTCGTTGATGAAGCGCACGGTGAGCTCGGTTGCGAGATGTTGTGCATCGGCGGCGCTGCCTCCGTTGCCGAAGAACATTATTTTGTGTCCGAGTTCTATGGCATCGACGCAGGCATTCAATATTTTTGTGAATGGATTTTGTAACGTTACGGCGGTTTTTTGCGCGCAAATCAGGTGATCTTGCGTTTGAGCCTGCCAGTAATCATTAAGGTTAAAATCAGTCATAGATCAATTCACGGGTGGCTTTTTCTTTTGTGCCGCTTTAGCGGAGTCAGTTGCGACCATAAATTGCCGGTTATATTCCAATTGATCCGGGGTGACCTGAAATCCAATCAATACCTTGAAAAAACGCGCTTGTTTTTCGTTGGGTATCGGAATGATCTGACGCAGATTTTCATGGTATGTGTGTGTGTCTTCATTGGCATTGAATGTCATGGAGGCGGCGAAAATTTCCTTGGCCAGAATTTTTCCGCTTGGTGTGGTGACGGCAACAAAATAGGGGAAGGAGAAAAACGGTTTATCGGTTTTTTGCTTGCGCCCTTTTGGTCCCAATTCACCGTTAAATGTAATTTTCAGGTCAACGATTGCAGTTTTTGAAGACAAATCACAGCTTGTCTGGGCATTTTGAACGTCAACGCGTGAGATCAGGTTTTTGGGGTCAGATGATTTTGGGTCTATGAAATCGCTTATGGAGCTGAGATCGTCGACAATCTCAATCTTTGGGCATTCGCTGGCGAGCAGAGCTTCTGCTTCTCCGCCTACTGCGGTGGCTGTTTGATAGTTTCTGGTGGTCAGGTCATAAACATCATCCTGGACTGCGTCGTATGTCTGGCAGGCACCAAGAAGGAATAATGATGTTAAAACAAGGCTTAATTTGAGATGTCTCATTCGTATGAAAATCCTGATTATGAGAAAAACAAGGAAGATCAGTATAGATTATTTTTCTGGAATTGACTATACCAAAGGCATGAGTAAGAAATCTTTGAAAATTTTACTTGCTGCGCCGCGGGGATTTTGTGCGGGCGTGGATCGGGCGATACAAATCGTTGAGCTGGCGCTGGAGAAATATGGCGCGCCGGTTTATGTGCGTCATGAGATTGTTCACAATAAGTTTGTGGTCGATTCACTGCGCGCCAAGGGCGCGGTGTTTGTTGAGGAATTAAGTGAAATACCTGGGGATGGGCAGCCCGTTATTTTTTCTGCACATGGTGTTCCCAAGGCTGTGCCGATGGAGGCAAAACAACGCGAGATGTTCTTTATTGATGCGACCTGTCCGCTTGTGAGTAAGGTTCACCGCGAGGCGGAGAGCCATCACAAAGCGGGGGATATGATTATTTTAATCGGTCATGCGGGGCATCCTGAGGTTATAGGCACGATGGGCCAATTGCCGGAGGGGGCAGTGGTTTTGGTTGAAACGCTAGAGGATGTTCAGAATTTGAGAATTGCGGAATCTCAGAATCTTGCCTATTGCACGCAGACAACGCTTTCGGTGGATGATACAGCGGATATTGTCAGTGCGTTGCAGACCAAGTTTCCCGGCATTAAAGGGCCGCGCAAAGAAGATATTTGCTATGCCACCACGAACCGGCAGGCGGCGATGAAGGCGATTGCGCCTTTGAGCGATGCCGTTATTGTTATTGGCGCGCCAAATTCGTCCAACTCTAACCGCTTGGTTGAAGTTGCACGTTTGAATGGATGTGCCAAGGCGATGCTGGTGCGCGGAGTGGAGGAGATTGACTGGAGCTGGCTGGAGGGTGTTGAGGCCCTTGGTTTGAGTGCTGGTGCGTCTGCGCCGGAAATCCTTGTTGATGGGGTGATTGAGCAAGCGCGGTTGCGTTTTGATGTTACGGTTGAGGAAGTTGCGATTACGCAAGAAAATGTTCATTTCAAAGTTCCAAAAGTGCTGAGTGCGGCGTAGATGAGGGTGAGTGCGCAGCAATTTTTGAGCTCTTCTCAAAAAGCGATTACGTTGATTGGGATGTCTGGTGCGGGAAAGACCTATATTTCCTGCCAGCTTGAGAAGTGGGGATGGACAAATTATTCCGGTGATTTTGAAATTGGTGATAAATATATGCGCCATGTCCTTAACTTTGAAGGGGCTTTCACGGCAGAGAATATAAGCGCGTTATCAGAATATTTGGGTAAGCTCGGTGATCCTGCTCTGGGGGGGCTTCCTTTGGATGAATTTCAAAAGCGCCAGAAGCAATATTATGACGCGGAGTGCAGTTCGCTTAAGAATATGGTGGTGAACGGGGCAGATTTTGTCCATGATTCCACAGGGAGTCTGTGTGAGATTGAAGATGAAGATTTGTTGCGCTCTGTTGGTGAAAAAACGCTTTTTGTTTATCTGAAGACAGATATAGAAGCCGAAGAGTTAGTCTTGCGCCGGGCGTATGAGTATCCAAAGCCTTTGTTTTTCCCGCCGGATTTTTTGCGCAAAAACCTCGAACAGTTTTTGTCGGAAAAAGGGCTGGAGCAGCCAGAAGAGATGGTTCCGGATGAGTTTTCGCGTTGGGTTTTCCCGCGTTTGTTTGAGGCGCGCAAGCCGAAATATCAGCGTTTGGCGGATTTGTATGGTGTGAGCATTGCGGCGTCAGAGTTTCAGGATTTGCCTTCTGCGGATGATTTTACCAAGCTGATAGCAAAGCATTTACCATGATTGAGATGTATACAGACGGCGCATGTAGTGGAAATCCGGGCCCCGGGGGCTGGGGGGTTTTGATGCGGTGGAATGGGCATGAGAAGGAGCTCTGCGGAGGTGAGGCGGAGACGACGAATAACCGCATGGAGATGATGGCGGTTATTCAGGGCTTGCGTGCTCTTAAGAAACCATCCCAAGTGACGTTGTATACGGATAGCAAGTATGTAATGGAGGGGGTGACGAAATGGCTAGCGGGCTGGAAAACCAAGGGATGGAAAACGGCGGCGAAAAAACCTGTCAAAAATCAGGATTTGTGGGAGGAGATTGATGCGCTTCTGGGGGTTCATAGCGTTGAATTCGTCTGGGTGAAGGGGCATGCTGGGCATCCGGAGAATGAGCGCGCGGACGCGCTGGCGCGGGCGGGTATACCTGCTGTTAATCATTCAAATTAGAAAAGTTGCCCTCCGCAGTGGGGGCGGTTTTTCCTGCATCTGTTAAACGCTTTAACAGGCCAGAAAATCCGTTCTCATTATTTTGATTTGATTGGCTGAGGCTTGCTTGGGGCTGGCGCGGGTTTCCGGCGAGCATGACATCGTACCAAATTTGTGCGGGCAGGCTGCCGCCGGTAACGCGGCGCATTGGGCTGTTATCATCGTTGCCGAGCCATACCAGTGTAACGAGTTTATTCGTGTATCCGGCAAACCAGGCATCGCGGCTGTCTTGTGATGTTCCGGTTTTTCCCTGCGCGGGGAAGGGCAGCTTTGCCGCTTGTCCTGTGCCGTTATTGATGACGCTGCGGAGCATCAAGGAAAGGTCGCTGATGTGTTGAGGGCGGATTATGGATTGGTAATTCTGGTTTGTGCTGCGCTCGAACAGGATTTCACCATCCTGAGTTTTGATGCGGCTGATGGCGTAGGGGAAGACTTTGTAGCCACCGTTTGCAACCACAGCGTAACTGGTTGCGAGTTCCAGCATTGAGACGCCGGAGCTGCCGAGGGCTAGGCTGAGGTCAGCGGAAAGGGGGGAGAGAATGCCAAGTCTTTGTGCGGTTTTGATGACCTTGTTTATGCCCACATCTTGTGCAAGCCTGACGGTGGCGGTGTTGAGAGATTTTGCGAGCGCGGTTTCCAGATCGACGGTTCCGTAGTAGCTGTTTGCGAAATTTTGCGGGCGGTATTCACCGCTGGTGATGGGCGAGTCGAGGATTTTATCGCTCGGCTTCCAGCCTTGCTGGAGGGCTGTTAAAAAGACGATGGGCTTGAAGGCAGATCCAGGCGGACGTTTGGCCTGTATGGTGCGGTTGAATTGGCTTTTGTTGTAATCATAACCGCCGACCATGGCGATAATGGCGCCGTCGGGGCGCATGGACAATATGGCACCTTGGGAGAGAAATTGCATTTCATCTGCGCTATCAATAGTTTTTTTCAGGGCGCGTTGTGCGGTTTCCTGAAGTTTTAGGTCAAGTGTTGTTTGGATGATAATGTCTGTATCCGATACGCCAATGATATCATCAAGACCGTTTATGACCCAGTCTGTGAAATATCGTACGTCGCTGCTTGCGCCAGCGGTTGCCCGTGGCGGTGGTGTTAGAGGCATTTTCTTGGCGGCTTCCAGCTCTGTTTTATCCAGAAAGCCGGCATCATGCATGGCGAGCAGGACCACATCTGAGCGTTCTTTTGCCAAATCCGGGTTTTGCAGGGGTGAGTATTTGGAGGGTGCTTTGAGCAAGCCTGCGAGCGTTGCAGCTTCGCGGATATTAACGTTGCGGGCGGATTTGCCAAAGTAAAGTTGTGCGGCGGCTTCGAAGCCATAGGTGCCGGAGCCGAGATAAACGCGGTTGATATAGGCGCTCAGGATTTCATCTGTGGTGAGTTCGCGCTCCCGCCAAAGCGCCAGCAGGGCTTCTTGAATCTTGCGGGTGATTTTACGTTTGTGGCTGAGGAAAAGGTTTTTCGCTAGCTGCTGCGTGATGGTTGAACCGCCCTGAACGAAGCGGCCGTGATAAAGGTTGATGAGCATCGCACGGGTGATTCCGAGCGGGTCTACGCCGTGATGATTATAAAAGCGCCGGTCTTCGGTTGCCAGAATTGCGTTTACTAAATGTTTGGGGATGTCAGTGGAGGATATTGTTTTGCCTTTGCTCTCGCCATAGCGGGCTAGCGTTTCACCACCGGAGGCTTGAACGATGATCGAGGCGCGTCGCTCAAAGGTGGCGGATTGCGTGATGTCAGGCAGGTCTTTGGCAAACCAGAGAATTGTTGCACCAAGAGCAATCGCACCCCATATCCCTAAGACAAACAGCAGCTTTGCGCAGCGGAAAAGAAAAGATGGTTTTTTCTTTTTTTGCTGTTTGCGTGATTTTGATTTCTTGGACGGTTTTTTCTTGGCCATGAGGGAAAGTTTACCCCTTAAGCGCAATCAAGCCAATAGCGATTTCTCTCCGGGAATTTATCGGTGGCGGGTAAAGTGTCTTGCAGCTTTGCGCCGCAGAACTGCACGATTTTATTCGCCGATACGTCTTTTGGATCAACGGTGATCAAGGCACGGTCAATGCCTAGATAGGCAATGTAGGGTATGCCTTTTTGGAGCAGTTTTTTGCCAAAGCCCTTGTTGCGCATAGAGGGGCGAATAATGAAAT
This sequence comes from uncultured Micavibrio sp., assembly GCA_964351365.1. GTDB lineage: Bacteria > Pseudomonadota > Alphaproteobacteria > Micavibrionales > Micavibrionaceae > UBA1672. Next base: position 60,158 of record CAYGNP010000009.1, read on the forward strand.
TAAGGTGTCCGCCCCATTTTTCAAGGTGCCAGTTCAGGCGGTGGCGAATATTCAGGGTTCCGATAAATTGGTCATCTTTTGTCAGCCACAGCACAGTTTCAGGGACGGGCTCTACCCAGTCGGCATAGGGTTTGTGCAGGTTTTTTTTGCCCTCATTAAGTTTTTGAATAAAGTCTTCAAAATTTTCAGCCACGTCGTCATAGTCCAGAAAGCTGTAGCGGTTTTCGGCCTGAAATTCTTTTAAAGCCTCTAGGTAGCTGGTTTTGTGCTCCAGGGCTGGTTTTTCGAGTTTTGCTGCTGACATGGTTTCTTTATTTACCTATTTTTGTTGTGGGTATGTATAAGAGATTTGGCGTGAAATGACAAACCCTTATATGTATATTTTTTGTTGAGCTAGATCATGAAAATAGCGGCAAGCCCCAGAAATGAGAGGAAACCGATCACATCTGTGACAGTGGTCAGGAGGACTGTGGATGAAACGGCGGGGTCGGTGCCGATGCGGTCGAGCATGAGGGGAATTCCTGCGCCGAATAGGCCGGCTGCTATAAGGTTTATGACCATTGCGGTTGCTATGACCATTCCGAGAATGGCACTTTGGAACCAAATGGCGGCGAGAAAACCGATGAGGACGGCAAAAACAAACCCGTTGAGCAATCCCACCAGTGTTTCTTTCCAGATGACGCGCCACGTATTTGTTCCGGTCAGCTCGTGCATGGCAATCGCGCGCACAGCAACGGTCAGGGCTTGTGTTCCTGCATTTCCGCCCATGGATGCGACAATTGGCATCAGCACCGCCAGAGCGACGATTTGTTCAATTGTGGCATCAAAAAAGGAGATGACAATAGAGGCGAGGATTGCAGTGAGCAGGTTTATGAACAGCCAGCGAAAACGTGTATTGGCCGTTGAGATTACGGCGCGGTAAAGGTCGCCCTGGTCAACCCCGGCAAGGCGCAGGATATCTTCCTGTGCCTCTTCGTCGATAACGTCAACGATGTCGTCAATGGTGACAACGCCGATTAGCCTGCCGGTTTTATCAATGACGGGCGCGGAGATGATGTTTTCACGGCGGAAAATCTGTGCAACTTGTTCCTGATCCATATCCGCAGGGATAGGGTGCGTGTCTTCGAGGCTAAGGTCTTTGATTTTTGTCGAGCGTTTGGAGCGGATGACCCGACTGAGTGGTACTTCACCGGTTAAGTGGTGAAGGGGATCTATGATGAAAATATCAAAGAAATCTTTGGGCAGGGTTTCGCTTGCGGCGCGCAAGTAGTCGATTGTCTTTCCTACTGTCCAGAATTCAGGGATGCTGACGAGCTCGCGGCGCATTAATCGTCCTGCACTATCTTCAGGGAAGCTGAGGCCTTCTTCCATGGCCAGGCGCGTTTGCGCGGAGAGTTTGTTTATGACATCTTTTTGAAAATTTTCATCAAGATTTTCAATCAGGAGGAGTGCGTCATCACTTTCCAGATTCGTGAGCATTTCCGCAACTTTTATAGCGGGCATAGAGGAGAGCGACTCGCGGCTTAGTTCCTGATCCATTTCTGTGAAGGTTTGCGGGTGCAGCGCATCGCTGTACATTGACAGAAGCTCGGCGCGGTCTTCACTTTTGATTTTGCTGAGTAGTTCGGCAGAGTCAGAGGCGCTGAGGTCGTCTAGAATTGCGTGAACTGTATCAGTATCCTGTGCGCGTGCACATTCCACAACCTCGCGGATGGTTTCATCCGGCAGATAGGTTTGCAGATCTTCGGGTAGTGATGTGGTTGGTTGGCTCATGCTTGTCCCGCCTGTGTGTGACAGCAGCAGTATAGTGAGCCTTTTGTTTTGTTACCAGTGCCTTTTTATGCGCGTTTGATTAAACGATGCGTTACATTATCGGTCAATGAGTCCTCGAATATCTGCGCGCCGACGGATGCCAGTGCTGTGATATTGACCACCGTACGGGTTGTTGCCGCGGGGGTTAGGATGTGTGCAGGGCGCGCGGCGCCAAGCAGTAAAGGCCCGATACTAATGCCGTCCGAAAACATTTTAACCAGATTAAATGCAATGTTTGCCGATTCTACGTTGGGCATGATGAACAAATTCGCAAGACCGGTTAATTTTGAGTTCGGCATGACGCGCTGGCGGATGGCTTCGGACAGGGCGGTATCGCCTTGCATTTCTCCATCAATTTCAAGTTCTGGGTCGCGTCTGCGGATATCGGCGTAAGCGGCGCGCATTTTATCTGCGGAGTCGCAACGGCGCGTTCCGAAGTTAGAATGCGAAAGAAGCGCAACTTTTGGTACGATACCAAAGCGGCGGACTTCTTCGGCGGCAAGTAATGTCATTTCAGAGATTTGCGCAACTGTCGGGTTTGTGTTGATCTGTGTGTCGCAGAAGAAATACGTCCCTTGAGAGAGCTGAAGCGGGGCAAGCGCGGCAGGGGTTTCAACGCCGGCCTTGAGGCCAATGATGTCGCGCACATCTTCCAGATGCATATGGAAGTGGCCTTGTGTTCCACAAATCATTGCGTCGGCTTCGTCTTTATAGACCATAAGTGAGCCGATAATTGTCGAGTTTGTGCGTACAAGTGTTTTTGCATCATCGGGCGTTACGCCGCGGCGTTCCATGATGCTGTGGTAGGTTTCCCAATAATCGCGGTAACGCGGATCATCCTGTGGGTCGCAGAGTTCGAAATCTTTGCCGGCCTTCATGCGCAGACCTAAGCGCCCAATGCGTTCTTCGATGACGGCTTTACGGCCGATAAGGGTTGGTTTTCCAAGGTTTTCATCAATGACGATTTGGGTGGCCTGAAGGATGCGTTCTTCCTCGCCCTCGCAATAGACAACACGTTTGGGGTTTTCTTGCGCGCGGGCATAAATTGGGCGCATCACCAGTTGTGAGCGGAAGTAATATTGTTTCAATCTGCTTTCATAGGCTTCGAAATCTTCGATTGGTCTTTGGGCGACACCGCTTTTCATGGCGGCTTTGGCTACGGCCATTGGCAGATCGACGATCAGGCGAGGGTCGAAGGGTTTTGGAATGAGGTAATCGCGGCCAAAAGTGAGACTTTCTCCGCTGTAGACGCTTGCGACTTCGGCGACGGCTTCTTTGCGGGCCAGGGCGGCAAGAGCATCAACACAGGCGAGTTTCATATCCTCATTAATTGTTGTTGCACCGACATCCAGCGCGCCGCGGAAGATGAAGGGGAAGCATAAAACATTATTGACCTGATTGGGGAAATCGGATCGGCCGGTACAGACGATAGCATCGGGTTTAACGGAATATGCATCTTCGGGCATGATTTCAGGTGTAGGATTAGCCAGAGCCATGATGAGCGGGGCGTCCGCCATGCGGGAGACTTTTTCCTTGTCCATGACACCAGGGCCGGACAGGCCGAGGAACACGTCCGCGTTATCTATGGCTTCGTCCAGTGTGCGTGCATTGGTTTTTGAGGCGAATACTGCTTTTTGAGGGTCCATGCCATCTTTACGGCCTTCGTAGACAACGCCGTTACGGTCGCAAACGATAATATTTTCGCGCTTCAGGCCAGCATGAACGAGCAAATTCAAACATGCAATTGCGGATGCGCCTGCGCCGGAAGCAACAAGGCGGATATCTTCGATATTCCGCCCTGAGTATTCAATCCAGTTTCTGAATGCTGCGGTTACAATAATGGCTGTGCCGTGTTGGTCGTCATGGAAAACGGGAATTTTCATGCGCTCTTTTAGGCGGCGCTCCAGTTCGAAACACTCGGGGGCTTTGAAATCTTCGAGGTTAATTCCGCCATAAGTGGGTTCGAGGGAGGCGATAATATCGACGAGTTTATCGACGTCGGTTTCATCAATTTCCACATCAACAGAATCGATGTTTGCGAATTTTTTGAACAGGACGGCTTTGCCTTCCATTACGGGTTTGGAGGCCAATGCGCCGAGATTTCCCAGGCCAAGAACAGCGGTTCCGTTTGAGATAACGGCAACGGTGTTCCCTTTTGCGGTGTAGTCATAGGCGGTGAGCGGATCTCTTGCGATCTCTTCACAAGGTGCGGCGACACCGGGAGAATAAGCAAGTGCAAGGTCACGCTGCGTGGCCATTGCTTTTGTGGCTTGAAGCGCTACTTTTCCAGGGATAGGTTCTTTGTGGTATCTAAGTGCGCTTAGTCTAAAGGCTTCTTGCTCTTCTTTTTTGCTCATAATATTCAGTCCTGGTCCCGGTTATTTGATAATGCATGTTTTGTTTTAAAGTGGTGCGGCCGAGAAGACTTGAACTTCCACGGGATTTAACTCCCACAGCGACCTCAACGCTGCGCGTCTACCATTCCGCCACGGCCGCACATTACAGTAAAAATATGCAGGGTGAGCTTTAACAAATAAGTGTGGCAAGGGCAATACACATAAAACGTTGCAGCGCAATAAAAAGCATGGTTAAAGGTGAATATGGTTGAATGGATTGTTGAAACGCAGAAAATTGCTTATGCGCGCGCTGTTGAGAAGATGGAGGAGCGCGTTGCGGGCATCCGCGCGGGGAGTGCGGATGAGGCGGTGTGGTGCCTTGAGCATCCGGCGCTTTATACGGCCGGGACGAGCGCGAAGGAGTCTGATTTGCTGGAGGCGCGGTTTCCGGTTCATAAAACTGGCCGCGGGGGGGAGTATACGTATCATGGGCCGGGGCAGCGCGTTGCGTATGTGATGATGGATTTAAAAAAGCGTCAGAACAAGCCGGATGTGAAGAAATATGTCTGGCAGCTGGAGGAATGGATTATTCAAAGCCTTGGCGAGTTTGGGATTAAGGGCGAGCGGCGCTGTGGGCGGGTTGGCATATGGGTCGTCAAGCCCGATGGGACGGAGGCGAAGATTGCGGCGATTGGTGTGCGCATCCGGCGCTGGGTGACGTATCACGGTGTGGCGGTGAATATTAATCCTGATTTGTCGCATTTTTCGGGGATTGTGCCGTGCGGCATTGCCGAGCACGGCGTGACGAGCTTGCATGATTTGGGGGTGGATGTGGGTATGGACGCATTTGATAGGGTTTTGAGGGCGCAATTTGATATGGTGTTTAAGTAATTGATTTAATTACTGTTTTTGCATTCCTTCAGTTTGTTTGTCGTTTTTGATTTGTCCGATTTTTATTATTGATTACAAATAGTTATTCGTATATTGGCCTATATTCATGAAACTGTCAAGTTTTATTGATTCTTCTAATCCGCGGCCATAGGCGTTGCGTTGTTTAGGGCGAAGGCAGCGCAGAGTTTTATCATGTCTGTGCAATGGGTTTTCAGTTCTTCAAAGTTTTTGGTTTTTTCGTCCCTTTGTTCATTGAGGTAAAGAGCGCGGTTAATCTCGATTTGAACGCTGTTTTTGCCGCGTGTGGGTTGGGCGTAGCGGGAGATGAGCTCGACGCCTTTGAAGGGGTCGTTGATGGTGACGCGCAAGCCCCGATCTTCCCAGAATTTTCGCAGGAGATGCATAAAATCGCTTGAGCAACTGTTGCCGTCACGATCGCCGAGCACGATGTCGCTTTGGTTCGCGCGGTTTCCTTTTTTCGGGTAGGCGCTTTTTGAGGGCATGGAGTGGCAATTGATGTGCCAGAAGTGACCGTGATTGTAATATGCGTCATTCAGGATGGTGCAGAGCGTGTCATGATACGGTTCATAATAATTTTTGATGCGGTTCATGATCTCTTGCGGGGCGAGGGGGTGATCGTAAATTGCAAGGCCTGGCCTGATGAGGCGGCTGATGAGACCAATACCTGAATTAGATCGGTCAGAGGGGGCAATGACCCCAAATTGATCCTGTGGCCAAGGCTCAGAGAGCATCAGATCATCGATATCATCGGCGGCGCGGTTTACATCAATATAGCTGCGGGGGAAGAGGGCGCAAAGCAGGGATGCGCCGTGATCTGGCGCATATGCGAACAGTTCATCAACATAGGAGTCTTCCATGCTTGCGAGTGTTTGTTTATTGCAGCTGAAATTAAAGTTTGCTGGGTATATGGTACCGCTGTGGGGGGAGTCGAAAATCACGGGCAGCGGATTTTCTGGTGCGCTCAGTTCAAGAATTCCGCGTTTGATGGTTTTTTTTATCATATTGTTTTTTTTGCTTTTAGCTTTTAAGTATAAAGGCTGATGTTCTTGATTAAAGGTACCCTTATGTTTGACTTAAAAGCAATACGAAAAGATCCGGCGTTATTTGATAAGGCATGGGCGCGGCGCGGGCTTTCGGGGCAGACGGGGAATATACTTGCGCTGGATGAGGAGCGCCGGGCGGTGCAAACGCAGCTGCAGGAGGCGCAGGCCAAGCGCAATGTTGAATCGCAGAAGATCGGCGAGATCAAGAAATCCGGCGGGGATGCTTCGGCGCAGATGGCGGCGGTAGCGGCACTGAAGGATGAGATGGCCGCGCTGGAAGAAGCGGAAAAGAAGGCGGCGGAGCGACTGCATGCTTTGCTGGCGGGGTTGCCGAATATCCTGAGCGAAGAGGTGCCGGACGGGGCGGATGAAGCGGATAATATTGAAATTCACAAATGGGGCAGGATTAAATCCGCTAAAGGGCCGGATCATGTGGAGATCGGTGAGGCGCTTGGTTTGATGGATTTTGAGTCGGCGGCGAAGATGTCGGGCAGCCGGTTTGTGATTTTAAGTGGCGCTCTGGCGCGGATGGAGCGTGCGCTGGCGCAGTTTTTTCTGGATATGCATACTGCAGAGCATGGATATATTGAGGTTTCTCCGCCTATTCTGGTGCGGGATAATGCGCTCTACGGGACGGGGCAGTTGCCGAAATTTGATAACGGCTATGTGACGACAGATGATCATTATCTGATCCCTACATCCGAGGTGCCTCTGACGAATATCGTGGCGGAGATGATTGTTGATGAAGAGTATCTGCCGCGGCGTTATACGGCGTTTACGCCCTGTTTCCGGTCTGAGGCTGGATCTGCGGGGAAGGATACGCGCGGGATGTTGCGCCAGCATCAATTCTATAAGGTCGAGATGGTCAGCATTACGACGCCTGAGGAGAGCAAGGCCGAGCAGGAGCGTATGCTGGGGTGCGCGGAGGCGGTGCTCAAAAAGCTCGAACTGCCGTTCCGCACGGTTGTGCTGTGCAGCGGCGACACAGGTTTTGGGGCAACAAAAACTTATGATATCGAGGTCTGGCTGCCGGGGCAGGAGACGTACAGGGAGATTTCGAGTGTGTCGAACTGTATGGATTTCCAAGCGCGGCGTATGAATGCCCGTTGCCGGGCGAAGGGCGAGAAGGATACACGGTTTGTGCATACGCTGAATGGGTCGGGCGTTGCGGTTGGGCGCGCGTTGATTGCGGTGATCGAGAATTATTATGATCCGAGTGATGGTGGCATATTCGTGCCGGAGGTTCTGAAGCCTTATATGGGCGGGATTGAGAAGATTGTAAAAGCATAAGATCCTTCAGCGTTTGCGCTTCAGGATAACATAAGAGGAGAAAATCATATGAATAAGTTTATGCAGAGATTGCTGCCGATGGAGGAGTTGTTTGAGACGGTGAAACGTTTTCCGCTTACGGTTCTTTCTGCTGTGGCTCTATTCGTTATCGTCTTTATTGAAAATCATAAAATCATAAGTTTTGATGATGAGATAATCGGGCGCGTTGTCTGCATTCTGGGGTGTTTGTATTTCTGGTTTGGCATTTCGAAATTAATTGCCGAAAGTCAGAATTTGAGCTTTGTGCGGCAATCACTCATCAGTTTTGCCGGTGGGCTTGCGATTATCGCGTTGATTGGTTTGACGGAGATATGGGGTTTGCATCTTGCGTTTATCCTGCCGGCGCTGTTGCTGGGGATTATGTTCGCGCCGTATTTGAAGGGCGGGGATGATATTTCGTTCTGGTTTTTCAACCGGATGATGTGGTTTGGTGTGGTTGTGTCCTATGCGGCGCTCATATTGTTTGCGCTAGGCATGAGTGCAGCTTTGGGGGCGATTGATGCGCTGTTCAGTGTGAAGATTGATCACAAGATATATCAAGATATCTGGTCCTTTGCGGGGCTTATTCTTGGGCCTGTTTATGCGCTATCGTGGGTGCCCAAACAGTTTGAGTTTACGCAGGAAGATTGCCACGATCCGCCGGGGCTGAAGTTCATCGTCAACTGGATTTCCGTGCCGATGGTATTTGTGTATATGGCAATATTATATGCCTATTTCGGCAAGATTATTATTAATTGGGAAGTTCCTAATGGTGTGCTTGCGTATCTGATTAGTGGCTTTGTCGGGGCAGGGATTGTGACATACCTGACGGCCTGGCCGATGAGGGAGATCGGTTCGGCGCAGCTGAGACTTTTTTATCGTATTTTCTTTCTGGCGCTGCTTATTCCTGTCGGATTTCACTTTTTTGCGATCTGGGAGCGGGTGAGCGCCTATGGATTTACCGAGCAGCGTTATGCGCTCATGCTCTCGGCGATCTGGTTTGCGACGCTGGCGGTTGGTAATGTGATGAGCCGGATGCCGATCAAGGTTATTCCGGCAAGTTTGTGCGTGTTGCTTGTTCTTGCCTCATTTGGGCCGTGGGGGGCGGTCGGGGTTTCAGGGCATAGCCAGTTTTCGCGGCTGAAGGGGCTTTTGGAGCAGAATAATCTTTTGGTGGACGGGAAAGTGCAGGTTGCGAAAGGTAATCTTTCTGCTGAGGATCGGAAATCGATCAGCTCGATTTTGGATTATCTTTGCCGCTCAAAGCGGAGATATATGATTGAGGATTGGTTCACGTTTGATGACGAGGGGCGCCTCGATGGGTGTTACGCAGGCAATTTAACCAAGCAGCTGGGTTTTGATTATCTGAACAAATGGCAGGGGCGTAATGCCGGTGACGACTATATGATAGATTTCAATCGTTATCGGGACTGGGACGCGGAGGAGGTTTATACGGATGTTTCATCGTATGATGTTATGGTTGCCAATATTATTGTTAACTCATACTGGGATATTAAAACGCAAACGATAAAGGATTGGCATAAAGAGAGTGTTTTGGGTAATGGCCAGCGTATAAAATTTAGTTTTAATACGCCTGTGCTCAAGATTGAGATTTTGTCCCCTGAGGGCACTGTCGAGCAAAACATTGATATTAATCTTAATGATTATGCGGATTCTCATGTGTCTATGGTGAGTGACGATGATGTTCTGGAGCCGATCGTTTTTGAGGATGGCGAAATAGCTTACCGGGTTGATGTTACAAGTATCAGCGGCAAGACCAAAGATAATAAAAACTATGTCACGGATTTTAGATTTAATCTGTTTTACAGGCTCAAGCCATGAATATACAGGCGGCCAATAAGCGCATTCGGTTGATTATGGAGCTGCGTACGGCGGGGATAACGGATACAGCGGTGTTGTCTGCTATTGAGCGGGTGCCGCGCGAGGAATTTGTGCCAATGCATTCACGCGATCAGGCGTGGGAGAATATCGCGCTGCCTATTGGTTTGGGGCAAACGATATCACAGCCCTTTGTTGTGGCGATTATGACGCAGAGCCTTAAGATTACGGACAGGGATAAAGTGCTGGAGATTGGCACGGGGTGCGGGTATCAGGCGGCGGTGCTTTCGCATCTGGCGCGGCGTGTGTACACGATTGAGCGGCACAAGGCACTGCTGCGGGATGCGGAGCTGCGCTTTACAGCTTTGCGGCTTAGGAATATTACGGCTATTGCCGCGGATGGAATGAAAGGTTGGCCGAAGATTAACGGGATTGATCAAGCACCGTTCGATAAGATTATCGTGACGGCGGCGGCGCGAGGAAATCCGCCTCAGGCGTTAATCGATCAAATCAGAATTGGTGGCTCTATGATTATACCTGTCGGGGAGCCGGGGGCGCAGATGCTCAAGCTTTATCGGCGCGAGAGTGAGGATGCGTATGCGGTTAAGGATATTTTGCCCGTGCGGTTTGTGCCGCTTTTGCCGGATGTCTCCAATCAGAAAAATGATATTCCCATTGCGGTAAATTCTTAAGTGACCTTAATGCGTCCATCGTGTATTATGAACATATGAGTGTTCGTCTCATTTCTTTGATTTCTATATGTCTTATGTTGGTTTCGTGCAGTGCGTCTTCGCCTGCGCCATACGTTAATTATGGTCAATCCAGTGGCGCGGGAAGCGCGGGAGTGCACACGGTGAGTGCGGGTGATACGCTGTCCAGTATATCGCGGCGTTATCGATTACCGCAGCGCGATATTACTTTTTTAAACGGGCTTAAGCGACCCTATAATTTATATATTGGGCAGCGGCTCAAGTTGCCGCCGCCAAGAGAATATAATGTTCAGCAAGGTGATACTGTGCAGGGGATTGCGCGGCTGTTTGCTGTGGATGCGCAGGAGATTGTGCAGCTCAACCAATTGCGGTCGCCTTTTACTATCCGTGTTGGGCAAGTTTTGAATTTACCGTCAACTGTGCCGGAGCCTGAGACTAAAGTGGTGTCAAAAGCGACCCCTAGCCAGAAGGTGGCGCGCGTAAAGTCGGGGGTTCCAATGCCTGAGGCCAAGCCTCGGCGTGAGGTGGTTTCCAGAGTTACGACGCCTGCGCCAAAACGCTCTTCTTCAAAATTTATGAAACCGGTTCCGGGGAAAATTATTTCCAGTTTTGGTTCCAAGAAAAATGGCCTTCGTAATGATGGTATTAATATTGAGGCGCCGCGCGGAACGCCTGTGAAGGCAGCAGAAAACGGTGTTGTGGTCTATGCGGGGAACGCGCTGAAGGGGTCGGGGAATTTGATTTTGGTGCGTCATGATAATCAGTGGATGAGTGCATATGCGCATCTGGAGACGATTACCGCAACGAAGGGACAGACCTTGAAGAGGGGGGATGTTCTTGGGAAAGTTGGGTCTACGGGCTCTGTCTCTTCTCCGCAGCTGCATTTTGAGGTAAGGCGCGGGACGTCTGCTGTTAATCCTTTGACGTATCTGGAGTAAGCAATGTTTGATGTGATTTTCGATATTTTGGGTGCGGTAAATCATATTGGTTTGTTTATTATGGCGTGCGTGTGTTTACTTATTGGCGGGGGCATAATTGCCTATGATGTTCATTGGCGGATGACCTCCAAGAGGATTAAAGGCCGGCTTAAGGGCGTTAGGATCTCGCAACGGACAAGCGACGGGCACACGAGCGATTACTATTATCCGGTTTATGAATATACCGCGCCAAACGGGGAGCGGATGGAAAGCGTGAGTGATTTTGGCACAGGCTCTATTCTGGGTTATAAAATCGGCCAAGAGGTCAGCCTTATGATGAGTGTTCATGATTTCAAAAATGTTCGCAGACCAACAAAGGTTATTTTTGTTATTGGGATGGTTTTTTTTCTGCCTGGGGTTTTTATCCTTCATGTTGCGCTGACGCAGTTTGAGTTTAATATCGTCACGGTTTTGATGGTTTTTGCGGGGCTTGGCTATGTTGCTTACAAAATTCTTGCGTTTGTGAGGAAAATTCCTGTAGCTGATCGAAGGGAATTCTGGGCCGAGATGAAGAATAAGGGGATCTCTATCAAATCCTCGGGTAAAGCCGAGACATATCACTTACTTGAGGCACATGAAATTGAGGCGCGCATGAAAAAACAGACAAAAAATTCCCGTATTGCGGGTATTGTTATGCTTATTATTTCTCTCGGGCTTGGCTGGGGCGCGCATTATTTCTGGCAGGACATGAATGTGCGTCTGGCAGATGGAGCGCTCGCGCGGGGGGAGGTCGTTGATATGCAATATAATAGCTCTGATGACGGGGGTACGTATTCCGCTGTTGTTACGTTCAAGGATGAGAGGGGGCAGCGTCATAAATTTAAAGACTCTGTGGGTTCTAGCCACCCTACGTTAAAGCGCGGGGATGAGGTTGATGTAATCTATATGCGCGATGACCCGAAAGATGCCATTATTGATAGAGGGATATGGAATTGGGCAATTAGTGGTGGTCTTGGGCTGGCAGCTGTTTTGATGCTGTGGTTCGGTTTTTCTGGTTTAATGCAAAGTTCGCCCATGTCTTCAGGCCGGGGAAAATTTCCCGACAGAGTATAACCCCTTGCCTTTGATACGCGTTTCGTTATAGTCGCACCTCAAAGATTTTAATCGTTTAAGGATTTGACACCATGTTTATTTCTGAAGCTTATGCCGCTGCTCTTGATAATGCCGAAGCTCTTGAAGGGTTGGCGAATGCGCCTTCTCCAACTGAGGCTTTGCTTATGAATCTTGGGCTTGTCGTGGTTTTGATTGCCCTGTTCTATTTTCTTCTGATTTTGCCGCAGCAACGCAGATTTAAGGAGCATAGCGATATGCTGGCTGATCTTAAAAAAGGCGATAAGGTTGTGACCGGGGGCGGGCTTGTCGGGGTGATTGACAAAGTCATTGATGACAAAGAGATTCTGATTGATCTGGGGAATGGCGTTAAAGTTACTGCGCTGCGGTCTATGATACAGGGAAAAACTGAGCTGAAGCCGAAAAAAGCGGCGAATGATGCAAAAAAAGAAGCGAAGTAAGGTCTAATGGTTCAAATTTCCCGCTGGAAGATGTTTCTGATTTTGGCCGTATGCCTATACGGTTTTGCCTATAGTGCGCCGAATTTTGTGCCTGCTTTATCGTCGGGTTCTGAGACGTGGCTGCCGCATAAGACGGTTAATCTGGGGCTTGATCTGCGCGGCGGTGCGCATTTGCTGTATGAGGTTGATATGGAGGGTGTGTTCGCAGATCGCGCCGACAGCCTTGCGCAGGATTTCACCAGTTTCATGAATGAGCAAAAAATAAAGTATGAGAGCGTGAGCAAAGTCGCGCGCGGGGTTGTTCTTGTGCTGGCTGATGCACAGGACGGGGATGCCGTTAAATCGTCGATCCGTAAGAATGATGCGCGTTTGGTGGTTTCCACTGGTGATGACGGGCGCGCGATTACGGTTAGTATGGATGATGCCTATGTGCAGGAGGTTCAGAGTCAGACCATTTCACAAGTTATCGAGGTTGTACGACGGCGCGTTGATGCGCTTGGGACAACGGAGCCATCCATTGCGCGTCAGGGGGATAACCGCGTTGTTATTCAGGTTCCAGGCGGGGATTCGGCGCAGCTTCGCACCGTTATCGGGAAAACCGCCAAGCTTGGGTTTCATTTGGTTGGTGAGCAGGGGCGCAAGAAAGTCAGCGAGCTGTCCTTGCCATTTGAGGAGACGCCCGGGCGCACGATGAATATAAAACGCAGTGCGATTATTACGGGGGATATGCTTGATAATGCTTCGCCCTCTTTTGACCAGAACGGGCAGCCGGTGGTGAGTTTCAAGCTTGATGCAGTTGGTGCGCGCAAATTTTGTACTGTTACGCGGCAATATACAGGCCAGCCTTTTGCGATTGTTCTCGATGGCAAGATTATCAGCGCGCCGCGCATCAATGAGCCTATCTGCGGGGGAAGCGGGCAGATATCGGGCGGCTTTACAGTTCAAGCCGCCAATGATCTTGCGCTTTTGTTGCGGGCGGGGGCTTTGCCGGCGGATATGCATGTTGTTGAAGAGCGAAGCGTTGGGCCCTCTCTTGGAGCGGACTCGGTTGCTGCGGGTAAGATTGCGAGTATATTGGGCATGGTTTTTGTCCTGTTCTTTATGGTTCTGTCTTATGGATTTTTTGGCATTTTGGCCAATTTGGCGTTGGTTGTGAATGTTGCGCTGATTATGGCGCTGCTGTCCAGTCTTCAGGCGACACTTACCTTGCCGGGGATTGCAGGGATTGTTTTGACCATGGGGATGGCGGTTGATGCCAATGTTCTTATTTTTGAGCGTATCCGTGAGGAGATTGCCAGCGGGCGCTCGGCGATCTCTTCGGTTGATGCGGGTTACAGCCGTGCGATGTCGACGATTATTGATTCAAATTTGACGACGCTAATTGCTGCGGCGATTTTGTTTTCATTTGGGACGGGGCCGATTAAAGGGTTTGCGGTAACATTGGGCATTGGGATTATGACGTCGTTCTTCTCGGCGATTATGGTGACGCGTTTGATGGTTGTCTTATGGCTTCAGAAGAATAAACCCAAGACGATATCAATTTAAGGATAAAGATTATGTTTCGCGGTGTACGTTTTTTTCCTAAAGACAGCAACATTAATTTTGTTGGCGCACGTTTTATTGCCTATATATTTTCGGCTGTGCTGGTCTTGGGCTCTATCGGGTTGACGGTGCAAAATGGCCTGAATTTGGGGATTGATTTTACAGGCGGGACGGCGATTGAGATCCGTACGCCCAGCGAACCTAAGCTTCAGGATTTACGTGTTTCTCTGAATGGCCTTGGGATAGGCGCCGTTTCTATTCAGGAATTTGGAAAGCCGGATGATTTGTTGATCCGCTTTAGTGAGCAGCCCAAGCCGCAAGGCTGGACGGAAGCAGATGAAGAGCCGAACAAGGTTGCGGTTGAAAAGGTGCGCAAGGTTCTGGATGCGGCGTTTGAGGGGCAGGCGGTTGATTACCGGCGGATAGAATTTGTTGGCCCGCAAGTTGGCAGTGAACTGAAGCTTAAAGGTTTGTATGCGGTCGTATTCTCGTTGCTGGGGATGATGATTTATATCTGGTTCCGGTTTGAATGGCAGTTTGGTCTGGCGGCTATACTTGCGCTTGCGCATGATACGATCATTACGATCGGGTTTTTTGCCTTGACGCAGATGGAGTTTAATCTTTCGACGGTGGCCGCGATTTTGATGATTGGCGGATATTCGATTAACGATACTGTCGTGGTGTTTGACCGCATTCGGGAAAATTTGCGTAAATTTAAGAAGAAGCCTTTGGCGGAGGTGCTTAATCTCTCGATTAATGGCACGCTATCGCGCACGACGATGACGTCGTTCACGACGCTTTTGGCGCTGTTTGCGTTATATATTTTCGGCGGAGAGGTTATTCGCGGGTTTGTTGATGCCCTGATTTTGGGGATAGGCATCGGAACGTACTCGTCTATTTTCGTTGCAGCGCCATTGCTTTTGCTTATGAACATCAAGAGGGGGGCCGTTGTTCATGATGATGCGCCCGGTGATCCGGAAGTAATCTAATATGGATGTTACGCCCCTTATTCGTAAAGGTCAGCAAATTATTCAGGCTTATGCGGGTGGCAGTTTTAAAATCAGCGGACAGATTTATGATGGTGCGGTGATTGTCCGCCCTGATGGGACATCTCTCTGGGATGTTGAGATTGCTGATATTTCAAATCTTAAGCTTGATGATTTTTCGACGATGATTGCGGATAAGGGCAATATTGATGTGGTGTTGTTTGGCTGCGGGAAAAATATGGCTATTTTGCCGCGGGAATTGCGTGCGGCGCTTAAGGATTGTGGGCTGAGCGTGGATAGCATGGATACGGGGGCGGCATGCCGTACTTATAATGTCCTGATGGCTGAGGGGCGGCGCGTGGTGTGCGCGTTGTTGCCTTACCGCTAATATTTGCCTTTTTCCTGTCTTATGGCTATTATTAATCAACGTAAAAATAAGAATTATTGGGATTGATAAATGGCGGATGTTGGAAGCCTGATTAATGGGCAGAAAATCACTGAAAATTGGCCGAATGATTATTTGTATCATCCTTTGATGGATGAGAGCGGTGCGCCTGCAACTGTACGTGTTGGTAATGAGTTCTTTGGCGCGTGGTTAAAGCGAGAAGCCGTCGGTGGGGCGTTTGATCAGATTATATTGTTGAATCAGGAGCAGTTAGGGCGTCTTTATGAATTGCGGCCTCCGGCGGATCGGCCTAATGAGGTCGTGCCGACTGGTCGGAAGGTCTATATTGACGACACGACAGGGCAGAAATGGCCTGAGGAAGAATATGAGCGCGTGTTTTACAATGTTGCAGATGGCAAGATTGTTGCTGAAGCTGCAGCGTTTGATGGTAATGCCGTTTGGCTGGATGGTGGGAGAGTGGGGCCGAGGCCTTTTAATAATGCGGTTTTTCCAAAAAATTTAATTGCAGATGGCAAGATTTCTGAGGCGGATCTGGCGCAACGCTTACCTAAAGGGGTTCGCGTTGAGGATGAATTTGCGCTTGATCGAACTGCGGATAGCGCGCTTAAGGCGTCGGCGGAGCTTGTTTTGCTCGAGGGGCGTATGTTGAGCCTTGGTCAGTTGGAGCAAGCGCGTAGCGGACTGGCGGAGCCGACGCTCACTTACGTTAACGCGCGGGCGGCGGAAGCGGCGGGCATATCTTATGAGCAGGGATTAAACTATGAGCAGCAGGGGCAGGTTTTAACGCCTGAGGAGGCCGGGCGGATTGTGAGTGATTATTATTCCGTTGATTCCGGACATAAGCCGCAGCCCGGCTTTGATGGTGTGAATATTCGTGCCGCTGGTGAAGAGCTTGAGCGGAGGATTGGGGGACGTGCGGCGGCAGGTCCGGTTGAGGTGGTAAGGGAGGATTCACCTCCGGTTGATCCTGCCCCGGTTGTTATGCTACCTGCAGGGGAAATACGTTTTGATCCGGTTGATCCTGCTGCTTTGGATAGGGCTCTTGCGGAGATTGATGCGATTGCGTTTGATATGCGTGCGCAAGTTGCAGCGAAGATGGCTGGGATCATGGGTGAAGAGGAGCGCGCTGCGCTTTTGGAGAGGCTCAGAGGGATTGATCTGGCCGCAGAGTTTGAAAGGCGTTTAGAGGCGGGTGATGTTAAACCCAAAGACAGGGATGCGTTTATTCAGAGAATGAGAGAGGGTTATACTCAAGATCTTTTGGGACAGGATTTATCAGTTGGTGCCGTAGACATTTTTGACCGGTTGAAGCCGCGTCTTGAGGGCATTGCAGCCGGGATTGTTGATGATCTTATTGCCGGTGTGCGCGCGAGCACAACGGACGCGTTTAATGCTGCGGTGGCGGCGCGGGCAGAGGCAGGACGACAATTGCAGGAGCTTGCTGAGAATCCAATGGGACAAGATGAGGTTTTGGAGCTTGCGGCGAGGGGATATGCAGATCAATTGCGTGGTATGAGCCCTGAAGGGCGCGAGCTTTATCGCAGAATGGGGAACCCTGTTATTGATCGTGCGCTGGAGTTGCTTAAAGAAGAAGAGGCTTCAAGAGCTCCTTCTGCTGGTGGTGGTTTTGGCCTTGGCAAATAAGCCGGATGCCCGCACAAGGCGGGCATGACGGTTATATTATATACTAAGCGGCGATTTTGAGAGGGCCTTGCTCGAATAATTCGGCGACGTATTCCCAATTTACAAGATTATCAACAAAGGCCTCGAGATATTTCGGGCGGGCGTTGCGGTAATCAATGTAATAGCTGTGTTCCCATACGTCGCATCCCAATATCGCGGTTTGGCCGTGTATAAGCGGATTTTCGCCATTTGGGGTTTTGGTGGCCTCCAGCTTGCCGTCTTTGCCGAGCACAAGCCAGCACCAGCCAGAGCCGAATTGCGAAGCGCCTGCGCTCAAGAATTTTTCGCGAAAGGAATCGTAGGAGCCAAAACTGTCTGTGATCGCTTTGTCAAGATTTCCGGGGCGTTTGCCGCCGCCATTGGGTTTCATCCAGTGCCAGAAATGCTTATGGTTCCAATGCTGGGCGGCGTTATTGAAGAGACCCTGTTCGCCTTTTTTGTGGGCGTTGATGACAACTTCTTCAAGGGTTTCGCCCATATTTGGAAGACCTTCGAGAATTTTATTGCCATTCGTTACATAGGCATTATGGTGCTTGTCATGGTGATATTCCATTGTTTCGGCAGACATGTATGGGCCTAGTGCGTCATGGGCGTAGGGCAGATCGGGAAGTTCGAAAGTCATTATGGTGTCTCCTGTTTGTGCAAAAATTGACAACGTCTAACCTAGTAAGTTTGTTCCCTGTATGAAAGCATTTTTTTATGAATAGTGTTGTGTCCTATTGCGAAGGCCAGGTTCGGGCGCATGATTATGACCGGTATTTGATCTCGATGCTGTTGCCTGCGGATGTACGGGCGGATGTGTGGCCGGTGCTGGCGTTTAATCATGAGATTGCCAAAACCCGCGAGGTGGTGAGCGAGAGCACCTTGGGGCTTATCCGGCTACAATGGTGGCGTGAGTCTGTGGGCGAGATTTATGCTGGCGGGGCCGTGAAGGAGCATGAGGTGCTTAAGCCGCTCTCGGAGGTGATCCGGCGTCATGATTTACCGCGCGAAGCCTTTGATGCATTGCTCTATGCCCGTGAGTTTGATCTGGAGGATGTTCTGCCGGGCAATATTGGCGGATTACTGAATTATGCTGATTTCACGACAACGCCGCTCTTCCAGCTTGTGGTTCAGGTTATGGGGCATGATCCGGCGCAGGAGGTGATCCAGCCCGTGGCGGTGAATTATGCGTTGGCGGGGATTTTGCGCTCCACACAAGTGTATGCAAAGCAAAGGCGTTATTATTTGCCAGAGGATCTTGTTGATCTTTATTCACTTGATTTAGAAAAAATACATGAGGATGAGGGGCTTAGGCAGGTTATTCGTGATGTTGTGGCGGGGCGTCTTGATCCTTGCCGGCCGCGCAATTTGTTTCTGAAGGGGTGTGAGGCGATGAGCGAGATGTATTTTTCACAAATTCGCGGCCTCGATTATGATGTGATGAGCCCGCAAATGCGGCTGGAGCCGCCATTTAAGGTGCTCAGGCTTTTCTGGAAAACAAAAGGGCTGTCATTTTGGTAAAAAAAGTGTATTATGGAAGTGGTTAGTTTATTGCGTTAGGACATTTGTTATGGTTGATTCCATAAATTCAACAGGGCCTGTTCCGAATATTACACAATCGGGGCGCCCCTCACAAAAAGATAAAGATATTAGAGAGGCCGATGCACCTGATTCGGGTGATCGTGTTTCTTTGTCTGCTGAGGCGGTTAGTCTGGCGGAAGTTGAGCGCATAGCAGGGCTTGCTTCTGCGCAGATTGCCGAGAATACATCTGAAGTATTGTCCTCAGATTTATCACGGTTGCAATCGTTTATTTAAACTCCACTTTCAGGATTTCGTAATCGCTTTTGCCTTTTGGTGTTTTGACCGAAACGCTGTCGCCTTCTGATTTCCCTATGAGCGCGCGTGCGACGGGGGCGCTGATCGAGAGTTTTCCTGACGTCATGTCGGATTCATAATCACCCACAATCTGGTAGGTTTCTTCGTCGTCGGTTTCTTCATCGACAAGGGTGACGGTTGCGCCAAATTTTACGGTTTTTCCGGACAAAGTGGCGGGATCGATGATTTGGGCGCGGCCTGTTACGGCGTCAAGTTCCTTGATGCGGCCTTCTATGAAGCTTTGTTGTTCACGTGCGGCGTGATATTCGGCGTTTTCCTTAAGGTCGCCATGTTCACGCGCAGCGGCGATGGCTTCGATGACTTCCTGGCGTGCAACCGTTTTGAGGTGTTTGAGCTCGGCGCTGAGTTTTTCGTATCCGTTTTTTGTAACTGGAATTTGATCCATTTTATCATTCCTGGTTTATCAAAATAAAAGCCCGCCATGAGGCGGACAATTGTTTAGTTTAGTGCAAAACTATGGCGTGCGTCAAGCGGCCTTACTTTTGTCTTTCTTCGGGAAATAGCTTTGGAGGGAATGAACGTCCAGATCACGGTCCTTTAGGGCGTGGATGGCCTGCACGGCTGCTGTTGCGGCGGTGATGAGTGTGTAGTAGGGGATCTTGTTCATCAAGGCCATGCGCCGGATGGAAGACGAGTCGGAGACGGCCTGCGCGCTCTTGGTGGTGGTGTTTATGACCAGATTCACCTCACCGTTGATGATGCTGTCGATGATGTGGGGCTGGCCTTCCATGACTTTGTTCACGCGGGTGGCGGGGATGTTGTTTTTTTCTAAAAATTGGTGTGTGCCACCGGTGGCAATAATCTTAAAGCCGATTTCGGCAAGTTCTTTTGCGATGGGCAGGAGCGCTTTTTTGTCTTCGTTTTTGACAGATATAAAGACGGTGCCTTTGGTGGGCAGGTTTATGCCTGCGCCGAGCTGCGATTTTGCGATGGCGTGCGCAAGGTCTTTGTCCAGGCCAATGACTTCGCCGGTTGATTTCATTTCCGGGCCAAGGAGCGGGTCAACGCCGGGGAAGCGGTTAAACGGGAATACGGGCGCTTTGACGGCGTAATGGTTTTTGTTCATGCCGACCAGCTGGCTTGAGAAGGAGGCAAGTTTTTCACCGGCCATAATGCGCGCGGCTATTTTTGCAACAGGCACGCCCGTTGCTTTGGCGACGAAGGGCACGGTACGGCTTGCGCGGGGATTAACTTCGATGATGAAGATTTCCTGCGCTTTGGTCTCCTCGTTTTTGCGTACGGCGAACTGTACGTTCATTAAGCCTTTAACGTTCAAGGCCTTGGCCAGCTTGATGGTTTGTGCGTTGATTTCTTTTATTGTTGCTTGTGATAATGAATGCGGGGGCAGAACGCACGCGCTGTCGCCGGAATGGATTCCCGCTTCTTCGATGTGTTCCATGATGCCCGAGACGTACACGTCGGTTCCGTCGCATAATGCGTCAACGTCGAGCTCTATTGCGCTTTTGAGGTAGCGGTCAAGCAATACCGGGCTATCGCCGGAAACTTTTACGGCGGTGTTGATATAGCGCTCCAGCTCTGCAAGGCTGTGGACAATTTCCATACCTTGTCCGCCGAGTACGTAAGACGGGCGAATAACGAGCGGGAAGCCGATATCTTCCGCCATGTCCAGAGCTTCTTTTTTTGTACGCGCGAGCCCGTTTGGTGGCTGTTTCAGGCCAAGCTTGGTGATGAGCTGCTGGAAGCGTTCACGGTCTTCGGCAAGATCAATGGCGTCAGGGTCTGTACCGAGGATCGGGATGTTGTTTTTGAGAAGCGCGCCTGCGAGTTTCAGCGGTGTTTGGCCGCCGAGCTGTACGATCACGCCTTTGACGTTTCCATTTGCCTGCTCGGCCTTGATGAGTTCAATGACATCTTCCTCTGTCAGGGGTTCAAAATACAGGCGGTCAGAGGTGTCATAATCGGTGGAGACGGTTTCAGGATTGCAGTTGACCATGATGGTCTCGTAGCCTGCGTCTTTGAGCGCATAGGCGGCATGGACACAGCAATAATCAAATTCTATGCCCTGACCGATGCGGTTTGGGCCGCCGCCAAGGATTATAATTTTTTCACGGTCGGTAGGGTTGCATTCATCCTCGGCAGGGGTGATGCCGTTGCCCTCGTATGTTGAATACATGTAGGGGGTTTCGGATGAAATTTCGGCGGCGCAGGAATCGACGCGTTTATATACCGGGTGGATGTTGTGTGTGATGCGGGCTTTGCGGACGCTTTCTTCGGAGACTTTTACGAGATCGGCGAGCTGTGCGTCTGAAAAGCCGAGGCGTTTGATATTCATCCAGCCCTGTGCATCAACGGGTAAGCCGTTCTCAAGAATTTTCTTCTCGGCGCGGACGATATTTTCTATGCGCTCCAGGAACCACGGGTCGTATTTTGATATGGTCTGGATTTCCTGAACGCTCATGCCGTGGCGGAAGCCCTGTGCGATGTAGAGGATGCGCTGCGGGGTTGGTTTTGCTATGGCTGCGAGCAGGGCATCACGCACGGCGTCCGGATTTTCATCATCTGCGCCGCCAATGTGGATGGGTGTGAGGCCATTTAAACCTTTTTCAAGGCTGCGCATCGCTTTTTGAAGGGATTCCTCGAAACATCTGCCGATGGACATGGCTTCGCCAACCGATTTCATGGCTGTGGTCAGGTTTGGGCTTGCGCCCTTGAATTTTTCGAAGGCAAAGCGCGGGACTTTGGTGACGATGTAATCAATCGTCGGTTCGAAGCTTGCCGGGGTTTTACCGCCGGTGATGTCATTGCCGAGTTCATCCAGCGTGTATCCCACCGCAAGTTTTGCTGCGACCTTAGCGATCGGGAAACCTGTGGCTTTAGAGGCAAGAGCGGAAGAGCGCGAAACGCGGGGGTTCATTTCGATGACAATCATGCGCCCGTCTTTGGGGTTAACGGCAAATTGTACGTTCGAGCCGCCAGTTTCCACGCCGATGCCGCGCAGAACCTTGATGGAGGCGTTGCGCATGATCTGGTATTCTTTATCTGTCAAAGTGAGGGCGGGCGCGACGGTTATAGAATCGCCAGTGTGCACGCCCATGGGGTCAACATTTTCAATGGAACACACGATAATGCAATTGTCGTTTTTGTCGCGCACGACCTCCATTTCGAATTCTTTCCAGCCGAGGAGGGATTCTTCGACAAGAACTTCGGTTGTGGGGGAAGCATCAAGGCCGTCGCGCACAATGCGCTCGAAATCATCGCGGTTATAGGCAATGCCTCCGCCTGTGCCGCCCATTGTAAAGGAGGGGCGCATGATGGCGGGCAGGCCAATTTCTTCAAGGGCAAGGCGTGCTTCTTCCATATTGTGAACAGTTTTAGAGCGCGCGGACTCAAGGCCGAGCTCGTTCATGCAGACTTTAAATTTTTCGCGGTCTTCGGCCTTGTCGATGACGTCTGCTCGCGCGCCGATTAGCTCAATGCCGAGGCGTTTGAGTGTGCCGTTCTCATCCAAAGCAAGGGCGGTATTGAGCGCTGTCTGGCCGCCCATGGTGGGAAGCAGGGCATCGGGGCGTTCCTTTTCAAGGATTTTTGCAACGATACCAGGCGTTATTGGCTCCACATACACCACGTCAGCAGTGTCAGGGTCTGTCATGATGGTGGCGGGGTTGGAGTTTATGAGGATAATTTTATATCCTTCTTCCCGCAGGGCCTTGCAGGCCTGTGTGCCGGAGTAATCAAATTCGCAGGCCTGTCCAATAATGATCGGGCCGGCGCCGATGATGCAGATGGATTTTATATCTTCTCTTTTAGGCATTTTGTCTACTGTCTTCTGTGGTCTGAGGTTCGTTTATGGTTATAAATTTCTCTTTGGTTTCGCTGTATTCTAGAAGATCGCCGGTTTTGATGTCAAAGAGCCACGGTTTTATGGTTACTCTGTTCTCTTTGATGGCGTTTTCTACAGATGGGTAGTGTTTCAGGTTTTTTATACTTTGAAGAACGGTTTCCTGCTCCGTCCGAGCAAGTATTGCCTCATGATCCTTACAGTGGCATTTTGCAATGTTCAGGGCGTCTTTGGCCACACTAATGAAACTTGAAATTTCGGGGTCATCAAGATTTTCTGCTAAGGCTTTGATAGCGCCACATTGTGTGTGACCCAGAACGATGATGGTATCGACCTGATTATAATTTAATGAAAATTGCAGGGCGGCGGCCAACGCTGTGCCTTGCTTATATGGACGTACAATAGCACCCATGGCCTTGTGCGCGAAGAAAAGCCCGGGGCGCGCGCGGAAGATAATGCTTGGGTTTGCGCGCGAGTCGATGCAGCTGATTATGAAGTATTTGGGGTTTTGGCCGTCTTGTGTCAGTCTGGCCATCAGATCATTTTGCTCTTCATATTGGTAGCGCTTGAATTCATTCGCGCCTTGTATGAGGTCCTGGGTCATGCTGCTTTCGCTTTTTTGATATTGTCTACAAAGCGATCAAACAAATAATGGCTGTCCTGAGGGCCGGGAGAGGCTTCGGGGTGATATTGGACCGAGAATACAGGTTTTCCTGTGAGAGTTATACCCTCGTTTGAGCCGTCGAAGAGGCTGATATGCGATTGCACGATGCCTTTTGGCAGGTCTTCGCCGATGACTTCGAAGCCGTGATTTTGTGAGGTGATTTCAACTTTCCCGGTTTTCAGGTCTTTGACGGGCTGGTTTGCGCCGCGATGACCCAGATGCATCTTGCGGGTTTTGCAGCCCAGAGCCAGAGCAAGGAGCTGGTGGCCAAGACATATTCCAAAGATTGGAATGTTTTTGGCGAGTAATTCTTTAATCATGGGCACCGCATATTTTCCGGTTGCTGTGGGGTCTCCGGGGCCGTTGGAGAGGAATACGCCGTCGGGCTTGTGAGTGAGAATGTCGCTGGCTGTGGAGTTTGCCGGTACGACGATGACCTTGCATCCGGCAGAGGCGAGGCAGCGCAGAATATTGCGTTTTGCACCATAATCAACGGCGACGACTGTATATTTCGGGTTTTCCTGTTTGCCGTAGCCATCTTTGATTGACCAGAGCGATTCGTCCCAGTTGTAGGTTTGGGTGCAGGAGACGTCCTTGGCAAGGTCAGAGCCCTCGAGGCCTTCCCACTCTTTTGCCTTTTTCAAAAGGGCGTCCAGGTTGAATTTACCCTTTTTGTTGTGTGCGATGACACCATTTGGCGCGCCGGAATCCCGGATGCGCTTGGTCAGGCTGCGCGTGTCGATGCCGCTAATGCCGACAAGGTTGTAGGTTTTTAGCCATTCGTTGAAATTTTTGATCGCGCGCCAGTTTGAGGGCTCGGTGATATCTTCACGAATAATCAGTCCGCGCGCGGCAGGGTTAATGGTTTCGATGTCTTCGTCATTCGTGCCGACATTGCCGATATGCGGGAAAGTGAAGTTGATAATTTGACCTGCGTAGCTTGGATCGGTTAAAATCTCCTGGTAGCCGGTAATGGATGTATTGAAGCATATCTCGCCAACGACGGTGTTTTCAGCGCCTATTCCGCGGCCCCAAAACAAGGTTCCATCCGATAAAACAATAACAGCGGTTGCATTTGGGGGGGGATTTGTATTAGAAATTTCAGACATTCGTCTTGCGCGCTCCAGCAAATGAGTTTGTTATACCTGCTAGAACCAGAGTTAATAATATGCTTTGAGAGAAAAGAAAAGGAAAAAAATGGATAAGAGGGTAGAATTTACATCGGCGCTTAAGGATGCCATGAAAGCCAGGGATGAAATTGCGGTGTCTACGCTGCGTTTAATTCTTGCTGCGCTGAAGGATCGTGATATCACTGCGCGTGAAAATGGAAATGTTGACGGCGTTGATGATGCCGGTATCATGCAGATGCTGCAGTCCATGATTAAGCAGCGCCAGGAATCCTCTAAAACTTACAGTGATGCAGGTCGGTGCGATCTTGCTGAGCGTGAGGAAGCAGAGATCGATATCATCCGCGGGTTTATGCCCAAGCAGCTCTCTGATGAAGAGGTTAGCGAGATTATCGATGGTTTGATTACCAAACTAGAGGCCGGTTGTATTAAGGATATGGGCAAGGTGATGGCGGTTCTTAAGACTGATTATGCCGGGCAGGTTGATATGGGTAAGGCCGGGGCAGTTGCGCGGGCGAAGCTGTCTTAGCGTTTAACCAAGAGGATCATCTTTTCCTTGATTTCTTTCCATAGTGGGAACGAATCACAGTTTTCGCCATATTCGATGACATTAATTTTTTGGTTTTTCAAAAAAATTTTGGGCATTTCTCTATCCTTCAACCGAGCGACATACCTAAAAAAGGTATAAGTCTTTATTTATTATTACAAGAACTATACATATGTGGGAGAGATCATGCAAATTTTGAAGCTATTTTTTTGAATGGCATGTGATGCTTTGTTTTGGTACATAAGGATATGTCAATCAATCCTCGATTTTTAGATGAGATACGCGCGCGCCTGACGCTCTCCGAGATTATCGGGCGGCGAATAAAAGTGACCCGTGCGGGTAGAGAGAGCAAGGCGTGCTGCCCGTTTCATCATGAGAAAACGCCATCTTTTACAATTAATGATGATAAGCAGTTTTATCATTGCTTTGGCTGTGGGGCGCATGGGGATGTGATTAAGTTTGTCATGGAGCATGATAATTTGGGGTTCATGGATGCGATTGAGATTTTGGCGTCTGAGGCGGGGTTGCAGGTTCCGAAATCCAGTCCGCAGCAGGCAAAACAGGCGCGCGAAGAGAAGGATCTTTATGGTCTTTTGGAGGATGCGACGATCTTTTTTGAGCGTTTTTTGAGATTGCCCCAAAATCAGAGTGCCCTGCAATATTTGTTTGATCGCGGGCTTAGTGATGAGACGATTGCACAGTTTCGAATCGGATTTGCACCAGAGGACGGGCAAGTGTTGCGCCTACATTTATCGGCGAAGGGCTATAGGGATGCGGATATGATCAAGGCGGGAGTTTTGCGTCCATCGACCCGCGGGGGTGAGCCTTATGGGTTTTTTCGGGACCGTGTCATGTTTCCTGTACCTGACCGGCGGGGGCGGATTGTTGCGTTTGGCGGGCGGGTATTGCCGGATCATCTAAGGCCGCCGAGCAGGGGGGATTTTACGCCGCCGAAATATATTAACTCGAGCGAGACGCCATTATTCCATAAGGGGCGCATGCTATATGGGGAGCCGACGGCTCGCCGGGCGGCGGCGGAAGGGCAGCCCCTTATTCTGGTTGAGGGGTATCTGGATGTTATTGCGTGCGCGCAGGCCGGGTTTAACGGCGCTCTGGCGCCTATGGGGACAGCCGTGACGGAGGAGCAAATTGCCGCACTGTGGGGCATGATCCCTGATTTTACGAAGGTTCCCGTGCTGTGTTTTGATGGCGATAATGCCGGGCGTAAGGCGGCGCGGCGCGTGTGTGAGCGTATATTACCTTTGCTGGAGCCGGGGCGTAGCGTGAATTTTGCTTTTTTGCCTGATGGGGAAGATCCGGATAGTTTGATTAAATCAATGGGGGCGAAGGGGTTTGCGAATATTTTGGCGCGGGCGATGCCATTATTTGATTTTCTTTGGAGCGCTTATACGCAGGGGCAAGTGTTTAAAACTCCGGAAAGTAAGGCGGGTGTGCGGGCACAGATGGAGCGTGAGATCGGGCAGATTGCGCATAGGGATGTGCAGATGCATTATAAGTCGCAACTGAACGGTAAAATCTCAGAGACTTTTTTTCCGCGGAAGGCTTATGGTCGTGGCAGCGCGCCGGTCAGGGCGGTGCCTGTTCGTCCTGCGGCGCCGCGGACGCATGCGCGCGGATTGTTTCCCAAGGTTCTGTTGGCGGGGGTATTGAACCACCCGCATATTTATGAGGGGGTTGAAGAGATTTTGTCTTCTATTCCGATTGATAATGCGCGGCATGCGCAGTTGCGCGAAAATATGATTGCATATTTGTCAGAAAATGACGCACCGGAGCGAGAAAATTTCAGAGAATGGCTGGCTGGGCAAGGTTTTTTGAAAGAAATAGATGACATATGTCACGAATCTGTATATGTTCACGCAACTTTTTGTTCTCCGCGTGCGAATGAAGAAGATGTACTGAGCAAGTGGCTACACTATTGGAATGATGGGCATATCGCAGCATTGAGACACGAAATACAAAATGGTTGGAAAAATGCCTCGAACGAGGATGATGAGGAAAAGCTAAGGGCCTTGTTGTCGTTGAAAACATCAGGAGATGTTTTATGAGGGCAAAGCAAATATGTTACGTGATAAGGCTTTGAAATTCATTTGATATATGATTAATCTTTATTTTTATGATGTGGTTAGGTGCCGTAAATTATGGTTGGAAAAGCTATTGTGAGTGAAAAACAAAATGACGAGAATCAGGCAGCTGTCTCGAAGAGGTCTATGGCTGCGGTGATTAAAAAACTTTTGGCTGAAGGCAAAGCCAAGGGGTTCGTCACGTATGATGCGTTTAACAAGGCGCTGCCGGCCAAGAATTTTTCGTCCGAACAGATAGAAGATGCCATGGCGACATTGTCTGATATGGGCGTGCAGATGGTTGAGAGTGATGAGGATGCGCATAGCGAATCGAAGTCTGATGATTCGGATGATGATGAAACGGAAAAAGACTCCAGCGAAGATGGTGATTACGAATCAGGTGGTAATATCGCTGATGATGATACAGGCCGCACCGATGACCCTGTGCGCATGTATTTGCGTGAAATGGGCGCGGTTGAGTTGCTCTCTCGTGAGGGTGAAATTGCAATTGCGAAGCGGATAGAAGCCGGGCGTGAGATGATGATCGGCGGGATGTGTGAAAGTCCGCTGGCGATTGAATCTCTTATTGCGTGGTATAAGGCGCTGCAGGAGGGTGATATCCTTCTGCGTGAGGTGATTGATCTGGATACAACCTATAAGGGGCCCGAGGTTGATGTGACGGCACTTGGCCCGGCGGTTGTTCCGGCAAGTGAGAGCTCCTCCAAAAAGTCAGCTAAAGCTGCGGAAAAACAGGTTAAAGATCCGGAAGAAGAGACCGGAGAGGATGCAGGCGATCCTGATGAAGAAGATGAGGGTAATGTTTCTCTTTCTGTGATGGAGGAGGAGCTTGCGCCCAAGGTTTTTGAGGTTTTTGGTAATATTGAAAAAACCTATAAGAAGATGCAGAAGGTTCAGAAGGAGCGCCTTGCCGCGCTGCAAAAAGGTGACGAGCCTGCGGCGGCGACCAATAAAAAATATGAGCAATTCTGCGCCGAGATGGTCTCACACATGAATGAAGTGCATTTTAATAATGCGCGGATTGAGCAGTTGATTGACCGTCTTTACAGCATTAACCGTGAGCTTGTGGCAATTGAGGGTAAAATTATGCGCCTTGCGGTTGAGTCCAAGGTGAAGCGTGAGGATTTTCTTAAGGAATATTATGGCTCGGAACTTGATCCGTCCTGGCTTGATAATGTTAAAAAACTAAAAGGCAAAGGCTGGAAGGCTTTTGTTGAGAATCATGGTGAGCAGGTGCAAAAGATGCGCGATCAGATTGCCATGATTTCCGAAGAATCAATGTTGCCGATTTCTGAATGGCGGCGCATTGTCGGCAAGGTTCAAAAAGGCGAAAAAGAGGCCGGGCGAGCGAAGAAGGAAATGGTCGAGGCAAATTTGCGCCTTGTGATTTCGATTGCAAAGAAATATACAAACCGCGGCTTGCAGTTCCTGGATTTGATTCAGGAGGGAAATATCGGCCTGATGAAGGCGGTTGATAAATTTGAATATCGCCGCGGGTATAAATTCTCGACCTATGCAACATGGTGGATTCGTCAGGCGATTACGCGCTCTA